>NZ_JBICXT010000014.1:0-256024 GCF_043200415.1 Streptomyces sp. NPDC048419 | reverse complement strand
GAGTTCTCAAGGAACGGACGCTTCCTTCGTACTCACCCTCTCGGGCTTTCCTCCGGGCGCTTCCCTTCGGTGTTTCCGACTCTATCAGATCCTTTTCCGATCCGATTTCCTCGGCGCTTTCCAGGTTTCCGCTTTCGCGTTTCCCTTTCCGGCGATCCCGACTTTATCAGAACTTTCGAGCCGGACTGACCGGCCACTCGTTTCCGATTTATCGGGAGAGGCTTCTTGGAAACCTGCGTTTCCGAGAAGCTGACAGACACTCACTGCCGCCGACCGGGTGAGACCCAGTTCCAGGCAACCGTTCGAATCTACCTCCCCACCTGCGCCGTGTCAACGGCTCCTGCGGGGCGAAGAAGAGACTAACAGTTCAACAGGCGTGTCCGCACATCAGGCGGCCGTCGGCACCGTGGCGCTGCGTTCCGCCGCCTCGACGTCGCCCGTCTCACCGGCTCGGGCCGCTCGGCCACCCAGGACGAAGACGTAGGCGAGGAAGGCGGCCTCTGCGGCGACCCCGATGCCTATACGGGCCCAAGTGGGCAGGCCGGACGGGGTCACGAAGCCTTCGATGGCGCCCGAGACGAAGAGGACGAGAGCGAGGCCGATCGCCATTCCGATGGCTGCGCGGCCTTCCTCGGCGAGAGCCGTGCGCCGGGAACGGGGGCCCGGATCTATGAGTGTCCAGCCGAGGCGGAGGCCGGTGCCGGCGGCTACGAAGACCGCGGTCAGTTCGAGCAGGCCGTGCGGGAGGACCAGGCCGAGGAACGTGTCGAGTCGGCCGGCCGAGGACATCAGTCCGAAGCCGACTCCGAGGTTGAGCATGTTCTGGAAGAGGATCCAGAGGACCGGAAGGCCGAGGAAGACACCCAGGATCAGGCACTGGGCGGCTGCCCAGGCGTTGTTCGTCCAGACCTGGGCGGCGAAGGACGCCGCCGGGTGGCTCGAGTAGTACGACTCGTACTGGCCGCCGGGGCGGGTGAGTTCGCGCAGCTCGCTGGGGGCGGCGATGGTGGCCTGCACCTCGGGATGCGTACCTATCCACCAGCCCAGCGCGATGGCCACGGCGGTGGACAGAAGGGCGGTGGGGACCCACCAGCGACGCGATCGGTAGACCGCGGCAGGGAAGCCGTGCGTCAGGAATCGTGTGACATCGCGCCAGGAGGCGCGCCGGTTGCCTGTCACGGCGCCACGCGCGCGTGCCACGAGCTGGCTGAGGCGTCCGGTCAGCTGAGGGTCGGGAGCGCTGGACTGGATCAGGGAGAGATGGGTGGCCGTTCGCTGGTAGAGCGCGACGAGTTCGTCGGCCTCCCCTCCGCTGAGACGGCGCTGGCGCTTGAGGAGCGCGTCGAGGCGGTCCCACTCGGCCCGGTGGGTGGTGACGAAGACGTCGAGGTCCATCGGTCTGCCTGCTCCTCGGCTGTTCGTCGGCGGCTCGTCGTGGAGTCAGCTTGTCGTACTGGGGCGCGATGCGCCCTCAGCTTGGCAGACTGACCGTTCAAGGGGCAGCCAAGGGAAGGACGACGGGCGTGAGCGAGCTGGTTACGGGCGAGGCGGTGGCGTTGGAGTTGCGCCCCGCGAGGTTGCCCAGCAGGGCTCTCGCGGTGTTGCTCGATCTGGCGGCGGCCATGGTCGTCTACATCGTCCTGACCATCGGTCTCGTCGCTTCCACGGCTTCCTTGGACGACGCGGCGCAGATCGCGGTGTCGATCGCGAGTTTCGTGCTGGTGCTGGTGGGCGGGCCCATCGCGGTCGAGACGCTCAGCCATGGGCGGTCTCTCGGGAAGATGGCGTGCGGGCTGCGGGTGGTGCGGGACGACGGCGGCCCGATCCGGTTCCGGCATGCGCTGGTGCGGGGTGGGATCGGTGTCATCGAGATCCTGATGACGTTCGGGGTCATCGCCTGTATCGCGTCGCTCGTGTCGGCACGCGGCCGACGGCTCGGTGACGTGTTCGCGGGGACACTCGTCGTACGGGAAAGGATTCCCGTCGGGCGGACGGCCTTTCTGCCTCCGCCGCCCCCCTGGCTGGCCGGGAAGTTCTCCGGGCTTGATCTGTCCGCGGTGCCCGACGGGTTGTGGCTTGCGGTTCGTCAGTATCTGACGCGGATGCAGCAGCTGGACCCGCAGGTGGGCTGGGCCATGGCGGAGCGGCTCGCCTCGGATCTGGCGTCTCGTACGGGAGCGCCGGTTCCGCAGGGCATTCCGCCGGCGGCCTATCTGGCGGCTGTGATGCAGGAGAGGCAGGCTCGGGAGGTACGGCGGGCCTTCGCGAACGGTTCGGCGGCCGGGGGCACCGCTGTCGGCGGGCAGCTCGCGGGTGTTGCGGGACCGCCTGGTGCGCCGGGTTCGTACGGGGCACCAGCTTGGCCTGCTGCCGTGGTGACCGCGCCGCCTTCCGCCGACGTCGGGCAGACGGTTCCGACCGTTTCCCGGGACGTGCCTCCGTCCGTCGCTCCCACCGACGGAGAGCGCGGTACCACCGAGTCCACCGGGTTCGTGCCGCCGACGTAGCCCGGGCCTCACGGTCAATCTCGCTCAGGCGAGTGCGGACGGCGGCGATTCGAGGTCTTCCAGCTCGATGCCGGGTGCCGCGAGGACCACGTCGCCGGCGATGTGCACGGCGTGCTGTTCGCCCGTGTCCAGGGCTGTGACCTGGTATTCGTCCACGGTCAGCGGGGCGTTGTCAGTGGCGTGTGTTTCTCTGTTCACCAAGGCCCAGGACTGGTCCACGGTGCGCGGGGCGAGGACGGGGTCCGTGAAGGCGACGAGGCGTACGCGGGTTGCCGCGGCGGAGGGGGTGAGGCGCAGGAGACGGGCGGTGGCGACGAGGAACGCGGGGGATGTGCCGGTGAAGGCGTGGGCGCGCACGTTGCCTTCAGTGGCATGGGTCCCGGTGGGGTCGGTACGGACCCAGGTGACGCCTTCGAGGGCGGCGCCGCGGACCTGCCAGTCCGCAGCGTGGAGTTCGAGGCGGATGGGGCGGCCGAGTTCGTCGAGAGCGAGGTCGACGGAGCCGATGTGGTCACCCGACGAGCTGGTCAGCTGGGAGACGTAGCGCCAGCCGGAGGGGCCGGGGGCGCAGTGGAAGTGTTCTTCTGCGAGGGGGGTGTGATCGTGCGGATCGTGGAGCGAATACCGGCCGCGGGGCATGGGGGTCCTGGGTCTTGACGGGGTGGTCCGGCCACAGCGGCCAAAGGGGCAGGCCCCCGGCACGGGGGTGCGGGGGCCTGCCTCGGAGGAACTGCTGCTGGTGAGCGTGTCAGCGCACCGACGCGCTCACCATGGGCTGATCCGAGCCGCTCAGTAGCGGTAGTGGTCCGACTTGTACGGGCCCTCGACCTGCACGCCGATGTACGAGGCCTGCTCGGGGCGGAGCGTGGTCAGCTTCACGCCGAGCGAGTCCAGGTGGAGGCGGGCGACCTTCTCGTCGAGGTGCTTGGGCAGCACGTAGACGTCGGTCGGGTACTCGTCGGGCTTGGTGAACAGCTCGATCTGGGCCAGGGTCTGGTCCGCGAAGGAGTTGGACATCACGAACGACGGGTGACCGGTGGCGTTGCCCAGGTTCAGCAGGCGGCCCTCGGACAGGACGATGAGCACCTTGCCGTCGGGGTAGGTCCAGGTGTGCACCTGGGGCTTGACCTCGTCCTTGACGATGCCGGGGGTCTTGGCGAGGCCGGCCATGTCGATCTCGTTGTCGAAGTGGCCGATGTTCCCGACGATGGCCTGGTGCTTCATCTTGGCCATGTCGGAGGCCATGATGATGTCCTTGTTGCCGGTCGTGGTGACGAAGATGTCGGCCTTGTCGATGACCTCGTCGAGGGTCGTGACCTGGTAGCCGTCCATCGCCGCCTGGAGCGCGCAGATCGGGTCGATCTCGGTGATGATCACGCGGGCGCCCTGACCGCGCAGGGACTCCGCGCAGCCCTTGCCCACGTCGCCGTAGCCGCAGACGACCGCGGTCTTGCCGCCGATCAGGACGTCGGTGGCGCGGTTGATGCCGTCGATCAGCGAGTGGCGGCAGCCGTACTTGTTGTCGAACTTCGACTTGGTGACGGCGTCGTTCACGTTGATCGCCGGGAACAGCAGGACGCCGTCGCGCTGCATCTCGTACAGACGGTGGACGCCGGTGGTGGTCTCCTCGGTCACGCCGCGGATCTCCGAGGCGAGCTGGGTCCACTTCTGCGAGCCGTCCGTGATGGTGCGGTGCAGGAGCTCGAGGATGACGCGGTGCTCGTCGGACTCGGCGGTGTCGACGGACGGGACCTTGCCGTCCTTCTCGTACTCGACGCCCTTGTGTACGAGGAGGGTGGCGTCACCGCCGTCGTCGAGGATCATGTTCGGGCCGCCGGTGGCGGTGCCCGGCCAGGTCAGCGCCTGCTCGGTGCACCACCAGTACTCCTCCAGGGTCTCGCCCTTCCAGGCGAAGACCGGGATGCCCTGGGGGTTGTCGGGCGTGCCGTTCGGACCGACGGCGATGGCGGCGGCCGCGTGGTCCTGGGTGGAGAAGATGTTGCAGGATGCCCAGCGGACCTGCGCGCCCAGGGCGGCCAGGGTCTCGATGAGGACGGCGGTCTGCACGGTCATGTGCAGGGACCCGGTGATGCGGGCGCCGGCCAGCGGCTGGGTCTTGGCGTATTCCTTACGGATCGACATCAGGCCGGGCATCTCGTGCTCGGCGAGAGTGATCTCCTTGCGGCCGAACTCGGCCAGCGAGAGATCGGCGACCTTGAAGTCCTGTCGGTTGTCGACAGTCGTCATTGCGAGCTGCTCCTCGGGGTTGGGGCGAGGTGGGTACGGCTGGTCTGCACGGCGGCGGACACAGGGGTGCCCGAAGAGGACACTGGGCATGCCCGCGTACGCGCAGCGCAGTCCGTCGGAGGCCCTCTCTCCCTCGGCCGGTCCGCGGTGGGACCGCCCGACCGCCATCAGCAGCGACGTCTGGCTCCCAACCAAGCTACACCGGTCGACCCGGCCGCCCCAGTCCGCCTCCGAACGCATCCCGTCGATCACCGTGGACGGCGGGTGGGGGCCGCAGGGATGCCGGGGCGCGATAACAGGACACGTACGAACGGGAGAACAGGTGCCTGCAGAACCGCATGAACAGGGACTTTTGCATCTTTGCGGGGAGCGTCAGGTGATGCAGGATGCCTCGGAGATCGGGAACTTCTGATCGTTCCTGCGGGGCGTCCGGGACGGCGCTTCGCGTGACGAAGGCGTTAGGAGATCGACGTGACCAGTCCGGCCGGCCCTCCCCCCACGGGCAACGGCGGCACCGAGCGGAAGCGGCTGAAGCTGCTCGCGGTGACCGCGTGCCCGACCGGCATCGCACACACATACATGGCCGCGGAGAAGCTCGCGCAGGCAGCCGAGAGCCGCGGCATCGAGATGAAGGTGGAGACGCAAGGATCCATCGGGGCCGAAAATGTCCTCGATGACAACGATGTCAGTACCGCGGACGGTGTCATAGTCGCCGCGGACAAGGACGTGGACCTCAGCCGTTTCGCGGGCAAGCGGGTGCTCAAGGTCGGAGTGGCCGAGGGAATCCGTCATCCCGAGCGGCTGATCGAGCAGGTGCGGTCGGCGCCGGTACACGAGCCCGGGAGCGCCGCGGCCGCCTCGTCCGCGGGCGGTGGCAGGGAGCGGAGCGTCGCGTACAAGGCGCTGATGAACGGGGTCAGCTACATGATCCCGTTCGTGGTGGTCGGCGGGTTGCTGATCGCCATCTCGCTCTCGCTCGGCGGGCACACCGACCCCTCCGGTGGCCTGGTCATCCCGAAGGACTCCTTCTGGATGGACGTGAACAACATCGGTGTCATCGGCTTCACGCTGATGGTGCCGATCCTGTCCGGGTACATCGCGTACGCCATCGGCGACCGGCCCGCGCTCGTGCCGGGCATGATCGGCGGCTGGATCGCGAACACGGGGTCCTTGTACGACTCCAAGGCGGGCGCCGGCTTCATCGGGGCGATCGTGACCGGGTTCCTCGCCGGGTATCTGGTGCTGTGGATCAAGAAGGTCAAGGTCCCGAAGTTCGTACAGCCGATCATGCCGATCATCGTGATCCCCATCGTGGCGACTACGGCGCTCGGGATGTTCTTCATCTACGTCATCGGCAAGCCGATCTCGTGGGTGTTCGAGCACCTGACCGGCTGGCTCGGCGGGATGACCGGCACGAGTGCGATCCTGCTCGGCTCGATTCTGGGGCTCATGATCGCGTTCGACATGGGCGGACCGGTCAACAAGACGGCGTTCCTTTTCGGCGCGGGGCTCATCGCGACCGGCAACCAGACGGTCATGGGCATGTGCGCCGCCGCGATCCCGGTCATGCCGCTGGGACAGGGGCTGGCGACGCTGATCCGGAAGGGGCTGTACACCGAGCAGGAGCGGGAGACCGGTCTCGCGTCCCTGTTCATGGGGTGTTTCGGCATCTCCGAGGGCGCGATCCCGTTCGCGGCGGCGCGGCCCGCGCAGGTCATCCCGGCCAACATGCTCGGCGGCGCGGTGGCCGGTGCGGTCGCCGGCATCGCGGGCGTCAAGGACGCGGTGCCGCACGGCGGGCCGATCGTTGCGGTGCTGGGCGCGGTGAGCGGCGTTCCGATGTTCTTCGTCGCGGTGGTGATCGGCACGGTCGTCACGGCGCTGACGACGGTGGCTCTGGTCGACGTCGGTGAGCGCAGGCGTCGCGCTGCGCCCGTGGTGGCCGTCGCGGGTGCGGCCGGTCCCGAGCCGGCGCTGGTCGCGGTGGGAGCAGGGGCGTCGTCGACTGGTTCGGCTGCGTCCGCTGTCGTACCGACGCAGGCGGTGAGCGGATCTCCCCTGGCCGTTTCGGATGCTGCGAGCGGATCAACTGGATCGACCGGATCCGCATCCGCATCCGCGGACGATCCGGCCGAGTCCGAGTCCCAGTCCGCCGACACCGACACCGACACCGGTGATACCGCTGCTACCGGCCCAGACGTCCTCTCCGGCTACCTCACCGATCAGACCGTCACGGTTCGGCTCGGCGCGCGGGAGAAGGAGGCCGCGATTCGCGAGATGGCGGAGCTGCTGGCGCACAGCGGTGACGTGACGGACGTGGACGAGCTCGTGCGGACGGCGCTGCGGCGTGAGGAGCAGGGCACCACCGGGCTCGGCGAGGAGATCGCGATTCCGCATGCCAAGACGGACGCGGTGACCGCGCCGGTCGTCGGATTCGCGCGCTCCGACGAGGGCGTCGAGTGGGGCTCGATGGACGGTACGAAGGCGCGGCTGATCTTCATGATCGCCGTGCCGCAGGCCGCCGCGGGCGATGAGCATCTGCGGATTCTGGCGCTGCTGTCACGGAAGTTGATGGACGCCGGCTTCCGGGAGCGGCTGACGGCGGCCCAGGACGAGCGCGCGGTCCTCGGGGTGCTGGGCGAGATCCGGTAGGGGTGCCGGGCCCGTGCCGCACAAGGCGCGGGCCCGCACAGTCGGTTCACAGAGGGCCGCTAGCCTCTGCGCCGGCGCGGATGTTCCGCGTGGGGAGGGAGTGGCGATGAGCAAGGCCCGGAAGCTGGGCATATGGGCGGGGGTGCTGGGGCCACTGGGGCTGGTGCTGGTGGTCGTTGCGCTGGCGAGTGCGTGGGCCGGCTACCACGGGACGACCGTGGCCAGCGAGAGCATGTCGCCGACGTACACACAGGGGCAGCAGCTGGTGTACGAGCGGATGGACGGGACCGGCGTGCGGCGGGGCGACGTGGTGCTCTACACGGCGCCGGATCGCTATCAGGGCGCCGCCGTCCTGCAGCGCGTCGTCGGCGTGGGCGGCGATCACATCGTCTGCTGCACGGGGGAAGGCACGGACGAGCGGCTCCTCGTGAACGGCAGACCGCTGGCCGAGCCCTACGTGTCGGACGGGATCGTCGACGGGATGCACCGGCCGTACGACGTGAAGGTGCCGAAGGGGCGGCTCTTCATGCTCGGTGATCACCGGACGAATTCGCGAGACTCGCGGTTCTTCGCCGACGACCACGGCGGGACAGTGCCGGTGAGCGCGGTCCAGGGCCGCGTGACGGACGACTACACCGGGCTGACGCTGCTCGGGTTGGCCGGGCTGGTGGGGCTGCTGCTGGCGCTCACCGGGCTCGGGCTGGGCATCGCGGCCGTCGCCGTACGGAAGCGTGTCGTGGTGCCTCCGCCCCCGCCCTGGGCCGTGCAGGTGTGACGAAGGGGCCCGCCGAGCGCTCGGTGGGCCCCTCTGCCGTACGAAGCGGTGTCAGTGACCGGCGGGGTGCGACGCCGGGCCTCCCGGCGTCGCCTCGCGGTCCGGGCCCTTGGCGGCTTCCGCCTCGCTGTAGATGTCCGGCTCGAGGTAGATGACGCGCGCTATCGGGACCGCCTCGCGGATCCGCGCCTCGGCGGCGTTGATGGCGGTGGCGACCTCGGCGGCCGTGTCGTCGTGCTCGACGGCGATCTTGGCGGCGATCAGCAGCTCCTCGGGGCCGAGGTGGAGCGTGCGCATGTGGATGATGCCGGTGACCGTGGCGCCGTCGACGATGGCGTCCTCGATCTTCCTGACCTCCTCCACGCCCGCGGACTCACCGAGCAGGAGGGACTTGGTCTCGGAGGCGAGGACGAGCGCGATCATGACGAGCAGGACGCCGATGCAGACGGTGCCGATTCCGTCCCACACGCCGTCACCGGTGAGCAGCGCGAGGCCGACGCCGCCGAGGGCGAGGACCAGACCGATGAGCGCGCCGAAGTCCTCCAGCAGGACGACGGGCAGCTCGGGGGCCTTGGCGCGGCGGATGAACTGCGACCAGGAGAGCTTGCCGCGCAGCTGGTTGGACTCCTTGATGGCCGTCCTGAAGGAGAAGCCCTCGGCGATGATCGCGAAGACCAGGACGCCCACCGGCCAGTACCAGTGCTCCACCTCGTGCGGGTGGCGGATCTTCTCGTAGCCCTCGTAGATGGCGAACATGCCGCCGACCGAGAACAGGACGATGGAGACCAGGAAGGCGTAGATGTACCGCTCGCGGCCGTAGCCGAAGGGGTGCTGCGGGGTCGCTTCGCGCTGGGCCTTCTTGCCGCCGATCAGCAGCAGGAACTGGTTGCCGGAGTCGGCGAGCGAGTGGACGCCCTCGGCGAGCATCGACGACGAACCGCTGAACGCGAACGCCACGAACTTCGATGCCGCGATCGCGAGGTTGGCGCCGAGTGCCGCCACGATCGCTTTGCTGCCGCCTGACGCGCTCATGTGTTCGCGATGTCCCTTCGCCTACGTACCCTGCGCCGGCCGGGCCCTCGCCCGCCGCCTTTGCCCGTCCTTTGCCGGTGGGCCATTCTTGCAGCCCCGCCCGGAAGCGGCGTCTCAGGTGTCCACAACCCCGGTCATACGATCACAGTGGCGCGGAAGATCGTGCCCGCTCCGGAGACTTCGGCCTGTTCGCCGGCCGGGACGAAGACCGACTGGCCCGGGCGCAGTTCGTGCCCGTCCGCCCGCACCGTACCGGCCGTGCAGAGCAGGATCTGCGGGGTGTCGCGGGTGAGGTCGTGGGTGGTGCCGCTCTCGGGGAGGACGTACCGCGACAGCCGGAACTCGTCGATCGGCGTCTCGTAGACCTCCTCCCCGTCCGGCGACGCCTCGGGGCGCAGCACGCCCGGGTCGCTCGCCTCGAAGCGGACGATGCGCAGGAGTTCGGGGACGTCGACGTGCTTGGGGGTCAGGCCGCAGCGCAGGACGTTGTCGGAGTTGGCCATGATCTCGACGCCGAGACCGTTCAGGTAAGCGTGCGGGATGCCGGCGCCCAGGAAGAGGGCCTCGCCGGGCTGCAGGCGCACGTGGTTGAGGAGCATCGCGGCGATGACGCCGGGGTCGCCCGGGTAGTGGTGGGCGATGTCCGCGTAGGGGGCGTACGCGCCGCCCAGGCGGGTGCAGGCGGAGGCGGCCGCGGTGACCGTGCGGTGCATCTCCTCGCGGTCGGCCGTGAGGATCGCCGTGAGGACCTCGCGCAGGGCGGCGTCCTCGGGGTGGGCCTGCAGCAGGTCGACGTACGGCTTGAGGGAGTCCACGCCGAGGCCGGCCAGCAGGTCGGCCGCCTGGAGCGGGTCGCGGAAGCCGCACAGACCGTCGAACTCGGTGAGCGCGCAGATCAGTTCGGGCTTGTGGTTGGCGTCCTTGTAGTTGCGGTGCGGGGCGTCCACGGGGATGCCGCGGCGCTCCTCGTCCTCGTAACCCTCCTTGGCCTGTGCCAGGTCGGGGTGCACCTGGAGGGAGAGCGGGGCGCCGGCGGCGAGGATCTTGAGTAGGAAGGGCAGCCGGGGACCGAACTTGGCCACGGCCGCCGGGCCGAGCTCCCGCTTCGGATCCGCGTCGACGACCTCGACGAGCGTGCCGCGCGCGGTGCGCGAGGGTGCGCCCGGGTGGGCGCCCATCCACATCTCCGCCTGCGGTTCACCGCTCGGTTCGACGCCGAGGAGGGCAGGGATGGCGGTGGCGGAGCCCCAGGCGTAGGGGCGGATGGTGTTGTCCAGGCGGTCCATGCGGTTGCGGTTCTTTCTGCCGGGTCTTTGTGCGTACGACGTCTTGGTGCGGACGAGGCCTTGTCTTCGCGTGGCGTACGTACTCGTCCTCGCGTGGCGTACGACGGTCAGGGGGTCGGCGTCAAGATCAGGCCCCCGAGGCGAGCGCCAGGTAAACGGCGGCGAAATCCGTGATGGCGATCAGCTCGGCGAGGGTCTCCAGCTCGCCGCCCGGCTCCGGCTCCAGTTCGCTGATCGGCGTGTCGTGGCTGAGGGCCAGGTCGCGGGCGGCGGGTGCCGCGGTGAGGCCGCCGAGCGGGCGGTCGCGGAGCAGCACCACGCGCGCGTGCAGCGCGGGCGCCTCGTCCACGCGGTCGCGGAAGAAGTCGTCCGGGTCGGAGCTGGCGGCGAGCGGCCCGGCCAGCAGGGCGCTGTGCGCGGCGAGCGCCTCGGGGAGTTCGGCGACGACCGCAGGGCGGCCGGAGAGCTCGGCGAGGGCGGCCGCGAAACGGCGGCCCGCGGGGCCCGCCGAGACGCCCTCGGTCCACACGACCGGCAGCGAGTCGGCGAGTTCGGCGGCGAGCGTCTTGGCGGGGTTGCTGTAGGTCGCGATGGCGGGACCGCAGCGTTCGGCGATGTGGTCGAGGCGGTCGGCGACCTTCTCGACGGCGTCCGGCGGGGCGCTCAGCAGTCCGGTGCGGTCCAGGAGGGCGAGCAAGGGCGTGAGCAGCGCCCACAGGACGCCGGGAGCGGATGCGGCCAGCTCCTGCTCGTCCTGTTCGTACGGGGCTGTCGCCATCGGTACGAAGAGGCCGTGGGAACCGTCCACCGCCTCGGTGAGCGGGGTGGCCGCGGGGGCGACCGCGACGACCGCGCAGCCCCGGCGGTAGGCCGCTTCGGCGAGCAGGGACAGGCCTGGCTCGGTGCCGTCGGGGGTGGCGATCAGCAGCAGGTCGACCGAACCGGCCCAGCCCGGGAGCTCCCAGCGCAGGGCGCCCGCGGCGGGGGCGACGCCGCTGGGGGCGAGCCGGATGACGGGGCTGCCGGGGCCCGCGAGCGTGCCGAGGAGGTCGGCGGCGCAGGTGGCGGCGGCGCCGGGGCCCGCGATGAGGACGGCGCGCGGGCGGCCGTCCGGCTTGAGGTCGCCGACGCCTGCCTCGGCGGCGTGGCGCGCGGCCGTGCGGACGCGGGCACCGGCCTCGGCGGCGCCGCGCAGCAGGCCGCGCCGGTCCGACTCCGCGAGTGCCTCGGGGGCGTCGAGCAGCGATTCGTCGAGCATGGGTGGCAGCCTCCGATCGCCGGGGGTCTTTGTGTGCGCGTCGCCGGGGCGTCACGCGCGGGTGGCGGGGCCCGGCGTCACGCGGGGCGGCGGGCCTCGTCCACGAGCAGGACGGGGATGCCGTCGCGGACAGGGTAGGCCAGGCCGCAGTCGGCACCCGTGCAGATCAGCTCGGTCTCCTGCTCCTTGAGAGGAGCGTGGCAGGCCGGGCAGGCGAGGATCTCCAGGAGGGCGGCTTCGAGCGGCATGGGGTGTCCCTTCGAGCGGGTTCGCGTGCACTTGCTTCGGCGTGCGGTCGTGCGGATGTGCCTGGTCAGGGTACCGCCGTGGGGGGCGGGGTGGGGCGGTGCCTGTGGACGGCCGCCCCCGTTCCCGGAGGTTCCGGGAAACGCCCCTGCGTCGGGCAGGAGGTCACGCCCGGATGATCGCCAGTACCTCGTCCCGGATCTTGGTCATCGACGCCTCGTCGCGGGCCTCCGCGTTCAGACGGAGGAGGGGTTCGGTGTTGGACGGGCGGACGTTGAACCACCAGTCGGTGGAGGTGACCGTCAGGCCGTCGAGTTCGTCGAGGGTGACGTCTTCGCGGGCACCGTACGCCGCCTTGACGGCTGCCAGCCGGGCAGCCTGGTCGGCGACCGTTGAGTTGATCTCGCCGGAGCCGACGTAGCGGTCGTACTCGGCGGTGAGGGCGGACAGGGGGCCAGCCTGGCCGCCGAGGGCCGCGAGGACGTGGAGGGCGGCGAGCATGCCCGTGTCGGCGTTCCAGAAGTCCTTGAAGTAGTAGTGGGCCGAGTGCTCGCCGCCGAAGATCGCGCCCGAGGTGGCCATCTCCGCCTTGATGAAGGAGTGGCCGACGCGGGTGCGCACCGGGGTGCCGCCGTGCTCCCTGACGACCTCCGGGACCGTCCACGAGGTGATCAGGTTGTGGATGATCACGCCCTTGCCGCCGTTGCGCGCGAGTTCGCGTGCGGCCACCAGCGCCGTGATCACGGACGGGGAAACGGGGTCGCCGTGCTCGTCGATCACGAAGCAGCGGTCCGCGTCTCCGTCGAAGGCGAGGCCGATGTCCGCGCCCTCCTCCCGGACGCGCTGCTGGAGGTCGACGAGGTTCGCCGGGTCCAGGGGGTTCGCCTCGTGGTTCGGGAAGGTGCCGTCGAGTTCGAAGTACATCGGGACGAGGGTCAGGGGCAGTCCCTCGAACACCGTGGGGACGGTGTGGCCGCCCATGCCGTTGCCCGCGTCGACCACTACCTTCAGCGGGCGGACCGAGGCCAGGTCCACGAGGGAGCGGAGGTGGGCCGCGTAGTCCGACAACGTGTCGCGCTGCGTGATCGTTCCCGGCTCCGCGGCCGGTTGCGGAGCGCCCGACTCCGTCCACTGCTCGGCCAGTTCGCGGATCTGCGTCAGGCCCGTGTCCTGGCCCACCGGTGCCGCGCCTGCGCGGCACATCTTGATGCCGTTGTACTGCGCGGGGTTGTGCGAGGCAGTGAACATCGCGCCCGGCAGGTTCAGCGCGCCCGACGCGTAGTACAGCTGGTCGGTCGAGCACAGGCCGATCTCGGTCACGTCGGCGCCCTGCGCGGCCGCCCCGCGCGCGAAGGCACGCGACAGGCCGGGCGAGGACGGCCGCATGTCGTGGCCGATGACGATCGCGTCGGCGGCGGTCACCCGGGCGAAGGCCGCTCCGAAGAGTTCGGCCAGCGCCTCGTCCCACTGGTCCGGGACCACCCCGCGTACGTCGTACGCCTTCACGATCCGAGACAGATCAGCAGCCACGGCCAACCCTCCTGAAAGTCCTGTCGGTCGCCCCAAACTACCCGTACGGGATGTCCGCGCGCTGGGCGCACTCCGAGTGGAGCTCTCGAACGTAACCTCAGGTCAGGACCGGGTGAGGGACGGGTAAGAGCCGGGACGGCGGGACGGGGTCAGGGCAGCATCCACCCCAGGACCGGCGTGCTCTGGCCCACCACGATCAGGCACATCACCAGCAGCAGGCCGAGGCTCCACGGCAGCACCTTGCGCAGCAGGTCCCCCTCGCGGCCCGCGAGACCCACGGCCGCGCACGCGATGGTGAGATTCTGGGGCGAGATCATCTTGCCGAGGACGCCGCCCGAGCTGTTGGCTGCGGCCAGGAGTGCGGGAGACAGGCCGGACTCACGCGCGGCGGTCACCTGCAGGGCCCCGAACAGGGCGTTGGAGGAGGTGTCCGAGCCGGAGACCGCCACCCCGAACCAGCCCAGGACCGGCGACAGGAACGCGAGGCCCGCGCCGGCCGCCGCCACGAAGTGGCCGATGGTGCCCGCCTGTCCGGAGAGGTTCATGACGTACGCGAGCGCCAGCACGGACGTCACGGTCAGGATCGCGAACCGCAGCTCGTACACGGTCGCCACCCACTCCCTGGCCGCCACGCGTGCGTGCATGCCGAACACGACCGCCGTCAGCACTCCGGCGATCAGCACGAGCGTGCCGCCCGTCGAGACGATCGGCCAGGAGAAGACGTTGCCGCTGACCGGCTTCCCGTCGGGCCCCGCCACGTCCAGGAACGGCCAGTCGTACATCTGCGTCGTCCTGGCCAGCCAGTCCTTGACCGCAGGGATCTGCGCGATCGAGAAGACCACCACGATCAGTGCGTACGGGGCGTAGGCGCGCAGGACTTCGCGCCGCGGGTCCTCCTGGTCCAGTTCCTCGTCCCGCGAGCCGGTCAGCACGGACGCGCGTACGGACTCGGTGGCCGGTACGCGCGCGTGCGGTACGGCGACCAGGGCGGCCGCGCCGATCAAGGAGGCGCCGATGTCGGCGAGTTGCGGGGAGACGTAATTGGAAGCCGCGAACTGGACGACGGCGAAGGCGACTCCGCACACCAGGGCGGGCACCCAGGTCTCGCGCAGACCGCGCCGGCCGTCCACCAGGTAGACCAGGACCAGCGGTACGACGAGGGCGAGCAGCGGCGTCTGACGGCCCACCACGGAGGCCACGTCGTCCAGCGGCAGGCCCGTCACCTGAGCGAGCGTCACCACCGGTGTGGCCATCGCCCCGAAGGCCACCGGCGCGGTGTTGGCCACCAGGGAGACCACGGCCGCGCGCACCGGGTCGAAGCCGAGCGCGACGAGCATGACCGAGCAGATCGCCACCGGCGCGCCGAATCCCGCGAGGGCCTCCAGGAGCGCGCCGAAGCAGAACGCGACCACGAGCGCCTGGATGCGCGGATCGTCGGACACCCGCCCGAAGGAGCGCCGGAGGATGTCGAAGTGACGGGTGCGGACGGTCATCCGGTACACCCACAGGGCGTTGACGACGATCCACAGGATGGGGAAGAGGCCGAACACGGCTCCCTGGACGGCGCTGGAGACCGTCTGGTCGAGCGGCATGCCGTACGCGAGCCAGGCGACCAGAACGGCCGCCAGAAGCCCCGTCAGACCCGCCAGGTGCGCCTTCATGCGCACCCCGCCGAGCAGGACCAGGACGATCAGGAGGGGCAGGGCCGCGACGAGCGCGGACAGGCCGAGCGAATCGGCGACGGGTTCCAGTTCCTGGACGTACACAGGCGCCTCCCCGGATTCCGGCATGCGGAAAGCGATTTCCCGCCGGTACGGAATGGTCGTGTCCGCGACAAGGAGGCGTCAATGCCTGTGCGCCGCTGAACGAAACGTGCACGGAACGCACACGAAAACGGGGTGGACGACCGGGAAAACGCGGTCAGTTGTCGGGCGAGCGCAGCACGCGCAGGTGCCCGCGGCGCGCGACCTCCATCGGGTCCGCCCTGCGTCCGCCACCGCCCGCACCGGCCGCCCGCTCCTGGGGGCGGGCCGCCTCGCGCACCGCGTTCGCAAGCGCTTCCAGGTCGTCGCCGCTCGGACGGGCCGGGGCGGAACCGTCGAGCAGCCGCACGACCTCCCAGCCGCGCGGGGCGGTGAGGCGCTCGGAGTGCTCGGCGCACAGGTCGTAACAGTGGGGTTCGGCGTAGGTGGCGAGCGGGCCGAGGACCGCGGTCGAGTCGGCGTAGACGTACGTCAGCGTCGCGACGGCGGGACGGCCGCAAGCGGTGCGCGAACAGCGACGTACAGGGCTCACGACGTTGGACGGTACCGCACTCTTGAGCGGGCCGCGACGACTCTCCCCCAGGTCACTCCACCGTGTCGTGCTGTGAATCGGCCCACACACCTCTCCAGACTCACCCGGCTGACCTGCGAAGACGCGCATTCACAGGGCTTCGGGCAGCTCCGCATCCGGTCAACAGTCCGTACAACACCGTCATTTGCCCCGTGATCGCCGGTCTCGGAGGATACGGAATCGAGCCCAACCTTGGCTGGGATGGTCATCCTGCGACAGGCCGTCCTGGGTGGCCGGAGGGCGCCCGGCACGCGGTGCGGGGCGCGGCGTGCGGCTCCGGCGGGGACTACGCTTCGTCAGTGATGGACAACCCCGTACCGCCCCGTGTCACCGGCCCCGGGCCCCGCCGTCGTGATCGCCACGGCCGAGGCATGCGCGGCCCGATCGCGCCGCCCCAGGTACCGCTCGCCGCGAGCCGTGCCGAGGGCTTCGCGGACCTGGTGCAGGACTCCGTGGAGCGGCTGGAACGGCGGTGGCCGCAGCTCGCCGACATCGATTTCCTCATCCTCGAGGTGCCCCGGCTGGACGGCCCCGGAAAGGCCTGGAACGACGAGGCGGTCCCGCTCGGCGGCACGGTTCCCTCCCGGGAGGGACGGCCGGCGCGGGTGGTCGTCTACCGGCGGCCGGTGGAGATCCGCACGAAGGGCCGGGACGAGCGGGCGGCACTGGTGCACGAGGTCGTCGTCGAGCAGGTGGCCGAGCTGCTGGGGCTGACTCCGGAGACCGTGGATCCGCGCTACGGCGAGGACTGAGACGGGGGCCGGCCGGTTGCCCGGCCCTGACCTGCCCGTCGCCCGGCGGCTGCCGCCCCGGCCCCCTTCAGCTACTTCTCCGCTACTTCTGCAGCACCGACAGGTCCTGGTCCGCCCGCGGTACCGCCACCGTCCCCCGGTCGTCCGGCAGGGTCTGGATCGTGAAGCCCGGGACGCCCTCCTCCGTGGCCGACAGGGTGCGTGAGCCGTAGACCGGGCCGCCGGACAGGGTCTCGACCGTCAGCGCGTACGTGCCCTTCAGGCCGGCCGGGACCGGGGCGTCGACGCTCTGGGTGGTGCCCGCCTTGATCGTGTACGTCTTGGAGGCCGCCGTGCCGCCCTCGCTGCCCGCGGAGGCGGTGACCTTCACCTGGGCGGTGCGGGTGGGCGCCGTGAGGGACAGGGTGGAGCCCTTGCCGCTGTTGTCGGCGGCCGTGGCGCGCGTGCCCACGGGGCTCGTGGCCGGGATGAAGGCCGTCTCCTGGTGATCGCCCTTGCCCCGTACGACCCGGAGCGCGGCGACGACCGGCGCGGACTCGGCGGTCGGCGTGAGGACCAGGGAGCCCGCCTCGCCGCGGGTGACGGGGCCGAGGTCGACGGCGGTGGTCATGCCCGCCTTCACGTGCAGCGTCTCGCTCCCGGCCGGGGTGATCAAACCGGACGGCGAGGCGAGCCGCACCTTGAGGTCGGCGTCCGCGTCGCCCGGTGTGAAGGCGATCAGGCGCACGGAGGTGGCGTCCTTGGGGATGCCGGGCAGGACGAGGCTGCCCGCCGGGTCGGTTGACGCGGCCAGCCAGTCGCCGCCGATCTTGTCGTCGAGGGACTGCACGGCGGCGCCCACGCGCCCGCTGCGGACGTTCACGTGCACCGTGAGGTTGGCCTGCTTCTCGTCGGTGAGCGTGGACAGCAGGACCGGGTCGGTGGAGTGCGGCGGGACCGTGATGCCCTCCCCCACCGTGGACTGCAGGCTGCCGTCCTTGCCGTAGATCTCGATGTCGACGACGGCGGCGGAGTCGTCGGGGTTGGTCAGGTGGACGTAGTCGGTGCGGGAGGCGTCCGTGCTGGCGCCCGGGAACCAGAACGAGGTGTCCGGTGCGGTGCAGTTGACGCCCTGGAGCCCGCGTCCGCTGCCCGCGGCGACCTCGGTGGTCTCCTGCACCGTCCAGCCGGGCGCGTACCCGCCCTCGGCGGTGCCGACGTACGCGGGCGTGTCGGAACCGGAGGTGTCACCGGTGACCGGCTTTCCGGGCTCCTTCGGCGCCAGGACCGGCTTGGCGGCCTTGTCCGCCGAGCCGGTCTTCTTCTTGCCGCTCTTCTTGCCGTCCGTCTTGCCGCCGGTGCCCGACCCGTCCGCCGCCTGCTCCGTGGCGGCCTGGAGTTCGCCCTTGCCGCCGCTTCCCGCGCCCTTCGTGACGGGCGTGAACGAGGTGTACGACGTGTCGGCGATGTCGGAGGTGCTGGGCCCCGGGCAGAGCAGGCTGGTGCGCTCCACCGGCAGTTCGGCCGCCGCCTTGGCGGTGTCCGCTCCGGAGGCGCCCGGCGCGCTGAGCGCGGCGAATCCCGTGACGGCGGCGAGCGCGGCCGTGCCCGCGATCAGGGAGATGGTGGTGCGGTTCACTGCTGACTCCCGTCGGGGCGCTCAGGGTCGTGCGGCTGCTGCTGCGCCGGGTCGTACGCGGGGTCGTAACCCGGCTGGTACGACGGGTCGTAGGCGGTCTGGTCGTACGACCCCTGGGGCGCGTTGCCGTAGCCGTACGGGTCGTACTGGCCGCTCTGGTACGGGTCCGCCTGGTACGCCTGGTCGTAGCCCGCCGGGTACTGCTGGGCGCCCTGGTACTGCTCGCCGTAGCCGTTCTGGTCGGCGCCCGCGTAGGTCGCGGGGTCCCACTCGTCGTAGGACTGCTGCTGCGGGATCGCGACGGGTGTCTCCTCCTCCGGAGGAGACGGGAACTCCTCGCCACCGCCCGCCTCTTCGGCCTCCGCCTGGGCACGCAGGCGGCGGGCCCGGCGGCCCTCGCCGGCCATGGCCTCGGCGGGGACGGCCGGCTCCTCGGGGAGGTCGTCGTCGATGTGGCGGCGCCGGCCGGGCAGCGCCAGGACGACCAGCACGACGGCGAGGAAGCCCTGCGCCCACAGCCACGCGGTGTGGGTGATCGGGTCGTCGTAGGTGACGTCCAGCCGGCCGCCGGCGGCGGGGAGTTGGAAGCCCTGGGCCCAGCCGTCGACCGTGGTGCGGGTGAGCGGCTTGCCGTCCAGGGTCGCCGTCCAGCCCTCGGCGGCCGTGTCGGCCAGGCGCAGGACGCGGCCGTCCGCACCGGACGGGACCGTGGTGTGGATCTCGACCGGGCCCGCGGCGACCGGCAGCGCCGTACCGGAGCCGGAGGTGATGGTGGCGCGCGCGACCTCCTGGTCGACCCGCCACAGGGCGCTGCCGCCCTGCTGGCTCAGGCGCGACAGGCCGGGGGTGGCGTCCAGGACACGGGTGACGTCACGGGGTGCGCCCTTGTGGACGAGGACGTACCGGACGGCGAACTTGCCCAGCTGGTCGGCCTGGTCGGCGCCGGAGCCGGCGACGAGGTTGGCGACGACCTTGTCGAGGCGGCCGTTCTCACCGTCGGCCGCGGCGGCCTCGGCGTCACCGAGGCGGGCGCCGGAGCCGCGGACCAGGGTGTAGGCGACGCGGGCCGTGGAGTCGCTGTCGAGCACGAGCGTGCGGGCCTGGTCACGGGTGCCGCTCTCCTCGGCGACGAACGCGGGCACCTGCACGGGGTCCTGCCGCTCGACCGGCCCGTCGGCGCCGCGGATCATCCAGCCGAAGGCGAGGACCAGCGGGCCCGCGACCGAGGCGAAGGCGATCAGCGCGGCCACCGGCTGGCGCCAGCCGAAGCTCTGCTCGGCCACGCGCGTGCGTGCGCCGTCGGCGCCGAGGGCGGCGGCGGTCAGCAGGGCGATGCCGTAGACGAGGGTCGCGGGGCCGGCCCAGGTCGACCGGTTGGACAGGACCGCGAAGACGAGGCCCACCAGGGCGACCGCCCAGGCCGTCCAGATCCCGGACTGGCGCCCCGAGCGCATCAGGGCGGCCAGTGCGGCCAGCACGATGCCGATGAGCATCAGCCCGCTGACCGTGCCGGGGCCGCCCGGGCTCGCGCCGAGCAGGTCGAGCGCGGCGGCGGACGAGGGGCCGTAGTCCAGCCCGGCCTCCTTGAAGAAGCCGAACGGCAGCAGCGACAGCGACCAGGGCGCGAGGACCAGCAGCGGGGTGCCGAGCTGGGCCAGGAAGCGCAGGCCGCGGGCGGGGAGGTCCGTGCGGCGGTGGGCCAGCAGCGCGATGCCGAGGACCAGCGCGATCGGCCACACGATCGGCGTGAACGCCGTGGTGACCGTCAGCAGTAGGGCGTACGCCCAGGTGGCGCGCCAACTGCCGCGCGCGCCCGAGCTGTTCGTCAGGCCGGCGGCGGCGACGCCCGCGCGCGCGATCAGCGGCAGCAGGATGGCCAGCACGGCGGTGCCGATACGGCCGCCCGCGAGCGCGCCCGTGGCGGCGGGCAGGAAGGCGTAGACGACGGCCGCCCACGCGCGCAGCAGGCGCGACTCGACGAGCGGGCGGGAGGCGAAGTACGCGGTGACGCCGGCCAGCGGCACGGAGCACACGAGCAGGACCGTGACCGCGAGCCCGGTCGAGCCGAACAGCGCGGAGGCCAGCATCGCCACGATCGCCAGGTACGGCGGCGCGGACGGAGTGCCGCCGGCGCCCACCGCGTGCCAGGAGTCGAGGTAGCGCGACCACAGCTCGCCGGAGTCGGCCGGGGCGGGCAGCAGGGCGCCGCCCGCGAGCGCGCCGCCGCCGAGCAGCTGCCGGCAGGCGACCAGCGAGACGAGCAGCAGCACCAGGAAGAGCATCGGGCCGGGCTTGCGGCCGATGCGCTTGAGGCGGGCGAACTGCTCGATCTCCAGGAACTCGGCGTCGTCGCCGCCGGGTCCGGACTCGACCGCGCCGCCGTGCCGTCCGGCGCCGGAGGTCACTTCGGGGTCGGAACGGCCCCCGACGTTGCCCGCGACCTGCTCCACGGTGGCCCGCACGGTCGCGCCGGGTGGCGGGAACAGGGCGCGCAGCTCGTCCTTGTCGATCTGCGGGCGCCCGCGCCTGCGCCGTCCTGCGATGATCCGCTCGGGGCGCAGCAGCGTGCCCAGCAGGCCGCGGATCTCGTCGACGGCCTGTCCGGGGACCTTGCCGACGAGGTAGGCGACGGTCCGCAGGAGCGTGCCGAGCACCAGGCGCAGCAGCACCCAGGGCAGCACGGCCGTACGTGCGTTGACCAGGAGGGTGTAGACGGCGCCGGCCTTGTCGACCTTGTGCGGGGAGGCGGCGGTGCGGCCCACGCAGTCGACGGTGCGGCGCTCGCGGGAGGATGCCTCGGCGTGTCGTACGACCGCCTCCGGTGCGATCAGGACGCGGTGGCCGGCGGCGTGGGCGCGCCAGCACAGGTCGACGTCGTCACGCATCAGGGGCAGCCGGCGGTCGAACCCGCCGAGCTGTTCGAAGACGTCGCGGCGGATCAGCATGCCGGCGGTGGACACCGACAGCACGGTCCGCACGTGGTCGTGCTGGCCCTGGTCCTGCTCTCGGCGGTCCAGGCCCGTCCAGCGGCGGCCGGAGTTGGCGATGCTGACGCCGACCTCCAGGAGCTGGCGGCGGTCGTACCAGCCGCGGAGCTTGGGGCCCACCACGGCCACGTCGTCGCGGCCGAGCTCGAGTTCGTTCTCCACGACGCGCAGCAACTGGGCCAGGGCGTCGGGTTCGGGGGCGCAGTCGTCGTGCAGCAGCCACAGCCACTGGACCGGCTCTCCGTGCGGGAGTTCCGGCAGGTCGTAGGCGTCGTCGCGCCAGGAGCGCGTGACCGGGTCCCAGCCGCTCGGCCGCTTCAGATAGGGCAGCTCTTCCGGGGTCAGGACCGGCGCGGTGCGGGCCGCCTCCTCGACGGCCTGGCCGAAGCCTGTGCGCCGCGCGAGGTGCAGGACGTGGTCGGCGCCGAGGGAGTCGGCGACCAGCTGCGCGGAGGCGTCGGCGCTGCCGGTGTCGGCCGCCATGGCGTACTGGACGGGGCGCTCCTGGCCGAGCAGCCCGGTGAGCGCGTCGGGCAGCCAGCGGGCGCCGTCGTGGGAGACGACGACCGCCGTCACCACGTGACGCGGAAACTCTGGAGTGGCAGCGACGCCTTGCTGGGCTGCCGTGTGGCTGTGCACGGACATCGAGGTACGGGCCCCGGTTCGATGGACTGCAGTGGACGTCTGTGCCCCTTGGGGGCGACGAGGCGCCTCGGACGAGCGCCCACACTATCGGCTGGGCAAGACGGCGGCCCGCCGCCTGTGGATAACCCACCTGCGACGGGCCGTTCGAATACGGAGGAGTACGGAGGAGTACGGAGCCTTCGGGTCAGACGGCGGCCTTTTTCAGGCGGCGCCGCTCCCGCTCGGACAGACCGCCCCAGATGCCGAAGCGCTCGTCGTTGGCAAGGGCGTACTCGAGGCACTCGGAGCGGACCTCACAGGCGAGGCAGACCTTCTTTGCCTCGCGGGTGGAGCCGCCCTTCTCGGGGAAGAAGGACTCGGGGTCGGTCTGGGCGCACAGCGCGCGCTCCTGCCAGCCGAGTTCCTCGTCCGCGTCGTCGACCAGCAGTTGCTGCACCAGCTCGGTCATGTGCGCCCCTCGTCTGTCTTTCGCGTCCCCGTGAAGTAGCCGTTACCGGTCCCGGCAGAACGACACGAGTGAAATTACAAGTGTGCTGCTCCGGGCGAGTCAAGCCGAGATCTGCTATTGGGCCCCTTATTCACTCTGCGGAACCAAGGCCATGCGGAAAGTGTTCAAATCGGCATAAACCTTGACACGCGGACGAGACCCGGAAGGGCCGCCGCCCCCGTGCAGAGCCTGTACGGGGAAGGACGCCCGTAGATCCGATCTCGTTCCACGCGTCTCTCGAAGCAAACCGGATCACATTCGGATCACAGGATCACAACGAGGCTTGTGCGCCTGGTTGTGCGCCATGTGTCCCGGAAGCCGTATGCACAAACCTTTCGCCTCGGACATGAACCGGATGAGGTGAACCATGTCCCACATACCGGGCGTCGAGTTGACACCGAAGGTGTGAGCCGGTGTCCTTGTGGGCATGCTCGCGAACTCGGCACTCGCCTCGACCCGCACGACCGGGTCCCACGGTGCTGCCCGCGCTCGCTGTAGCTGTTGTTGCTGTTCCAGCTGTTGAGCCGTACGCGCTCCGGCTGCCTCTGAGTCCGTCCCGACTCGGCTGCTGTCCTCTTGCCTGACGCCCTGCCAGGGCATCCTTGCCGTCCGCGGTCCCGGCGGACGGTGTGCGACCCCAGCCAGCCCCCACTCTTCGCCGAGGAACCACCGCACCCCATGAACAGCGACAACGACCTCCAGATCGCCGGCGACATCCTCGAAGTCCCGCACCTGCTTCAGCCCCCGCGCGAACATCCGGCCACCGTCGCCGAGTTCGTCGGCCTGGCCCGCGCCATCGCCGCGGACCGCTCGCAGTGGGAGCGGCTCGTCGAGTACGACGCCACGACGCGCTGGTACCACCGGCTGCGCACCGGACCGGGCTACGAGGTGTGGCTGCTGTCCTGGGTGCCCGGCCAGGGCAGCGGACTGCACGACCACGGACGTTCCTCCGGTGTGCTGACCGTCCTGGAGGGCACGCTGACCGAACGCACGCAGAGGGGCACGCGCGCGCTGGGGGCGGGCACGCAGCGCGTGTTCGCGCCGGGGTACGTCCACGAGGTGGTCAACGACGCGCTGGAGCCCGCGGTCAGCCTGCACATCTACTACCCGGGCCTCACCGAGATGCCGATGCACAGCACCTGCACGGCCGTCCCGGTGGCGTACGACGAGGTCGACGCGGCAACCGCCTGACGCGCTGTCGTACCCGCCTGTAAGACTTGGCCCATGCGCATTGTGGTTCTGGCAGGCGGCATCGGCGGTGCCCGGTTCCTGCGTGGTCTGAAGCAGGCCGCGCCGGACGCGGACATCACCGTCATCGGCAACACCGGGGACGACATCCACCTCTTCGGACTGAAGGTCTGCCCGGACCTCGACACGGTGATGTACACGCTCGGCGGCGGCATCAACGAGGAGCAGGGCTGGGGGCGGGCCGACGAGACCTTCCACCTCAAGGAGGAGCTCGCGGCCTACGGCGTGGGGCCGGAGTGGTTCGGCCTCGGCGACCGGGACTTCGCCACGCACATCGTGCGGACGCAGATGATCGGCGCCGGGTATCCGCTCAGCGCCGTCACCGAGGCGCTGTGCGACCGGTGGAAGCCGGGCGTGCGGCTGATCCCCATGACGGACGACCGGGTCGAGACGCATGTCGCCGTCGACGTCGACGGCGAGCGCAAGGCGGTGCACTTCCAGGAGTACTGGGTGCGGCTGCGGGCCTCGGTGCCGGCCGAGGCGGTCGTGCCGGTGGGCGCCGAGCAGGCGAAGCCGGCGCCGGGGGTGCTGGAGGCGATCGCGGACTCGGACGTCGTGCTGTTCCCGCCGTCGAACCCGGTGGTCTCCATCGGCACGATCCTCGCGGTGCCCGGCATCCGGGAGGCGATCGCCGACGCGGGCGTGCCCGTGGTCGGCCTCTCCCCCATCGTCGGGGACGCGCCCGTGCGCGGGATGGCCGACAAGGTGCTCGCGGCGGTCGGCGTGGAGTCGACGGCCGCGGCGGTGGCCGAGCACTACGGCTCGGGCCTGCTGGACGGCTGGCTCGTGGACACCGTGGACGCGGGCGTGGTGGAGCGGGTCGAGGGCGCCGGCATCCGCTGCCGGGCCGTGCCGCTGATGATGACCGACCTGGAGGCGACCACCAGGATGGCGCGTGAGGCGCTCACGCTGGCGGAGGAGGTGCGGCCCTCTTGAGCGACGGGACTTCCGAGGACCCCACGGCCTCCGGCGCAGCGCCCGGTTACCGGGTCTGGGCCGTGCCCGGCCTGCCCGAGGTGGCCGCGGGCGACGACGTCGCCAAGCTGATCGCCGCCGCCGAACCGGGCCTCGCCGACGGGGACGTCCTGCTCGTCACCTCGAAGATCGTGTCCAAGGCGGAGGGGCGCATCGTCGCGGGGGACGACCGCGAGGCCGCCATCGACGCCGAGACCGTACGGGTCGTGGCGCGGCGCGGAGCCCTGCGGATCGTCGAGAACCGGCAGGGCCTGGTGATGGCCGCGGCCGGGGTCGACGCCTCCAACACCCCGCCCGGCACGGTGCTGTTGCTGCCCGAGGACCCGGACGCGTCCGCGCGGGTCATCCGTGACGGACTGCGAGACGCCCTCGGTGTCGAGGTCGGGGTCGTCGTCACCGACACCTTCGGGCGCCCGTGGCGCTCGGGCCTCACGGACGTCGCGATCGGCGCCGCCGGTGTGCGCGTGCTCGACGATCTGCGCGGCGGCACGGACGCGCACGGCAATCCGCTCAGCGCGACGGTCGTGGCGACGGCGGACGAGCTGGCCGCCGCCGGCGACCTGGTCAAGGGAAAGGCCGCCGGGCTGCCCGTCGCCGTCCTGCGCGGGCTGCCGCACGTGCTGGCGGAGGGCGACGGGGAGGGGGCGCGGGCCATGGTGCGCGGCGGACGGGACGACATGTTCCGGCTCGGGACGTCCGAGGCCGTACGGACGGCGGTGACCCAGCGCCGTACGGTGCGGGCCTTCACCGGCGAACCGGTCGACCCCGGTGCCGTACGGCGGGCGGTCGCCGCGGCCGTGACGGCGCCGGCGCCGCATCACACGACGCCGTGGCGGTTCGTGCTGCTGGAGTCCGAGGCCGCGCGGACCGGGCTGCTGGACGCCATGCGCGACGCCTGGATCGCCGACCTGCGGCGGGACGGCAAGAGCGAGGAGTCCATCGCCAAGCGGGTCCGCCGGGGCGACGTCCTGCGCAACGCGCCGTATCTGGTGGTGCCGTGTCTCGTCATGGACGGCTCGCACACGTACGGGGACGCGCGGCGGGACGGCGCCGAGCGGGAGATGTTCGTGGTCGCCGCGGGCGCCGGAGTGCAGAACTTCCTGGTCGCGCTGGCCGGGGAGCGGCTCGGATCGGCATGGGTGTCGTCGACCATGTTCTGCCGGGAGGTCGTACGGGAGGCCCTGGGGCTGCCCGCGGACTGGGACCCGATGGGCGCCGTCGCGGTCGGGCATCCGGCCGAGGAACCCCGGCCGAGGCCGGAGCGGGACGCGGGGAGCTTCACAGAGGTCCGGTGACACACGCGCGCGTGCGCCTAATCTCGTAGGGCCCCTTCCCTGTGCCCCACAGGGTTCCTCTCGTCTCCCGGGACTTCATCCATGGCAGGACGGTTCGCTCCGCGGCCCACCCGTACGACCGTACGGGGCGGCCATGTCGCCGTACCCGCGCGCGGTCGGGTGCCGCAGCAGGCGGCGGCGCCGGGGCGGGTGCGGACGGTGGTGCCGCAGTCGCCGATCGACCTCGGGCTCGTACTGGGCCCGTTGCGGCGCGGACCGGGCGATCCGACGTTCAGGGCGACGCCCGACGGGGCCGTGTGGCGGGCCAGTCTCACCCCGGCCGGGCCGGGGACGCTGAGGGTCGCCGCGAAAGGCACCGCCGTACGCGGCGAGGCGTGGGGCCCTGGGGCCGAGTGGCTGCTGGAGCAGCTGCCCGAGATGCTCGGGGCGGCGGACGACCCGGACGCCTTCGCGCCCCGGCACCGGCTGGTGGCGCTCGCCCGGCACCGGCGGCCGGGGCTGCGGCTGACGCGCACCGGACGGGTCCTCGAGTCGCTGATCCCGTCGATCCTGGAGCAGAAGGTCACCACGCTCGAGGCGTACCAGGCGTGGCGGCTGCTGGTGCGCAAGTACGGCGAGCCCGCGCCGGGGCCCGCGCCGGGGCCCGCGGCGGGCGGGCGGCTGTGGGTGATGCCGGGGCCGCGGACCTGGGCGCTGATCCCGTCCTGGGAGTGGCACCGGGCCGGCGTCGACAACAAGCGAGCGTCGACGATCCTGCGGGCCGTGCGGGTCGCCGCGCGGCTGGAGGAGGCGGCCGGGATGGAACCGGCGGCCGCGCAGGCGCGGCTGGAGCTGGTGTCCGGGATCGGCCCGTGGACGTCGGCGGAGACCGTGCAGCGCAGCAACGGGGCGCCGGACGCCGTGACCGTGGGGGATCTGCATCTGCCGGGCATCGTCGGATGGGCGCTCGCCGGGGACCGGGACGCGGACGACGCCATGATGCTGGAGCTGCTGGAGCCGTATGCCGGACAGCGGCACCGGGCTGCCCGGCTGATCCTGCTCAGTGGCCGGACCCCGCCGAGACGGGCGCCGCGGATGCCGAAGGGCGACATCGGGCGGCTCTGACCGCCACGGAAGAACCAGCGGCCCCGAGCGACGCGGGGGCGCCGCGCAGGGCGCCCCCGGATGCGTGCGTGGGTGGCTACTGGTCGGAGGAGAAGCGGACCGACCCCGCCGGGATACGGGCGTCGCACCACACGCGCGCTCCGTCGCGCAGTTCGTTGTCGGCGCCGACGACCGCGCCGTCACCGATGACCGTGCCGGTCAGGACGGAGCGTTCGCCCACGCGCGCGCGGGTGCCGATGAGGGAGTCGGTGATGACGGCGCCCGGTTCGATGACGGCGCCCGGCAGGATCGTCGAGCCGAAGACCCGGGCGCCCTCCGCCACGAACGCGCCCTCGCCCACCACGGTGCCGCCCGTGAGCTTGGCGTCGGGGGCGACGCGCGCCGTCGGCAGGACCAGCCGGTCGCCGCAGCGGCCGGGGACGGCGGGCGAGGGGGCGCGGCCGAGGACGAGGTCGGCGGAGCCGCGGACGAAGGCCGCCGGGGTGCCGAGGTCCAGCCAGTACGTCGAGTCGACCATGCCCTGCAGATGGGCTCCGGCGGCGAGCAGGCCGGGGAAGGTCTCCCGCTCCACCGAGACCGGGCGGCCCGCGGGGATCGTGTCGATGACCGAGCGGCGGAAGACGTACGCCCCCGCGTTGATCTGGTCGGTGACGATCTCCTCGGGGGTCTGCGGCTTCTCCAGGAAGGCGAGGACGCGGCCCGTCCCGTCCGTGGGGACCAGGCCGTACGCGCGCGGGTCGGTGACCTTGGTGAGGTGCAGGGAGACGTCGGCGCCGGTCTTCTCGTGGGTGTCGACCAGGGCGCGGATGTTCAGGCCCGTCAGGATGTCGCCGTTGAAGATCAGGACCGGGTCGTCGGGGCCGGAGCGCAGACGGGAGGCGACGTTGCGGATGGCGCCGCCCGTGCCGAGGGGCTCCTCCTCGGTCACGTACTCGAGGTGGAGGCCGAGGGACGAGCCGTCGCCGAAGTAGGGCTCGAAGACCTCGGCCAGATACGACGTGGCGAGGACGATGTGGTCCACGCCCGCCGCTCTCGCTCTCGCCAGCTGGTGGGTGAGGAACGGGACGCCGGCCGCCCGGACCATGGGCTTCGGTGTGTGGACCGTGAGCGGCCGCAGCCGGGAGCCCTTGCCGCCGACCAGGAGGATCGCTTCTGTCACCTGTCGTCTCTGCTTCCTGCCGGGACCGGCCGAACTGTCTTTCGGCCGGCCAGTGTATGCAGATCGTCGTGTGGCGCCTTCGACGGCCGTGCGGTGCTGCGCAGTTCCACCCGGTTGTCCCCCGATGGCGTGAACGTGGTCCTCGTGCGCCCCGTGCCCGGCTCCCGCGCGCCGCCCGGGGCGTGGCCCTAGCGCCCCTGGTAGCGCGCAGCGGTCGAGCGGGCCGTGCCGAGCTTGCGGTAGAGCTGGATGCCCGGACATGCCGTGGCGAAGCCGTCACGGTGGCCGGAGATCACGTTGAGACGTACGTTCTTTCCCTTTCGGTAGAGATTGCCACCCCCCGACTTCAGATACGCCTTTCCACGCGGATTGGCACCGTAGAGACCGAGTTTCCAGGCGGTGAGCCGGGAGATGGCGCGCAGCGCGGCCGCGGGCGGCTTGTGCGAGCCGAAGCTGCCGAGGACGGCGACTCCCATGCTGTTGCTGTTGAAACCGAGAGTGTGGGCGCCGAGGACCGCCTTCGCCACGCCCCCGGCACGGCCCTCGTAGATGTTTCCGCACTTGTCGACGAGGAAGTTGTAGCCGATGTCGCGCCAGCCCATGCTCTTGACGTGGTAGCGGTAGATACCACGGATGACGGAGGCGGCCTGCGAACAGCTGTATCCGTTGCCGGACGAGGTGTGGTGGACGAACGCCACCTTGACCTTCTTCGTGTAGACGAAGCCCTTCTCGCGCAGCTTCTCGTCGGCGCCCCAGCCGCGGCGCGTGATGATACGAGGCCTCGGGCCGATGTACGGCTTGGCGCGCTGACCGCTCGTCAACTCGCCCTCACCCAGGCTCCGCAGCTCCCGCTCGGTCGCGGCGCGGCTCAGCGCGGGGATCTCGGTGGCGCCGAGCGGGGCGATGCCGGCGTTGGCGGCGGAGGCGGCCAGCGCCTCGGCCGACTCGGTGCCGAGGACGCCGGTACGGGGAGCGCCGGCCGGCATGCCGTGCGGCGCGACCGGCGCACCGCCCCCACCGTCGCCCCCTTCACCGGGGTCCACGAGTTCCAGACGCAGCCCCGACGGGAGCGCGGCGGCGGCCGAGACGGCGCGGGTGCCGGGCGCGGACGCCTTCGTACGGGTCCCGCCCTCGGCCCGGACCCTGACCTCGACCCCGTCCGAGTCCCCCACCCACAGCGGTGCGGTGGAGCCGCGGACGCGGCCCGAGGTGCGCTCGGCGGTGCCGGGGTCGGCCGCGTCGTCGTTGTGCGTCTCGAGGCTCTGCCAGCCGGACCAGATGCCGGAGCGGGCCGCGCGGGTGCGGACCTGCACGCCGCCGTGCAGTTCGGTGTTCGGGTTGTCCCAGACGACCCCGACCATCGAGAAGTGCCGTACGTCCCGGCGGCTCAGGCCCAGTTCGCCGGTGGCCGGGGAGCCGATGGCGCGGTCGCGGGAGCGTGGGCCGAGCGGACGCAGGGGCAGCGACCGGGTGCTCCCGGGGAGGTCGAACCGGGCGGCGGCCGGCACCGATCCCACGCGGCTCGTCGCGGGGCTCGCGGTCGCCGCGGCGGCGGGCAGGGACAGCGGTAGAGCGAGGGCGGTCGCACAGGCGACGCCGACCGAGGAGGCGATCGAAGAAGCGAGAAGTCGACGCATGCCATGATCTTGTACAAAGTCAGACATATCTGTCCATCCGGGAATTGACGGACCGTCGGCTGCCGTTCGCCCGAACCGGTGGCTGCTCCGGGGGGTGCGCGACCGGGCGCCCGCGTACGCTTGCGCGGGTGAACGCCACCGACCGCACCCCTGCCGACCTGCTGAGTTCCGCGCTCGCCACGGACCCCGCACGCCCCCTGGTGACCTTCTACGACGACGCCACGGGCGAGCGCGTCGAACTGTCCGTGGCCACCTTCGCCAATTGGGTGGCCAAGACGGCGAACCTCCTCCAGGGCGACCTGGCCGCCGGGCCCGGCGACCGGGTGGCACTGCTGCTGCCCGCGCACTGGCAGACGGCCGTGTGGCTGCTGGCGTGTGCGTCGGTGGGGGCGATCGCGGACGTCGACGGGGATCCCGCGGCGGCCGACGTCGTGGTGAGCGGCCCGGACACGCTGGACGCCGCGCGCGCCTGCCGGGGCGAACGGGTCGCCCTCGCGCTGCGGCCGCTGGGCGGCCGGTTCCCGCAACCGCCGCCGGGCTTCGCCGACTACGCCGTCGAAGTGCCGGGTCAGGGGGACCGGTTCACGCCGTTCGCACCGGTGGATCCCAACGAGCCGGCGCTGATCGTGGCCGGGCGGGAGTTCAGCGGGGCGGAGGTCGTCGAGCGGGCGGTCGCGGAGGCGGCGGACCTCGGGCTGACTGGGCCGGGGGCGCGGATTCTGTCCGGGTTGCCGTACGGCACGTGGGACGGGTTGAACGCCGGCCTGTACGGGCCGCTCGCCGTCGGGGGATCGGTGGTGCTGTGCCGGAATCTGGAGCGGGCGAGCGAGGAGGCTGTCGCCGGGCGGGTCGACAGTGAGCGGGTGTCCGTGGTACGCCGTTGAGAGTGGGTGGTGACGGTCGCGCGGCGAGTGCGGGTTCGTCGTGGCTTGCCGCGCCCACGCGGCGGAGCCGCATTTCGAACACAGTCCCGCGCCCCTGAAGATCAAAGACCTGCGGTCACCCGTTCGGATCAGTAACGCCCACCCCCGCACCGCCCTCCGAGGCATGGTCGTAGAACCAGCACGTTCATACGCCATGAGGGGTGGAGCGGCACGTGAAAGGGCTGAGACGACCGCCTCGACCGCGTCGGCGGCGGTGGCTGCGGTACGGGGGGCTCACTGTCGCCGTGCTGGCCGTCGGGGCCGCCGGGGGCGGGTGGGTGCTGTACATGAAGCTGAACGGCAACATCACGCCCGACGAGGCCGCCGCCCGGGAACTGGCGCGGTACGAGAAGGAGCGGCCCACCTCGCTCGTCAAGGACGCGCAGAACATCCTGGTGATCGGATCGGACTCGCGCTCCGGGGACGGCAACTCCCGCTACGGGCGCGACTCGGGGACCGAGCGGTCCGACACCACGATCCTGCTGCACCTGTCCAAGGGGCGGCACACCGCCACCGCGATCTCCCTCCCCCGTGACCTCATGGTGGACGTGCCCTCCTGCCGGGGCGCCGACGGGAGCCGCTCCGAGGCGACGTTCGCGATGTTCAACTACGCCTTCGAGGCAGGCGGTTCGGCCTGCACCATCCGGACCGTCGAGAAGCTCACGGACGTTCGCGTCGACCACCACGTCGTCATCGACTTCCATGGCTTCAAGGAGATGGTCGACGCGCTCGACGGCGTCCGGGTCTGCCTGAAGGAGCCGATCGACGACAAGGCCGCCAAGCTGAAGCTGCCCGCGGGACGGGTCACGCTCGACGGCGAGCAGGCCCTCGGCTACGTCCGCGCCCGCAAGACCCTCGGCAACGGCAGCGACACCGACCGGATGGAGCGCCAGCAGCGATTTCTCGGGGCGCTCGTCAACAAGGTGCAGAGCAATGACGTACTGCTGAATCCGGTGAAGCTCTATCCCGTGCTGGACGCCGCCACGTCGTCCCTCACCACCGACCCGGATCTGGCGAGTCTGCGTGGTTTGTACGAACTCGTGCGCGGACTGCGCGACATCCCCGCGGAACGGGTGCAATTCCTCACGGTTCCTCGCGAGTCGTACGTCTACAACGCAAATCGCGACCAACTCGTGGAGCCCGAGGCGGAAAAGCTGTTCGAACGACTGCGTACGGACGCGCCATTGACGGTCACCAAGGGGACCCGGCGGGATTCCGATGCGAAGAGTCGCAATTCGACCACGAAGGGCGACGGAAACTCCGCCGGAATGCGGTCCGACCAGCCCGGGAAGTCCGTTTCGCCCGCCCCGACGTTCAGCGGCAACACCGCCGCCGAGGACCAGTGCACGTAAAGCGAACACCAAGGCGACGAACAGCCGCCCCAAGAAAGTTCAAGGAAATGGGTGGATTGCCCACTTGTAGGGACGTGGAATTTGTCACCGACGTCGCTTGGCGTTGAACTGGGCGGATAGTGTGAGCGATCCGGTGCACCCAACCGCGACGTCTTCCTGGGGCCGTGCACTGCGAGACCGTGACCGGAGCGCCTTTGAGGGGGAAGGCGCCGCGTGGCCCAAACGGAGGATTCGGACAACCGTGGACGCGCAAAGCCGTGGGCGGGCGGACAACGTCGACCCCGCAGACCAGTGGGTGCTCAATCCGAACACCGGCGAATACGAACTGCGACTGAACCCTTCCACACCGCGATCGTCGGTTCCCGGACCTCGCAGATCCACCTCCCGAGGAGGCGACGCGGCGCGCTCCCGCAGCGCGAGCCCGCAGGCTCCCGGCCGTGACGTACCGCCCCAGCGGCGGCGCCGCGCCGCGCCCGACGAGCCGCCGCCCGGCCGGCGCAGCCGCCGTCCCGCGAAGAAGTCGAAGGCGAAGAAGGCCCTGATGTGGACGGGCGGTGGCATGGCGTTCGTGCTGCTCGCCGTGGCCGGCGGTGCCTACCTCTACATCAAGCACCTCAACGACAACATCACGTCCGTCTCCGACGACGGCGCGAGCACCGGTGGCTTCAGCAAGGGCAAGGCGATCAACATCCTGTTGATCGGCACCGACAAGCGCACCGGCAAGGGCAACACGAAGTACGGCGACTCCGGCAGCGTCGGCCACGCGGACACCACGATCCTGCTGCATCTCTCCAAGGACCGTTCGAACGCGACCGCGTTGAGCATCCCGCGCGACCTGATCACCGACGTCCCGGACTGCCCGACCAAGCAGGAGGACGGCACCGAGAAGGTCATCTCGGGCACCAGCGGCGTCCGCTTCAACACCAGCCTCGGCCAGGACGACCGCACGCCCAGCTGCACCGCGCGCACGGTCACGGAGCTGACCGGCATCAAGCCGGACAACTTCATGGTGGCCGACTTCAACGCGGTCAAGACGCTGACCACGGCGGTCGGCGGTGTGGACGTATGTCTCGGCAAGGACATCAACGACCCCGACTCGCACCTGAACTTGAAGAAGGGCACGCGGCACATCGAGGGCGAGACGGCACTCGCCTTCGTACGCACCCGGCACGCGGTCGGCTTCGGCGGCGACCTGAGCCGGATCACGCTGCAGCAGCAGTTCCTCAGCGCGCTGATGCGCAAGCTGAAGTCGAACGACACGCTCAGCAACCCGGCGAAGATGGTGAAGGTGGCCGAGGCCGGCACCAAGGCGCTGACCGTCGACTCCAACCTCGACAGCATCGGCAAGCTGAAGGACCTCGGCCTGGAGCTGGGGAAGCTCAACCCGAAGAACCTGACCTTCACCACCGTGCCGGTGGTCGACAACCCGGCCGAGAAGGTGAAGGCGACCGTCGTCCTCAACGACACCAAGGCCAAGCAGGTCTTCGAGGCCATCAGGAACGACGTCTCCTTCACCGCGGCCAAGCAGGAGAAGAAGAAGGAGGCGGCCGCCGTGGCGGCCCGCCTCAAGGGCACCAAGTCGGCCGCGTCCGACGTGCGCGTGCGGATCCTGAACGGAGGCGCCGTCGCCGGCAGCGCGCAGGCGGAGCTCGAGTACCTGCAGAACCAGGCGGGTGTGTCCAAGTCCGAGAACGCAGGCAACGCCGACGCGGAGGTCGCGAAGACAACCCTCGAGTACGCCCCGGACCAGGCTGACCAGGCGCGCCGGCTGGCCGACATCATGGGTCTGTCCGGAGCGGCGCTGAAGCCCGGCAAGAGCGTGACCAACTCGCAGGGCCTGCCGGCGATGACCCTGACCCTGGGCAAGGACTTCGAGAACGCTGGCGAACCGATCACCGCATCGACCAAGGCGCCGGACGTCGACAAGTCCACGGCGGACAAGGTGCAGTGCGCCAAGTGACCTGGTGACGCACGGGCCTGCCGTACGTCCGACAGGACGCGCGGCAGGCCCGTTCCGCCGTAGGCCCGAGCCGCCCGGCCGCAACGCGCCGCCGGGGACGCCAGGTTGAAATGAACCTCACAGGTAACCCAACGGCGCCCTCGCACGTCTAACAGGGCACGGGGCGGTCCGGACCCCGTCGTGGGGCGCGGGGCGACCCGTCGCCGGACCAGGGGGAGGGCGGGGAATTGACGCAGAGCCGTGTGCGCGGAGAGGTCCCTGCGGTCGACGACACGATGTCGCTCGCACCGCGGACGCAGGACGCATCGGGCGGTGCCGGCGGGGGGCGGCGCAGAGGCGGCTCGAAGAGCGGCCGGCGGCGCAGACGGCGCGCGCTGCGATGGTCGGCGATCGTGCTGTCCCTGGCGATACTCGTGACGGCCGGGGCCGGTTACCTCTACTACCGGCACCTGAACGCCAACATCCAGAAGGGCCAGCGCTCCAGCGGTGACTCCAAGGCGCAGAAGTCCCAGCCGAACGCGGCCGGGCAGACACCGCTCAACATTCTGCTGATCGGCTCCGACAGCCGTAACTCCGCCGAGAACGTGAAGCTCGGCGGGAGCAGGGACAACCGCGGCAATCCGCCGCTCGCCGACGTGCAGATGCTCATCCACCTGTCCGCGGACCGCAAGAGCGCCGCCCTGGTGAGCATCCCGCGCGACACCCGCGTCCACATCCCCCAGTGCACGGACCCGGGCACCGGCAAGACGTATCCGGCGACGAACGACATCATCAACACCTCGCTCGCCCGCGGTGGGGCGGGCTGCACGCTGGCCACCTGGGAGAACCTCACCGGGGTCTACATCGACCACTGGATGATGATCGACTTCGCGGGCGTGGTGCGGATGGCGGACGCCATCGGGGGCGTCGACGTCTGTGTGCGGCAGAACGTGTGGGACCACCCGACGGCGGCCGTGCCCGGCGGCTCCGGTCTGAAGCTGACCGCCGGCACCCACAAGGTCAAGGGCAAGCAGGCCCTGCAGTGGCTGCGCACCCGGCACGCCTGGGGCAGCGACCCGCTGCGCGCGCGGGCCCAGCACATGTACCTGAACTCGATGCTCCGCACGCTGAAGCAGCAGAGCGTCTTCACCGACACCGGCCGCCTGATGGACCTGGCCGAGGCGGCCACGAAGTCCCTGAAGGTCTCCGAGGAGATCGGCTCGGTCAAGAAGCTCTACGACCTCGCCATGCAGCTCAAGTCGGTGCCCACCGACCGCATCACGTCGTTGACCATGCCGAACGTCGAGGACCCCAGGGACTCCAACCACCTGCTGCCGGACGGCGCGGGCGCCGCGAAGGTGTGGCAGATGCTCCGCGACGACGTGCCCTTCGACGGCAAGGGCAAGGGATCGAGCGGGAAGAAGGGGAAGCCCAAGGAGGAGGCGACGAAGGCCCCTTCGGCACCGGACGACCGGATCGGCGTCCTGGTGCAGAACGCCACGGGCTCCTCCACGCTCGCCCCGGCCGCCGGACGCGCGGGCGAGGTAGCCCAGGAACTCGTGCGGAAGGGGTTCGCCGACGCGGCCAAGGACACGACGGCGAGGCTCTCCGAGGGCAGGACCGTCGTCCGTTACCCGAGCGCCGATCTGGAGGGCGACGCCCAGCGCATCGCCAAGTCGCTCGGGATTCCGCTGAGTTCGGTGCAGAGATCGACGGACGTCTCCGGAGTCACGCTCGTCGTCGGCGCCGACTGGCGCACCGGCACGTCGTACAAGCAGTCCAAGCCCAAGGACGACGGACTGCCGAACAGTACAGACTCGATCAACGGCTCGGACAGCAGCCAGTGCATGGACGTGTACGCGCCGTACCGCTGGTAGCGGGCGAACCGCCTCGCCGCCCACAGCAATCTCCTATCTGCCTGCACAATGATGAGGCGCGCTCGCGTTCGGAAGTCGCACGGACGACGCAGAGGCGGCGCGCCCTCTCGCTCGACCCGTCCGGGGGGACGGGCGACCGGGAGGTTCGACAGTCCGCGGCGGACCACACGGCCGTCGCCGGGCACAGGGGTGGGAGGGCGGCAGGGTGGCGCGGAGCGGTGTGCGCGGGGAGGGGCCCGCGGCCGGGGACACGATGTTCCCCAGGCCGCGGGGCGGGGACGGGGCGGACGACGGCGCCGGGCGCGGGAAGAGCCGTCCGCACGGCGACCGCAGACGCCGCAGACGCCGCGCCCTGCGCTGGTCGGCGACGGTACTGGCGGTGGTGATACTCGGCACGGCGGGGGCCGGCTATCTCTACTACCAGCACCTCAACGCCAACCTGAAGAAGGACGAACTCAACCTCGGCGACGCGAAGGACAGGGCGCGCAAGCCGAAGGCCAACGCGGCCGGGCAGACCCCGCTGAACATCCTGCTGATCGGCTCCGACGCCCGCGACTCCGAGGAGAACCAGAAGCTCGGCGGCGCCAAGGACACCTTCAACACGGCGCCGCGCGCCGACGTCCAGATGCTGCTGCACCTCTCGGCGGACCGCACCAACATGTCGGTCGTGAGCATGCCCCGCGACACCCTGGTCGACATCCCCAGGTGCACCGACCCGGGCACGGGCAAGGTCTACGGGGCGCTCACCTCGACGATCACCAACGACTCCCTCGGCCGCGGCGGCCCCGGCTGCACGGTGGCGACGTGGGAGAAGCTGACGAACATCCACATCGACCACTTCATGATGATCGACTTCGCGGGCGTGGTGTCCATGGCGGACGCCATCGGCGGCGTACCGGTCTGCGTCGACGCCGACATCTACTCCAAGTCCTCAGACGGCCACGGCTCGGGCCTGAAGCTGAAGAAGGGCACGACGTACGTCAAGGGCGTGCAGGCCCTCGAGTGGCTGCGCACGCGCTACGGCTTCGAGGACAACACGGACATCGCCCGGGCCAAGGCCCAGCACCAGTACATGAACGCCATGGTCCGCCAGCTGCGCGAGAACGCCACGCTCGGCAATCCGAACAGGCTCCGCAATCTCGCCGAGACGGCCACCAGCGCGCTGACCGTGGACGACGGCCTCGGCAGCGTGGCGAAGCTGTACGACCTGAGCAAGGAGCTCAAGAAGGTCCCCACCAAGCGCATCACCATGACGACGATGCCCTGGCAGTACTCCGCCACCAACAGCGGCCGCGTCGTGCCGAAGCCCGGTGACGCGGACAAGCTGTTCCGGCTGGTGCGCGAGGACATCGCGCTGGACGGCAAGGACAAGAAGGAGTCCGGCGCCACGGCGGAGTCCACGGACCCGGCCGCCGCGGACGACCGGATCGCCGTACAGGTGCAGAACGGCACCAGGTCGAGCACGCGGTCTGCGGCGACGGGGCGGGCGCACACCATCGCCGAGCTGCTCGCCGGCAGGGGGTTCACCGAGGCGAAGGCGGACTCCTCGGCGGTCCCCGGCGAGGAGAAGACGGTGATCCGCTACCCGAGCGCCGACCTGGAGGGCGACGCCCAGCGGGTGGCGAAGGCGCTCGGCATCCCGGAGTCCTCGGTGGAGAGGTCGGCGGACACGGACGGGGTGACGCTGGTCGTCGGCGCCGACTGGCGCTCCGGCACCAAGTACACGGCCGCGAAGGACGACGACACGACCCCCGAGTCCGCGCAGGCCATCAACGGCTCGGACGAGAAGCAGTGCATGCACGTCAACCCGGGCTACACCTGGTAGTCCGGGTCGACACGGGGGTCGCCAAAGAGGTCGACTCACCGCCCCCGGTGCTCAGTTGGCGGCGAGCACCGCGGGGCGGCGGGAGGCGATGACCTTCTTCGCGAGGGCCTTGGGGCTGGTCAGAAAGCCCCAGCCCCACGACATGTGCATGGTCGCGAGCGCCACGGGAATCTGCAGGCGCGCCTTCAGCGGCAGACCCCTGCCCGCCGGGAGGGAGCCGGCGACGATCGCCGCGAGGTAGCCGCCCGGGATCACGAAGCCCCAGGGCGTCAGCACGGCACCGACCACGATCCCGGCCGCGATCGCCAGGACCGCCGTCGGCGGTGCGAGATAGCGCAGGTTGATGGAGCCCTCGTGGTAGCGCGCGACGACGTGCCGCCAGCGGCCGTAGTCCTTGTACTGCTTGGCGAGCGCCTTCACGCTCGGCCGCGGCCGGTAGGACACCTTCAGCTCCGGCGAGAACCAGATCAGCCCGCCGGCCTCGCGTATGCGGAAGTTCAGCTCCCAGTCCTGGGCGCGGATGAACTCCTCGTTGTAGCCGCCCTGTTGCTCCAGCGCCTCGCGCCGGAACACCCCGAGGTAGACGGTCTCGGCCTGGCACGCGTCGCCGCCCGTGTGGAAGACGGCGTTGCCGACCCCGATCTTGGAGGTCATGGCGGCGGCGACGGCGTGCTCCCAGTCGTTCTCGCCCTCGGCGTGCATGATGCCGCCGACGTTCTGCGCGCCGGTCTCCTGGAGGAGGCGTACGGCGGTCGCGATGTAGTTGGGCGAGAGGATGCCGTGGCCGTCGACGCGGACGACGATCGGATGGCGGGAGGCCTTGATCGCGGCGTTCAGGGCGGCAGGGGTGCGCCCGGTCGGGTTCGGGACGGTGTGTACGCGCGGGTCGTCGCGGACGAGCTCGGCGGCGATCTCGTCCGTGCGGTCCGTGGACGGACCGAGGGCGATCACGACCTCCATCTCGCCGGCGTACTCCTGCGCGAGGATCGCTTGGACTGCTCCGCGCAGATGCCGCTCCTCATTGAGGACGGGCATGATCACAGACACGGCGGGGAGCTGCACGTCGGGGTTGGCGTTCATCGCCCGTTACGTTACCGCGAACGGGGGACACCTTTGCGCCCCGCCGGGGCGGTGGCCCGGGCCACAGATCGTATGGGCCTACGGTGCTCACGATCCCACGTACGGCCGACGCCGGAGGTGTCCCCCTTGCCCACGCAGCCTCGGTCCGCCGCGCCCGCCCGTCCGCAGCACGGCACCCAGCCGCCCCGTACGCCCCACCAGCGCGGGCCCCGGCCCCCCGTACGACGGAAAAAGCCACGCTGGGCCATGCGCGCGGCCACGACCCTCTCCGTCGTGGTCCTCGCCTCGGCCGGGATCGGGCACGCGGTCGTCACCAGCCTCGACGCGGACATCGCGCGCGTCGACCCCTTCAAGGACATGAAGAACCGCCCGCAGGCCGGCCACGGCATGAACGTCCTGCTGGTCGGGACCGACGGCCGCGACCGGATCAGCGACGCGGAGCGGCGCCGCTACCACCTGGGCGGCGCCCCCTGCCACTGCACCGACACGATCATGATCGTGCACATCTCGGAGGACCGGGAGCGGGCGAGCGTGGTGAGCCTGCCGCGCGACTCGTACGCGATGACGCCCGAGCACGTCGACGAGCGGACCGGGAAGCGGACCCCCGCCCACCCCATCAAGATCAACGCGGCGTACGCGGAGGGCGGCCCGAACCTCACCGTCAAGATCGTCGAGGACATGACGCACGTGAAGATCGACCACTATCTGGAGGTCGACTTCACCAGCTTCATGCGAACCGTGGACGTGCTCGGCGGGGTGCAGATCTGCACGGCCACCCCCCTGAAGGACACCTACACCGGGCTCGACCTGCCCGCCGGAACGCACAGGCTCACGGGCGGACAGGCCCTGCAGTACGTTCGCGCCCGGCATGTCGACGGGGCCTCCGACCTCGGCCGGATGAAGCGCCAGCAGCGCTTCCTCGCGGCACTGGTCGAGCGGGCCACCTCCTCCGGGATCCTGCTGAACCCGATGAAGTTCCGGGACGTGACGCGGGCGGTGCTGGGGTCGGTGCGCGCGGACAAGGGCTTCGGCACGGACGAGCTGCTCGACCTCGGGCGGGCGATGCGCAACTTCTCCCCCTCGTCCTCCGAGTTCACGACCGTGCCCATCGGGCAGCTGAAGTTCGTCGTGAAGGGCATCGGCGAGACGCTGAAGTGGGACACCGCCAAGGCCGACCGCCTCTTCAAGTCCCTGCGCGACGACAGGCCCCTGGCGGTGAACCCCGCGCAGCCCGCGGCGGTGGCGGTCGAGGTGGCCCCGCAGCAGATCCGGGTCCAGGTCGAGAACGGTACGGCCACCGAGGGGCTCGGCAAGCGTGTGGACGCGGCGCTGGCGGCGGCCGGCTTCCGGACGACGCGGGCGCCTGCGAACGCGGACGACCGCACCCGCAAGCGGACGGTCGTGGCCTACGACCCCGGCTGGGACCGCTCCGCGAAGTCGCTGGCCGCGGCGCTGCCCGGCAGCGAGCTCAAGCCGGTCAAGGGGCTCGGCCCGACGCTGAAGGTGATCGCGGGGGCCGACTTCAAGCAGGTGCGGCAGGTGCACGCGGAGTCCGCGTCCCCCGGGGCAGCCGGGGTGATGACGGGAGACCAGGTGGCGTGCTCGTGACGCTGCCGAGGGTGACGGCAGCGCCCAGCAGGGGCGCGGGGAACTGCGCGACCGGCCACGACGGTGCCGACGACGAACGACAGGCCCCTTCCGGCCCGGGCAGCGGAGCGCTCAGTCGTCGAGGCCCTCGGCTGCCCGCTTCTCCCTCAGTTCCATGATCGCGCGCCGCCTCGCCAGCCGGTGGGTGCGGCGGATCTGGGCCTCCTGGTTGCGGCGCCGGTCCTTCTCCGTCTCCGGGTGGACCGGCGGCACCGGGCGCGGCTTGCCGTCGGCGTCCACGGCGGCGAAGACCAGATAGGCGGAGCCGACCTGGGTGGGCGGGGTGGACTCGTTCCAGCGCTCCGCCAGGACCCGTACGCCGACCTCCATGGAGGTGCGGCCGGTCCAGTTGACCTGGGCCTTCACATGGACGAGGTCGCCGACCCGGACCGGCTCCAGGAACGCCATCTCGTCCATGGAGGCGGTGACGGCGGGTCCGCCGCTGTGCCGTCCGGCCACCGCGCCCGCCGCGTCGTCCACCAGCTTCATGATCACGCCACCGTGCACCGTGCCCAGCAGGTTGGTGTCGTTGTGGGTCATGATGTGGCTGAGCGTGGTCCGGGACGCCGAAGTGGGCTTGCCCGGGATCTCCGGAGTGTCCGCTTCCACGGCGGGGGCCTGGTCTGTCATGGCCTCCACCTTATGCCGGGGCGACATGGGCGGGACTTTGTGTTGGGTTCGCAACAGCCCTGCCCTGATTTTCCTACGACCCTTGTAAAGGACCAGGCCGCTCCCTGCACACTGGGGCCCATGAACGATTGGCCCGAGGCATGGTCCGACGACAACCGCAACCGGTACGGACGCGGCAGCGCGAGCGCACAGCCTGACGGTGCGCGGGCGATGCGGCAGGTCCGCCGGCCCGCCTCGGGCGCGTACGGGGGCTCCGGCCCGTCCGCACCGCCCTACGGCGGGCGTGTGCCGCAGCAGCCGCGGTACGTCGACGGCGACGGACACGACGACTACGACAGCGGCTACAACACCGGCCACGTCTACGGCGGCGGACCGGGCGGCCCCGGCGACCAGGGCGGCTACCGGCCGCGGCCGAACTGGCGGCGCCGTATCAAGTGGACGGCGATCACGCTGGTGACGGTGCTGGTCGTGACGTCGGTCGCCACGTACTTCTGGGCCGACTCCAAGCTGCACCGTGACGTCGACCTGTCCAAGGTCATCGACCGGCCGTCCGCGGGGGACGGCACGAACTACCTGATCGTCGGCTCCGACAGCCGCGCCGGACTGTCCAGCGCGCAGAAGAAGCAGCTGCACACCGGTTCCGCGGAGGGCAAGCGGACCGACTCGATGATGATCCTGCACGTCGGCTCGAACGGCGACACGCTGATCTCGCTGCCGCGCGACTCGAATGTGACGATCCCCTCTTACAAGGGGTCGACCTCCGGCAAGACCTACCCGGCCACCGGCCGGCAGACGAAGCTGAACGCCGCGTACGCCGAGGACGGTCCGACCCTTCTCGTCCGCACCGTCGAGGCCAACATGGGCCTGCACATCGACCACTACGTCGAGATCGGCTTCGCCGGCTTCGCGAACATCGTGGACGCGGTCGGCGGCGTGACGATCGACATCGACAAGGGCTTCAAGGACAAGTACTCGGGCGCCGACTTCAAGTCGGGCAAGCAGACGCTCAACGGTGACGAGGCCCTGGCCTTCGTCCGCACCCGGCACGCCTTCGCCGCCTCCGACCTGCAGCGCACCAAGAACCAGCAGAAGTTCCTCTCCGCGCTGGCGCACCAGGTGGCGACCCCCTCGACGGTCCTGAACCCGTTCAAGCTGTACCCGACGATGGGCGCGGGCCTGGACTCCCTCACCGTCGACAAGGACATGAGCCTGTGGGACCTGGCGTCGATGTTCTGGGCGATGAAGGGTGTCAGCGGCGGTGACGGCACGTCGATGAACATGCCGATCTCCGGGTCCACCGGCGGCAACCTCGTCTGGGACAAGGCGAAGGTCAAGACGATGGTGGACGAGCTGAACAACGACCAGAAGGTCACGGTCTCGAGTGAGTGAGGGCACCAACGGCAGCAGACCGCCCCTCGGGGCGGTTCTCTGCGATGTGGACAACGTGATCCGGTCCTTCGACTCCTCCCGCCTCCAGGCCCTGGAGCGCGTCGCGGGGATCGCCGAGGGCACCACCCAGAAGGTGGCGTTCGCACGGGAGACGGTGGAGCCGCTGCTGCTGGGCGAGATCACCTCGCAGGAGTGGGCCGAGGCCATCGCGGAGGGCCTCGCCGGGCTCGTACCGGAACAGCATGTGGCGTACGAACTGGCTCTCGCGCTGATCGAGTCGCCCTTCCACGCGGACGAGAAGGTCGTGGCGCTGCTGCGCCGCGCCCGGGTCCGGGTGCCGCTGGTCCTCGTCTCCAACGCGGCCCTTGAGCTGGAGTCCGACCTTCACTCCATGGGGCTGAGCGACCTCGCCGACCACGTCGTCAACAGTGCCCGGGTGGGTCTCGCCAAGCCGGACCCGCGCATCTTCCGGCTGGCGGCGGAGCTGGCGGGCACGGCACCCGAGCGCTGCCTGTTCGTCGACGACAGCGAGGAGAACGTCGAGGCGGCGGCCGACCTCGGCATGCGGGCCGTGCACTTCCGCGAACCGGCCGACCTGGAACGGGCGCTGGAGCCGCTGTTCGCATAGGAGCCGGTTCGCGGACGTGCGGTCAGCCGGCGCTCACATCGTGGCGCCCGCCATCGCCCGGCACATCTCCGCGCAGCGGCGACACGCCTCGGCACAGCGCATCATCTGTGGGTCGTCGGGCATGGACATACACGCCTCGGCGCACATGTCGCACGCCTTGGCGCACAGCGCGCACATCTCGGCCGACATCGGCGAGCGGCGCATCATCATGTCCGCACACATCCGGGTCGTCTCGGAGCAGTCGATGAGCGCGCGCATGATCTGCATCTGCGCCTGACCGCCCATGCTCTGCATGCAGGAGCTCATGGTCTCCTCGCACATGCTGTGGCACGTCATGCATGCCTCGACGCAGTCCTGCATCTCCTTGCTCATGGCGCTCATGGGTCCGGTCTGGGTCATGGCTCCTCCTGGGAGGAAGGGGGCCCGGGGTGGGCCCGTGCCCTACCGTCCTACGCCCGCCCGACACCGGGCGCCATCGGGCGGACGCGAACAATCCGCTACGAATTGACCGTCACGGAAGCGACAAAAGCCCCCGGAATCCCTCCGGGGGCGCTGCCGTCACCGGTGCCGATCGCTCCGGGGCGTCGGGTCAGGGCAGGTTGCGCGCCATGACGATGCGCTGGACCTGGTTGGTGCCCTCGTAGATCTGGGTGATCTTGGCGTCGCGCATCATGCGCTCGACCGGGTAGTCACGGGTGTAGCCGTAGCCGCCGAGGAGCTGGACGGCGTCGGTGGTGACCTCCATCGCGACGTCCGAGGCGAAGCACTTGGCGGCAGCGCCCTGGAAGGTGAGGTCCTTGTCGCCGCGCTCGGAGGCGGCCGCGGCCTGGTAGGTCAGGGCACGGGCGGCCGCGATCTTCATGGCCATGTCGGCGAGCATGAACTGGATGCCCTGGAAGTCGGCGATCGGCTTGCCGAACTGCTTGCGCTCCTGGACGTAGCCCTTGGCGTAGTCGAGGGCGCCCTGGGCGACACCGAGGGCCTGCGCGGCGATGGTGATGCGGGTGTGGTCCAGCGTCTGCATCGCGGTGGCGAAGCCGGTGCCCTCCTCGCCGATCATGCGGTCGGCCGGGATGCGGACGTTGTCGAAGTAGACCTCGCGGGTGGGCGAGCCCTTGATGCCGAGCTTCTTCTCCGGGGCGCCGAAGGAGACGCCCTCGTCGGACTTCTCGACCACGAAGGCGGAGATGCCCTTGGAGCGCTTGGTGGGGTCGGTGACCGCCATGACCGTGTAGTAGTCCGAGACGCCCGCGTTGGTGATCCAGCGCTTGACGCCGTTCAGGATCCAGTGATCGCCGTCGCGCACGGCCTTGGTCTTCATGCCGGCCGCGTCCGAGCCGGCGTCCGGCTCGGACAGGCAGTAGGAGAACATGCCCTCGCCCTTGGCGAGCGGGGTCATGTACCGCTTCTTCAGGTCCTCGGAGCCGGAGAGGATGACCGGCAGCGAGCCCAGCTTGTTCACGGCCGGGATCAGGGACGAGGAGACGCACACGCGCGCCACCTCCTCGATCACGATCACGGTGGCCAGCGCGTCGGCGCCCGCGCCGCCGTACTCCTCCGGCACGTGCACGGCGTGCAGGTCGCTTGTGACCAGCGCGTCCAGGGCCTCCTGCGGGAAGCGGGCCTCCTCGTCCACCGCGGCCGCGAACGGCGCGATCTTCGCCTCGGCCAGCGAACGGATCGCGTCGCGGAGCATGTCGTGCTCCTCGGACGGGCGGTACAGGTCGAAGTCAGCCGATCCGGCCAAGGTCTCTCACGCTCCAAGGACGCTTGATGTCGAACGGTGGTGATGGCGCTAATTACCGTTAAGTAACTCAAATTTTAGGGGGCGGCTCACGGGAGTGATACGTGAGCTTGGCGACAGCGGGAAAAGTGCCCGCTGAAAGGCCGCGGCAAGCCCCGGATATGCTCGGGCACCGCAGCGAATGCCGTCCCCCAATGGAGCACCCATGAGCCTCAAGATCACCGTGATCGGCACCGGCTATCTCGGCGCCACGCACGCCGCGGCCATGGCCGAGCTGGGCTTCGAGGTGCTCGCCCTGGACATCGTGCGGGAGAAGATCGAGAAGCTCGAGCGGGCCGAGGCCCCGATGTTCGAGCCCGGCCTCGAGGAACTGCTGCGCAGGCACGTCGCCGGCTTCGAGGGCTCCAGCGGGCGGCTGCGGTTCACCCAGGACTGGGCGGAGGTCGGCGCCTTCGGCGACGTGCACTTCGTCTGCGTGAACACCCCGCAGAAGCACGGCGAGTACGCCTGCGACATGTCCTACGTCGACGGCGCGATCGCCTCGCTCGCCCCGCACCTGGCCGGCCCGGCCCTGGTCGTGGGGAAGTCCACCGTGCCGGTGGGCTCCGCGGACCGGCTCGCCGCCTACCTCGCCGAGCACGCGCCGGCCGGGCAGGACGCCGAGCTGGCCTGGAACCCGGAGTTCCTGCGCGAGGGCTTCGCCGTCGACGACACCCTGCACCCGGACCGGATCGTGGTAGGCGTGCGCAGCGAGCGCGCGGAGAAGCTGCTGCGGGAGGTGTACGCGACGCCGCTGTCCGAGGGGACGCCGTTCGTCGTCACCGACTTCCCGACCGCCGAGCTGGTGAAGACCTCGGCGAACTCCTTCCTCGCCACCAAGATCTCCTTCATCAACGCGATGGCGGAGGTCTGCGAGGCCGCGGACGGCGACGTAGCCAAGCTCGCCGAGGCGATCGGGTACGACGACCGGATCGGAAAGAAGTTCCTGCGGGCCGGCATCGGCTTCGGCGGCGGCTGTCTGCCCAAGGACATCCGGGCGTTCATGGCGCGCGCCGGTGAGCTCGGGGCCGACCAGGCGCTGACCTTCCTGCGCGAGATCGACTCGATCAACATGCGCCAGCGCGGGCAGATGGTGGAACTGGCCCGGCAGGTGCTGGGCGGCGGCCCCTTCCTGGGCAAGCGGGTCGCGGTGCTCGGCGCCACCTTCAAGCCGGACTCCGACGACGTACGCGACTCCCCCGCGCTGAACGTCGCCGGGCAGATCCACCTCCAGGGCGGCCAGGTGACCGTCTACGACCCCAAGGGCATGGACAACGCCCGCCGGGTCTTCCCGACCCTCGGCTACGCCGGCTCCGCCATGGAGGCGGTGCGCGGCGCCGACGTCGTGCTGCACCTGACGGAGTGGCGTGAGTTCCGCGAGCTGGACCCGGCGGAGCTCGGCGCGGTCGCGGCGGACCGGGTGATCCTGGACGGGCGCAACGCCCTCGACCCGGAGCTGTGGCGCAAGGCCGGCTGGACCTACCGCGCGATGGGCCGCCCCACGGCCTGACCCCCGACGCACAGGACGACGCCGGTTCGGCCGAGGCTCAGTCGGCCGAACCGGCGTCTCGTTGCATTCTGCACCACCGGCCTGTGGCCCTGCGGGCGAACTACTTCGCGCGGTAGCGGCGCATCTTCGCGCGCGCCCCGCACACCGCCATCGAGCACCAGCGGCCCCGGCCGGCCGGGCTGCGGTCGTAGTACGCCCAGTGGCAGGTGACGGCCTCGCACGCCTTCAGCCGCGCCCAGGTGCCCTCGACCAGCGCACCGGCCACGGCTGCCGCGACGCGGGAGAGCAGGGGGCCGCCGTCCGCGGCGGCCAGGGCGGCCGCGCCGTCCCGCTCGTCGACCGTCACCACCAGGGGCGCCCCGGCCAGCAGCTCCCCCAGCGGGGTCACCGCGCGGTGCGGCGGGTGGCCGGCGTGGGCGAGCAGCGCCGCGCGCAGCGACTCGCGCAGTGCGCGCGCCTGCTCCACCTCGTCCTCGGCGAGACCGAACAGCGCCCGCCCCTCCGCGGTGTCCAGCGCGTCGCTGCCCGACCCCAGATCCACCGTGTTCACCAGGGACTCGACCAGGGCCAGCTCGCCGGGCGCGGCCGATCTCTCACTCATGCTTGCGACGTTACCTCCAATGCGGGAGTATCCAGTAACCGCGTTACCGGTTGCCTGCCTCTACAGGTAACCCCACTTCGAGGATACGAGGAGGAGTCATGGCTCTCGCCGAGCTGGGCCCCGTCGTCCTGGACTGTCCCGACCCGGGCGCGCTGGCCGCCTTCTACGCCGAGGTGCTGGGCGGCACCGTCGAGGGCGAAGGAGACTGGGTGGACCTGAAGGTGCCCGGCGGACAGTCGCTGGCCTTCCAGGCCGCCACCGGGTTCGTCGCACCGGACTGGCCCGCGCCCGACCGCTCGCAGCAGTTCCATCTGGACCTGACCGTCGAGGACCTGGACGTGGCCGAGGCGGGAGTGCTGGCGCTCGGCGCGAAGCCGCTGGACGCCGCCGACCGCTCGCGCACCTGGCGTGTGTACGCCGACCCGGCCGGGCACCCGTTCTGTCTCTGCGCCTGCTGACCCGGGAGGACCCCATGTCCGTGGCCCGTTTCCGCTCCGTCGTCCTCGACTGCCCCGACCCACTCGCGCTCGCCGGATTCTACGCCGCGGTCGGCGGCGGCACCCCGCACGCCGAGGACGACGACTGGGTCGTGCTCCAGGTACCGGACGGCCCCCGGCTCGCGTTCCAGCGGGCCGAGGGCCTCACCCCGCCCGAGTGGCCGCGCGCCGACCGCAACTCCCAGCAGTTCCACGTCGACTTCGACGCCGGGTCGACCTGGCAGGAGATGGACGCGGCGCACGAGAAGGTGCTGGCGCTCGGGGCCCGGCCGCTGGATCTGGAGGACCGGGAGAAGAAGGACTTCCTGGTGTACGCCGACCCGGCCGGGCACCCCTTCTGCCTCTGCCGGATCGACCGGCCGTAGGCTCCGCGGCCCCGCGGTCCCGCGCCGGGTCAGCCGTCGAGGTCCGCGATCCTCGCGGCCGACGGCTCCCGGCGCTGCTGCGCCGCACGGGCCGTGAAGTCGGCGCTGCGCAGCACGCGCTGGACGTTGCCCCAGGTCAGCAGCGCGATGTCGGACTCCGGCCAGCCGCGGTGCAGCAGCTCGGCGATGAGGTGCGGATAGCGCGAGGGCTCGCCGAGGTCCTGGGGGTGCGCGGTACCGGCGTCGTACGTGCCGGACAGGCCGACGCACTCCGCTCCCGCCACCTCCCGCACATGGTCGAGGTGATCGGCCACGGCCCGGACCGAGGGGCCCGTCTGCTCGGGCGTGAGCGGCACCATGCACAGGCCCTTGGCGGCGCCCAGCCCGGCCAGCAGGTCGTCGGGAAGGTTGGCGGGGTGGGGGCGCAGCGCACGGGCGGCGGAGCGGGTGAACAGCACGGGCGCCCGGGAGACCCGCAGCACACGCCGGACGGTGTTCGCGGAGGCGCCGGAGAGATCGGCGAGGACACCGAGCCGGTTCATCTCGCGCACCACCTCCTCACCGAACCGGGTGAGTCCGGTCTCGCCCGCCCAGGACACCCCGGACAGCGTGAGGACGCGCAGGCCGAGCGTGTGCAGGGCACGCAGGATGCCCAGGGAGTCGCCGACGGCGGCGGCTCCGGCCGGTCCGAGCAGCACGGCGATCCGGCCGCACAGGCGGGCATCGGTGGCCTGCCCGGCGGTGCACACCAGGCGCAGGCCCTCGGGGTGGTTCCGTACGACGGTGTTCACCAGGTCGAGCTGGTCCAGCGTCGCGCCGACGGCCCTGTCCCCGACGATGCCCTCGGGCAGGTGCAGCGACCAGAACAGCGCGCCGACATGGCCTTGGCGCAGCCGCGGCACGTCCGTGTCGACCGAGCTCTCGCCGAGCTCCAGGTCGTACCAGGGCAGGCGCCTGAGGGCCCACGGCAGTCCGCTGTAGCCGTCGGCGACGGGGTGCGCGGCGAGGATGACGCGGGCCCGCTCCAGATCCGCGGTGTCCGGCTCGGGGACGGACGCCTGGGAGCCGTCGTCCTCGAAGGGGTCCGACAGTGCGTCGGGTCCGCCGGTGCCGTGCAGTTCGTCCTGAAGATCTGCCATGGCGCGCTCCGTACGTGGTGTTCGTCCCGCAAGGGGGTACGGCCACCGTCGCACGGGAGCGCGCCGGGCTTCCTGATGAGCGGAGCCGTTCGGGCGTACGGCGCCCGCTCAGCCGTCCAGGGACTCGATGGTCGCGTTCGACGGCGACCGGGTCGCCCTCAGGTCGCGGGCCACGTCCTCGGCCGCGCCCAGCACCCGCACCGAGTTCTGCCAGGTCACCTTGGCCAGGTCGGACGTCGACCAGCCGCGCTCCAGCAGCTCGGCGATCAGGTTCGGGTAGCCGGAGACGTCGTTGAGACCGTCCGGAGTGAAGGCCGTGCCGTCGTAGTCGCCGCCGATGCCGAGGTGGTCGACGCCGGCGACCTCGCGCATGTGGTCCAGGTGGTCGGCGACCGTGGAGACCGTGGCGACCGGGCGCGGGGTGCGCTCCTCGAAGGCGCGGTGGAGCTTCATCGCCTCCTCGCTGGTGTCCAGGTGGTGGAAGCCGTGGGCGCGCAGGTTCTCGTCGGCCGCGGCCGTCCAGTCCACGGCGGCCTGGAGCACGAACTTCGGCACGAAGGTCACCATCGCGACGCCGCCGTTGCCGGGCAGGCGCTCCAGGACGTCGTCCGGGATGTTGCGCGGGTGGTCGCACACCGCCAGGGAGGAGGAGTGCGAGAAGATCACCGGCGCGGACGAGGCGTCCAGCGCGTCGCGCATCGTCGTCGCCGCCACGTGCGAGAGGTCGACGAGCATGCCGAGGCGGTTCATCTCCCGCACGACCTCACGGCCGAACGCGGACAGGCCGCCGACGTTCGGCTCATCGGTCGCCGAGTCCGCCCAGGGGTTGTTGTCGTTGTGCGTGAGCGTCATGTAGCGGACGCCCAGCTCGTACAGACCGCGCAGCGTGCCGAGCGAGCAGCCGATGGAGTGGCCGCCCTCGGCGCCCATGAGAGACGCGATACGGCCGTCCCGCCTGGCCTCCTCCATGTCCGCGGCCGTCAGCGCGGGCGCCAGGTCCGCCGGATAGCGCGCCAGCAACTGCCGTACGCAGTCGATCTGTTCGAGCGTCGCGGGCACCGCGTCCGGCAGGTCGGAGCGGACGTACACCGACCAGTACTGCGCGCCGACGCCGCCTTCGCGCAGGCGCGGGATGTCGGTGTGCAGATGGGCGTTCTGAGCCACGGCGATGTCCCGGGCGTCGAGGTCGTAACCGACCTTGCGCAGCGCCCAGGGCAGATCGTTGTGACCGTCGACGACCGGGAACTCGCGCAGCAGGTCCCGGGCTTCGTCCAGGGAGGTCATCCGCGTCACTTCCCGAAGCCGAAGCCGTTGTTGCCCTCGACCTTGGTGCGCAGGCGCTTGCCCTTCTCGGTGGCCTGGTCGTTCAGCTCCTGCTGGAACTCCCGCATCCGGCCGAGCAGATCCTCGTCGTGGGCGGCGAGGATGCGGGCCGCGAGCAGACCGGCGTTGCGGGCACCGGCGACTGAGACGGTCGCGACGGGCACACCGGCCGGCATCTGCACGATCGACAGCAGGGAGTCCATACCGTCCAGGTACTTCAGTGGCACCGGGACGCCGACGACCGGCAGCGGGGTCACGGAGGCGAGCATGCCCGGCAGATGGGCGGCACCCCCGGCGCCCGCGATGATCACCTTGAGTCCCCGCTCGGCGGCCTGCTCGCCGTAGGAGATCATCTCGCGCGGCATGCGGTGCGCGGAGACGACGTCGACCTCGTATTCGATCTCGAACTCGTCGAGGGCCTGGGCGGCCGCCTCCATGACGGGCCAGTCGGAGTCCGACCCCATGACGATGCCTACAACGGGGCTCATTCGGTGATCGTGCCTCTCAGGTAGCCGGCTGCGTGCCGTGCGCGCTCGAGGACGTCGTCCAGGTCCTCGCCGTAGGTGATGACGTGGCCCACCTTGCGGCCGGGCTTCACGTCCTTGCCGTACATGTGGATCTTCAGCTGGGGGTCGCGGGCCATGCAGTGCAGGTACGCGGAGTACATGTCCGGGTAGTCACCGCCGAGGACGTTGACCATGACGGTCCAGCGGGCGCGCGGGCGCGGGTCGCCGAGCGGGAGGTCGAGGACCGCGCGCACATGGTTGGCGAACTGGCTGGTGATCGCGCCGTCCTGGCTCCAGTGGCCGGAGTTGTGCGGGCGCATCGCCAGCTCGTTGACGAGGATGCGGCCGTCGCGGGTCTGGAACAGCTCGACGGCGAGGTGGCCGACGACGTCCAGTTCCTTGGCGATGGACAGGGCCATCCGCTCGGCCTTCAGCGCCAGGGCCTCGTCGAGGTCGGGGGCGGGGGCGATGACCGTGTCGCAGACGCCGTTCACCTGCTGGGACTCCACGACCGGGTAGGCGACGGCCTGGCCGTGCGGGGACCGTACGACGTTCGCCGCCAGCTCCCGTACGTAGTCGACCTTCTCCTCGGCGAGGACCGGGACGCCGGCGCGGAACGGGTCCGCGGCCTCCTCGGCGGAGTCGACGACCCAAACGCCCTTGCCGTCGTAGCCGCCGCGGACCGTCTTCAGGACGACGGGGAAGCCGTCGCCCTCGGCCGCGAACGCGGCGACGTCGTCCGGGTCGCTCACGATCCGGTGCCGGGGGCAGGGAATGCCCAGGGAGTCGAGCTTGGCGCGCATCACCCCCTTGTCCTGGGCGTGCACGAGCGCGTCCGGGCCGGGGCGCACGGGGATGCCGTCCGCCTCCAGAGCACGCAGATGCTCGGTGGGTACGTGTTCGTGATCGAAGGTGATCACGTCGCAGCCCTTCGCGAACTCGCGCAGCGTGTCGAGATCGCGGTAGTCGCCGACGACGACATCACCGACGACCTGCGCCGCGGAATCCTGCGGGGTGTCACTGAGGAGCTTGAACCTGATGCCGAGCGGGATGCCTGCCTCGTGTGTCATACGAGCGAGCTGGCCTCCGCCGACCATGCCGACTACCGGGAACGTCACACACCTAGGGTATCGGCCGCGCCGGCGCGACCTGTTTCCGGCCGTTTTCCGGCGCTCTTACCCGGCTCTTCCCGGACGTTTCCCCCTCTTCCCCCCTTCTTCCCAACCTGTTTCCGACCTGTGAGCGCATCCACAGGAGTTTATGAAGGGCGATGGTTAGCATGGCTGGGTTGACGAAATCGACCACACACCTATCGAACGGGGGCCTTCGGACCATGGGACAGGGTTCCTCAGGGCTGCGAAGGCTCGCACACGAGATCGCCAAATTCGGTGCGGTGGGCGCGCTCGGCACAGTCGTGAACTTCGGCGTCTCCAATCTGCTGTGGCATCTGACCAGCCTGCAGGCGGTGCGCGCCAACGTGATCGCCACGGTCGTCGCGATCTGCGTCAACTATCTGGGCTTCCGCTACTTCACCTACCGCGACCGCGACAAGGGCGCACGGACCAAGGAACTCACGCTGTTCCTGGCCTTCAGCGTGGTCGGCCTGGTGATCGAGAACGGCGTCCTGTACGCCGCGATCTACGGCTTCGGCTGGGACAGCTCGCTGCAGCGCAACATCTTCAAGGTCGTCGGCATCGGCCTCGGCACGCTGTTCCGCTTCTGGTCCTACCGCACCTGGGTGTTCCGGACCCTGCCGGCCCGCGAGGCCGTCGCCGACGCGGAGTCCTTCCTGGAGGAAGCCGACCCCGCCCCGGCCCCCACCCCCGACCTCAACCACCCGAAGCCGAAGCAACGGGTCAGCTGAGAGCCACGCGATCGCCTGCGGCGGGTCGGCTTGAACGGCTTGAAGGGCCGCCCGCGGCGGGCCGGCTTGCACGGATGCCCACAGCGGATCGGCCGATCCGGTCAGCCGCGGCAGCCGGCAGCCGCGCCCCAGCTCAGCCGTCGCACGCAGCGGGTCGGCGAGCCACCACACGCCGCGCGTCAGCCCAGCCACCGCACACAGCCGGTCGGCGAGTCGCGTCTCAGTCCAGTCGCCGTCCACGGCGGGGGGCACGAGCGGCGGGTCGGCCTGAGCGCAGCGGCTTCGCACCCGGAGCGCCTCAGCCGACCGTCCGCGACCCGTACCTCGGTCGGCCGTCCGCGACCCGTATCTCGGTCGACCGCCGCTACCTGACCGTCGGCTCCGGGTCCGACGTCGGTCGTTTCAGGGGTGGGGTGCGGGAGAGGAACAGGCCGAAGACCGGGGGCTGGGTCTGGAGCATTTCCAGGCGGCCGCCGTCCGCCTCCGCTAGGTCGCGTGCCACGGCCAGGCCGATCCCCGTCGAGTTGCGCCCGCTGATCGTGCGCTCGAAGATCCGGGCGCCCAGATCCGCCGGGACGCCGGGGCCCTCGTCGGTGACCTCGACGACCGCCTGGTTGCCGGTGACGCGGGTGCGCAGCGCCACCGTGCCGCCGCCGTGCATCAGGGAGTTCTCGATCAGCGCGGCGAGCACCTGGGCGACGGCGCCCGGCGTGCCGACCGCCTGCAGATGCCGCTTGCCCGAGCTGACGATCGCCCGGCCCGCACTGCGGTACGCGGGGCGCCACTCGGCGAGCTGCTGCTGGATGACCTCGTCGAGGTCGAAGGAGACGGCGTTGCCGGTGCGCGGGTCGCGGGAGTTGGTGAGCAGCCGCTCCACCACGTCCGTCAGCCGCTCCACCTGCGTGAGCGCGACATTGGCCTCCTCCTTCACCGTCTCCGGGTCGTGGGTGAGGGTGATCTCCTCCAGCCGCATCGACAGCGCGGTCAGCGGCGTACGCAACTGGTGGGAGGCGTCCGCCGCCAGCCGCCGCTCGGCGGTGAGCATACGGGCGATGCGCTCGGCGGAGCCGTCCAGCACGTCCGCCACCCGGTCCAGCTCCGGGACGCCGTAGCGCTTGTGCCGCGGGCGCGGGTCGCCGGAGCCGAGTCGTTCGGCGGTCTCGGCGAGGTCGGTGAGCGGGGAGGCGAGCCGGTTGGCCTGGCGGATCGCCAGCAGCACGGCGGCCACGACGGCGAGCAGCGCGACCAGGGCGATGATCAGCAGCGTACGGCCGACCTCACGGCTGACGGTCGAGCGCGGCTCCTCGACGACGACCCGCTCGCCCTCCTCCCCCGTGGCCCGGCCGCGGATCACCTCGCCCCGGGGCTGGGAGCCGACCTCGATGGGCGCCTGCCCGGGGATCTCGACGACGGCGTAGCGGTCGCCGGTGACCTGGCTCTTCAGGACGTCCGCGCTGACGGTCCCCGCCCCGATGAGACGGCTGTCCACGATGCTGGCCAGGCGCTGCGCCTCGGAACTGACCCGCTCCTGGGCGCTGTTGCTGATCGTCCGTGTCTCGACGATGACGAGGGACACGCCGAAGACGGCGATCACGACGAGGACCACGGCGAGCGTGGACTGGATCAGGCGGCGGCGCATGTCCTCTGTACCTGGGTCGGCCTACGGGTGGGGGCTCAGCTCTTCTCGAACCGGAAGCCCACGCCACGCACGGTGGCGATGTACCGGGGGTTCGCCGCGTCGTCGCCGAGCTTCTTGCGCAGCCAGGAGATGTGCATGTCGAGCGTCTTCGTCGACGACCACCAGGTGGTGTCCCAGACCTCGCGCATCAGCTGGTCGCGGGTGACGACCCGGCCCGCGTCCCGCACGAGAACCCGCAGCAGGTCGAACTCCTTGGCGGTGAGCTGGAGTTCCTCCTCGCCCATCCACGCCCGGTGCGACTCCACGTCGATCCGCACGCCGTGCGTCGCGGGCGGCTGCGCCGGCTCCGCCGCACCGCGCCGCAGCAGGGCCCGGACGCGGGCCAGCAGTTCGGCGAGGCGGAAGGGCTTGGTGACGTAGTCGTCGGCGCCGGCGTCGAGGCCGACGACGGTGTCCACCTCGTCGGCGCGCGCGGTCAGGATGAGGATCGGCACGGTGTGGCCCTCGGCACGCAGCCGGCGGGCCACCTCCAGACCGTCCATGCCGGGGAGCCCGAGGTCCAGCACGACCAGGTCGACGCCGCCCTGCATTCCGGCGTCGAGCGCGGTGGGTCCGTCCTCGCGCACCTCGACCTCGTAACCTTCCCGGCGCAGTGCGCGGGCCAGCGGCTCCGAGATGGACGCGTCGTCCTCGGCGAGCAGTACACGGGTCATGAGGTGATGGTAGTCCGCTCTTGACATGTGCTGTGGTGTGATCGGCGCTGGTGATTCTTACCTTTGGTCGCACAGGGGCGAACCTGTGTCTTAGCGGTGGGATCCTCGTAGAGACCTTGGAAAAGGCGCGTACGGTTCCTTGATCGCCTGTGATCCGCGTCTCAAGTCCTTCCATATCCGGCAGTGTCCTGCCGTATGGTGAATCCACGCCTGTAGCACTGCGGGGACCTTTGGCGACCAATTCACGCCGAAGGTCTCTTTTGTGTGCGGTAGACCCCCACCAGCAAGGAACAACCATGGCGTCCAGCTTGACGAAGGACTCGGTACGCCCGGGCACCCCCGGCTCCGAGAAGACCTTCTTCGGCCACCCCCGCGGTCTGGCCACACTCTTCATGACCGAGATGTGGGAGCGATTCTCCTACTACGGCATGAAGGCACTGCTCCCGCTGTACCTGGTGGCACCGGGCGGCCTGCACCTGAACGCGGCGGCAGCGACAGCGATCTACTCGGTGTACCTCTCGCTCGTGTACCTGCTCGCCCTCCCGGGCGGCTGGTTCGCCGACCGCGTCCTCGGACCCCGTAAGACCGTGGCGGTCGCCGGCGCGATCATCATGCTTGGCCACCTCACCCTGGCGCTGCCGAACTCCGGCACCTTCTACGCGGGCCTCGGCCTCGTCGCCATCGGTTCCGGTCTGCTGAAGGCCAACATCTCCACGATGGTCGGCCACCTCTACGACGGCCCGGACGACCCACGCCGCGACGGTGGCTTCACGCTGTTCTACATCGGCATCAACGTGGGCGCCTTCGCCGCGCCGCTGGTGATCGGCACCGTCGGTGAGAACGTCAACTGGCACCTCGGCTTCGCGCTCGCCGCGCTCGGCATGGCGCTCGGTCTGGCCCAGTTCCTGCTCGGCACCCGCCACCTGGACGCGCGCTCGGACATCGTCCCGACGCCGCTCACGGACGCGGAGAAGAAGGCCACGCTGACGAAGGCCGCCCTGTGGGCGGGCGTCGCGGCCGTCTTCTACGTCATCGTCGGCGTCTCCGGCGTCTACACGCTGAACTGGCTGCTGGTGCCGATCACCATCGCCGGTCTGCTCATCCCGGTCGTCGTGATCGCCCGCATCAAGCGGGACAAGGAACTGAACCGCGCCGAGCAGTCGAAGATGTCGGCGTACATCTGGTTCTTCGTCGCCGCCGCCGTGTTCTGGATGATCTACGACCAGGGCGGCTCGACCGTGTCGCTGTTCGCCGAGTCCTCGGCGAAGAACACGGTCTTCGGCTGGGAGTTCCCGGTCTCCTGGTACCAGTCCGTCAACCCGGTCATGATCATGGCGTTCGCGCCGGTCTTCGCCTGGGCGTGGCTGGCGCTGGCCCGCCGTGGCAAGGAGCCGAGCACCGCGGTGAAGTTCACCGGGGGTCTGGTCCTGATCGGCGCGTCCTTCTTCCTCTTCCTCGCCCCGCTCTCGATCGCCGACGGCGGTCACAAGGCGGCCGCGATGTGGCTGGTCGGCATCTACTTCGTCCAGACCGTCGGTGAGCTGATGCTCTCGCCGGTCGGCCTGTCGGTCACCACGAAGATGGCGCCCGCGAAGTACGCCTCCCAGATGATGGGTGTCTGGTTCCTGGCCGTCACCGCCGGTGACGCCACGACCGGTCTGCTCTCCATCGCCGGCGTCGACCTCAACAAGACGGGCATCGTGGCCCTGCAGGCCGTGCTCGCGGTGTTCGCCGGCGTGGCCGTGTGGATGTACCGCAAGCGGGTCAGGGAGCTCATGGGCGACGTCCACTGACGTGGTCCTGGCAGGCGAGAGGGTCACCGCACGTTTTTGTGCGGTGACCCTCTCGCCGTACCTGAGACTCCTCGCCGTACCTGAGACTCCTCGCCGTACCTGAGACTCCTCGCCGTACGTAAGACTCCCTGCCGTACGTGAGACTCAGCGTGTCCGGCGCTTCGGCATGAAGGTGAAGACCGCTCCGCCCAGCAGGACCGCCGTGCCGGCGACCAGGCCCAGTGCCTTCAGGGCGCCGTGGTCGTCGGAGCCCGTTTCCGCGAGGCCACCGCTCGACGACGAGGACGACGTGCCGCCCGAGGTCGACGAGCCGCCCGAGGCGCCGCTCGCCTGGGCCGAGGTGTCCAGCGTCAGGGAGACCGCCGTCCTGTCCGGCTTGCACGTGGTGGTCGTGCCCAAGGCGTTGATGGTGAGGACGCCCGGCGAGAGCGTCGACCTGCCGTCGGCGCCCGGTTTGTAGGTGCCGGTGAGTTCGGGGATCTCGATCGGCTCGCCCGACTTGATGTCCTTGGCGTTCGTCGGGCCCTCGACGTGCACGGTGCCCTTGTCCGCGCCGCCGAGCACGACCTCCATCGACGGCTTCACCGAGCCCTTGGGGATGTCGGCCGGGCTGTCCATCACCGACTTCTTGAACTGCACGGTGAGACCGAAACTCCCGCCGCTCTTCTTGGCGTTGATCTGGATGGGCGAGGTCGCCTTCTTCTCACCGATCGGCGACTGGCAGGTGTAGGGGATGTCCACCTCCTTGCCCGTGAAGTCGCTCTGGTCGCTGCCTGTGCCGTCACCGGCGGACGCCGACGGGTCCGAGGTGCCGGAGGCCGAGGCCGAGGGAGACGTCGACTGCGAGGCCGAGTCCGTGGGGTCCGGCGTCGTGCTCGACGAGCCTCCGTCGCCCGGCGTCACCTCGATCGTCGCCGCCTTCTGCACCGTCTGGGTCGGCGTGCACTTCGTGTCCGTCGACATGGCGTTGACGGTGTACGCGTCCGGGGTCAGTGTCACCTCGCCCGGCGTCGTCAGCTTCAGGGTGCCCTTCATGTCGGACAGCACCATGGCCGCGCCCTTGGGGATCGCCGGGTTCTCACGCGCCCCCTGCATCGCGATGTCCGCGGCCTGCGCACCGGCCGCCTTGAGCGTCCCGGACGGCTGGACCGAGTTCGCGGGCAGGTCGATGATGTCCGGGTTCTTCGACGCGGCCTGCGCGAACTTCCATACGACCGTCACCGTGTCGCCCACCTTCGCCGTGGCCGGTGCGGTGACCTCCACCTTCGTGGTGCCGTCGACGGGGTCGATGCCCGCGGGCGGGACGCAGTGCGTCGTGAACGACACCTCCGCGGCCTGCGCGGATCCGGCGGCCAGACCCAGCAGGGCCCCGGCGCCGACGAGCACCAGCGCGACACCCGCCGCACCCGCCCTCCCCGTGCCGGCCGGTGTGACTCTCCTTCGCTTTCTCACGTGGGTCCCTTCGTGGTGGGAGTCGTTGGACTCGTCGGGCTGTCGTCGTGCGGTGCGGAGAGCCGACCGGCCGTGCCCGGATCGGAGTCCGGGGTGAACCACGGCAGGGTCGAGTTCGAGGGGGGCTCCTGAGCCTCCCTGGGGCTGAACTTCGGCATGCGCAGGGTGAGTTCGGGCATCCGCAGACCGCGGTGCCTGAGGCCGCCCGCGCGCCGCGGCCGGACCCGGTCCACGACCGCCATCCCGGCGCGGAACACCGCAGCCGGCACGACCAGGCAGACCAGGATCCAGAACAGGGTCACGCCCCAGGGCCGGCCCACGCCCCAGGGCTGCTCGGCGAGCACCTTCCCGGTGTACTTGAGCGAGACGTCGTAGTCGCCGTGCGCGCCCGCCGTCAGCTCGACGGGCAGCTTGATCTGCGCCTTCTTGCCGGGCTGGATGGTGCCGCGCCACTGCTGGTCCTCCCACTGCGGGGCGAACACGCCGTGGGAGGTGCCGACCTGGAAGACGGGGTTCCTGACTGCGGTGGTGCCGACGTTGCCGACGGTGAAGACCAGCGTGCGCGAGGGCGGCGCGCCGAACCAGGTGAGCAGCCCGCTCGAACCGTCGAGCCGGGTGTCCGTCAGGACCGACAGACGCCCGCCCAGGGTGTCGGCGGGCAGCGGTTCGACCGCGTGCCCGGCCACCTGGAAGATCGCGTCGGCGTCGGACCTGGCGCCGGTGACGGTGGCCACGTGCACCACGCACGGGCACGGCACCGGCGGTTCGGAGACCGGCAGCTTCTTGCTGAAGGAGCCCTTGGCGTCGGTGGTGACGGCCCTGCCGTCCGCGTTGGCACAGGAGTTGGTGCCGCCGATCACGCCCCGCGCGGGCACCGACTGCCCGCAGATCAGCATCATCAGCAGCGCGTGCGGCCGCCATCCTGTGCCGCTGACGGTGATCGAACCACCGGTCCCCGCCTGGGACTTGGAGAGCTTCACTCCGGGCCCGTCCGCCGTCGCCGGACCCGCCGTCACAGCCAGCAGGAGCAGCGCGAGCACGGCCGCCGTCCACACCTTGCGGTTCACGTCGCCGCTCCCGTCAACTCGACTTCCGTACGCGGGGATTCGGGCGCCTCACCGTCGGCCGTACGGCGCCTGCGACGTCGTAGGAGAAGCAGCGTGGTCCCGGCGGTCGCCGCGGCCGCGGTTCCGGTCACCGCGGCCCAGGGCACGAACCGTGCCGACGCTCCGGCCGCGTCGTGCGCGCCGCCCGGTGCCGTGACGGTCAGGCGTACGTCGACCGCGTCCAGGGCGGGACGGCCGGACCAGGGTTCGGTGAGGCGCACACGGCGGCCGGGCGCGAGGTGCACCGGCAGGGTGCGCGGGGCGCGGTCCAGGACCGGTCCGAACAGACCGTCCGCGTGCACGGCCAGACGCGGTACGAGGGTGGTCGTACCGCGGTTGACCAGCTCGTAGGAGATGCCGTCTCCGTGCACCGCGACGTGCTCGACGGTCAGCGCGGACAGGGCCGGTCCGCCCACCCGCAGGCGGACCGGGACCGTGGCCGTCCGGCCGTCGCTGCCGCGGGCGACGATCGAGCCGGTGCGGTCCTCGCGCGCGCCGACCGTGAACGGGACGTCGGCGCGGGTGCGGGCCGGTACCCGCACCCGGCTCTCGGCGAAGGTGACGTCGACGCCGCTGCCGCTCAGCCGTACCGTGACCCCCCGGGCGCCGCGGTTGGTCACGGACACCGTGTCCCGCAGCACCGCGCCGGGCGCGCCCTCGGCGTAGAAGGACGGGCGCCCGCCGCCGGCCGGCGCGAGGGACCAGCCGTCGTCGGCCCGGGCCGGCGGGGCGGCGGCCAGCACCAGCAGCAGGGACACGAACAGGACACGGGCGGCAGGCGACATCCGGCGGCTCCAGCGGTCGTGGCAGTGGTCAGCGTTGGGCCTGCTGGTTCCTCCGCGTGATCCACAGCGCGCCCGCCGCGCCCACGAGGAGCACGGTGCCGCCGAGCGTGCCGAGCGCGATGGCGGAGTCGTCGGGGCCGGTCTGCGGGAGGGAGGAACCCGACTCGCTGCCGCTCTGGCTGGTGCCGCCGGAGGAGCCGCCGCTCGCCGCCGTCACGTCCAGCGTCAGTGCCGGACCGGGGCTGTTGGACGGCGTGCAGGTGGTGGTGGTGCCCAGCGCCTTGATGGTGAGCACGCCCGGCGTGAAGGTGACGCTGCCGGATTTCCGCGGCGTGTACGTACCCGTCAAGTCGTTGATCTTGATGGGGGTGTTGGCCGGGATGGCGGCCTGGTTGGCGGGCCCGGAGACGTTCACCGTGCCGCTGTCGGCGCCGCCGACCTTGATGACGGCGCTCGGGCTCATCGCGCCCTTGCCCAGCTCGACCGGGCTGGATGAGACGCCCTTCTGCCAGGACATGGTCAGCTTGTAGCCGCCGCCGCTCTTGACGCCTTTGATGTCGATGGGCGAGACGGCGCTCTTGTTCCCGATCGGTGTCTTGCACTGGTAGTTGACGTCGACGACCTTGGCCTCGGCTGCGGGGGCGGTGAGCAGCACCACCGAGCCGGCCAGGGCCGCGGCGGACGCGAACGCGGCGGTTCGTTTCCGGTACGACACGGTTCCGCTCCCTCTGCGAGTTCCTGACGGCACATCAGATTTGGCCGTCAAGGTACGCCCGGGGTCTTGAGGAGGGAAGAGACGGTGCGCGCCGGAGTTGTGGGGATCCGGCGCGCACGGGTGGTGTGCCGGGTGGAGAGGGTGACCCTCGGTAACTCAGGGGCGGGCCGGGGCCCGTGTGCGGGTGGTGCCCAGCACTTCGGGCAGTCCCCACCGCCGCAGCACCTCCGGCACCGCGACCTTGCCGTCGGCCCGCTGGTGCTGCTCCAGGATCGCGGGCAGCAGACGGCTGGTGGCGAGGCCCGAGGCGTTGAGCGTGTGCACGTACGCCGGTTTCCCGCCGTTCTGCGGGCGGTAGCGGACGCCGCCGCGGCGGGCCTGGTAGGCGCGGGCGTTCGAGACCGAGCTGACCTCGGCGTAGCCGCCGAGGCCGGGCAGCCAGACCTCCACGTCGTACGTCTTGGCCTGGGCGGGGCTGGTGTCCTCGGCCGCGAGCTGGGTGACCCGGTGGTGCAGGCCCAGCGCGGCGACCAACTCCTCGGCGCGGGCCAGCAGTTCGAGCTGGGCGGCCGCCGAGTCCTCGGGGCGCGTGTACTGGAACAGCTCGACCTTGTTGAACTGGTGGCCGCGCAGTGTGCCGCGCTCGGCGGTGCGGTAACCGCCGCTCTCCTTGCGGTAACAGGGCGTGTAGGCCACGTACTTGAGTGGCAGCTCACGCTCGTCGAGGGTCTCGCCGCGGTGCAGGCTCGCCAGCGCGGTCTCGGCCGTGGGCAGCAGGAAGTGGTCGTCCACATGGAAGACCTCGTCGGCGAACTTCGGGAACTGCCCTGCGGCGTAGCCCGCCTCGTGCGTCAGCAGATGCGGCGGCAGCACGAACTCGTAGCCCGCCGCACGGTGCGTGTCGAGGAAGTGGTTGAGCAGCGCCCACTCCAGGGCGGCGCCCTCGCCCCGGTAGATCCAGTAGCCGTTGCCCGCGAGCGCCGCGCCCCGCCTGTGGTCCACGAGCCCAAGGTCCTCGGTGAGTTGCACGTGGTCCTTGGGCGCGAAGCCGAAGGCGGGCGGCGCCCCCGCGGTCCGTACGACCTGGTTGTTCTCCTTGCCGCCCGCGACGACGTCGTCGTCCGGGAGGTTGGGCAGGCCGTCGAGGAAGTCCTGGTGCGGCCCGGCCAGCCTGCCGAGTGCGGCCTGGGCCCCAGCCAGCCGGCCGGCCAGATCTCTTGCCTCCGCCTGGAGTTCCCCGGCCGCCTCGCCCGCCCGCCGCCGCACGGCGATGTCGGCCGAGATGCGCCGCCGCTCGCCGCGCAGCCGCTCCACGGCCGCGCGGGCCTCGCGGAACTCGGCGTCCAGGGTGAGGAAGGCCGGGATGTCCACGTCGACGGCGCGCTTGCGCAGACCTTCGCGGACCTGGTCGGGATGGCGTCGGATGAGGGTGACGTCGAGCATCTCGCGCTCCGTCCGGTCGTCCGGAGCGGTACGCACCGCCCCGGGGCTGTTCCCTCGGGGCGTGGGCGAGAGGGTGCTCGCGGTGCCACCACGCCTTCACCGTCCTGCGTAGGCGATGCACGCCCGCGGGACGGTCTCGTTCTGGCCCGATGACGGGGGCCGGCCGGCGGGGCATTGCCTCCCCGCACTCGGGAGGGGATTGGCACCGGGACGCGAGGCCGCCGTCACAGCGGGGGCGGCTCTCTCGGCTCGCGTGGGTCCGGGCTACTTGTCTCCGTCAGCGCGTTGCGGACGAGAGTAGGCAGGCGCTCCCGGGCCGGCCAAGCGATTTACGCGGGCGCGCCCAGCTCCGCCCACACGGTCTTGCCCGCGACCCCCGGCGCCCGTACGACGCCCCAGTCCAGGCAGAGCCGCTGCACGATGAACATGCCGTGCCCGCCGGGGCGGCCCGCGCGGTGCGGGGTGCGCGGGGCCGGCTGGCCCGTCCCCTTGTCCGAGACCTCGAGGCGGATGACCTTGTTGTCGCAGGTGATCCACAGCTCGTCCGGGCCCTCGGCGTGCAGACAGGCGTTGGTGACCAGCTCGGAGACGACGAGCAGCACGTCCTCGGCGGCGGCCCGCCGGTCGGCCGTGGCGGCGGGCAGCCAGCCCCACGCGTACAGCGCCTGGCGGGTGAAGTCGCGGGCGAGCGGCACGACGCCGCTCTCGCCGTCGAAGCTCAGCCTGCGGACCTGGCCACCCCCGGGCGACCCGGGCGCGGCCGACGATGCGGACACGTCACCTTCGGACGCCACGGAAGCGCCGCTGGGCTCCGGGCCGCGGTCGCCCGGCGAGCAAGGCCGGGTGGTGCTCATCAGCGCTTCACCTCACCGATTCACCGTTCATGATTCAAGAGTCAGTACGTAGATCGACGGTGGACTCGTCGCTGCGCCACCGACTTGTTCAGAATGTCTCCTGCCCGACCGAACCGGCGGAACACCCCCTTGTTCGACACCGGGGGCGGGACGCCCGGAAAGTGCCGGTCATGCAGGAGCGGCCCGGCCGGAACACGGGCACGGGCCGCCGGAGGCTCAGCCGGCCGTGTCGGCCAGGGCCGCCTCGAGCGTGTCATGAACACTGAAGACCGCTTCCGCCCCGGTGATCTCGAAGACGCGCGCCACCACGGGCTGCATGCCCGCGAGGTGCACCCCGCCCCCTGCGGCCTCCGCCTTCAGGCGGGCGCCGAGCAGTACGTTGAGGCCCGTGGAGTCGCAGAACTCCAGCCGCGAGCAGTCCACGACGAGCCGGCTGAATCCCTTGGCGAGGCATTCCTCGAGTGGCTCACGCAACAGATCGGCGGTGTGGTGATCCAACTCACCCGCCGGAGTCACGACGGCACTGGGGCCTTCTTCCCTGACCTCCACCAGTAGCCGGCCAGACTGTGCGCTGCCGACCGTCCCACGGTCCATGCCGTCTTTCTCCCGACGTCGTGGCTGCTGACTCACGCCCTGGAACACTACGCCTTCCTCACACTCTCCGACACCCGAACATCCGCCCACAAACGGACATATCCCCACAGAACGCACTTGCGGCGGGTGGAGGAAAGCAGGTAGGGCTAGAGATACGTATTCGCCACGGCCGGCTTTGGAGGCGCCGCACACCGCAGTGCACGCACTGGCTTCGGCAGCCATATGCCGAGAACGATGGAGGACATCATGTCACCCCGGCTCGACGCATCGCACACCCAGGAGGCGACGTCGGCTTCCTCTCCGGAACATCTGGATCCCATTGAGGGCAGCGACGCAGACGCCCTTGCCGGGCTGGCCGGACTCCCGGAGATCCCTCCGTACGACGAAGTGGGACCCGTAGACGCCCGAGCGCTGTCCAAGACCCTCTTCGAGCGGCTGGAGTCCCTCGAGGAAGGCACGCACGAGTACTCGTACGTCCGCAACACGCTCGTCGAACTGAACCTCGCACTGGTCAAGTTCGCCGCCTCCCGCTTCCGCTCGCGCAGCGAGCCCATGGAGGACATCATCCAGGTCGGCACGATCGGTCTGATCAAGGCGATCGACCGCTTCGAGCTGGCCCGGGGTGTCGAGTTCCCCACGTTCGCGATGCCGACCATCGTCGGCGAGATCAAGCGCTTCTTCCGGGACACCTCGTGGTCCGTGCGCGTACCGCGCCGGCTCCAGGAGCTCCGGCTCGACCTGGCCAAGGCCGGTGACGAGCTGGCCCAGAAGCTGGACCGGGCCCCGACCGTGGCCGAGCTCGCCGAGCGCCTCGACCTGTCCAAGGACGAGGTCGTCGAGGGCATGGCGGCGTCGAACGCGTACACCGCCTCCTCGCTGGACGCCCAGCCGGAGGAGGACGACGCCGAGGGCGCGCTCGCGGACCGGATCGGGTACGAGGACCACGGCCTCGAGGGCATCGAGTACGTCGAGTCGCTGAAGCCGCTGATCGCCGAACTCCCGCCGCGGGACCGGAAGATCCTCTCCCTCCGCTTCGTCGCCGGCATGACCCAGTCGGAGATAGGGGACGAGCTCGGCATCTCGCAGATGCACGTCTCGCGGCTGCTGTCGCGGACGCTGGTGCGATTGCGCAAGGGCCTGACCGTCGAAGAGTGACGCCTGCCGTGTGACACGCCTCCGCCTGAGCGCGGTGCGCCCCGGGACCGCCGGGGCGCACCGCGCTCAGGCGTTTCTTGGGTTACCCACAGAAACCCTTTCCCCAGAGGTTCCCATCCCTCACTATGGGCCCCCATACCCGCCGGTAGGCCAGATGCCCGGCGGGCGGCAAGGGTGCAAGGAGGCGGGTGGATGGCTCGGGCCGACGGGACCGACAAGGGTGTCGAGACCGGTGGCGGCCGGGGGTCTGGGGGTATCCCCCGCAAAGAGGTGCATACGGACGCGTCCGACGCGCGGCTGACCGAACTGCTGCGCACCAGCACCCCCACCGTCTATCCGGCCCTGCAGGAGCTGCGCACCCGGCATCAGCCGGCGGTCCTCGACTACGCCCGGCTGTGCACGGCGAGCGAGGCCGCCGCCCGCCAACTGGCCGCGCAGGCCTTCACCCTGGCGGCCCGCCAGACCGCCCGCGGCACCGAGCCCCTGGTTCCGCTGCGGCTGCAACTCCTGCTGCTGACCGGGAAGGTGGCCGCGTCCTGGGCCGCCGACGAACGCGCCGCCGGCCTCGACCCCGGTCTGCTGCTCGTCCTGAGCACATCGGGCCCCGAGGGCCCCACGCCGCCCATGCTGACCGCCTTCCAGGCGCTCTCCTCCCGCGCGCAGGGCCTGGTCTGGTACGGCATCGTGGAGCGGGAGACACCGGAGCGCACGGCCGTCCTGCTGGGTCTGACCCCCGTGGACGTCGCCTACGAGACCGCCGCCGCGCTCCAGGCCATGAGGCAGGTCTGTCTGCGCTCCCGCCTCGCCGTCTCGCACGACCCGAGCTGCGGCAACTTCGGCCGGCTCATCGAGGAGTCGGTGCGGCCCGACTCGCCGCGCGACAGCGCCGACCTGCACGCCCACATGGCGCACTGCCCGCACTGCACGGCGGCCTACGAGGAGCTGTCGGCGCTGCGGGACGCCCCGCGCGCCGCACTGGCCGACGGGCTGCTGCCATGGGCCGGCACGTCGTACGCGACGAGCGACGCGCCGCGTCCCAACGCCCTTGCGGACGGGGCGAACTGGCCGCCCCTGAGGCGCTTCCTGCTGGTCGCGCTCGCCCTCGCCGTGGCGCTCACCCCGCTGCTCGTCTTCCTTCTCACGCGGGGCGGCGCACCGTCCGCGCCGCCCCAGCAGGCGGTGGGCGCGGTGCACACACCGACGGGCGCGCCGCAGGTCACGGTCACGGCGACGGTGTCGCCCACGCCGTCGCCCTCGCCGTCACGGACCCGCAAGTCCCCGTCCCCGACGCACAGTTCCGGCGCCAGGCCGCCTTCGAAGTCCCCCCGCCCCTCGCCCTCCCCCACGCACGCCCCGGACGGCACCTCCGCCCAGGTCGTGAACGTCGCCACCGGCTTCTGCCTGGACATCCGCGACGGCGACCTGGAGAACGGCACCGACGTGGTGACGACTCCCTGTTCCGGCTCCCGCACCCAGCGCTGGCGCGTCGACGCCTCGCGCGGGGTGGTGCAGTCCGCGGCCGACTCCGGCTTCTGCCTCGACAGCCGCGGCGACGTCGACCGGGGCGTGGGCATCTGGGACTGCGACTCGGCCCACGGCGACCACGGCGAGAACCTGCGCTTCACCGTCGACGACGACGGCGTCATCCGGCCCGCGATCGCCATCGAGACCGCGGTGACGCCCTACGACGGCGACGGGGTGGCGCTGCGGCCGCTGACCGGCGGCGCCGCGCAGCGGTGGCGGGCGGGGGCCCGCTGAGGCCGGGGGCCCACCGGGTCAGACCACCTGCACGCCCCGCCGCCACACGCCGCTGACCAGCGGCACGCCGGGCCGGTAGGCGAGGTGCACATGGCTCGGGGCGTCGAGGACGATCAGGTCCGCGTGGGCGCCGAGGTTCAGCCGGCCGACGTCGCCGCGGCGCAGGGCCCGGGCGCCGCCCGCGGTGGCCGCCCAGACGGCCTCGTCGGGGGTCATGCCCATGTCCCGTACGGCGAGCGCGACGCAGAAGGGGACGGACGAGGTGAAGGACGAGCCGGGGTTGCAGTCGGTGGACAGGGCGACCGTGGCGCCGGCGTCGAGCAGACGGCGGGCGTCCGGCCACTCGGCGCGGGTGGAGAACTCGGCGCCGGGCAGCAGGGTGGCGACCGTTTGGCCGCTCGCGAGGGCGTCCACGTCCGCGTCGGTGAGGTGGGTGCAGTGGTCGGCGCTGGCGGCGTCCAGCTCGACGGCCAGCTGCACTCCGGGGCCGTAGGAGAGCTGGTTGGCGTGGATGCGCGGGTGCAGGCCCCTGGCCTTGCCCGCGGTGAGGATCGCCCGGGCCTGGTCGCCGTCGAAGGCGCCCTTCTCGCAGAACACGTCGATCCAGCGGGCGTGCGGCGCACAGGCGTCGAGCATCTCGCCGGTGACCAGGGCGACGTACGCGGCCGGGTCGCCGGCGAAGTCGGGCGACACGATGTGGGCGCCGAGGTAGGTGACCTCGTCGGTGTGCGCGGAGGCGATGCGCAGGGCGCGGGCCTCGTCCTCGACGGTGAGTCCGTAGCCGGACTTGGTCTCGAAGGTGGTCGTGCCCTGGCGCAGCGCCTCGGCGAGGTAGCGGGTGAGGTTGGCCGCCAGCTCCTCGTCGCTCGCGGCGCGGGTGGCGGCGACGGTCGTGCGGATGCCGCCCGCGGTGTACGACCGCCCGGACATACGGGCGTTGAACTCCTGCGTGCGGTCGCCCGCGAAGACGAGGTGCGAGTGGGAGTCGACGAAGCCCGGCAGGACCGCCCGGCCACCGGCGTCGAACCGATTGTCGGTGGCGGGTGCTTTGCTTGATTCACCGGTCCACGCGATGCGGTCGCCGTCGACGACGACGGCCGCGTCCTGGATCAGGCCGAGGGGGGAGCCGTCACCGAGGGAGGGGTCGTTGGTGACCAGCGTGGCGATGTTGGTGATGACGGTGCTGCTCATCGTCGTGTCCTCGTGGGTGTCGGGGGTCGGGGCGGCGGTCAGCCGCGCAGGGCATCGACGGCCTGCGCCAGCGCCTGCGGCACGTCCGGCACGAGCGCGTGGACTCCGTCGCGTACGACGTGCCGTCCGGCCACGACCGTGTGCCGCACGTCCGCCGCGGACGCGGCGAATACGGCGGTCTCGGCGCCGAGTCTGGGCAGCGGTCCCGCGGTCCTGACGGAGTCGAGCGCGATCGTCGTCAGGTCGGCGAGGGCACCGGCCTCGATCGCGCCCGCCTCGTCCCAGCCGAGGGCGGCGTGGCCGTCTGCGGTCGCGGCGCGCAGCAGGGCGGCCGCGGTCCAGTGGCCCCGGCTGCGGGTGCGCAGACGCTCGTTGAGCTCCATCGCGCGTGCCTCTTCCAGCAGGTCGATGACGGCGTGGCTGTCGGAGCCGAGGGAGAGCGCCGAGCCTGCCTTCTGCAGGGCGACGGCGGGGCCGATCCCGTCGGCCAGGTCGCGCTCGGTGGTCGGGCACATGCAGGTGCCGGTGCCGGAGCCGCCGACGAGCGCGATGTCCTCGTCCGTCAGATGGGTGTTGTGCACACCGGTGGTGCGCGGCCCGAGCACGCCGTGGTCGGCGAGCAGCCGGGTCGGCGTGCAGCCGTAGGCCGCCTGGCAGGCGTCGTTCTCGGCGGTCTGCTCGGACAGGTGCACATGGAGCGGGGCGCGCCGCTCCTCCGCCCAGCGCGCCACGGTCGCCAACTGCCCGGCGGGCACGGCCCGTACGGAGTGGACGGCCGCCCCGATCCGCGCGTGATCCTGTTCCTTGAGAACTGAACAGCGTTCGGCCCAGGCCTCCGCGCTGCCGTCGGAGAAGCGGAGCTGGTGGACGTTGGGAGCCTCGCCGAAGCCGGAGGAGAGGTAGGCGGTGTCGAGGAGGGTGATGCGGATGCCGGCGTCGGCGGCGGCCGCGATCAGTGCCTCGCCCATCGCGTTGGGGTCGCTGTAGGGGGTGCCGCCGGGTGCGTGGTGCAGGTAGTGGAACTCACCGACGGCGGTGACCCCCGCCAGCGCCATCTCCGCGTACACGGCGCGGGCGAGGGCGTGGTAGCTCTCGGGGGTCAGCTGGTCGGCGAACGAGTACATGACCTCGCGCCAGGTCCAGAAGGTGCCGGAGCCGACCTGGACGGTGGAGCGCAGGGCGCGGTGGAAGGCGTGCGAGTGGGCGTTCGCCAGCCCCGGCAGCGTCAGTCCGCGCAGGATCTCGGCGCCGGGGGGCGGGGTGGGCACGTCCGTGCGGACGGCCGCGATCCGGCCGTCCGCCACCTCGACGGCGACCCCCTGCTCGACGTATGTGTCGAGCCAGGCGTGCTCCAGCCAGTACGTCCGCGTGTGCGTCACCTGCAGGCCAGTCCTTCCAGTACGTCGGCGAGTGCGAGCACCCCGGCCACGCAGTCGTCCTCGGCCGCGAACTCGGCCGGGGAGTGCGAGACGCCCGTGGGGTTGCGCACGAACAGCATGGCGGTCGGGATGCTCCCGGAGAGGATTCCGGCGTCGTGTCCGGCACCGGTACCCAGGACGGGGACGGAGATGTCGGTGTCCTTGCCCAGAATGCGGGCCAGCTCCTCGCGCAGGGCGTGGTCGAACTCCACGACGGGCGTGAAGGACTCCCGGACGACGTCCAGGTCGATGCCGTGCGCGGCGGCGTACTCGCGGGCCGCCCGCTCGACGCCGCCGACGACGGTGTCGAGCGTGCCCTGGTCGGCCGCGCGGGAGTCGAGCCAGCCGCGGACCAGGGAGGGGATGGCGTTGACGCCGTTCGGCTCGACGGCGATCTTGCCGAAGGTCGCGACGGCACCGGCGAGTTCGGCCTCGCGCCGGGCGGCGAGGACGGTCTCGGCGTACGACAGCATGGGGTCGCGCCGGTCCACCAGCCGGGTCGTGCCGGCGTGGTTGGCCGCACCCCGGAAGTCGAAGCGCCAGCGCCCGTGCGGCCAGATGGCACTGGCGATGCCGACCCGGTCGCCGGACAGGTCCAGCGCCCTGCCCTGCTCGACGTGCAGCTCGACGAAGGCGCCGATACGGGCGAGCCGCTCGGGGTCGGCGCCGATGGCGTCGGGGTCGTACCCGGCGGACTCCATGGCCCGGGGCAGGCTGATGCCGTCACCGTCGGTCAGCCGGTGCGCGTTCTCCACGGTGAGCTGCCCGGCGGTGAGCCGGGACCCCACACAGGCGAGCCCGAACCGGGCGCCCTCCTCGTCCCCGAAGTTGACGATGGCGAGGGGCCTCGCGAACTGGACGCCCCTGCCCCGGAGTTCGTCGAGCGCGGCGAAGGAGGACACCACGCCGAGGGGCCCGTCGAAGGCACCCCCGTCGGGCACGGAGTCCAGATGCGACCCGGTGACGACGGCGTCCCCGGCACCGGGATCCCCGAGCCAGGCCCACTGGTTCCCGTTCCGGTCGACCTCGTACGTGAGCCCGCGTCCCTCGGCCTGCTCCTTGAACCAGGCCCGGCACTCCGAGTCGGCCCCGCTCCAGGCGAAGCGCCGGTAGCCCTGGGAGTCGGGGTGCCGCCCGACCGGCAGCAGCTCGCGCCACATCGAGTGGAAGGAACTGCTGCCTGGACGGGCAGTCGCCACAGGCTGCGTCACGCGTCGTCACCCTCGCGCATGGGAACCCGCACGCCCCGCTCGCCGGCGACCTCGTCCGCGATGTCGTACCCCGCGTCCACGTGCCGGATGACACCCATCCCGGGGTCGTTCGTCAGCACGCGCCGGATCTTCTCGCCGCCCAGCTTCGTGCCGTCGGCCACGGTCACCTGCCCGGCGTGGATGGACCGCCCCATGCCCACGCCACCACCGTGGTGGATGGACACCCAGGACGCCCCGGAGGCGACGTTGACCATGGCGTTCAGCAGCGGCCAGTCGGCGATCGCGTCGGACCCGTCGAGCATGGCCTCGGTCTCGCGGTAGGGGGACGCGACGGACCCGCAGTCGAGGTGGTCGCGCCCGATGGCGAGCGGCGCCGCCAGCTCACCGGAGGCCACCATGTCGTTGAAGCGCTCGCCGGCCTTGTCCCGCTCGCCGTAGCCGAGCCAGCAGATACGCGCGGGCAGGCCCTGGAAGTGGACCCGCTCGCCCGCCATCTTGATCCAGCGGGCGAGGGACTCGTTCTCGGGGAACAGGTCCAGGAGCGCCTTGTCCGTCTTGGCGATGTCGGACGCCTCACCCGACAGCGCGGCCCAGCGGAAGGGGCCCTTGCCCTCGCAGAACAGCGGCCGGATGTAGGCGGGAACGAAGCCGGGGAAGGCGAACGCACGGTCGTAGCCCGCGAGTTGGGCCTCGCCACGGATCGAGTTGCCGTAGTCGAAGACCTCCGCGCCGGCGTCCATGAAGCCGACCATCGCCTCGACGTGCTTCGCCATGGACTCGCGGGCCCGGGTGGTGAAGCCGGCCGGGTCCTTGGCCGCGGCGTCCGCCATGTCGTCGAAGTCGACGCCGAGCGGCAGGTAGGCCAGCGGGTCGTGGGCGGACGTCTGGTCGGTGACGATGTCGATGGGCGCACCCTCGGCGAGCATGCGCGGCAGCAGCTCGGCGGCGTTGCCCAGCAGGCCGATGGAGAGCGGGCGGCGGGCGTCCCGGGCCTCGACCGCGAGCTGGAGGGCGTGCTCCAGGCTGTCGGCCCTCACGTCCAGGTACCGGTGCTCGATGCGGCGCTCGATCGCGCGCGGGTCGCAGTCGATACAGAGGGCGACGCCGTCGTTCATGGTGACGGCGAGCGGCTGGGCGCCGCCCATGCCGCCGAGGCCGGCGGTCAGGGTGATCGTGCCCGCGAGGGTGCCGTTGAACTTCTTCGCGGCAACCGCGGCGAAGGTCTCGTAGGTGCCCTGGAGGATGCCCTGGGTTCCGATGTAGATCCAGGAACCGGCGGTCATCTGGCCGTACATGGTCAGGCCGAGGGCCTCCAGGCGGCGGAACTCCTCCCAGTTGGCCCAGTCGCCGACGAGGTTGGAGTTGGCGATCAGGACACGCGGGGCCCACTCGTGGGTCTGCATGACGCCGACCGGGCGGCCGGACTGGACGAGCATCGTCTCGTCCTGCTTGAGGGTCCGCAGCGTGCGCACCATCGCGTCGAAGGAGCGCCAGTCGCGGGCCGCCTTGCCCGTGCCGCCGTAGACGACGAGCTTGTCGGGGTGCTCGGCGACCTCCGGGTCGAGGTTGTTCTGCAGCATCCTCAGGGCGGCTTCCTGCTGCCATCCCAGGGCGCTCAGTTCCGTACCGCGCGGCGCTCGTACGGGGCGGGGTCCTGACATGGTCTGCCTCCTAGCGGATTGTTGCTGCCGTTATTCACATCTTGGCTTCCTGAATAGAACTAGTCAATACATCCGTGAGCCAGCGTCGGCGAGCTGCGGATGTTTGGCTGGATGCACTGGATACGTCGGCGCACGCACCGAACGGTGACTTCGGCGCCGGCGACGAGCTCGCGGGGGACGCGGTGGACAGCGGCAAGGACAGTCGGACGAGTGGCGGCGACCGGGCGGACCGGCGCGACGAGGCGGTACGGGCCGCCGTGGAACAGGGGCTGCTGGGGCCCGGCACCCCCATCGTGGGGCTGCTCGACGTCACCGGCATCCGGGAGACGGCCGCCGAGCTGCGGTCGGCGTTCGACGCGGTGGTGGCGCCCGGCACGCCGGTGCTGCACGCCTTCGCGGTGAAGGCCACCCCGCTGGTGCCGGTGCTGCGGCTGCTCCACCGGGAGGGCATCGGCGCGGAGGTGGCGAGCCCCGGCGAGCTGGCGCTGGCGCGCGCGGCGGGGATACCGCCGGCCCGGACGGTGCTCGACTCCCCCGCGAAGACCCTGGCCGAGCTGCGCGAGGCACTGGCGCTGGGGATCGCCGTCAACGCGGACAACCCGCAGGAGCTGGACCGCATCGACGGCCTGACGCGGTCGGCGACGAGCCGCTCCCCCCTCGGGATCCGGGTGAACCCGCAGGTCGGCGGCGGGTCGATCGAGGCCACCTCGACCGCGACGGCGACCTCGAAGTTCGGGGTGGCGCTGCGCGACGAAGGGGCGCGGGAGTGGGTCGTGCAGGCGTACGCCAACCGCCCGTGGCTGAGCCGGCTGCACGCGCACACCGGCTCGCAGGGCATCCCGCTGTCGCTGATGGCGCAGGGCGTGGCCGAGACGTACGCGCTCGCCGAGGAGATCAACGGGCGGATCGGGCGCCCGCAGATCGACACGCTCGACATCGGCGGCGGGCTGCCGGTGAACTTCGGCTCGGACGGGACGGCACCGACCTACGCGCAGTACGCGCGGCTGCTGAGCGAGGCGGTGCCGGGGCTTTTCGACGGGCGGTACGGGCTGGTCACCGAGTTCGGGCGCTCCCTGCTCGCCAAGCACGGGACGGTGGTGGCCCGGGTGGAGTACGCCAAGAGCGCGGGCGGGCGGCCGGTCGCGGTCACGCACGCGGGCGTGCAGGTGGCGACGCGGACGGTGTACGCGCCGGGGGCCTGGCCGCTGCGGATCGCCGCGTACGACGGCAAGGGACACCCCAAGGAGGGCCCCGGGGTCGTGCAGGACGTCGCCGGACCGGCCTGCTTCGCGGGTGACCTGCTCGCCGAGGGGCGCGCGCTGCCCCTGCTGGAGCAGGGGGACTACGCGGCGGCACTGGACACGGGTGCGTACTACTTCGCGCACCACTACGCCTACAACTCCCTTGCCCGGCCCGGAATCTACGGCTTCGCGCCGGACGGCGGCGGAGGCGTCGCCTTCGCGACGGTACGGGAGGCGCAGAGCCTCGACGCGATCGTGGCCGAATCCGGAGGGGCGCACGCGAGTGCGCTCACCACCCTCCGCACACCCGGGCGCCGTTGACGCACGCCCGCGGATCTGGTGGTCAACTACTGAAAAATGCAGGCAAGTTGACCCACCTTAGTGCCCCGCCGCAAGTTCCATCGGAAAATGCCAGAACGCTCACCCCTCGCGCACACGTTGCGTAGTTTCGGCGTCACTCAGCCGAACCGCAGGCGGGAGGGGAGCCACGGTGCCCGGAATCGACGAGTGTCTGCTCGAAGCCATGAGGCTGCCCGGTGCCCGGGGGGCCGCATTGATCGACTGGACGAGCGGGCTGGCCCTGGGCACCGTCGGGGAGTCCCCGGGCGGCGACCAGGAGACGGCCGCGGCGGAGGCCGCCGAGATCGCCCGGCTGGCCGCCGAGCAGCACGCGTTCGCACCGGACGACGACCTCGAGGCCGGCGTGGCCGCGGACGCGGACCCCCCGGTCGAGGACCTGATCGTCAGCAACCGGGACAGCTACCACGTGCTGCGGTTCGTGGGGGCCTCCTTCGACGGCAGCGTCTTCCTGCACCTGTGGCTGGCCCGCGCGGAGGGCAACCTGGCGCTGGCCCGCATCCGGCTGGGCGAGATGGCGGAACGGCTGGTGCTGGCATGACCACCGCCCGGACGGCCGAGCCGCCGCGCCTGCCCGTGCGCGACCGGGCGACCGCCCACACGCGCGCGTGGAGCGGCGTCTCGCCGATGCTGACCCGGCTCGCCGCCGAGCGGGCCACCGGGGTGCTGTTCCGCGAGCACGGCACGCTCCACCTCGCCGAGGGCCTGGTCGTGCACGCCGAGAGCCCGTTCGCGCCCGGTCTGGAGGTCCTCCTCACGGCCCGCGGCACCCTCTCCGCCGAGGACTGGCAGCGGGCGCTGAAGGAGACGGACGAGGACCGGGACACCGGCCGTCTCCTGGTCGACGGCGGTCTCCTCGCGCCCGGCACGCTGGAGCTGTGCCGGCTGGCGACCCTGTACGACGCCGCCTACTTCGCCCTCGCGTCCAGCAGCACACCCGGTCGCTTCCGCTACGGCAGCGCGCACCCCGGCCGCCCGGAGCGCCCCGTGCCGGTGGCCGCCCTGGAGCGCGAGACGCTGCGCCGCCGAGACCTCCTGCACCGCATCTGGCCCGACCCGGAGCCGGACACGGCCCCCCTGAACCGCGCGGACCCGGTGGCGGCCCCCGCCCTCACCCGCCGCCAGCGGACGGTGCTGAGCCAGGTGGACGGCGCCCGTACGGCGTCGGACATCGCCCGCACGGTGGGCCGTCTGGCGTTCCACACGCTGGTGGACGTCCGCCGGCTGACGGCGGCGGGGTTCGTGGAGATGCGCCGCGAGCCGCCACCGCCGCCGCCCGACCTCGCTCAGCTGTCGACCGATCCCCACATCACGCTCCTGAAGAGGCTCAGGGATGCGCTGGAGGCCCTTTGAGAGGAGACCCCGGATGTCTGCCGACCCCCACATGCTCGACGAGCTGCGCCGTCTGAGAGCCCGCGTCCCCCAGCTCACGGGCGCGCTCGCGACCGGTGCCGACGGGCGCGTGCTGGCCCAGGACACCCCCGGCGTCGACCCGGACGGTCTCGCCACGCTCATCGAGACCGCGTACGGGGCGGCGGTGAAGCTGGCGGACGCGACAGGGCAGGGGGAGTTCCGCGAACTGCTCGTGCGGGGTGTGTACGGCTACGTCGCGACCTACGCGGCCGGCGACTCGGCCGTGCTGACCTTGCTCGCCCAGGACCGGGTGAACGTCGGGCGGCTCCTGCTGGAGGGCCGGCGGGCGGCCGCCCGTATCACCGAACTCCACGACGGCCGCAGCGCACTCCCGAGCAGGCCGAAGCCGGCCAAGCCCGCCAAACCGCCGGCCAAGACGGCCGCCGCACGGACCAGAACGACCCGCGCGCCACGTACGACGACGACCAACGCGCGCACTGCCACCGAAAGTTGAGAGGAAACCGAGGAACCAGTCATGGCCAACACCGAAACCTGCCTCAAAGAAGCACTCGCCTCCATCGAGGGCGCGACCGGCGTCGCGCTCGTCGACTACACCAGCGGCATGGCGCTGGGCACGATGGGCGGCAGCAAGGGCTTCGACCTGAACGTGGCCGCCGCCGGCAACACCGACGTGGTCCGCGCCAAGATGCGCACGATGGAGCACCTCGGGCTGAAGGGCCAGATCGAGGACATCCTGATCACGCTGAGCGACCAGTACCACCTGATCCGCCTGATCAGCGGGCGCGGCGGCAACGGCCTGTTCCTGTACCTGGTGCTCGACGCCAAGCGCTCCAACCTGGCGATGGCCCGCCACCAGCTGAAGTCGATCGAGGCCGACCTGGAGGTCTGAGTTCAGACGAGCGCCGCGGTGCGGCGCCGCGCCCCGCCCGGGGCCGCGTCGCCCGCCGCGATGCCCGTGCTGCGGTACCCCCTGACCGCCTTGCCGGCCGGGCGGCCGCCGTTCGCGGCGAGCCAGTCCACCCGCACCCACAGCAGAGCCTCCCCGTCCCGCTCGCGCCGTCCGAGCCAGGCGGCCTTGAGCCGCAGACCCGTACCGGCACCGGCGAGCAGCATGCCGCCCGCGGCGGGCACGGCGAACGCGCTCACCAGCGCCACCACGAAGGCCGCGAGCAGCCACCAGCGGTGCCCCAGGCGCCAGTTGCGCACGGTCACCGCACGGTCCTGGAGCACGTCGTGCTTGCCGGCGCGCGCGGCCGACCGCACCAGGGAGAGATAGCGCTTCCGGCGCGCGTACGACGCCACGGCCGCCGCCACGACGAACAGCGCCGCCCCGGCCATCACCCCGATCCTGCGCCCGGTGATCCCCGGCGCCAGCACCCCGACGCCGGCCGCGAACACCCCGGCCCACCACAGCGGTGCGGCTCCGGCCCGTACGACGACCGCCACCCGGCCAGTCCCTGAGCTCCCCGATCTCCGCGTGCCACGTTCCGCCTCCTCGCCGTACGGCACAGCCATCCGGTCGCGCAGGCTAGTGAGCGAACGTGAGACGAGTCTTAAAGCGGTGCCGCCGCGCGGAAGAACGGGGTCACTCCACGAACAGCCCCCGCGCCGCCGCCCGCGCGTCGAACTCCTCCAGGCGGGCCTGCGCGTTCGGCAGGTCGTCGCACATGGCCTCCAGCAGGACCCGGCCCAGCAGCATGGGCGCGCACGCCGTGTCGAAGGCGAGCCCGGTGCCGACCGCTGCGGGCAGGAGCAGGTCGGAGACCTTGGCGACCGGCGCGAAGGCGGAGTCGGCGACGGTCACCACCGTCAGCCCGGCCTCCTTGGCGAAGGCGAGGGTGTCCACGACCTCGCGCGGATGCCGGGGCAGCGCGAAGCACAGCAGGGCGCTCGCCCCGGCCAGTACGGCGGCCTCGATGCGGTCCTGGATCATCGTGCCGCCCTCGTTGAGCAGCCGGACGTCCGGGTGGACCTTGCCCGCGAAGTACGAGAAGCCGTACGCCTGGGAGGCGGCGGCCCGCAGGCCGAGCACGGGCAGCGGCCGGGACGCGGCGAGCAGCCGGCCCGCCCTCTGCACCGGACGCGGGTCGGCCAGCAGTTCCGCGAGGTGCCTCAGGTTCTCGATCTCCGCCTCGACGGCCTGCTGGTACTCGTTGTACGAGCCGGTCTCGGACGCCTGCTCGGCGGGCGCGACCTCGCGCAGATGCCTGCGCAGCGCCGGGTAGCCGTCGAAACCGAGGGCCACGGCGAAGCGGGTCACGGACGGCTGGCTGACCCCGGCGAGCTCGGCCAGCTCCACGCTGGACAGGAAGGGCACGTCGGCGGCCCGCCGCACCATGCTGTGCGCGATGCGCCGCTGGGTCGGCGTCAGCCGGTGCCCCTCGAAGAGCGCCTGCAGCCGCCCCGCAGGACTGTCCCCCACGCTCACATCCCTCTCCCCGCTCATGACCCGCTCCCCCTCCAGATGTCCGTGAACCGGTCCAGCAGTGCGGCCGCCGCCGTCACGTCGTCCGTGAGCGGCCGGTCGGCCTGGTCCTGCGACAGCACCGAGTCGGCGAACTCCAGCGCACGGCCCACCGGCAGGTCCGGCTCGGGCCGCAGACCGCGCTGGCGCAGCGCCCGTACGGCGGCGACGAGTTCGCAGCCGACGACCAGACGGTACGCGCGGCAGGCGCGCAGGGTCTGACGCGCGGCGAGCGAGGCGAAGCTGGCCTGTTCCTCGACGCCCCGGGAGAGTACAGCGTGGCCGAGCGACGCGGGAGCGGAGAAGGCACGCAGGTCGCCGAGGGCGGCCCCGGCCGCGTACTCGAGGATCATCACGCCGGAGGCGGCGGGCTCCTCGTTGGCGAGGAAGGGCCGCAGCCGGGTGAAGCCGGGCTCGTTGAGCGTGGACAGGCGTGAGGTCGACAGCCGGGCCACCTGGGTCACGGCGAGCCTGAAGTGGTCCAGCGAGAGCGCGAGTTGGGCCTGGTAGAAGCCGCCGTGGTGATAGGCCGCCATGTCCTCGGACGAGATCATCGGGTTCTCGGCGGCCGCGTTGATCTCGATGCGGAGGACTTCCTCCAGGTCGTCCGCCGCGTCCAGCGCCGGCCCGTGTATCTGCGGCAGGCAGCGGAAGCCGTACGGGTCCTGGATCCGGCCGAGCGGCGGAGTGGGCCGGTCCGCCGCACCGATCAACTCGCGCATCCGGCGGGCGACTTCGCTGGAACCCCGGTGCGGCCGTGCGGCGTGCACCGGGGCGGCGTAGGCCTCGTGCGAGCCGTCGACGGCCAGCAGCGAGAGCGCGCCGACGACCTGGGTGGCCTGCACCAGGGAACGCAGTTCGTGCAGGGCCAGCGCGGACTGGCCGAGGGTCAGGGCGTTGCTGCTGATGAAGGCCAGCGCGTCGTTGTTGTCGAGCTGCTGGGGCTTGGGCGCGCCCGGCCCCCGCCACGGAGCCTCGCCGGCCAGTGCGAGGGCGGCCTGCGCGAGGGCGGCGATGTCGCCGGTGCCGACCGAGCCGAACTCGTTCACGACCGGGTGGGCGCCGCTCTCCAGCGCCTCGCACAGCGCGGTGACGACGGTGGGCCGCAGGCCGGCGCCGCCCGCGAGCAGCTGGTTGGCGCGGACGGCGAGCATCGCCCGCACCTCCCGCGCGGGCAGCTCGTCGCCGATCGCGCCGGCGTGGCTGCGCAGCAGCCTGAGCCCGTGCTCGGCCGCCGTGTCGGTGGGCACGTCCTCGTTCCGGTTGGCGCCCACGCCGGTGGAGCGGCCGTAGACGCGTCCGGTCGCGGCGATCTGCCGGGCGGCGTCCCAGGACACCGTCACCCGCTTCATCGCGTCGGTGCCGGGCACCGGCCGCGCGGTTCCCTCGGCGAGGCGTACGACGTCGGCGATGCCGAGACCGATCCCGTCGAGGACCACCAGGCAGGTGTGGCCCTGAGACACGACATCCGGAGTGTCCACGATCCGAGACGACATAAAGCTCAAACCCCAATCAATCCGGACATCCGATCTTGATCTGCGGTCATCCGTTACCTCGGATTAACTCCGAACCGTTGACAACCTATTCAGATACCAAGAACTCTGCATGACGTTATACAGCCGGGCAAGGGACAACTCATGATCCAGTTCGACGCGGTCCACAAGCGCTTCCCCAACGGCACGACAGCAGTCCACGATCTCACCCTGGAGATGCCCGAAGCGGGCGTGACCGTCCTCGTCGGATCCTCCGGTTGCGGCAAGACGACCACGCTGCGGATGATCAACCGGATGATCGAGCCGACCTCGGGGACCATCCAGGTCGGCGGCCGGGACGTGACCCGGCAGGACGCCGCGGAGCTGCGCCGCTCCATCGGGTACGTCATCCAGCAGTCGGGCCTGTTCCCGCACCGCACGGTGCTCGACAACATCGCCACCGTGCCGCTCCTGCTCGGCTGGAGCCGGAAGAAGGCACGCGCCCGGGCCGCCGAGCTGCTGGAGACCGTCGGCCTCGCGGCCGACGCGGGCAAGCGGTACCCGCACCAGCTCTCCGGCGGCCAGCAGCAGCGCGTGGGCGTCGCGCGCGCCCTGGCCGCCGACCCGCCGGTGCTCCTGATGGACGAGCCCTTCGGCGCGGTCGACCCGGTGGTGCGCACCCAGCTCCAGGACGAACTGCTGCGTCTGCAGAAGGAGTTGAGCAAGACCATCGTCTTCGTCACGCACGACATCGACGAGGCCGTGCGGCTCGGCGACCAGATCGCCGTGTTCCGCACCGGCGGCCACCTGGTGCAGTGCGCCGCGCCCACCGAGCTCCTCGCCCGCCCCGCCGACGACTTCGTGGCCGACTTCCTCGGCGCCGAGCGCGGCCTGAAGCTGCTGTCGCTGACGGCCCTCGCGGACGTCCCGCAGGGCCCGGCCCCCGAGGGCGGCGCCTGGACCCTCGTGCTCGACGAGGCCCGCAGGCCCCGGCACTGGAAGTCCGCCGGCGCCGAGGTCCCCGTACGGCCGCTGACGGACGGTGACTCCCTGCTGTCGGCGTTGAACGAGTCCGTCGCCTCCCCCACCGGCATGATCGCGCGCGTCGACGCGGCCGGCGTCCTCACCGGCGTCTCCTCCCGCGACGACATCCACGCGCACGCCGGCCGGGCGCACACGGACGCACGGGTGGCCGCATGACCATCGACTGGTCGTGGATAGGCGACCACACCGACGAACTCACCAGCCTGACGGTGTCCCACCTCCAGGCGGCCCTGACCGCCGTCCTGTTCGGCGTGCTGATCTCGCTCCCGCTCGCCGTGATCGCCCACCGCATCCGCCCGCTGCGCGGCTTCCTGCTCGGCTTCTCCAACGTCCTGTTCACGATCCCCTCGATCGCGGTCTTCGTGCTCCTGCTGCCGATCAGCGGACTGACCCGGACCACCACGGTGATCGGCCTGACGGTCTACACCCTGGTCGTGCTGCTGCGGAACACGGTCGAGGGCCTGGACTCGGTGCCCGCGAAGGCCAAGGAGGCGGCCAAGGCGATGGGCACGCGCCCCCTGCGCACGCTCCTGACCGTCGAGTTCCCACTCGCGCTCCCCGTGATCATGGCTGGCGTCCGCATCGCCACGGTCATGTCGATCTCCCTGGTCTCGGTCGCCACCTACATCGGCGACGGCGGCCTCGGCCAGCTCTTCACCGACGGCTTCCAGCGCAACTTCCCGACCCCGGTGATCGTGGGCGTGGTCCTGACGATCCTGCTCGCGGTCGTGGCGGACGCCCTGCTGGTCGCCCTCCAGTACGTGCTGACCCCCTGGCGCAGGAGGCGAGCCTGAGATGTACGAACTCTTCAAGAACCTGGGCACCTGGCTGACCAGCGGCGCCCAGTGGACCGGCCCCGACGGCATCACCCACCGCCTCGCCGAGCATCTGCAGTACTCGCTCCTCGCGACCCTCATCGCGGCCGCGATCGGCCTCCCCCTCGGCCTGCTCATCGGCCACACCGGCAAGGGCGCCTTCGTCGCGATCAACCTCTCGTCCTTCGGCCGCGCGCTGCCCACCGTCGGCCTGGTCGTCCTGGTCTTCCTGGCCGGCGGCCTGTCGATGCTGCCGGTGTACGTGGCCCTGGTCGCCCTCGCCGTCCCGGCCATCGTCACCAACGCCTACGCCGGGATGACGGCCGTCGACCCGGACGTACGGGACGCGGCACGCGGCCAGGGCATGCGCGGCCACCAGGTCCTCCTCCAGGTCGAACTGCCGCTCGCGCTGCCGCTGATCATGACGGGCCTGCGGCTGGCGCTGATCCAGGTCGTGGCCACCGCCACGATCGCCGCGTACGTCTCCTTCGGGGGCCTGGGCCGCTACGTCTTCGACGGCCTCGCCCAGCGCGACCTGGTGCAGGTGCTCGGCGGCGCGGTGCTGGTCGCCGTGGTCGCCGTCGTCCTGGACCTGGCCCTCTCCGGCCTCCAGCGCTTCCTCTTCCGCCACCGCACCGCCTAGGGGCCTCAGACCATGAACCGACGCACTCTCCTCGGCGGCCTGTTCGCGGCCGCCTCCGTCCCCGCCCTCTCCGCCTGCGCGGGCGGCGTCACCTCCCTCGACGGCCAGGGCTCCGCCTCCGGCGGCGGCGGCTCCAGCAAGGGCGGAGTCACCATCGGCACCGCCAACTTCACCGAGAACCAGGTGCTGGGCTACCTCTACGCGGCCGTGCTGAAGCAGTCCGGCGTGAAGGTCACCGTCCGCCCCAACCTCGGCACCCGCGAGATCGTGATCCCCGCCCTCAGGAGCGGCGACATCGACCTCCTGCCCGAGTACCAGGGCGCGCTCCTCAACTACCTCGACCCGAAGTCCACCGCCGCGGAGGAGGGCGCGATGCAGAACGCCCTGGCCCTGGCACTGCCCAAGGGCCTGCAGATCCTGCCCTACGGCACGGCCGAGGACTCCGACGCCTTCGTGGTCACCCGTGAGACGGCGAAGAGGTACGGCCTGACCTCGCTGGCCGATCTCAGGAAGCAGAACGGCAAGCTGGTCGTCGGCGCCGCCCCCGAGGTGAAGAAGCGCCGGGTGGGCGCGGTCGGCCTGAAGGACGTCTACGGCGTCGAGTTCAAGGAGTTCAAGTCGCTCGACTCGGACGGCCCGCTGGTCAAGGGCGCCCTGAAGAAGGGCGACGTGGACGTGGCGAACCTCTTCACCACCGACACCGACATCGAGGCCAACGGCTGGGTGGTGCTGACCGACCCCGAGAACCTGATCCCCAGCCAGCACATCGTGCCGCTGGTCGCCGACCGCAAGGCCGACGACACCGTCCGCAAGGCGCTCGCCCGCCTCGGCAACGCCTTGACCACGGCCCAGCTCACCGAGCTCAACCGCCTGGTCGACAAGGACAAGAAGGACCCCGAGGAGGTGGCCGACGCCTACGCCAAGCAGCACGGCCTGGCGAAGTGACCTGCGGGGGTGTCCCGGGCGGCGGGACACCCCCGCCCCGAACAGGGGGGCTAACCCCAGTGCGGGACTCCTCCGGGCTCCTTACCGTTGTCTTCCATGACGGGAATGGAGACCGGTATGGACGCGCGGGACGCCGAGCTCAAGAAGGAACTGAACGCCACCCTGCAGGCGCGCAGGGAACTCGGCCAGGAGTACGAGTCCGCACTGGTCGACTCGTTCCTGGAGAAGGTCGACCAGCGCATCGACGGCGCGGTCGAGCGCCGGGTACGCAGGCAGCTGGCCGAGCAGCAGATGGTGGTGGCCCGGGGCTCCCGGGCGCCCCGGTCGAGCGACACCTGGGGTGAGCGCTTCGGCTTCGGCCTGGTCTCGCTGGTGCTCGCGATCCCGCTCTCCGCGATCGGCGGCTCGCTCGGCAACCTGCCCGGCCTGTTCGCCACCTGGGCGGGCATCGTCGGCGTCAACTTCGTCCAGGCCGCCCGCAGCAACCCCGACCTCTTCGGCCGCCGCGGGCGGGACAAGGGCGGGGACCGCTGGGAGGAATGAGGAAGTCGTGCGCGGGGACCGCCGCACCCCCGCGAACGGGGGGCGGGACGACGGCGGTCCCCGCGAGGGACGCTGACCGGTCAGGCCGGTACTCGCGTCCGGGCGTCCATGGAGGTCCGGGAGCCGCTCCGGAGGTCCTTGGACGTTCGGCGCCGGCCCGGGCGGGGAGCCTCCCCCGCCCTGCCGACACCCCTAATGTGCAGGACCCGTGTTAAGCGTGTGCTGCGTGGACGTGACGCCCTCGTACCACTTCCGCGAAGTCCGCGAACGTTGTCGACAGGCACAACTTCCCTGCGGTCACCGGCGGTTCACCCGGGGTTCGCCGCTACTTCCCCTTGGCCAGGAAGGCCAGCAGGTCCTGGCGGCCGATCACGCCCGTCGGCTTGCCCTCGACGAGGACGATCGCCGCGTCCGCTCGGCCCAGCACGGACATCAGGTCCGCGACCGGCTCGCCGGAGCCGACCTGCGGCAGCGGGGCGGACATGTGCTTCTCCAGCGGGTCCTCCAGGGAGGCGCGCTTGGCGAACAGGGCGTCGAGCAGCTCCCGTTCCACCACCGAGCCGACGACCTCGGCGGCCATGACGTCCGGGTGGCCGGCGCCCGGCTTCACGATCGGCATCTGCGAGACGCCGTACTCGCGCAGCACCTCGATGGCCTCCCCGACGGTCTCGTCCGGGTGCATGTGGACGAGGGACGGGATGGCGCCGTGCTCCTTGTCGTTCAGGACGTCGCCGACGCGGGCGCTCGGGCCCGTGTCCTCGAGGAAGCCGTAGTCGGCCATCCACTCGTCGTTGAAGATCTTGCTGAGGTACCCGCGGCCGCTGTCGGGCAGCAGCACCACCACGACGTCGTCCTCGCCGAGCCGCGCGGCGACCTCCAGCGCCGCGACGACCGCCATCCCGCAGGAGCCGCCGACCAGCAGCCCCTCCTCCTTGGCCAGCCGGCGGGTCATCTGGAAGGAGTCCTTGTCGGACACCGCGACGATCTCGTCGGCCACGGTCCGGTCGTAGGCGGTCGGCCAGAAGTCCTCACCGACGCCCTCGACGAGATACGGCCGCCCGGAGCCGCCGGAGTACACGGACCCCTCGGGGTCGGCGCCGACGACCTGGACCCTGCCGTCGCTGGCGTCCTTCAGATAGCGGCCGGTGCCCGAGATGGTCCCGCCGGTGCCCACGCCCGCCACGAAGTGGGTGATCCGCCCCTCCGTCTGCTTCCACAGCTCGGGGCCCGTGGAGTGGTAGTGGGAGAGCGGGTTGTTGGGGTTGGAGTACTGGTCCGGCTTCCAGGCGCCGGGCGTCTCGCGAACCAGCCGGTCGGAGACGTTGTAGTACGAGTCCGGGTGCTCGGGGTCCACGGCGGTCGGGCAGACGACCACCTCGGCGCCGTACGCCCGCAGCACGTTGATCTTGTCGGTGCTCACCTTGTCGGGGCACACGAAGATGCACTTGTACCCCTTCTGCTGCGCCACGATGGCGAGGCCGACGCCGGTGTTGCCACTGGTCGGCTCGACGATGGTGCCGCCCGGCTTCAGCTCCCCGCTCTTCTCGGCCGCCTCGATCATGCGCAGGGCGATGCGGTCCTTCACCGAGCCGCCCGGATTGAAGTACTCGACCTTGGCCAGGACGGTGGCCCTGATGCCCTGGGTCACGCTGTTGAGCCTCACCAGCGGGGTGTTGCCGACGAGGCTGATCATCGAGTCGTGGAATTGCACCGTTGTCTCCGGATGCTTGCAAAAGATGTGGCTGTGATGGTTCCGCCAGCCTACGGCTCACAGGGGTCCGGCACGCGCCGTTGAGATTGGCGGACGGTCGGTACGGGGCAAGGAGTGGATGTACGGCTAGCAGGAGGTGGCGGCGGCGTATGACGAGCATGTCGAGGGCGAGGGTGGCCCGGCGGATCGCGGCCGGTGCGGCGTTCGGCGGTGGCGGGATCGGGCTGGCCGGCGCGGCCACCGTGGGACTGCTGCTGGCGGAGGTCCACATGGCCAGGCGGCACGTGGGCAACGGCACCAGCGGACGCGTCCCGGTGGCGGACGGCCTGTACGGCACGGCCTACACAGCCCCCGACGAACAGCCCCTGCGCCTGACGATGCTCGGCGACTCCACGGCCGCGGGCCAGGGCGTCCACCGCGCGGGCCAGACACCCGGGGCGCTGCTCGCCTCGGGCCTCGCGGCGGTGGCCGAGCGCCCGGTGGAGCTGCACAACGTGGCCCTCCCGGGGGCCATGTCCGACGACCTGGACCGCCAGGTGGCCCTGGTCCTGGCGAACCCGGCCCGCACCCCCGACGTCTGCGTGATCATGATCGGCGCGAACGACGTCACCCACCGCATGCCGCCGACCCGCTCCGTGCGCCATCTCTCCTCGACGGTGCGGCGGCTGCGCACGGCCGGCGCGGAAGTGGTCGTCGGCACCTGCCCCGACCTGGGAACGGTGGAACGCGTCCAGCAGCCGCTGCGCTGGCTGGCCCGCCGGTCCTCCCGCCAGCTCGCCGCGGCCCAGACGATCGGCACCGTCGAACAGGGTGGCCGCACGGTGTCGCTGGGCGATCTGCTCGGCCCCGAGTTCGAGGCCAACCCCCGCGAGCTCTTCGGCCCCGACAACTACCACCCCTCGGCGGAGGGCTACGCGACGGCCGCCATGGCCGTCCTCCCGACGGTCTGCGCGACCCTCGGCCTGTGGCCGGCCGATGAGGAGCGCCCCGACGTCTCCCGGCGCGAGGGCTTCCTCCCGGTCGCCCGGGCGGCGGCGGAGGCCGCGTCCGAGGCGGGCACGGAGGTCACGGCGGCGATGCCGACGGGGCCGCGGGGTCCATGGGCGCTGCTCAAGCGCAGGCGCAGGCGCCGGGTGCAGGAGCCGGAGACGGCGCCGTCCCGCACCAGGCTGTCAGGGGGTGCCGCCTCCGGCGGAGCGTGAGCAAAGCAAGCGCTTAGAAAACTGCGGCCAGGGTCACACCGCGCTACCCGTGACCCTGACCATACGTACGGGTAACTTCCCAAGCAGCCCTGCCCATCCCCACACGTACGCCAATGGAGCCGTGATGCCCGAAGCCGTGATCGTCTCGACCGCCCGCTCTCCCATCGGCCGCGCCTTCAAGGGCTCTCTCAAGGATCTGCGCCCCGACGACCTCACCGCCACGATCATCCAGGCCGCCCTCGCCAAGGTCCCCGAGCTGGACCCGAAGGACATCGAGGACCTGATGCTCGGCTGCGGCCTCCCCGGCGGCGAGCAGGGCAACAACCTCGGCCGCATCGTGGCCGTGCAGATGGGAATGGACCACCTCCCGGGCTGCACCGTCACCCGGTACTGCTCCTCCTCCCTGCAGACCTCCCGCATGGCCCTGCACGCCATCAAGGCCGGCGAGGGCGACGTCTTCATCTCGGCCGGCGTCGAGATGGTCTCCCGGTACGTGAAGGGGAACTCCGACAGCCTCCCCGACACGCACAACCCCCTCTTCGCCGAGGCCGAGGCCCGCACCGCCGAGGTCGCCGCACAGGAGGGCACCACCTGGCACGACCCGCGCGAGGACGGCCTGGTCCCCGACCCCTACATCGCGATGGGGCAGACCGCCGAGAACCTGGCCCGCGTCAAGGGCGTCACCCGCCAGGACATGGACGAGTTCGGCGTCCGCTCGCAGAACCTCGCCGAGGAAGCCATCAAGAACGGCTTCTGGGAACGCGAGATCACCCCGGTGACCCTCCCCGACGGCACGGTCGTCTCCAAGGACGACGGCCCGCGCGCCGGCGTCAGCATGGAAGGCGTCTCCGGCCTCAAGCCGGTCTTCCGCCCCGACGGCATGGTCACCGCGGGCAACTGCTGCCCGCTGAACGACGGTGCGGCGGCCGTGGTCATCATGAGCGACACCAAGGCGCGCGAGCTCGGCCTCACCCCGCTCGCGCGCATCGTGTCCACCGGCGTCTCGGGCCTGTCCCCCGAGATCATGGGCCTCGGCCCGGTCGAGGCGAGCAACCAGGCCCTCAAGCGGGCGGGACTCACCATCGACGACATCGACCTGGCCGAGATCAACGAGGCGTTCGCCGCCCAGGTGATCCCCTCCTACCGCGACCTCGGCATCCCGCTGGAGAAGCTGAACGTGAACGGCGGCGCCATCGCCGTCGGCCACCCCTTCGGCATGACCGGAGCCCGCATCACCGGCACGCTCATCAACTCCCTCCAGTTCCACGACAAGCAGTTCGGTCTGGAGACGATGTGTGTCGGCGGCGGCCAGGGCATGGCGATGGTGATCGAGCGCCTCAGCTGAACCTCTCGGTAACCGCCGTAGCACACACCGTGAGTTGACGGCCCGGAGTCCGGGAATCCCCCGGCCTCCGGGTCGTTTTGTGATCCAATCTCCCCCAGGATGTGACCTATCTCCCTTGGGGAGGGGATCTACGCAGGTCAGCGCCGTTACGCCAGTAAACGCAGGACCCAAAGTCCTGCCCGTTTCGTGACGTTACGCACTGACAGCTGGTTAGTCCGCCCTTCAAGCTGATGTAGGAAGTCGGGGGTCGACTTTGAACCGGGAGTACGTCAGTGAGCGCCATGCCGATCGCCTTGTTGGTCATCACGGCCGCCACCGGCGCCGTGGGTGTCGCCGTCCTGCGCACGCTCATGGTGCTGCGTCGTGAGGTCGCGGTACTGCACACCCAGCTCGCCGAGCACAACTCCGCGCGCGGTCTCGTACCGGCCGCCCGCTCCGCCGAGACCGACGAGATACGCGCCGCGGTGGCCGCGGCGCTCGCCGAGGAGCGTGAGCGCGAGCTCGCCGAGGCGCGGGCCTTCTGGGCCGCGCAGGAGGCCCGTGACGCCTCCGACGCGCCTTCGCTGCTGGGCCTGCCCGACAGTGAGCTGTTCCTGCCCCGGCAGGCCGATTTCGTGGGCCTGGAGCCGGTGAGCGAGCCGACCGCGGACGCCGACGAGTTCACGGGCGAGTCGCCCGAACTGGCCGCCGCCCGCCGCCGCCACCCCTCCCACCCGGACTTCGTCCCGGTCCAGTCACCGGTCGTGAACGACCATGAGCGCACGGTGGCCACCCTGGAGGAACTGGCCTCGTCCCGCGTCGAGCTGGCCGACGTCCGCCCGGGCCCGCTGGGCACCCTCGACGTCTACGTCTTCGCCGACGGCACCACGCTGTGCATGACGCCGGGCCACCGTGAGACCGCCGAGCGCCTCGCGGCAGCCCTCCGCTCCGGGGAGACCCCGGTCCTCCTGGGCGGCTCGGGCATCTCGGGCGCGTACACGCTGACGTTCGAGTGCGGCGCGGACAATGTCTACATCCTGGCGGACAGGGTCATCGCGTCCCTTTAGGGGCGCGGGGAACTGCGCGACCAGCCACGACGGACCCGCAGCCGCACACGAGCCTCACACCCCGGCCCGATCCTGCGCCTCCCCCACCAACCGCACAGCCTCATCGACCTGGCCCTCGTCATCCAGCACGAGGGCCAAGTCATGAACCGCGACGGTGATTTGATCAGCGGCGGCGAACATCCCGGCGTCGGGCATCTCCCGCGGCTCGGTTCCGGGCTCCTCCAGAGCCTGCGCCCGCCAGCTCAACTCCCTTGCCAGCGCCAGCGCTTCCGCAGCGGCCCCCCGCTGCAGCCGGCTCTGCGGCGCCGCCCGGAGACGGTCGGCGAAATGATCCACGGCACGGGTCAGAGGCGTCGTATCAACCACGAACCGAGCGTACGCGCCGTCGCACTGTTGCCAACAGGCGAACGCTCAGGCACCGTGACCTGAAGGACCGGCTTACATCCCCTTTTTCGTCCGGAGGCGCCGATGTCCCAAGTCTTCTCCGAGGAGACCCATCGCAACCTGCTCGCCCGCATCCCCCACTGCACCGGTCGTGAAGTCACCGACTGGCTTCGCGCCGTCGAAGATGGCCCGGCTCTCTTCAACTTCGAGGAGAAGGTCAGCTGGCTCCGCCACGAACACAACCTCGCGTACGGCCACGCCAAGGCGATTGTTCATGAGTACGACATGAGGAGGGCCGCGCGCAAACTGCTCTAGGCGCGCAACTGGACGACGACCAAGGGCCCCGGGGGGAACCCGGGGCCCTTTGCTGCACGCGCGGCGGTCGCCGCGCGACCGCTAGTCGTTGCTGTTGAGGATCGCGATGATCCGCAGGAACTCCATGTAGATCCACACCAGCGTCAGCGTCAGGCCGAAGGCCGCCAGCCACGCCTCGTCCTTCGGCGCGCCGTAGGCGATGCCGTCCTCGACCTGCTTGAAGTCCAGGGCGAGGAAGCACGCGCCGAGCAGGATGCCGACGACGCCGAAGAAGACGCCGAGCGGACCGCTGCGGAAGCCGAGGCCGTCACCGCCGCCGAAGACGGCGAACAGCAGGTTCACCATCATCAGCAGCACGAAGCCGATCGCGGCCGCCATCACGAAGCCGTAGAAGCGGCGGTTGACGCGGATCCAGCCGGCCTTGTAGGCGAGCAGCACACCGGCGAAGACCGCCATCGTGCCGATCACGGCCTGCATGGCCGCGCCGCTCGCGATGCGCTGGTCGACGATGCTGGAGACCACGCCGAGGAAGACACCCTCGAACGCGGCGTACGTCAGGATCAGCGCCGGCGAGGCCTTGCGCTTGAAGGACTGGACGAACGCCAGGACCATGCCGACCAGCGCGGCGCCGATGCCGATGCCGTAGGACCGGCTGATGTGGGCGTCGTCGACCGGCAGCAGCGCCCAGGCGAGCGCGGCCGTCACGATCAGGGTGCCGAGCGTCGTCGCCGTGCGCAGCACGACGTCGTCCATCGTCATCCGGCCGGTGGTGGCCGGGGCCTGGGGCGGGGCGCCGCCCTGCAGGCCCTGCTGGGCGTACGGGTTCTGCGCGTACGGGTTCTGCGCGTAGGGGTTGCCGGCCGGCTGGGCGTACGGGTTGCCCTGCGTGCCGACAGCCTGTCCCCCGGCCTGCGGCGCGGCGTTGAAGCCCGCGTAGCCGTTGTCGCGGCTGAACCCCCGTCGCGAGAAGACCGGGTTTCTGCTCCTCATTGCACTCCTCCATGGCCGCGCACGCGGCCTTGGCATCAAGGGTAATAGGTAGGCAAAGGATTGACCCTAGTGCTTGGGGAGGATCTTTCCCTCGTCGTGCTGCGCAACACGCTACGCGGATCCGTGATTCCCCTCACCGCAGGGGCCCAGTCATGACCAATCTGCGACATGGCCGGAACCTGTCGGAGATCACTCAGGCCAGCGGGAAGCCCGTGTAGCCCTCGGCGAGGTCGGTCTCGGCGGCCCGCGAGGAGGCGATGCGCTCCAGCCGGGCGAGCTGGAGCCGCTCCTCGAAGGGCGTGGCGCCGGGGGCCGCGTGCAGCATGGCCGTCATGTCGTACGAGAACCGCTCGGCCTGCCAGACCCGGCGCAGGCAGGTCTGCGAGTAGGCGTCCAGGAGATCCGCGGAGCCGGTCTGCTTCCGGCGGGCCAGCGCCCGCGCGAAGGTGACGACGTCCCCGACGGCGAGGTTCAGGCCCTTCGCGCCCGTGGGCGGCACGATGTGCGCGGCGTCACCCGCGAGGAAGAGCCGGCCGTGCCGCATGGGCTCGTGGACGTAGGAGCGCATGGGCGTCACCGACTTCTGGGTGATCGGGCCGCGCTCCAGCCGCCGGCCGTCCTCGGTCTCGAGGCGGCGCTCGAGCTCCTGCCAGATCTCCTCGTCGCTCCACGCCCCGGCGTCGGTGCCCTCGGGCACCTGGAGGTAGAGGCGGGAGACGGACGGGGAGCGCATGGACAGCAGGGCGAAGCCGCGGTCGTGGCGGGCGTAGACGAGCTCGTCGTGCGAGGGCGGCACGTCGGCGAGGACGCCGAGCCAGGAGAAGGGGTACGCCCGCTCGAAGACGCGGGTGAGCTCCTCGGGGATCGCCTTGCGGGCGACGCCCCAGAAGCCGTCGCACCCGACGACGTAGTCGCACTCCAGGACGTCCTCGGCGCCCTCGTGCCGGAACCGCACACGGGGGTTCTCGCCCTCCACGCCCTCGACCGCGAGCGCCTCCGCCTCGAACAGCAGCGGGCCGCCCTCCTTCAGCTGGAGCGCGATCAGGTCCTTGCACACCTCGGTCTGGGCGTACACCATCACCGACCGGCCGCCGGTGAGGGCGGGGAAGTCGATACGCCGGCGCTTCCTCGCATACCGCAGCTCGATGCCGTCGTGCCGCAGGCCCTCCCGGTCCATGCGCTCCCCGGCCCCGGCCGCGCGCAGCACGTCCACCGTGCCCTGCTCCAGGATTCCGGCCCGCTGGCGCTGCTCGACGTAGGCCCGGTCGCGGCTCTCCAGCACGACCGAGTCGATGCCGGCGTTGTGCAGCAGCCGGGCGAGCAGCAGTCCGGCCGGACCGGCTCCGATGATGCCGACGGTGGTACGCATCGGTCGTTCCCTTCGGGTGGGCGCCATGGCCACGATGTTCGTCTGGTGAAATTTCTTTCACCAATTTCTGACGTGAGTCTCCGGCCGGCGCAGGCCCGCTGTCAACGTTCAGATGGTGAAGTCTTCAATGAAGGATGCACGGAAACGAGGAGTGGAAGTGCCCGGAGCCGGACTTGAACCGGCACGCCCGCGAAGGGGCAGCGAGGTTTAAGCTCGCCGTGTCTGCATTCCACCATCCGGGCAGGCCATGGGCTCCGCTTCGAGCGCCCCGAGCCTATCGGGATACATCCCCCGAACAGCGGAACGGCGGACCGATGTTGTCTTATTTTATTGACGTCTGAGGGTGCATCAGCCCGCGGTAAGAGCCATCCGCACTTGCCAATAGCCTTGCGTGCGACGGTTCGTGGCGCATGCGGAATGACGGAATTTCACCGCCCGAACGAGGGTGCTCCACCGGTTCTCGACGTACAACCTGCCCGGCGGCGGAGTCAGGGGTCCCCGTCATCCCCAGGTATGACTACGCGGCGAGGGGTCCGACCCGAGTCGCCCCCAGGAACCGGAACAGCGGCTGACTACACGGGCTTGCACGGCGACCACCATGGAACACGTCCCCTTCATGACGTCGTCCCGCGAGGAGTTCCTTCCCGTGACCACCACACCCGTCGCCGCCGGCCGGGCCACCGCCACCGTGGCCGCACGAGCCACGGACCTGTCGAAGATCTACGGACAGGGCGAGACCCAGGTGGTCGCCCTCGACCGGGTCTCCGTCGACTTCCACCAGGCCGAGTTCACCGCGATCATGGGCCCCTCGGGGTCGGGCAAGTCCACGCTGATGCACTGCGTGGCCGGCCTCGACACCTTCTCCTCCGGCTCCGTTCGCATCGGCGACACCGAGCTCGGCTCTCTCAAGGACAAGCAGCTCACCAAGTTGCGCCGGGACAAGATCGGCTTCATCTTCCAGGCGTACAACCTGCTGCCGACCCTGACGGCCCTGGAGAACATCACCCTCCCGATGGACATCGCCGGCCGCAAGCCCGACAAGCAGTGGCTGGAGACGGTGATCCGGATGGTCGGGCTCAAGGACCGCCTCGGTCACCGGCCGGCCCAGCTCTCCGGCGGACAGCAGCAGCGCGTCGCCGTGGCCCGCGCGCTCGCCTCCCGCCCGGACATCATCTTCGGCGACGAGCCGACCGGAAACCTCGACTCCCGCTCCGGCGCCGAGGTGCTGGGCTTCCTGCGCAACTCCGTAAGGGAGTTGGGGCAGACGGTGGTCATGGTGACCCACGACCCGGTGGCGGCGGCGTACGCGGACCGGGTGGTGTTCCTCGCGGACGGCCGGATCGTCGACGAGATGTACCAGCCCACCGCGGACAGCGTCCTGGACTTCATGAAGCAGTTCGACGCGAAGGGCCGTACGAGCTGATGTTCCGCACCGCCCTGCGCAACGTCCTTGCGCACAAGGCCCGGCTCCTGATGACCGTGCTCGCCGTGATGCTCGGCGTGGCGTTCGTGTCCGGGACGCTGGTCTTCACCAACACCATCTCCGACGCCTACCAGAACAGTTCGGCCAAGGGCTTCGACCAGGTCGACGTGGCCGTCTCGGCCAAGTACCAGGAGGACAAGGGCAATACGATCAGCAAGGCGCCCGAGCTGACCCAGGCCATGCTCGACAGGAGCGCGAAGGTGCCGGGCGCGGCGAACACCGTCGGCGTCGTCAGCGGCTTCACCGCCATCGCCGACAAGGACGGCAAGCTCATCGGCGGCGGCTTCCAGTCGCAGGGCGGCAACTACTGGGGCGGCAAGGACGCCCGGTACCCGCTGAAGTCCGGCAGCGCGCCGCACGGCGCGAACCAGGTCGCCATCGACGCGAAGACGGCCGAGCGCGCCGGGTACAAGGTCGGCGACAAGGTCCGCCTCTCCGTCGACGGCCCGGTCCTCACCCCGACCGTCAGCGGCATCTTCACCACCGACGACGGCAACGTCGCCGCGGGCGGCAGCCTCGCCCTCTACGACACGGCCACCGCCCAGAAGCTGTTCGGCAAGCCCGGCACGTACGACGAGATCGACGTGAAGGCCGCCGCCGGCACCTCCCAGACCGCGCTGAAGGCCGGCCTGGACAAGGCGCTCGGCACGAAGCTGGTGGAGACCACCACCGGCAAGAAGCTCGCCGACGACCAGGCCGAGCAGATCTCCTCGTCGATGAGCGGGCTGAAGCAGGGCCTGCTGGTCTTCGCGGGCATCGCGCTCTTCGTCGGCACGTTCATCATCGCCAACACCTTCACCATGCTGGTCGCCCAGCGCACCAAGGAGCTCGCGCTGCTGCGCGCCGTCGGCGCCTCGCGCCGCCAGGTGACCCGGTCCGTGCTCATCGAGGCCTTCGTGGTCGGCGTGGTCGCGGGCGTCACCGGCCTGGTCGCGGGCATCGGCATCGGTGCCGGTCTGCGCGCCCTGATGGGCACGCTCGGCGGCAGCGTCCCGGACGGCCCGCTCATCATCACGCCGGGCACGGTCGCGACCGCCCTCGCGGTCGGCGTCGTCATCACCATGCTCGCGGCATGGCTGCCCGGCCGCCGCGCCGCGAAGATCCCTCCGGTCGCCGCGATGAGCAGCGTCCACGCGAAGGCGACGACCAAGTCGCTGGTCCTGCGCAACACGCTGGGCGCGCTGTTCAGCGCCGCGGGCATCGCGGTGGTCCTCGCGGCCACCACGATGGACGGCTCGGACGGCCAGGCCCCGATGGGGCTCGGCGCGGTCCTGCTCATCATCGGCGTCTTCATCCTCACGCCGCTGCTGTCCCGCCCGCTGATCGCGGCCGCGGCGCCGGTCCTCAGGGTCTTCGGCATCTCGGGCAAGCTGGCCCGCCAGAACTCGGTGCGCAACCCGCGCCGTACGGCGGCCACCGCCTCCGCGCTGATGATCGGGCTCACCCTCATCACCGGCATGACGGTGATGGCGGGCAGCCTGCAGAAGTCCATCGACAAGATGGCGTCGTCCGCCATCAAGGCCGACTACGTGGTCTCCATGGCCAACGGCAACGAGCTGTCGACGGACGTCGACAAGAAGCTCGCCGCCACCGACGAGGTCACCGCCACCAGCCCGCTGCGCAACGTCTACTCGCGCATCGACGGCTCGGGCGAGTCCCTGACCGGTGTGAACGGCGCGGCGATCGCGAAGCTGACCGACCTGAAGGTGGACAACGGCGCCTTCAAGGTGGGCGGCGGTCAGGTCGTCGTGGACGAGGACACGGCCAAGTCCCACGGCTGGAAGGAGGGTTCGAGCTTCACCGCGCACTACGAGGACGGGAAGTCGACCCCGCTGACGGTCTCCGGCGTCTACGAGGGCAACGAGCTCATCCGCGGCATCCTCGTCGACAGCGGCACCGTCACCCCGCACATGACCGACCCGGGCGACATGCAGGTCCTGGTGAAGACGGCGGACGGCGCCTCCGGCACGACCAAGGACAAGCTGGAGAAGGCCCTCGGCACCAACCCGGCCATCAAGGTCCAGAGCAAGCAGGACCTGTCGGACGACATCGCGAAGATGTTCACGCTGATGCTGAACATGCTCTACGGCCTGCTGGCCATGGCGGTGATCGTCGCGGTCCTCGGTGTCATCAACACCCTGGCCATGTCGGTCTTCGAACGCTCGCAGGAGATCGGCATGCTCCGCGCGATCGGCCTGGACCGCAAGGGCATCAAGCGCATGGTCCGCCTGGAGTCCCTCGTGATCTCCCTGTTCGGCGGCGTGCTCGGCATCGGCCTGGGCGTCTTCTTCGGCTGGGCGGCCGGTGAGCTGCTGGGCACGAAGATGGCGACGTACGAACTGGTCCTGCCCTGGACGAGGATGGGGACCTTCCTCCTCCTGGCCGCGGCGGTCGGCGTCCTCGCGGCCCTGTGGCCGGCCCGGCGGGCGGCCCGCCTGAACATGCTGGCGGCCATCAAGTCGGAGTAGCCCTACGGCAGTCGGGGCCCCGTCCGGTCACCGGACGGGGCCCCTTCGTACGTACTCCTAGGAATCCGGCGCCCCCCAGGTACGCGCCCGCAGCGGCATCCCCGACGCGCCGCCCTCCGGTGCCTTCACGGCCAGCACCTGGTTGATGCCGATGCGGTTGCGCTCGAAGGCGAGCGCGCACGCGGCCATGTACAGCCGCCAGACACGGGCCCGCCCCGGGCTGGTCAGCCGCATCGAACGCGCCCACGCCGTCTCCAGGTTGGCGACCCAACGACGCAGGGTGAGGGCGTAGTGCTCGCGGAGCGACTCGACGTCGCGCACCTCGAACCCGGCCCGTTCGAGCTGGGTGACGGTGGTGCCGATCGGGGCGAGCTCGCCGTCGGGGAAGACGTACGCGTCGATGAACTCGTCGACGTCGTACGCCGATTCGTCGCGCTGGGGCCTGCGGGCGATCTGGTGGTTGAGCAGCCGCCCACCAGGGCGCAGCAGGCTGTGCAGGTCCTGGGCGTACTCCAAGTACCGCTCCGCGCCCACGTGTTCGGCCATGCCGATGGAGGAGATGGCGTCGTACGGCCCGTCGGCGACGTCCCGGTAGTCCTGCACCCGGATCTCCACCCGGTCGGTCAGCCCCTCGTCGGCGACGCGCTTGCGGGCGTACGCGGCCTGCTCGTGGGAGAGCGTGACTCCGACGACGCCCACGCCGTGCTCGCGCGCCGCGTGGATGGCCATGGAACCCCAGCCGCAGCCGACATCGAGCAGCCGCCGACCGGGCTTCAGGTCGAGCTTGCGGCAGACGAGTTCGAGCTTGTCGCGCTGGGCCTCCTCCAGGGTGCCGCCCTCCCGCCAGTAGGCGCACGAGTACACCATGGAGGGGCCGAGCACGATCTCGTAGAAGTCGTTGCCGACGTCGTAGTGGTGGCTGATGGCGCGTCTGTCGCTGCGCTTGGTGTGCAGATGCCCGCGGGATCTGCGGACCTCCTCGCGCGGCGGGGCGGGCGGCAGCGGCAGCCCGGCCACCTTCACCAGCCCGCGGGCCGCGGCCCGCGCCTGCGGGTCCCTGAGCGCCTGGAGCAGGGTCCTGGAGTCCTCACCGCGCTCCCAGACCAGCGATGACATCAGGTCGAGGGTTTCGTAGAGATCCCCCTCGATGTCCAGGTCGCCGGCCACCCAGGCCCGGGCCAGACCCAGTTCGCCGGGCTTCCACAGCAGCCGGCGCACGGCCCGGCGGTTCCGCACGACCAGCGCGGGTGCACCCGGCGGCCCCGCCTGTGAACCGTCCCAGGCGCGGATGCGCACCGGCAACGGCACCCCCAGCAACTGTTCGACGAGGCTCTTCAGCCGCAGCGCGGCGTCAGCCATGGCGCACACCTCCGTGACAGCGATCCCGGAATGACCAATCACCACGTAAACACCTGAGGGGGCCGTGCGCAGTCCCCCGCGCGCGTTACGGTCAGGCAAAATACATGCAGCAACCATCTACTTGGCCCGGTGGAGCACCCGGGAACGCCGAAGGACCTCCCGCACCACGGATGGCGGGAGGTCCTTCGGTTCGTTCGGCGACCGGATCCGGTCAGGAAGCCTTGGCCTCGGTCCTGGCCTTCTCCGGCTGAGCCGCCGGCACCGGCTTCGCGGCCTCGTAGAACTCCTCGCGCGGGTGCTCCATCGCACCGAGGGAGACGACCTCGCGCTTGAGGAACATGCCGAGCGTCCAGTCGGCGAAGACACGGATCTTGCGGTTCCAGGTCGGCATCGCCATGCCGTGGTAGCCGCGGTGCATGTACCAGGCCAGCCGGCCCTTGAGCTTGATCTTCATCTTGCCCATGACGATCATCGCGACGCCCTTGTGGAGCCCGAGACCGGCCACCGCGCCCTTGTTGGCGTGCGAGTAGTCCTTCTGCGGGAAGCCACGCATACCCGAGATCACGTTGTCGCCGAGGACCTTGGCCTGGCGCAGCGCGTGCTGGGCGTTCGGCGGGCACCAGGCGTTCTCGTTGCCCGCCTTGCGGCCGACGAGGTCCGGGACCTGGGCGTTGTCGCCGGCGGCCCAGATGTAGTCGGTGCCCTTGACCTGGAGGGTCGGCGCGCAGTCGACGTGACCGCGGGGGCCGAGCGGCAGGCCGTAGCGGGACAGGACCGGGTTCGGCTTGACGCCGGCCGTCCACACGATGGTGTTGGAGTCGACCTCCAGGCCGTTCTTCAGCACCACGTGACCGTCGACGCAGGAGTCCATCGAGGTGGAGAGGTAGATCTCCACGCCGCGGCTCTCCAGGTGCTCCTTGCCGTAGGAGCCCAGCTTCGGGCCGACCTCGGGAAGGATCTTGTCGGCGGCGTCGACGAGGATGAAGCGCATGTCCTCGCGGGACACGTTCTTGTAGTACTTGGCCGCGTCGCGGGCCAGGTCCTCGACCTCACCGATGGTCTCCGCACCGGCGAAGCCGCCGCCGATGAAGACGAAGGTGAGCGCCTTGCGACGGATCTCCTCGTCGGTGGTGGAGTCGGCCTTGTCGAGCTGCTCGAGGACGTGGTTGCGCAGGCCGATGGCCTCCTCGACGCCCTTCATACCGATGCCCTGCTCGGCGAGGCCGGGGATCGGGAAGGTGCGGGAGACCGCGCCGAGCGCGATCACCAGGTAGTCGAAAGGCAGCTCGTACGCCTCGCCCACCAGCGGGGAGATCGTGGCGACCTTGCGGTCCTGGTCGATGGTGGTGACCCGGCCGGTGAGGACCTCCGCCTTCGGCAGCACGCGTCGCAGCGGGACGACGACGTGGCGCGGGGAGATGTTGCCGGCGGCGGTTTCGGGAAGGAAGGGCTGGTAGGTCATGTACGACCGGGGATCGACAACCGTGACGGTCGCCTCTCCGTAGCGCATCTTCTTCTGGATGCGCCGAGCTGCGTACAGGCCTACGTACCCACCGCCTACTACGAGGATCCTGGGACGCTCCGTGGTGCTCATGCCATCGAGTATCCACCTGCTTCAGGGGGTGGGCTCGTGCGCCCCTTCACAAGCATCGACAGGGGGTGTGTTATTCTCCGCGACCCGTCTGACGCGACCCGTCGGGCGACGGGTATTGCCGGGGCGGTACGTCCCGTTGTCAATGCCGCGTGAGCTGGCTCTCCGTCCCTGAGCGACCGCCGTGAGCCCTCCGAAACACACCCTTGGAAGACCCTCTCGGGGCGCCCTCATCCACCCCGATTGAACACGTTCAAGGGCCTGTTGACCCCCGAAAAGCTCAAGCGGAACGCTTTTCCTGCTTCCACGAGGCGGATTTCCTTGTGAAGAACTTCACGAACTTCGTCGGCGGGGCGTCGCCGAGAGGCCCCGCAAGGCCCCTCGGGGCACGCTCATACGCTATCCGACCTGCTCGTCCGAGAGCTACTGATCAGTAACGAAGGAGACCTACGCCACCGACCAGGCGATGCCGTCGAGGATGTCGTGCTCGCTGACCACGACCTCCTCCGCGCCGGTCCGCTCCATGATCGAGAGCAGCACCAGGGCGCCCGCCGCGATGACGTCGACGCGCCCCGGGTGCATGGAGGGGACGGCCGCACGCTCGGCGTGGGTGGAGTGCAGCAGCCACTCGGTGATCTCGCGGACCTTCTCGCGCGGGACCCGGGAGTGGTGGATGCGCTCGGAGTCGTACTCGGGCAGCTCCTGCGCGATCGCCGACACGGTGGTGACCGAGCCCGCGAGCCCGACCAGCGTGCGCGCCTCGCGCAGCGGGACGGTCTCCTCGGCGAGGTCGAGGGCCCGCTCGATGTCGGCCCGCATGGCCGCGATCTGCTCCTCGGTGGGCGGGTCGGTGACGGCGCCGTCCCGGACGAGGTGGCGCTCGGTCATCCGGACGCAGCCGACGTCGACCGAGCGCGCCCCGCGCACATGGTCGTCGCCCACGACGAACTCGGTGGAGCCGCCGCCGATGTCGACGACGAGGTACGGCCTGGCCATCTCGTCGCTGCCGGTCAGCTCCTTCGTCGCGCCGGTGAAGGAGTACTCCGCCTCCTGCTCGCCGGAGATGACCTCCGGCTCGACGCCGAGGATGTCCACGACGCCGCGGACGAAGTCGTCGCGGTTCGAGGCGTCCCGGGAGGCCGAGGTGGCCACGAACCGGACCTTGGCGGCGCCGAGTTCGCGGATCACCTCCGCGTACCGGCGGCAGGCGGCGAAGGTGCGCTCCAGCGCCTCGGGGGCGAGCCGGCCGGTGCGGTCCACGTCCTGGCCGAGCCGCACGATCGTCATGCGCCGGTCCAGCTCCAGCAGTTCACCGGTGGCCGGGTTCACGTCCGCGACGAGCAGCCGGATGGAGTTCGTACCGCAGTCGACGGCGGCGACCCGGGTGAACCCGGCGGGCACCATCGGAGCGTCGGCGAAGAAGCCGCTGCGGATCGCGGTGGGGTCCTGCACCTCGCCCTGCTCACCGGGGTGCTCGTCCGCCGGGTCGGGCGCGGCGAGCGGCTGCACGCACGGGCCCTTGCGCCACCACTCCGGCAGCATCGCGATGGCCTCGTCGCCGAGCGGGTTGACGCCCGGGCCCGCGGCCAGGGAGTGGCCGACCAGCACATGCAGGCACTTCACCCGGTCCGGCATGCCGCCCGCGCTCGGGAAGCCCTCCAGGACCTCGATGGCGTCGCGGCGGGCGATGTAGTCCTCGTGCGCGGCGCGGTAGGCGGCGGCCAGTTCCGGGTCGGTCTGCAGACGCTCGGTCATCTCCTTCATGACGCCGTTGGCCTCCAGCGTACCGATCGCGGAGGCGGCGCGCGGGCAGGTCAGGTAGTACGTCGTCGGGAAGGGCGTGCCGTCGGCCAGCCGCGGGGCGGTCTCGACGACGTCCGGCTGTCCGCAGGGGCAGCGGTGCGCGATGGCGCGCAGCCCGCGCGGCGGCCGCCCGAGCTGCTGCTTGAACGCTTCGACGTCCGCGGCGGTGGGCTCGGTGCGCGGGGTGGGCGGCGGGGGCGTTTCCATGCCTGTCTTTCTACTTGTTCAGCGGTTCACCGGCAGGAGGCACCGGTTCACCGGTCGGAGACGTCGGTTCACCGGCCGGAGGCGTCCGACTTGTCGACGTCGTCCCAGACGTTGGTGTACCAGGGGCGGTCCGCCGCCCCGAGCTCGGACCGCGACTGCTTGGCCGCGTTCGGGTCGATGACGACGTAGCCCGTCTCGCCCGGCATCACGTAGTGCAGCCGCTGCCGGATCTGCTGCTCGGCGTAGGAGTCGTCCTGCCAGCGCGCCTTGAGGTCGCGCAGCTGCTCGACCCGCTCGCGGGCCTGCTGCTTCTGCCGCTGGAGATCGGAGATCTCCGAGCGCTGGGAGACGTACTGCCTTATGGGATACGCGAGGGCCACGACCAGGGAGCACACGACCAGGGCGAGCAGGGCCGCGCGACCGGTCAGGCGCGAGCGGCGGGCCTGCCGCTTGGTCTGCGAACGGTAGACACGGGCCGCCGTCTGCTCGCCGAGCAGCTTGATCCTGGTCGCGGTCGAGAACCGGTCCCGGTCCTTCACGGCCATGTCCCCGCCTCCCGGTCACACGTGCGTACGTCCCCGCACACGGTACGGGACCGGTACGGGGACGTACGTACGACTGGCTCGGGCTTGACCACGAAGGGCCCTCGAAGTTGGTCAGGCCCGGAGGTTGGTCAGCCCTTGAAGCGGGGGAAGGCGCTGCGGCCGGCGTACACCGCGGCGTCGTCCAGGATCTCCTCGATGCGCAGCAGCTGGTTGTACTTGGCGACGCGCTCGGAGCGGGCCGGGGCGCCGGTCTTGATCTGGCCGCAGTTGGTGGCGACCGCGAGGTCGGCGATGGTGACGTCCTCGGTCTCGCCGGAGCGGTGGGACATCATGCACTTGAAGCCGTTGCGCTGGGCCAGCTCGACGGCGTCCAGGGTCTCGGTCAGCGAGCCGATCTGGTTGACCTTGACGAGCAGCGCGTTGGCGGCGCCGTCGTCGATGCCGCGGGCCAGGCGCTCCGGGTTGGTGACGAACAGGTCGTCGCCGACGATCTGGACCTTGTCGCCGAGCTTGTCCGTGAGGACCTTCCAGCCGGCCCAGTCGTCCTCGAACAGCGGGTCCTCGACGGAGACGAGCGGGTAGGCCGCGACGAGCTCCTCGTAGTACTCCGTCATCTCGGCGGCGGAGCGCTCCTTGCCCTCGAAGAGGTACTTGCCGTCCTTGTAGAACTCGGAGGCGGCGACGTCGAGCGCGAGGGCGATCTGCTCGCCGGGGGCGTAACCGGCTTCCTTGATGGCCTCGAGGATGAGGTCGAGGGCCTCGCGGTTGGAGCCGAGGTTCGGGGCGAAGCCGCCCTCGTCGCCGAGGCCGGTGGCCAGGCCCTTGCTCTTCAGCACCTTCTTGAGGGTGTGGTAGACCTCGGTGCCCCAGCGCAGCGCCTCGGAGAAGGACTCCGCGCCGATCGGGGCGATCATGAACTCCTGGATGTCGACGTTCGAGTCGGCGTGCGACCCACCGTTCAGGATGTTCATCATCGGCACCGGCAGCAGGTGCGCGTTCGGGCCGCCCAGGTAGCGGAAGAGCGGCAGGTCGCTGGCCTCGGAGGCGGCGTGGGCCACGGCGAGGGAGACGCCGAGGATGGCGTTGGCGCCGAGCGAGCCCTTGTTGTCGGTGGCGTCCAGGTCGAACATCGCCTGGTCGATCAGGCGCTGCTCGGTGGCGTCGTAGCCGACCAGCTCCGGGCCGATCTGCTCGATCACGGCGAGGACGGCCTTCTCGACGCCCTTGCCCTGGTAGCGGTTGGGGTCGCCGTCGCGGAGCTCGATGGCCTCGAAGGCACCCGTGGAGGCGCCGGACGGGACGGCGGCACGACCCGTGCTGCCGTCGTCGAGGCCGACCTCGACCTCGACCGTGGGGTTGCCTCGGGAGTCCAGGATTTCCCGGGCTACGACGACGTCGATGGACGGCACGAGCATCTCCTTCATGGATGTGACGCGACTACGGCAGTAGCGCGGTGGCGCTGCGAGACGAGCCTAACCGCCCGAGGCCGATCGGCCAGCCGGTCGCCCACCCCTTGAGCAGAACCGAGAGTAAATTGTTTCCGAACGGAACAAAAACCGGCGCGGAAGCACGCGCGCGGGGCACAAAAAGCCCCGCCCCGGTGCGTACGGGGGAACACGCACCGAGGCGGGGAGACCGTGGGGACGGGGGCGGACCCTCACGTGTCCTCCATGCTGGAGGACACGGCTGTCAGGGCGCTGGGGTCCGGCTACCGGCCCGCTGTCACTTGAGGTGCAGCTGCTGGCCCGGGTAGATGAGGTCGGCGTTCTGGACGATGTCCTTGTTCAGCTTGAACAGCTTCGACCAGCCACCGGCGACGTGGTGCTTCGTGGCGATGGTGCTCAGGGTGTCACCCTTGACGACCTTGTACTCGCCGTCGCCCTTCTTGACCTTCTTGCCGGTCGGGGTGGTGACGGTCTTCTGGCTCTTCTGCGACTTCGCGGCCGGACGCTCGGAGGAGCGGGAGGCGGCCTGCGAGTCGGAGTGGGTGGTGGTGCTCGGCTTCGAGGCGGCGGCACCGTTGTAGGCGGCGCCGGACAGGCCCGTGCCGCAGACCGGCCAGGCACCCTTGCCCTGCGCGGCGAGAACCTTCTCGGCGACGGCTATCTGCGCCGACTTGGAGGCCTGGTTGGCCTGCGGGGCGTAGGCGGTGCCGCCGTACGCGGCCCAGGTGGAGGCGGAGAACTGCAGACCGCCGTAGTAGCCGTTGCCGGTGTTGATGGACCAGTTGCCGCCGGACTCGCACTGGGCGACCTTGTCCCACTCGGAGGCGGTGGCGGCCGAGGCGTTGCCGGCCGCCATCAGCGGGGCGGCGATGGCGACACCGGTGATGCCGGCGAACGCGGCGACCCGGGTGGCCTTGGAAGGACGACGGTGCTTGCCCTGACCGGAAAACAGCATGGTTGATCCCCTCACCGACGCCTGCGAGGTGAGCTGTCGGGTTCGGGCCGGTTGAGTTGCCCGGTCGCGCCTCGCTCTCGCTCGGCACGGCTACACCCCAAGCCGCCACCGGCAACTTCCCGGTGGGGCACTTACCTTGGGTCCCCCGCTCCTGCCTACGGCGCTTGACGCGACGACTGTTCCCGTGCGGCCGCTGGCAGGATTCGGCGTTGCGGCAGACGGGGCTCGTGTTGACGAGCGGTGAAGACCGTAGACACGCGGTCCGCGGAAATTCAAAGACGATCAGGGCTTCTGAGACTCATCCCACACTTTCACCAAACCGGACATTACCGAGCGAAGTGTGACGTGAACTCCCGTTGGTTTTCGCCCTATTCGCTACCGAGTCGCAGGGTCTGACCGGCCACGATCTGGTTCGGGTCGGCGCCGATGGCCTTCTTGTTCTCGGCGTACAGCGCACGCCATCCGCCGCTGACGTCACGGGAGTCGGCGATGGACGCGAGAGTGTCGCCGGCGTGGACCGTGTAGGTGTCGCCCGTCCGGCTGTCGGCCTTCACCTCGTCGGCGCTCGCGCCACGGTGACGGCCGCCGCCGAGCGCACCGGTGTCGACCAGGCTCCAAGAGCCCGCCGACTGCTCGGAGTTGTCCGACTCGTCCCTCTTCGCCCGGTCTGTGGGTGAGCTGTCACTCCCCTGCGAGGCGCTCGGGGCGCGATGGGGCGGAGACTTGGACGGCGAGGCGGATGCATCGGATTCGGTGGAGTTGTCCGTCTTGTCGGTGGAGGCCGACGGGGACGGGCTCGAGGACTCGTCCGCGGACGAGTCGCCAGACGAATCCGACGAAGAGGACTCATCGGACGAGTTGCCCGAGGAGTTGGACAGACCGAGGGAACCGGACGTCCCGGAGGAGTCGGACGAATCGGAACCGCCGTCCAGCACACCGGTGTCGATGTCCGCCGAGTCCGAGTCCTTGCTCAGCCCGGTGGTCAGCCCGCAGGTGTGGAACGCGCCCACGCCCTGGTCCGCCAGGACCTTCTGGGCGACGGCGATCTGCTGGTTGCGGCTGGCCAGGTCGGGCCGGGTGGCGTAGTCGAGACCGCCGTACCTGTCCCAGTCGTCCTGGGTCAGCTGAAGGCCGCCGTAGCGGCCGTTGCCGTTGTCCTGGCTCCAGGCTCCGCCGGTCTCGCACTGCGCCACCTTGTCCCACGTGCTGCCGCCGTCGGCGGCGCTCGCGCCGGAGGCGGCGAGGAGCGGGATGGCGATCGCGGAGCCGGTCACACCGGCCGCGACGATGAGGGCGGGAGCCTGGCGGGGGCGACGGTGTCGACCGTTCCCGGAGAGCATGCAAGGGCCTTTCGGAGACAGCATTGACCGGCGCGGCGCATGGTGATCGGCACAGCGCACTGGTGGGTGAACGTATCGGCTGACGATCACTTGTCACAAGTTAATGCCGCGTAGATCACGTGAAGATCACATAGTTGAAAGCGTGTCATCTTTGACCGGTTCCGCGCGGTGGTCCGGCCACCGGCCGGTGCCGATACGGTCGTGCTGTGAACGTCCCGAACCCCGCCCCCGAACTCTTCACCTGGGAATTCGCCTCGGACCCGTATCCGGCCTACGCCTGGCTGCGCGAGCACGCCCCCGTCCACCGGACGAAGCTGCCCAGCGGGGTCGAGGCCTGGCTGGTCACCCGCTACGCCGACGCACGTCAGGCGCTCGCGGACGGGCGGCTGTCGAAGAACCCCGACCATCACGCCGAGGACGCGCAGGGCAAGAGCAGGACCGGCATCCCGGGCGAGCGCAGTGCCAACCTGATGACGCATCTGCTCAACATCGACCCGCCGGACCACACCCGGCTGCGCCGTCTCGTCTCCAAGGCGTTCACCCCGCGCCGGGTGGCGGAATTCACGCCCCGGGTGCAGGAGTTGACGGACGGTCTCATCGACCGGTTCGGGGCGCGGGGCGAGGCCGACCTGATCCATGAGTTCGCCTTCCCCCTCCCCATCTACGCCATCTGCGACCTGCTCGGCGTCCCGCGCGAGGACCAGGACGACTTCCGGGACTGGGCGGGGATGATGATCCGGCACGGCGGCGGGCCGCGCGGCGGGGTGGCCCGCTCGGTGAAGAAGATCCGCGGCTATCTCGCCGAGCTCATCCACCGCAAGCGCGGCGACCTCGGCGAGGACCTGATCTCGGGTCTCATCCGCGCCTCCGACCACGGCGAGCACCTCACCGAGAACGAGGCCGCCGCGATGTGCTTCGTGCTTCTCTTCGCCGGCTTCGAGACGACCATCAACCTCATCGGCAACGGCATGTACGCGCTGCTGCGCAATCCCGGACAGCGGGCCCGGCTCCAGGAGTCGGTCGAGCGCGGCGAGACGGCGCTGCTCGACACCGGTTTGGAGGAGCTGCTCCGCTACGACGGCCCGGTGGAACTGGCCACCTGGCGCTTCGCCACCGAGCCCCTCACCATCGGCGGGCAGGCCATCGCCACCGGCGACCCCGTCCTGGTCGTCCTTGCCGCGGCGGACCGCGACCCCGCCCGCTTCACCGGGCCGGACACCCTCGACCTCGCCCGCCGCGACAACCAGCACCTCGGCTACGGCCACGGCATCCACTACTGCCTCGGCGCCCCCCTGGCCCGCCTGGAGGCCCGGACCGCGCTGGAGACCCTCCTGCGCCGCCTCCCCGACCTCGAACTCGCCGCCGACCCTGCCGACCTGCGCTGGCGCGGCGGGCTCATCATGCGGGGACTGCGGGAGCTGCCGGTGCGGTTCACCCCTCCTGGCGGGGGTTGTTCTCCGTCCGTCTGATCGCGTCGCGGTAGGCGCGGGCCGCCGCCCGCAGCGCCGCCTCCGGGTCCACGCCGTCGGACTCGGCGCGTACCGCCAGGGCCAGCAACTCGTAGCCGATGCCCTCCGATCGGGGCAGCGGGACGTCGAGGCCCGCCGTCCGGGTGCGGGAGGCCAGCTTCGCGGCCAGGGCCAGGCCCGGCTGCCCCAGGGGGACGCCCTCGGTCACCGAGGTGCGCTGCTTCTCCACCGCCTTGGTGCGCAGCCAGTGCTCCTTGACCTCCTCGGGCGTCGAGGCGGTCTCGTCCCAGAAGACATGGGGGTGGCGGTGGATGAGCTTGGCGACGATGCCGGCGGCGACGTCGTCGATGGAGAAGGGCGTGTCCGGGTCCTCCTCGGCGATACGGGAGTGGAAGACCACCTGGAGCAGGACGTCGCCGAGTTCCTCGCGCAGTTCGTCGCGGTCGCCGTCCTCGATCGCCTCGACGAGTTCGTACGCCTCCTCGATGCCGTACTTCGCCAGTCCCTTGTGGGTCTGCTGGGAGGACCACGGGCACTCGGCGCGGATCTGGTCCATGACCTGGACGAGGTCGAGGAGGCGGGCGCCCGGCAGGTCGTACGAGGCGGGGAGCAGCTCCAGCTCCGGCATCCGCACGCGTCCGGAGCCCGCGAGGCGGGCCAGGCCGTCGGTGAGCGCCGGCTCGCCCTCGCCCGTCGCCACGACCACGACCGTGTGCCCGCCGGCGCACGCGCCGAGCAGCTCCTCGGCGGTGGGCGAGGCCTCGGCGACCGCTATTCCGGCCTCCCGCAGATACGGCAGCTGCGGATGCGCACCGTCCGCGCACAGCACGCGGTCGGCGGCGTGCAGTGCCTGCCAGGCGGGCCAGGACAGCAGTCCGGGCGCGACACGGTGGCTGGTGGTGAGCAGGACGACGCGGCCGGGAGCCTCTTCGGAGCTGGTTGCGTTCACGGTCCGAACGTAACCCGGCTACGCCGACTGCTGCGTGCCCGACGTCGTGACCTCGCGCACCCACGGCGTCTTCGCGTCGACGCGGCTGCTCTGCTGGACGTCCCAGGCGCCGTAGCGCGGGTTCAGGTCGACGTTCAATTCCTTGGACGCCTTGGACAGGGCGTTCCAGAAGGGCGGCTTGCTGGTGTCGGTGCCGAGGCTCTGGGCGAGCTTCTGCGCCTCCAGCTGGAGGCGCAGGTTGTCGTCGACGCGCCGCGGCGCGACGCCGTACTGCTGCAGCCAGGCCGTCTCGAGCGCCTTGGGGCCGCCGACCTGCTGCTCCAGGCCGGTGCGCATCTGCTGGATCTCCTTGGGCGTGACCGTGATGTCCGCGTCCTGGGCGGCCCGGTGCACCACCCGGTCGAGGACCAGGCTGTGCAGGGTGTCACGGGTGAGGGAGCTGGTCTGCGAGACGGCCTGCTTGAACTGGGCATCGTCCTTGACGGCCGCGCGCTGTGCCGTGCGCACCTCGTTCACCCGGTTCTCCAGCTGCGCCACGGTGATCCGCTGCCCGCCGACCACGGCGGCCGCGCCGGGATGCGCGTCGCTTCCGCAGGCGGTGAGCAGGGGAGCCGCGGCGGCGATCGCGGCGGTGAGGACGAGCGCGGAGCGACGGCGGCGGTGCAAGGAAGCCTCCCGAGGAGATTGTGCGACGGTGCACAAAGTCTTGCGGTGATCGATGGTATGCAGCGGCCAAGCTCTGGCCAACCCATTCGACCAACGATTCACCGCGACTTCGGGCACCGTCGCGCTCCGCGCCGGATGCACGCGCGCGTGCCGCGGGCCTACCGGGGGTCAGCCGGTGATGGCCACCGGCCCGTCCCAAGCGTCGCGGTCCACGGTGATCGTGTAGCCGCCGCGCGTCTCCTTGCTGTTGACCAGGTACTGGTGGCCGCGGCTGTGATCGGTGAACTGGGTCTTGCCGAACGGCCAGTCCGTGGTCGTGGTGTTCTGCTTGTCCCACAGCGCGTACCAGAGGTTGCCCGGCAGGTCGGTCTTGTCGGTCGCGTTGGCGATCGCCTTCGCGCTGGAGCTGGTGAAGCCGTAGTAGCCCGCCCGGTACACCTTGACGCGGAGTTCCTTGTCGAAGGCGCGGACGTAGGTGAGCACGGCGTTGTTGCACGACGTGTTCGTGATGTCGTACGACTCCATGTCCAGGTAGATCGGGCTGCCGGCCTTCATGCCGAGCGCCGAGGCCTTGGCGACGGCGTCGTCCGCGTCGGCCTTGCCGAGCGAGGACGCCGTGGTGGCGGTGAGCTTCTCGGGGTTGGAGCCGGACTGGCAGGGCGGCTGGGCGCCGACGTAGATCGGGACGAGCTTCCAGCCGACGCTGCTGACCGACTTCACCCAGGAGGCGGTGAGGTTGGGCTGCGAGCAGCCGCGGTTCTTGCCTCCGACGTACACGGCGGCGGCGCCGTAGAGGCCGCCGTGCCAGGCCTTCATCGCGGAGAGGGAGGGCGCGGCGCAGGTGTCGAAGGCGCGGCCGGTGTAGGTCCTCTGCGCGGGCCAGGTGGTGGCGGCCATGGAGGACTGCGCGGCGAGGCCTGCTCCGGCGACGACGGCGGCACCGGCGACACCCCATGTGATGTATCTGCGCTTCTTCGACTGCCGATGACCGGCCATGAATACCCCACCCCTGGTTGTGCGTTGCGTGGCGAAAGCGAACCGCAACCTATCCCGTGCCGATCATGCGTTCGGGAAACACAAACCCCTGGAGTTCACAAAAGTCTCCCTGTGGTCGGCAAAAACTACCCGCGCACCTGTCCCAGCCACTGCAGCGTCCGGCGCACCTCCACCGCGAGCGGATGGCCGGGGCCGCGCAGGCGCTCCACGTCCATCAGCAGGCGGGCGAGGGTGTCGTGGGCGGCGGCCCGGTCGCCGAGGGCGAGCAGAAGGTGGCCGATGCGGCGGCGGACGTCGTGGGAGAGCTCGGGGTCGCCGGCCACGTACTGGTTCTCGTAGTACGGCAGCAGCGCCCGGTATTCGGCCAGCGCGGCCGCCGGTTCGCCGAGGGACTCCAGGCACTGGGCGGCCTCGTAGCGGAAGCGGAGCGACTGGGGGTCGGCCTGGCCGGCCTCGGCGGCGTGCTCGTCGGCGAGGCGGCGCAGCTCGGGCAGCGCGCGACGGTACTGGCCGTCGTCCAAGAGGGTCGCCGCGTACTGCTTGCGCAGCGTGCGGACCACCGGGGAGTGCTCGCCGTGCTGTTCGGCGGCGGCGGGCAGGATCGCGCCGAGGATGTCGACGGCCTGGGTGATGCGGCCCTCGCCGAGCAGGCGCTTGACCTCGTCGACGGCGCGGGCGACGTCCGGCTGCTCGGCCTTCTCCACCGCCGGCGCGACCGGGGCGGGCCGGGGCGCCGGAGTGCGGGCGCGGTCCGGCCAGGGGGCGTGCGGGCGCAGGAAGGGACGCGTGGGGTCGAGGGGTGCGCCCGTGGGCGTCCCCCGCGCGGGCAGGAGCAGCTCCAGGTGCTCGTAGACCTCCTGCGCGGAGGCCGGGCGGTGCAGCGGGTCCTTGGCGAGCAGGCGCAGGACGAGCGCCTCGAGGGCCTCGGGCACCTCGGAGCGCAGCCGGCGCACGGGGACCGGCGGCTCGTACAGGTGCCGGTGCAGCACGCCGAGCGCCGTCGAGCCCGCGAACGGGACGTCGCCGCTGAGGAGTTCGTGCAGCAGCACACCGAGCGCGTACAGGTCGGTGTACGGGCCGACCGCGCCGCCCATCGCCTGCTCGGGCGCCATGTAGGCGGGCGAGCCGATGGGCGAGCCGGTGTGCGTCAGGCGCGTGGTGTCGGCGTCCATCACGGAGGCGACACCGAGGTCGAGGACGGTGACCGTGCCGTCCTGCTTCACCATGACGTTCCTCGGCTTGAGGTCGCGGTGGACGATCGGCACGGCGTGCACGGCGCTGAGCACGGCGCACAGTTGCGCAGCGACCGCGACGGCCCACTGCCAGGGGTAGGGGTCATGCTCGGCGAGGTGGTCGGAGAGGTCGGCGCCGTCGACGTACTGCATGACGAGGAACAGCTCCTCGCCCTCGCTGCCCGCGTCGTGCACCGTGACCAGCCCGGGGTGGTCGACCTGCGCGGTCACCCGGCACTCGCGCACGAAGCGGCGGCGAAGCTCGTCGGCCTCCAGGCCCGCCACCTTGTCGGGGCGCAGCAGCTTCACCGCCACGCGCCGGTCGAGCCGCTGGTCGTAGGCCGTCCACACCTGGCCCATGCCGCCCTGTCCGATGAGCGTGGACAGCGCATACCGGGCGGCGACGACACGCCCCGTCGTCACGGTCACCTTCCGCCCTCGGGGTTGCCGGGGTGCTTGCGCAAGTAGTCGCTGAGTTCGTCGAGTTCCGCGCGCACCTGGTCGATGCGGGCGGGGGCGGGGCGCTGCGGCGGGGGTGGCGGCACGGGGGTGGGGGTCACCGGCGTCTGCGGGACGGTGGCCGCGTACGGCGACGGGGGCTGCGGGTAGCCGTAACCCATGCCCTGGGCCGGGGGTGCCGCGTAGCCGGTGGGATACGGCCGGAAGTGGCGTATGTCCGCGTACAGGTAGTAGCCGGCGCAGGCCGCGGCGTTGAGCAGCAGGATGATCATGCCCGCGTTGCCCTTGGGCGTGCTGAAGTCATCGGTGTTGTCGGTGGCGAGCAGACCGAAGCTGATGCCGAGGACCGCCAGCGAGCCGCCGAAGACCCACCAGTCGGCGCGCCTGCGGCTCACGATCGCGGCCCGCAGCGTCGCCACCCATGCCAGGAACCCGATGCTGAGGATCGCCACCGCCACGAAGATCACGCGCAGCAGGACCAGCACCCCGGTCGAGGGTCGACGCTGCTGTGGCGGGGCATAGCCGTGGCCCTGCATGGCTGCTCCTGGAGACCTGATGGGACGAACACAAATGCTGTGTCCGAGCGTATAGGCCGACAAGGACAACCGGTCACGGGTTGTACCGAACCGTTGTCCGGCTCAGTCCGGCGCGACCGTCCCGTCCGTCAGTCCGTCGTACATCCCGCGTACGAGCTGCTCCCCCAGCCGGCCCGCGTGTCTGAGGGCGCGCTCGAACTCGTCGAGGGCGCGGAAGCGGGCGCCGTAGCGGCGCTGTGCGTCCAGGGGGAGGCGGGGCAGCTGGAGGCGGCGCACGTCGAGACGGGTGGCCGTGGACGCATAGCTGCTGGCCTGGCGGTTGTTGGCGGTGCCGCGCAGGAATCCGGCGAGGAACCAGGGGTCGAGCGCGGCGGGATCGGGGCGCAGGAGCACAAGGTTGCGCCCGAGGGCGGCGCCGCCCGTCGCCTCGTCGATCACGCGCGTCACCGAGCCGCCGCCGAGCACCGGCACGACCACGTCGCCCGGTTCGGTCAGCACGGCCTCGTCGTCGCTCTCGGGCAGGGCCCCCGAGGGGGCCGTGCCGGCCAGGACGTCGTGGTCGGTGAGCACGGGCACACGCGCGTGGCCGCCGTTTCCGCCGGTGCGCATCACCAGGGCTCCCCCGCGCGCGAGTTCGCCGACCGTGGTGAGCGGCCAGCGCGCGGACGCGGAATCGGCGGGCGACGGCGTGAGGTCGGCGGTCAGCCGCAGCGTCTCACCGAGGCGTTCGCGTACGGCGGTCAGGGCGCCCGCGCCGTCGGCCGCCGCCGGGGGCGGCAGGTGCCGGGCCGGGGCGAGGTCGACGTCGTCGTCGAGGAGGTCGATGACGGGGAGGGCGCGGGCGAGACCCGGGCGCTCCTTGAGGGTGCCCGTGCGGTCGTAGGCCCGCCAGGCGTCGAGGACGCTCTCGCGCACGGCACGCCAGTCGGGCCCGCCGCGCCCCTCGGTGGCGTGCTGCCCCGTGTCCACGAGCAGCAACTCCGGCTGCGCGGGCGCCCGTTCGGGCCGCCGCAGCACCCACAGGTGCAGCGGGATGTTGTACGGCGGCGCCGCGCCGAGGGGCAGGGCGACGACGGCGCGGAGCGCGCCGCGGCGCAGCAGGTCGGCGCGGATGCGGCGGCCGGAGCGGCGGGACGCCGCGGCGGGCGGCATGAGGAGCACGGCCGTGCCGCCGTCCCTCAGGCGGGCCAGGGCGTGCTGCACCCAGGCCAGCTCGGACTCGTTGCGGGCCGGGAAGCCGTACTCCCAGCGGGGGTCGTAGGCGAGTTCGTCGTGGCCCCAGTTGCGTTCGTTGAACGGCGGGTGGCACAGGACGGCGTCGGCGCGCAGGCCGGGGAAGGCGTCGGCGCGGAGCGTGTCGCCCGTGGCGCCGCGCACGGCGGCCGGGTTGTGCAGGGCGAGCCGGAGCGCGGTGAGCGCGGCCAGTTCGGGGGCGCTGTCCTGCGCGTACAGCTCCTGGCCGGGTCGGGGGGCGACGGCGCGCAGCAGGGCGCCGGTGCCGCAGGCCGGGTCGAGGAGGGTGCGGGCGGGCCCGGCGAGGTCGGCCATCAGGGCCGCCAGGTCGGCCGGGGTCAGCGTGTACTGGCGCGGGTTGGCGTCGAGGTGCCGGCCCAGCAGGAACTCGAAGGTCTGCCGGGCCCCCATCTCGGCGGCGAGCTCGGCGGCACCGCGCAGAAGGGGAACGGAGGGCAGGAGCTGGATCGTGGCGGGAGCCCGGACGGCGGGCGGGGGGTTCACGCCGTGCGGGGGGTTCACGCCGTGCGGGGGGTTCACGCCGTGCGGGGGGTTCACGCCGTGCGGGGCGTCCGTGGAAGGCCGGGCGGTCGCGTCGTGTGCGGTGTTCACAGCCGGCTCCGCCCCTGACGTCGCGCCGAACCGCGGGGCCAGGACGTGCTCAAGCGCCTTCGGCAGCCTCGCGGCGAGCCGCTGGTCGGAACCTTCGCCCACCTCCAGCCACACGGTGGGCCGGGCGTGGATGAGCAGCAGGACGCAGCCTGCGTGCGTCAGAGCCGTGACGGGGCCCTCGGGGTGTCCGGCAAGCTGCTGCCAGACCCGCTCCCGCAGCGGGACCTCGGCGAGTTTGCCCTGCTCACGCAGCCAGGCCTCCACCTCGGCGAGCGCGAAGGACGGGCTGGTCTCGGTGCCGCCGACCGGCTTGGGGAAGTCGGCGTGTCGGCGGCGCCAGTTGCTGACGGCGGCGCGGCCGACTCCGGCGAGCCGCGCGATCCCGGCGGCGGTCACCTCTGTCGCGTTGTCCTGCACCGGCGGCTCCCCTCTTCGTCCCCCCACCGTGTGTGAGGCGAGCATACCGACGTATGCAAGATCTACGGGTTCACGACCGTGTACGTACCCTAATCCGTGAATCGTGTTGACTCGGTTCACACGCTCTGCTGTTATTGACCCAGCGAACGAGCGGCCGCCGAGCGGCGGCCGCGGTCCGAGGGGGGACACAGCCATGGGCATGAAGGGCAAGATCGCGCTGGGCGCCGTCGTGGGCGTCGTGATCATCGGTGTCGCGTCGACGAACGGTGGCGACGGAAAGGGCGACGGCGACTCCGGCAAGGGCTCCTCGGCGTCCGCGCAGCACAGCTCCGGCGGCAAGAAGGAGGCCGCCGCCAGGAAGAAGGCCGCGTTCGCCGGCGACGGCGACTTCCGGGTCGGCTCGGACATCAGGCCCGGCACCTACCGCACCACCGGCAACAGCGACGGCATGTGTTACTGGGAGCGGGCCAAGGACGCCAAGGGCGAGACGGACTCGATCCTGGCCAACGACAATGTCAGCGGCACCAGTTACGTCACCGTCAAGGCCACCGACAAGCTCTTCAAGTCCACCGGCTGCAAGGACTGGGAGGCCGTCGGCCTCAAGGCCAAGGGCACACCCGCGGCCCGGATGGCCGGCGACGGCGGGATGTTCAGAGTCGGCTCGGACATCGCGCCCGGCACGTACCGGTCGACCGGCAACGCGGACGACGCCTGCTACTGGGAGCGGACCAAGGACGCCGCGCACTCGCTCGGTTCGATCATCGCGAACAACAACGTGACCGGTACGGCCGTCGTCACGATCAGCGCCTCGGACGGCTACTTCAAGACGACCGGCTGCCACGACTGGCAGAAGACGGGCTGACTCCCACCTCGCCTCGCCTCACCTTCCTTCGCGTCACCTCACTTCGCCTTCCCTTCCATCTCCACCAAGGAATCCCCATGCGTCGTACCGCACTTGCCGCCGTCTGCCTTCTCGCCGCGGCCACCACAGGTCTCGTCGGCTGCCAGTCCGGCAAGGACAAGGCCGATGACAAGGCCGGTGGCGGGACGTCCGCCACGGCCGCGTCGAGCAAGCAGAAGGAGCCGTTCGCCGGACTGAGCGCCGACGAGATCGGCGACCGGGCCATGAAGGCCACCACCGGCGCCTCCTCGCTCCGGATGAAGGGCACCGTCCAGGACGACGAGAGCGCCGGCACCATCCGGATCGACATGGCCCTGGACAAGAAGAACGAGTGCGCCGGCACGCTCGGCATGGGCACACGGGGCAAGGCCGACCTGATCAAGACCGGCGACACCGTCTACATGAAGTACGACGAGGCGTTCCTGCGCGAGCAGAGCAAGGGCGAGTCCAAGGCGGACGTCGACGCGGCCGTCGGCATGCTGGCCGGGAAGTGGACCAGGATGTCCGCCAAGGGCTCGGACGCCAAGGACATCGCGAGCTTCTGCGACCTGAACTCGGTGCTCGGCGGCGCCGAGGACGTCGGTTCGGACGGCTCCTCGGGCGGCGCGGACGACCCGACGGCGACCCGGGCCGGCACGGCTCAGGTCGACGGTGCGACGGCGGCCGTCCTGAAGGTCAAGGACGGCAAGGACCGCTACACGATGTACGTCGCCACCGAGGGCAAGCCGTATCTGCTGCGCCTGGACAGCACCGGGACGGACGCGGGCTCCATCACCTTCAGCGACTTCGAGAAGCCGGTTCCGGCGCAGAAGCCCGCCGGGAAGATCCTGGACCTGGACGCCCTGGGCGGCTGAACCGCCCCCGCCCCCTGAGAACGGAAGCCCTCAAAGGGCGTGCCGCATCCACACGTTGGGCTCGACGTACACGGCATAACCCCGCTCCGGCTCGCACCGCACCGGCACCAGCGCACCGGGCACCTCGACGTCCCCCCGGGCGTCGAAGGGCAGCCCGGTCCAGCCGCGCCACTCGGTCAGCGAGCCGGAGACGGTCATGGAGGCGGGGGCCACGCACTCGATGCGGGCGCCCGCGCGGGCGTGCACGCGCAGCCACGGGTCGTGCGGCAGCCCGTCCGCCCGCACCCGGTGCGCGTACTCCTCGATCGGGGTGCGCGGTTCGAGGTGCTTGGCGCTGGGGCGGACCGGGGCCACGACCTCGCCGAAGCCGAGGCTGCCGGCGTTGTCGCGCAGCGCGGAGAGCATCCGGGCGGACAGTCCGCGGCCCTGGGCGTCCGGGGCGACGACGATCGCGATGGCGCTGACGGTGTCGGGGCGGGCCGAGCCGCGCAGATCCTCGAAGGCCCACACGAGCACCTGGTCCCAGCCGCGGGCCGGCAGTGCGCCGCGGCCCTCGGCGGCGAGGACGAAGGGCACGCTGTAGGCGTGGGCGAGGACCTGGTCCCGCTCGTCCACCGCGAACAGGACGTACTCCGGGAGTTCGGCGGCGATCCGTCCGTAGTGCGCGTCGCCGACGGGGTCGTGCTTCACGAACTCGGGCCAGCTGTTTGCCATCTGCACGACCGGCCCGAACATCTCGGGGCGCTCGGCGAGGCTCGACACCTTCAGCTCCATGCGCTCACCGTAGGCGGGCACCGCACGGCCGGACACCGCTTTTTCGCGCCGCCCCGGCACGCGCCGCCCCGGCACGCGGCGCCGCGGCTCAGCCCGCGTGGAAGCGGCTCGGCGCCTTCGTCGGGTTGCCGCCGCTGGGCAGCTTCTGCCCCGGGCACGTCCTGAGGACCCTCTCCATCGCGGCCTTCTCCGCGGCGGTCACCCACAGCCCGTACTTCTTCTTCACGGCGACCTGCGCGGCGACGTACGTGCACCGGAAGGCCTTGTTGGGCGGCACCCAGGTCGCGGTGTCGCCGTCACCCTTGGAGCGGTTGGTGCTCGCGTCGACGGCGAGGAGGTTGAGCGGGTCGTTGGCCAGGGCTATGCGCTTGCCGGCGTCCCAGTACTTCGCGCCCTTCTGCCAGGCGTCGGAGAGGGCGACCATGTGGTCGATGTCGACCAGGCTGCGGCCGCGCCTGTAGGCCACCTGCTTGCCCGAGTACGGGTCCGACTCCAGCACGCCGTACGACACCTTGCAGGTGCCGCCGGTGAACTTCACGTCGTCCAGGTCCCGTTTGAGGATGTCGTCCCGGGTGTCGCAGCTGTTGGAGTCGGTGTCCGCCCAGGCGGTGCCGAACCTCTCACGGCTGTAGCCCGTCTTCGGCGCCCGGCCCTTCACGGTGAGGGACTCGGCGGCCGTGAGGGCGGCGCCGCCGCCCCCGGTCTGCTCCGGCCCGCCGGAGCCCGTCTTCGTCTCCGCCTTGCATCCGGCCACGGCGAACACCAGCACGACGGCTGCCGCGGCCCCGCCCCTCAGACGCCTCACGGTGCGCCCTCCCCTTGCCACCCAAGTCCCCCCTGCAGGGGGCGTCTTCCCGTCTACGGCTTCGCGCACACCGTAGCCGCAGGGCGCACGGAGTCGTTCACGAGGTCCAGACCAATTCGGACTGAAGTGGTCGATCGACGCAATTCAGACGTACCGTCGAGAGTGAGTAACTCCGGAAGGAGCTCTGGATGGGCATCTTCGACAGGTTCAAGAGCAACCGCCAGATGCAGGACAAGGCCAAGCAAGGCTCCGACATGGCGGAGAAGAAGGTCAACGAGAGGACCGGCAACAAGTACGAGAGCCAGGTCGACGACGCGCAGCAGAAGATCGAGGGCCAGATGGGTATGGACCGGGACAGGCCCGAGCAGCCGTAGCCCCTGGAGGCTCGCCGGTTCTTCCCCCAACCTGAGATCGGAAGCCGTCCGCGGAGCGCATGCTCACGCGGACGGCTTCCCCCAGCCCTGGTACGGGTATTCGGCTACGACCCCAGGATCGACGTCAGGAACTCGCCGACCCAGCCCAGCAGTTGGCGTCCGACCAGCGGCTTCCCGCCCACCTTCGCGGTCTTCGGGCGCGGTACGAGCACCTGGTGGACCGCCGGCTTGACGACGACGCCCGGGTAGAGCCGCTTGACCCGCAGCTCCTGGGACTCCCGCAACTCCACCGGTGCGAAGCGGATGTTGTTGCCCTGCAGGACGATCTCGCCGACGCCGCACGCGCGGGCGAGCATGCGCAGCCCGGCGACCAGCAGCAGGTTCTCGACCGGCTCGGGCAACTTGCCGTAGCGGTCGACGAGTTCCTCGCGCACCGACTTGACGTCCTCCTCCGTGTTGGCGGAGGCGATGGCGCGGTACGCCTGCAGGCGCAGGCGCTCGCCCGGGGCGTAGTCGTGCGGGACGTGCGCGTCGACCGGGAGCTCGATCTTGACCTCGAGCGGCGGCTCCTCCTCGACACCGCCGTCCAGCGCGGCCCGGTAGTCCGCGACGGCCTCGCCGACCATCCGCACGTACAGGTCGAAGCCGACGCCCGCGATGTGTCCGGACTGCTCACCGCCGAGCAGGTTGCCGGCGCCGCGGATCTCCAGGTCCTTCATGGCCACGTACATGCCCGCGCCCATCTCGGTGTGCTGGGCGATGGTGGCCAGGCGCTCGTGCGCCGTCTCCGTCAGCGGCTTCTCCGGCGGGTAGAGGAAGTATGCGTAGCCGCGCTCGCGGCCACGCCCGACGCGGCCTCGCAGCTGGTGCAGCTGGGAGAGGCCGAAGTTGTCGCCGCGCTCCACGATCAGGGTGTTGGCGTTGGAGATGTCGATGCCGGACTCGACGATCGTGGTCGAGACGAGGACGTCGTACTTCTTCTCCCAGAAGTCGACGACGACCTGCTCGAGCGCCGACTCCGACATCTGGCCGTGCGCCGTCGCGATGCGTGCCTCGGGGACGATCTCACGCAGGCGGGAGGCCGCGCGGTCGATGGACTCGACCCGGTTGTGGATGTAGAAGACCTGGCCCTCGCGCAGGAGTTCACGGCGGATGGCCGCGCCGATCTGCTTCTCCTCGTAGGGGCCGACGAAGGTCAGGACCGGGTGGCGCTCCTCGGGCGGGGTGGTGATGGTCGACATCTCGCGGATGCCGGTGACCGCCATCTCCAGGGTGCGCGGGATCGGGGTGGCGGACATCGTCAGGACGTCGACGTTCGCGCGCAGCTTCTTCAGCTGCTCCTTGTGCTCGACGCCGAAGCGCTGCTCCTCGTCGACGATGACCAGGCCCAGGTCCTTGAACTTGGTCTCCGAGGAGAACAGGCGGTGGGTGCCGATGACGACGTCCACCGAGCCTTCGCGAAGGCCCTCCAGGACGGCCTTCGCCTCGGTGTCGGTCTGGAAGCGGCTCAGCGCCCGCACATTGACCGGGAACTGGGAGTAGCGCTCGCCGAACGTCCCGAAGTGCTGCTGGACCAGGAGGGTCGTCGGGACCAGGACCGCGACCTGCTTGCCGTCCTGGACGGCCTTGAAGGCGGCGCGGACCGCGATCTCCGTCTTGCCGTAACCGACGTCGCCGCAGATCAGGCGGTCCATCGGGACCGTCTTCTCCATGTCGTCCTTGACCTCGGCGATGGTGGTGAGCTGGTCGGGCGTCTCCGCGTACGGGAAGGCGTCCTCCAGCTCGCGCTGCCACGGGGTGTCCGTGCCGAACGCGTGCCCGGGGGCCGCCATGCGCGCGCTGTAGAGCTTGATCAGGTCGGCCGCGATCTCCTTGACGGCCTTCTTGGCGCGCGCCTTGGTCTTGGTCCAGTCGGCGCCGCCCAGGCGGTGCAGGGTGGGGGCCTCACCGCCGACGTACTTGGTGATCTGCTCCAGCTGGTCGGTGGGGATGTAGAGGCGGTCGCCGGGCTGGCCGCGCTTGGCGGGGGCGTACTCGACGACCAGGTACTCGCGCGTGGCGCCCTGGACCGTGCGCTGCACCATCTCGATGTAGCGGCCCACGCCGTGCTGCTCGTGGACGATGTAGTCGCCCGCCTCCAGGGTGAGCGGGTCGATCGTCTTGCGGCGGCGGGCCGGCATCCTGGCGCCGTCCTTGCCGGCCGCCTTCTGCCCCGACAGGTCGGTCTCGGTCAGGACCGCGAGCTTCAGGGCCGGGTCCACGAAGCCGTAGTCGATCGAGCCGCACGCCACGTGCACGACGGACGGGGAGATCTCACCGAGCTCCGCGTCCAGACGGGCCGCGATGCCCTCGCCGCCCAGCACCTCGACCGTACGGGCCGCGGGACCGTGGGCCTCGGTGACGAAGACCGTGCGCCAGCCGTCGGCGAGCCAGCCCTTGGTGTCGGCGAGGGCCTTGGCGGTGTCGCCGCGGTAGGTCTCGGGGGCGTGCATGCCGAGCTTGAGGGTGTCCGCGTCGAGCTCCTCGTCGGCGGCGAACGGCGACACCGACCACCACATCATGTCCAGCTCGCGCGCACGGTCCCGGACGTCCGCGATGGACCGCAGGGAGGCCGCGCCGACGTCGATGGGGGCCTCGCCGCCGCCCGCGGTGGCGGCCCAGGAGGCCTGCAGGAACTCCTGGCTGGTGGCCACGAGGTCGGCGGCACGCGTGCGTACCCGCTCCGGGTCGCAGACGAAGGTCATGGCGCCCTTGGGAAGCACGTCGAGCAGCAGCTCCATGTCGTCCACGAGGACGGGGGCCAGGGACTCCATGCCCTCCACCGCGATGCCCTCGGCGATCCTGCCCAGCAGCTCGCCCAGCTCGGGGTGCTCTTCGGCGAGGGCACGCGCCCGGGCGCGCACGTCGTCCGTCAGCAGCAGCTCGCGGCAGGGCGGCGCCCACAGGCCGTGCTCGGCGACCTCCAGGGAGCGCTGGTCGGCGACCTTGAAGTAGCGGATCTCCTCGATGTCGTCGCCCCAGAACTCCACCCGCAGGGGGTGTTCCTCGGTGGGCGGGAAGACGTCGAGGATGCCGCCTCGTACGGCGAACTCGCCGCGCTTCTCGACGAGCTCCACGCGTGCGTACGCGGCGGCGGCGAGGGCTTCCACGATGTCGTTCAGGTCGGCGGTACGGCCGGTCCTGAGGGCGACCGGCTCCAGGTCGCCGAGGCCCTTGACCTGCGGCTGGAGCACGGAGCGCACGGGCGCCACGACGACGGAGACCGGGCCGGTCTCGGGGTCGTCGGTGCTCGGGTGGGCGAGGCGGCGCAGCACCGCGAGCCGGCGGCCCACGGTGTCGCTGCGCGGGCTCAGCCGCTCGTGCGGGAGCGTCTCCCAGGAGGGGTACTCCACGACGCGGTCCGGCGGCAGCAAAGACCTGAGGGCGGCCGCCAGGTCCTCGGCCTCGCGGCCGGTCGCCGTCACCGCCAGCACTGTGCGGCCGGTCTCGCGGGCCAGCGCGGCCACCGCGAAGGGGCGGGCCGCCGGGGGGCCGACCAGGTCGACGTGCATGCGGCCCGCGCCCGCTGCGGCCTTGACGGCTTCCGCGAGGGCGGTGTCCTTGACGACGGCGTCGAGCAGACCGTGCAGGCTCATTCGGGGCGGCTTTCGTCCGGGGGTGGGCAACGCGAATCGCCCGACGCGCGCTGCGGGCCGGGGGTCCCTCCAGCGTACGTCGCGCCGCACGGCGGTGCGGGCGCCTGTGGACAACGCCGATCACTGTGGCGGCACCGGGCGGCCCGGCTGATACCGGCCGCCGCAGGAGGCCGACGCTCACAGCAGAACCCGGCGCCGAGGAGTCCCCCAAGACTCCCCGGCGCCGGGCGCTCCCCCGCAACCCCCGTGTGCGGTGGCCGTTCCCCCCGTGTCCCCCTATTCGGTGGCGATGGCGTTCAGGACGTTCATGCGGCCCGCGCGGAACGCCGGGATGAGGGCTGCGATCAGGCCGACGAAGGCCGAGCCGAGGAAGACCGCGATCAGGGTCGGCCAGGGCACCTCCAGGACCTTCAGGCCCTCCAGGGCGAGGAGCTTCTGGGCCGTGGCGCCCCAGCCCATGCCCAGGCCGAGGCCCAGCAGGGCGCCGAAGAGGGCGATGACCACCGACTCCATGCGGATCATGCGGCGCAGCTGGCGGCGGGAGAGACCGATCGCCCGCATCAGGCCGATCTCACGGGTCCGCTCGACCACCGAGAGGGCCAGGGTGTTCACCACACCGAGGATCGCGACGATGATCGCGAGCGCCAGCAGGCCGTAGATCATGTTCAGCAGCTGACCGATCTGGTCCTTCAGCGCCTGCTTGTAGTCGGTCTGGTCGCGCACCTTGTACTGCGGGTAGTCGTGCAGCGCGGACTTCAGCGACTTGTACGCGGTGTCCTGCTGCCCGTCCTTGGCGGTGGCGAAGACCAGTTGGTCCAGCGGCATCTTGGCGGCCGGCACGTACTTGGCGAGCGTGGAGATGGCGGTGTACTTCGAGCCCGCGTCGATCAGGCCGTCGTTGCTGGTGATGGCGCGGACCGTCAGGTTCGCGGTGGCGCCGTCCTTGAACGCGATCCTGATCTTCGAGCCGAGGTGGACGCCGTGGGCCTTGGCGAACTTCTCGTGCACGGACATCGAGTCGGGCAGATAGGCGTCCTTGAGGTTGCCCGCGACGGTCTTGACGCGCAGGTCGGTCGCGTACGTCGGGTCGGCCGCCGTGATGTCGGTGTCCTTGAGCGTTTTGCCGTCGGGCGTGGTGTAGTCGGCGGTCGTCGTCTTGTACTCGGTGACCCGGGACAGCCCCGGCGTCGACTTCACGGCCTGCGCGGCCTGCGGGGTGATCATCTGGCCGCTGTCGGACTGGATGATGAAGTCCGTGCCGACGGTCTTGTCGAGCTGGTCGGTGGCGGAGGCGACCATGGAGGAGCCGACCACCGAGAGGCAGGCGACCAGCGCGAGCCCGATCATCAGGGCGGCGCCGGTGGCACCCGTACGGCGCGGGTTGCGCAGCGCGTTGCGCTCGGCCATCCGACCGACCGGGCCGAACATCCGCAGCAGCACGGCGCCCAGGACGCGCACCACGGCGCCCGCGAGCAGCGGGCCGATGACGACGAACCCGATGAGGGTCAGGACCACTCCGAGGCCCAGCCACAGCGAGCCGTCCTTCGCCTTGTCCACGCCCGCGGCCAGGAAGAGGCTGTAGCCGCCGGCACCGGTCAGGACGAGGCCCACCAGGGCGCGGATCCGTCCGGCCCGTGCGTCGGCGGGGGCTCCGGCGTCGCGCAGCGCGGCCATCGGGGAGACCTTGCCGGCCCGGCGGGCGGGCAGGTAGGCGGCGAGGACCGTGACCACGACGCCGAGCAGCAGGCCGACGACCGGGGTGGTCCAGGCGACCGTCAGGTCGCTGGTGGACAGGTGCATCCCCATCTGGCCCATGAGCTTCATCAGGCCGACCGCGAGCCCGACGCCCGCGCCGACCCCCAGCACCGAGCCGAAGACGCCGAGCAGCGTCGCCTCGACCAGCACGGAGCGGTTGACCTGCTTGCGGGACGAACCGATGGCCCGCATCAGGCCGATCTCACGGGTGCGCTGGGCGACCAGCATCGAGAAGGTGTTGATGATCAGGAAGATGCCGACGAGGAAGGCGATCCCGGCGAAGCCGAGCATCGCGTACTTCATGACGTTCATGAAGCCCTCGACGTCCTTCTGGTTGGCGTCGGCGGTCTCCTTGGCGGTCTGCACCTTGTAGCCGGTACCGAGGGCCGAGCGCACGTCGTTCTTCAGCTGCGGGTCGCTCACGCCGGAGGCGGCCGTGACGTTGACGTTGGTGTAGACACCGGTCCGGCCGACGAGCGTCTGCTGCGCGGTCTTCGTGTCGAGGTAGAAGATCGCCGCACCGGGGTTGGTGACCTGGAAGTCGGCGATGCCGGAGATCCTCGCGTGGTGCGTGCCGACCGCGCTGATCACACCGAGCTCGTCACCGAGCTTCAAGTGGTGCTTGTCCGCGGTGTCGGCGTCGACCATCACCTGGTCCGGGCCCTTGGGCGCCGTACCGGAGGAGATCTTCATGGTGCGGGCGTCGTTGCCGTTCCAGCTTCCGACGATGGTCGGGGCGCCGCTGGAGGGCGACAGGTTGTCCTTCTTGTCGTCGACGACCGTGACGGAGGTCGAGAAGACCGTTCCCTCCGCCGACTTCACGCCCTGCGCCGAGCGCACCTTGCCGAGCACGGAGGCCGGCATGACCGGCGGCCGGCCGTTGTCCGAGGTCGTCTCACCGCTGTCGGAGGCGCCCTTGGCGCTCACCGTCACGTCCGAGGAGGTCGCCTGGAACAGCTTGTCGAACGTGGTGTTCATGGTGTCGGTGAAGACCAGCGTCCCGCAGACGAAGGCCACCGACAGCAGCACGGCGATCGCCGAGAGCGCCATGCGTCCCTTGTGCGCGAAGAAGTTGCGCATGGACGTCTTCAGGACGGTCATGACGTACGCCCCCGGGCGTCGAAGTCCTTCATGCGGTCGAGGACGGCGTCCGCGGTCGGCTTGTGCATCTCGTCGACGATCCGGCCGTCGGCGAGGTACAGCACCCGGTCCGCGTACGAGGCGGCGACGGGGTCGTGCGTGACCATCACGATGGTCTGCCCGAGCTCGTCGACGGAGCGGCGCAGGAAGCCCAGCACCTCGGCGCCCGCACGGGAGTCCAGGTTTCCGGTGGGCTCGTCACCGAAGATGATCTCGGGCCGGGCGGCCAGCGCACGGGCGACGGCGACGCGCTGCTGCTGACCGCCGGAGAGCTGGGCGGGCCGGTGCCTGAGCCGGTCGGAGAGCCCGACCGTGTCGACGACCCGGGCCAGCCACTGCTTGTCGGGCTTGCGCCCGGCGATGTCCATGGGCAGCGTGATGTTCTCGATCGCGTTCAGCGTCGGCAGCAGGTTGAACGCCTGGAAGATGAAGCCGACCCGGTCCCGGCGCAGCTGCGTGAGCTTCTTGTCCTTGAGCCCGGTGATCTCCGTCTCGTCCAGGTAGATCTGGCCGGAGGTCACGGTGTCGAGGCCGGCGAGGCAGTGCATCAGCGTGGACTTGCCGGACCCCGAGGGGCCCATGATCGCGGTGAACTGGCCACGGGCGATGTCCACGTCGACGTGGTCGAGGGCGACGACGCGCGTCTCCCCGGACCCGTACGCCTTGACGACCTGCCGCGCCCGCGCGGCAACGGCCGTACGCCCTCCAGTGCCCCCGTGCCTGGGAATGGTCACGGCCGAAGTCATGGTAAGTCTCCTATGTCGGGCAGCAGATGGGTCTGCCGGCCTGCGGATGAGCTGTGCGGATGAGTCGAACGGTGAAGCGGTACGTCGATGAGTCTGTCGCCGAACAGGGGTGCCGCGCGCTGGTGCCCAGCACCCTCTTCTACGGGGGAAAACCCCACCCCCGCCGGTTCGGTCAACCGCCCCCCAGCGGCATAAAGCCAGGTTAAGGACGCCCTGCGCCCGTCTCGTCCTCCGGCGGGACGAACCCTCCCCGAGCCGTAGTACGGAGGAACCCCTAAGGGAGCTCCACCGACGGGTGGAGCCGATCTAGGGGTTCGGTCCACCCACCGGCCCACTCACCTTCCACCCTGCCGCGACAATCAGCAGGGGGTGTCGCGCGAAGCGCGCCGTTGAGGGGTGGTGGCCGGGCGACGGGAGGGCCAAGTGGCAGAGTGGTCGCGGCAGATAGATGCACGGGGAAGGAATCCGGTGGACCAGGGGGACACGGAGATACGGGCCTCGGTGGCGGACGGGCACCCGAAGGACACACGCAGACGGGGAGCGGTCGTCGCCGCGCTGATGCTGGCGATGGCGCTCGCCGCCCTGGACGCCACCATCGTCTCCACGGCCGTCCCCCAGATCGTCGGCGACCTGGGCGGCTTCTCCGTCTTCTCCTGGCTCTTCTCCGGCTATCTGCTCGCGGTGACGGTGACCCTGCCCGTCTACGGCAAGCTCTCCGACACCTTCGGCCGCAAGCCGGTCCTGGTCGCGGGCGCCGCCGTCTTCCTGCTCGGCTCGCTGCTGTGCGCCGCGGCCTGGAACATGGGCGCGCTGATCGCCTTCCGCATCGTGCAGGGCCTGGGCGGCGGGGCGTTGCAGGGAACGGTGCAGACCCTCGCCGCCGACCTCTACCCGCTCAAGGAGCGGCCCAGGATCCAGGCCAGGCTCTCCACAGTCTGGGCGGTGTCCGCGGTGGCCGGCCCCGGCCTCGGCGGCGTCCTGGCGGCGTATGCCGACTGGCGCTGGATCTTCCTGGTCAACCTCCCCATCGGCGCTCTGGCGTTGTGGCTGGTGATCCGCCATCTCCACGAACCGGCGCGGGAGTCGGCCGGGCGCCCCCGTATCGACTGGGCGGGCGCGCTGGCTGTGTTCGCGTGCGGAGGCGTGCTGCTGACGGCGCTGGTGCAGGGCGGGGTGGCCTGGCCCTGGCTGTCCGCGCCGTCGACGGCCCTGTTCGGTACGGGACTTGCCCTGGTCGCGCTCGTGGTGGTGGTCGAGCGCCGGGCGGCCGAGCCGATCATCCCCGGCTGGGTGTGGCACCGGCGCACGATCGCCGCGGTGAACCTGGCGCTGGGCGCGCTCGGCTTCCTCATGGTGGCGCCGAGCGTGTTCCTGCCGACGTACGCGCAGTCGGTGCTCGGCCTGGCACCGGTGGCGGCCGGATTCGTGCTGTCCGTATGGACGTTGAGCTGGCCGGTGTCGGCGGCCCTGAGCCAGCACGTGTACCGCAGGATCGGCTTCCGCAACACGGCGATGCTCGGCATCGGGACGGCGGCGCTGATCCTGTTCGCGTTCCCGTTCCTGCCGTATCCGGGCTCGGCCTGGCAGCCGACGCTGCTGATGCTGTTCCTCGGCGCCGCCCTCGGGCTGTTCCAGCTCCCGCTGATCGTGGGCGTGCAGTCGACGGTGGGGTGGGCGGAGCGTGGCACCGCGACGGCGTCCGTCCTCTTCTGCCGCCAGACCGGCCAGACGATCGGCGCCTCGGTCTTCGGCGCGGTCGCCAACGGCGTGCTCGCCGCCCGCCTCGGCGGCGCGGGCGACCTGGACTCGGTGACGCGGGGCCTGGACTCGGGCGCGGTCGCGGAGGCGACCCGGCGGGCGATCGCGGACGCGGTGCACGCGGTGTACATCGGGGCGGGATGCGCGGCCGCCGCGGCCTTCCTGGTGCTGCTCCTCCTGGCACCGAAGCGGTTCCCGGTGCTCCAGGACTGACATCCCGGGCGTACACGGGGACCCGATCTGTCAGGCCTCCGGCCCGCCAAAAACCTGAGTTAATCGCGGTAACACCCGAGGTCAGAGAAGCAAGCGCATACCGACCGATCAGTTTGGTGAAAAGCTCCCACAACTGCGAACCGGCGAGTAGCGTGCGGGGACCACACGCCCCCCACCTCCCTGCGGTCCTCCGCCAAGGGCCCGAGCCATGCAAGGAGCACCGGGATGTCCTACGAACCGTCCCCGCCCCATCAGTACCGCCAACCCCCGCACCCACCGTCGTACCCGCCTTCCCCCGGGTACGACGCCACCTACCCCTGGCAGCCGCCCCTCACGGAGCCCGAGCCGCCCCCGCGGCGCCGCCAGCCCGAGCCCGCCCTCGGGCACCACAGCGATCTGCGGGTCCTGCGCGGCGCCTACCGCTGGCAGCGGCGCACCGCCACCCTCACCGCACTCGGCTACTTCACGCTGTTCCTGATCCTGTCGGCGTTCGCGCCCTCGTTCATGACGAGCGAGATCGCCGACGGCCTGCCGACCGGGCTGGTCCTCGCGCTGGCGCAGATCCCGGTCACCTGGCTGGCGATCGTGCTCTACGAGCACACCGCCCGCCGCTACGTCGACCCGATCGCGGCCCGTATCCGCAAGCAGTCCGAGGTGGACGCGAAGCGGGAGGCGAACCGGTGACCGGATTCAGCTCCAACGCCCAGGCCATGTCCCTGGTCGCCTTCTCCGCGATCGCCACGATCACGCTGCTGCTGTGCGTGATGACGGGCCCGGACGGCGACGACCTCGACGAGTTCTACACCGGCTACGGCTCCCTCTCCCCCATGCGCAACGGCCTCGCCATCGCCGGCGACTACATCTCCGCGGCGAGCGTGCTGGGCACCGGCGGCGTCATCGCCCTGTGCGGCTACGACGGGATCGCACTGGCCCTGAGCACCGCCCTGTCGCTGATGCTGCTGATGTTCCTGCTGGCCGAACCCCTGCGCAACGCGGGCCGGTTCACCATGGGCGACGCACTGGCGCGGCGCATGCCGGGACGCGGCGTACGCATCACCGCGTGCGTGGTCACGATCGCCGCCCTGCTGCCGCTGATGCTGGTCCAGCTGGCGGGCACCGGACAGCTGCTGGCCTTCATCCTGGGCTTCTCCGGCGACTCGCTGCAGACCGGCTGCATCATCGGCCTGGGTGCCCTGATGATCAGCTACGCGGCCATCGGCGGCATGAAGGGCACCGCCCTCATCCAGATCCTGAAGATCGTGATGCTCCTGGGATCGGGCGCCGTGGTCGCCGTCCTGATACTGCAGCGGTTCGACTGGGACCCGGGCGCCCTGTTCAGCACGGCCGCCGCGCAGAGCGGGGTCGGTTCCCGGTTCCTGCACTCCGGAGTGGAGTTCGCCGGCAGCTCGGCCCCGCGCCTGGACATGATCAGCGCGGAGCTCACGGTCGTCATCGGCGGCGCCTGCCTGCCCCACGTCACCATGCGCATGTACACCGCGCGCAGCGCCCGCCAGGTGCGGCGCTCGATGTCGTGGGCCGTGTCGCTGGTGGTGCTGTTCGTCCTCATCATGACGGTGATCGGCTTCGGCGCGACCGCGATGATCGGCCGGGCGGTGATCGCGCAGGCCGACCCGCAGGGCAACACGGCCTATCTGCTGGGCTCCCGCGCGGCCTTCGGCGCGCAGGTCTCCACCGCGGAGACGTTCCTGTTCACCACGGTGACGACGGCGATCTTCCTGACTCTGCTCGCCTCCGTCGCCGGCATGATCCTCGCCTGCGCCAACTCCCTCGCCCACGACGTCTTCGCCGCGCGCGTGCACGAGATGTCGGAGCGCCGGGAGATGACGCTGGCCCGGGTCTCGGCCCTCGCGGTGGGCGTCCCCGCGATCCTGCTCGCCACGCTGGTCCAGCACCGCAGCCTGCAGCCGCTGGTGACGCTGTCCTTCTGCCTCGGCGCCTCCGCCATCGCCCCGGCCCTGGTCTACAGCCTCTTCTGGCGCCGCTACACCCGTACGGGCCTGTTGTGGACGCTGATCGGCGGTACGGTCGCGGTCCTGCTCGTGATGCCGGGCACCAACCTGGTCTCCGGCTCACCGGCCGCGGCCTTCCCCGAAGCCGACTTCAACTGGTTCCCCTTCACCACGACCGGCATCCTGACGATCCCACTGGGCTTCGCCTTCGGCTGGCTCGGCACGGTGATCTCGGGCCGCAGGGCGTCGGAGGAGCAACGGCACCAGTACGAAGCGGTGGAGGGGTGGATCCTGGCGGGCGCGGTGCGCAGGAGCAGCTAGCACCGGTGACGCACGGCCGGGGCCCGCGCGCCCCGGCCGCCGCTCCCCGGGCGCGGTCACTCCCCGGGCGCCGTCACTCCCCCGACGCCGAACCCGTCAGCGCCGTCAGGCTGTTGCGTACGGCGTCCATCTCCGCCTGCACGTCGCCGGAGCGCTCACCGTGCTCGTGCAGCACCTGCTCCGTCTCCCGGGCGATCTGCTCCTCGCGCACCCGGGCCCCCGCGAGGATCTCGGCGGCACGCTCGCGGGCCTCCTCCTGGCACCGGCCGTCATACTCCTGCGCCTCGGCGAACACCCGCTCCGCCTCGGCCAGTTCCGCCTCCGCGCGGGCCGTCCGGTCCGCGCCCCGGGCATCGCGCCCGGCCATGCGGTCGGACTCCAGCTGCTCCACCTCGGCCCACCGCTCGGCGCACTCCTTGGCCTGCTCGGTGAGCATCGCGGAGGTGCGCTGCCGCACCTCCCGCAGCGCGGACAGCGCCTCGCCGCGGCCCTCCTTCACCGCGCGCCGGGCGGCGACGCGGAGCTCGTCGGCCTCGGCCTGCGCCGCGAGGAGCCGGTGGCGGGCCCGGTCCTCGGCCTCGCCGCGCACGGTGTCGGCATGCGCCTGCGCGGCGTCCCGCACGCCGTTCGCATGCTCCTCGGCCGCCTCCCGGTGGCGCCGGGCCTCCTGCCGCGCCCGCTCCCGGACGGCCTCGGCCTCGTCCAGCACGCACTGGAACAGGCGCCGCGCGCCCTCCCCGAGCGTCTCGTACGACTGCGGGGCCAGCTGGGCCACCGACTCCTGCAGCAGCTCGGCCTCCACCTCCATGTCCCGGGCGAGCACGGTGAGCCGGGCCGCCCGCTCCCAGGCCGCGTCCCGGTCCCGGGAGAGCGCGTCGACGTAGACCTCGACCTGTTCGGGACAGTAACCACCCCCTCGTACGACTCCGAAGCCGTGGGGCGAGACCGGTGTGCTGCTCATCCTGGAACCCCTCTCCGCCGAACTTTTCCGCCGAACGGGAGCGAAATGATGATTTCGCGCACATCTTGATATATCGGGTGGAAGTGTTCATAACGCGACACTCCGAGCGCCACTCGTGGTCACTCGCGGTCGCATGCGGTCTCGCGTGGTCGCACACGAAAGGGCCGGGCCGGTCAGGAAGACCGGCCCGGCCCCTCGGGGTCGGATCAGACGGAGTCAGCCGCGGCAGCTCACAGCAGTCCGTCCCACATCTGCTCCAGCAGCACCGACCACCAGGTCTCCGGCGAGCCGAGCGCCGCCGGGTCGAGGGAGGCCAGCTGGGCCTGGAAGTCGACGGTCCAGCGGCCCGCCTGCTCCGGGTTCAGGCCGAACCGCAGCCGCCACATCCGGCCGAGCAGCGCGAGGCACCGCTGGAGCTCGGGCAGCCCCGTGTTCACGAACTGCGGCGGCACGGGCGCCCCTCCGGGCCCCGCCTCCACCGGCACGGCCACGATGTTCGCGGTGCCGTACTGCACACAGATCGCCCTGCCGAAGTCACTGCCCATGACGAGGTACGAGCCCGCGTCCGCGGACGGCTGCACACCGCGCTCCTGCGCCAGTTCGGCGAGGGTCGGCACCGGCCGCCCCGGCTGGGCCTGCGCCCAGAAGAACGGGCTCATGTCCATCGGCAGCCCGGCCACCACCAGCGAGTGCGCCACCACCGGCGGCACGCCCTGCCGGGAGACGGCCGCCTGCTCGAACCGGAAGATCCCCGGCCCGAAGGCACCCGCCAGCTCCTGGGCGATGCCCTCCGGCGGCAGCGGCGGCGCCGCCTGCACCGGCGGCAGCGGCGCACGTACCGGCGCCGGGCGCGCGGGACCGTCCGCGACCTGGTGCAACTCGCCCTGGTGCGCGATCAGTTGCTGCATGCCCTGCTGCCGGCTCGCATGGTCCGTGCCGTACGGCGCGATGGACGCGATCCGCGCCTGCGGCCACTGCTCGCGGATCATCCGCGCGCAGTAGGCGCCCGGCAGCTCGCACGACTCCAGCTCCGTGTGCAGCTCCAGCACCTGGTCCGGAGGCACGTTCATGCCGCGCAGCTCGTGGAAGATCTGCCACTCCGGGTGCGGCGTGCCCGGCGCCGACCGCCGGATCAGCTGCTGCTCGGAGCCGTCCTGCGCGCGGTAGCGGAGCACGGCCTGATAGCCGGGACCGACCGTCGGCTGCCCCTGCGGCGGCGGGTAGCCGTACGACGGCTGCTGCCCGGGCGGCGGCATCGCGCCGGGTGGCATGGGCGGCTGGGCGCCCGGCGGCACACCGGGAGCCCCGGGCATCCCGGGGGCCTGCGGCGGCGGAGGCGTGCCGGGAGGACCCATCGGAGGAGCGCCGGGCCCGCCGACGGGCGGCGCGGCCAGCACGGTCTCCGCATGATGAACGGCCCCACCGCGCCCGCCCGCCGACGCGCCCTGCGCGCCGGGCGCGGGGGGCGTGCCGGGGGCGCCGGGAGGCTGGGGGGCGCCGGGAACGCCAGGCGCTCCGGGTGCATGCGGCATACCCGGGGCGGCCGGAGGCTGCGGAGGACCACCGGCGGGACCCCGGCCCGGGTCGGCGAGCATCGTGGCGGCGTGGTGGACACCGCCCGGGGGCGGACCACCGGGGGTGTTGGGAGCACCGGGCGGATGCGGAGCGCCGGGCGGAGCCTGCGGGGTTCCCGGACCGGACGCGGCCTCAGGCCCGCCGGGACCGAGCGACGAGACCAGTTGCGTCGGCACGTACGCGCCGCCCGCGCCGGGTGCCGGCGCCGGCGGAGGCGTGCTCGCCGGCCGCGCACCCGGAGCCCCGGGGGCGCTCGGCGGAGGCGGCGTGGTCGAGCGGCGCGGCGGCGGGCCGGCCTTGCTCGTCGCGGCGTCGGCGATGTCCCCGGCGTTCGGCTGCGGCGGACGTCCCGGAGCGGCCGGCGGCCGAGGCGCACCCGGCGCCCCTGCGGGCCCCTGCGGATAGCCGTACGTCGACGGCGGAGGCGGCGGCGGGGTGGCGCCCCGCGCGGGAGCGCCCTGCGCGGGAGCGCCCTGCGCGGGAGCGCCCTGCGGATAGCCGTACGTCGGCGGCGGCGGAGGCGGCGTGGCACCGGGTGCGTGAGCACCCGGCGGCGTACCCGGAGGGGGCGTACCCGGCCGCCCCGGAGCCGCAGGTCCGTCCAGTGACGGCGACACCGTCGTCCGAGGCAGTTGGCTGCCGCCCGACATGAGCGCCGTCTTGGCGTCCGGCGGCGTGTCCGTGTCGTCGTCGCCCTCCCGCAGCTGCGGCGCGAACACGGTCGCGGGCAGCGGTACGGAGCGGTCCTCGCCGGAGTCCGCGTTGGTGTCGGTCCCGGCCCAGGGGGTCCCCCCGGCGGGCCCGCCGGGCGCCCCGGCACCGGCCTCCGGCCATCCGCCGGCACCGCTCTGCGCGGCGGGCGCCGCCGGCTGAGCGGGCGGTCCGGCCTGCGTCTCGGCCAGCCCTCCGTCACCCGAGGAAGCCGCAGAGGCCGCAGAAGCGGTAGAAGCCGTAGAAGCGGCGGAGGCCGCTGAACCCTGCGCCGGCGCACCCTGGCCGCTGCGCCGGTCCGGAATACCCAGCTTGTCCGCCGCCTCCTGCAGCCACTCCGGCGGACTCAGCAGGAAGGACGTCTGATTCAGATCCACCCGGGCCGAAGCGGGCTGCGCCGGCTCCGGGTCCTCGTCCGGGCGGCCGTACTCCTCCTCGTACCGGCGCACGACCTCGCCGACCGGCAGCGAGGGCCACAGGGTCGCCTCGCCGCTGTCGCGGGCGATCACCAGCCGCTGGCCGCCCCCGTCCGACCGCGGTCCGTCCGCCCGGTCCTCGGCCCACACCACGAACCCGAGCTCGAACTCCCGCACCCGCACCTCACGGTGCTGGTACGACGGCAGGTCTCCGTTGATCCACTCCTCGGCGCGCTCCTGCGCCTGCGCGAAGGTCACCATCGGACGCTCACTCCCCCACCGAAGAGTCGGAAGACACCGGAACAGAACGCGCGAACCCGCCGTCGACCATCAGATTCGCCACCGTCTCCAGCTCCGGCGGATTGCCCGCGAGCCGCGACAGGAACTGGTCGAAGTCGTCACCGCACGGCAGCAGCAGCCGCTCCACACGGTCCGCCGGCGCCCACGAGGGATCGGCGTCGCGGGCGTCGTCGTAGGCGCAGAACCACATGGAACCGACCCGCTCGCCCTTCACCTTCACGGCGAGCAGACCGCCCTGGACGAAACCGACGCCCAGATAGTCCTTGGTCAGATGGTCGCGCAGGCACTTGTTGACGTAGACGAGGTCGTTGACGGCCGCCTCCTCCCGCACCGTGAAGAACGGCTGGTCGATCAGCAGCCCCAGCTCGGCGTCGAGCGCCGCGCCCACCGGGGCGCTGCCGCCCGCCGCCTTCAGGAACGAGCGGTAGGCGCCGGGCAGCCGGTAGCCGAGGTCCTCCTCGACCTGCTGCACCTGGGCCTCCGTCACCGCCACCCCGGACTTCGGCAGCCCGAAGTGCGCCGGCCGGGTCTCCTGCAACGGCCGCGTGCCCCGCTTGTTCTGGTCGACGTGCGACGTCGCTATCCCGCCGTGGTGGCGCAGCAGCGCCTTCACCTCGACCGGCACCAGCTCCAGCCGCCGCGAACCCGCCACGTGATGCCACGTCCAGCCGTGCGGCGTCGCCACCGCGGGCACCGTGTCCCACAACTCGTGGCCGGTCGCCGCGAGCGCCGCGTTCGCCGACACGTAGTCCGTCAGCCGCAGTTCGTCGACCCCGAAACCCTCCGGCGGCTCCGCGATCTCCGCAGCGGCACGCGCATAGGCCGAGAAGGAGGGGTAGCCGCGCTCGTCGACGCGTACCCCTCTCGGGTGACGTGCGGCCCGCACCGGATCCGGGAAATGCACGACCTGCCCGGCATAGGCCGCGTTCGGCGGCGCGGCTTCCTGCCCGAGCCGACCTGTCGTCATGGCGGTTGCCCCCTGCGGCACTCTGGTACGACGCGCAGCAGCCGGCTCCACGCCGTCCACCACGCCCCGTATCGACTGTCTCGTCCGTCTCGACTTGGCGTCTCGACCGTCACCGCGCCTGTCACCACGCGCCACCGCGTGTGTCACCACGCACCGACCGCATGGACCGCGGTGCCGACAGCCTATGCGGTACGACCGCACCGGTCACCGGGCACCGGTCAGCCGCCCTCCGCTTCCGTGACCTGCCGTCACCCCACCGTGACAGCCTGCCCAAACCCTGGCGTGTCGCGCGGCCCCAGCTTCCGCACCAGCCACGGGATTTGGCACTCTGTGACGTCCGGGGGAAGCTCGGGAGGGGATGACGATCATGAACGTGACGCAGACGGGACCGGACACCGCGCCGCACACCGGCACCTCCGGCGACCCCCGCATCGGCTGGAGCGCCACCGAAACCCCGCATGCCCCCGCCCTGCGACACAGACGTGACGGCATACTCCCCACGGTCGCCGCCGCCCTCTCCGTGCGCGGCGCCACCCTCACCGGAACCGCCGCCCGCGGCGACCGGCCGCCGCCCCTGCACCCCCTCGTCCAGGACTTCCTGGACACGCTCACCAGCGCCCAGCGCGACCGCTTCACCGGCCGCTGCGCCGAGACGATCCTCATCTCCCGCCACATAGCCTCCGCCGACGCCGCCCGCAGCAAGCGCGCCGCCCGCAAGCCCATGACCAACGGCGAGGCCCGCAAAGCCCTCAAGCAGGCCAAACTCACCACCCGCCGGATCCGCGAGGACGGCGACCCCCTGCACGGCGGCTTCGCCGCCCCCTGCCGCGCCTGCACCGCGCTCAGCGCCCACTTCGGCGTCCGCGTCGTCGACCCCACCGCGGCGGAGGACTGACCCCCGGACACGGACCGTCAGGACGGCCCCCGGGCCGGGCACGACCTCAGCACCTCGACGATCGAAGGGCAGATGCACCCCGACCGCACCTCCTCCACGCGCTTTCCCGTACCCGTCGACGCCGCCCTGCGCGCCGCCGGCTGGCAGCCCGGGCGCTGGGACATAAAGCAGGCCGAGATCTGGGCCGACACCCTGCGCGAGCACTCCTCACCGGCGGGCCACCGGCACGCCGTCTTCCCCGCCGCCGTCGAGGCCTGGGCCGAGTTCGGCGGCCTCCACATCGCGCCCACCGGACCCGGCCGCCAGGTCGCCCCCACCGCACTGCACTTCGATCCCCTGCACGGCCTGCACATGGCCCGCACCCTCGCCGACCTCGGCCGCGCCCTCGACACCGAGGTCAGCCCTCTCGGCACCGAGACCGACCACCAGTCCCTCGTCGCCGTCGACGCCGAAGGCCGCGTCTACGCCCTCGATCACACGGGCGACTGGTACCTCGGCCCCGACATCGACCAGGCCCTCGCGAGCCTCGTCTCGGGCGTCGACCCCGTACGGCTCACCGCGGGCTGAGACACCGCGGGGCGGGCGCCGGGAACTAGGCGTCGGCCGGGATCACCGCGGACACCCGGAAACCCCCCGCGTCCGTCGGCCCCGACACGAACACGCCCCCCAGCGCGGCGACCCGCTCCTTCATCCCCACCAGGCCGTTGCCCCCCGACGGCAGCCGGGCCGAGGACGCCGACGACACCTCGGGCGGCGGCTCGTTCTCCACCTGCATCGCGATCTCCGACACCCGGTGCGCCAGCCGCACATGCGTCTTCGCCCCGGCCGCATGCTTGTGGACGTTCGTCAGCGCCTCCTGCACCACGCGGAACGCCGTCTGCTCGATCTCCGCCGCGTACAGCCGCGTGTCCCCCTCGACCGACAGATCCACGACCATCCCCGCGGCCGCCGACTGCCCGACCAGCTCCTCCAGCTCTGACAGGCACGGCCCGTCCCCCTCATCCGCGGCCCGCTCCGCCGCCACCGCCGCGGCGACCCCCACCGCCACCAGCGGCACCGCCTGCTCGGTCCGGCGCACCTTGTCACCGCTGCGCAGCACCCCGAGCATCTCCCGCAGCTCGGTCAGCGCCTGCCGCCCCATGTCCCCGACCAGAGCGGCGTTCTTCACGGCCTTCTCCGGATCCTTGCGGGCGACGGCCTGCAGCGCGGCGGCGTGCACCACCATCAGGCTCACCCGGTGCGCGACCACGTCGTGCATCTCCCGCGCGATGCGGGTCCGTTCCTCGCCCCGCGCCCACTCGGCCCGCTCCTCCGCCCGCTCGGCGAGCAGCTGCAACTCCCGCTCAAGGCTGTCCGCGCGCTCCCGCAGACTCTCCATCAGCCGGCGCCGCGCGCCCACGTACAGGCCGAGCAGGAGGGGCGGCGCGGTCATCCCGATGGCGGTGGTGATGGCGGCGAACGGCACGAACCAGTCGCCGAGATCCCAGGTCCCCCGCGCCATGTCCTGCCGCACCCGCACGAACATCACGATGAGCATGCCGACGAGCGACATCCCCGCCAGGGAGGCGATGATCCGGCGCGGCATCTCGGACGCGGCGAGCGTGTACAGGCCGACGATGCCCATCAGATAGCCCATCTGGGCCGGAGTGATGGCGATCGAGACGAGTACGACGGCTATCGGCCACTGCCGCCGGACGACCAGCGCCGAGCCGGCGAGCACCCCGAAGACGATGCCCGCGGCCACGGGGACGCCCGCGTCCCGCGCGAACCGGACCCCTTCGAAGGCACACTCCACCGCGGACGCCAGCGCAAGACCGACGTCCAATGCCGCACTACGCCACCTGGCCCACCACCACGGCCCCTTCCGGCCCGCGGCGTGCTCTTCCCCCGTCGTGGTCATGGCTCCAGCCTACGGGCGGCGGCGCCCCGTTTTCCGGCGAGTTTCCGCGACTGGCCTACACCACACTGCGTGACCGACCGTGCACGAAACGACCCGCTTTCCCTCGAACTGCTGATTCACCCACTGTTCGACCCCGGAAGATCACATTCCGCCCGGACGGTATGCCCATGGCACATTCACCGAACAAATACAGCGACTTCGAGGGACTGAGGGAGCGGGCGGTCGCGCTGCGGCGCGCGGGCCTCAGCCGCCGCCAGATCCGCGACCGCCTGCACGTCGACAACAACGACATCCTCAACCGCCTCCTGGAGGGCGAGCCCCCTCCGGAATGGACGAAGCGGCCGAACGCGAAGGACGACCTGAGGGACCGGGCACGGGAGCTACGGCTACAGGGCTGGACGTACGACCAGATCCAGGTCGAGCTGGGCTGCTCGAAGAGCTCGATCTCACTGTGGGTACGGGATCTGCCGAAGCCGGAGCGCGAGCGCAGCCCCGAGGAGGCGGCGGCGATCGCCAGGCGAGGCTGGGAGGCGAAACTGCGGATCCGCGACGAGGAGCGCCGACAGACCAAGGAGGCCGCCGAGCAGGCGATCGGCGACTTGACACCCCGTGAGCTGTTCCTGGTGGGCGTCGGTCTCTACTGGGCGGAGGGCGGCAAGGACAAGCCGTACGACCGGCGCGAGAGCGTGGTCTTCGTCAACAGCGACCCGAGCATGATCCAGGTCTACCTCGCATGGCTCGGCCTCCTGGGCATCGAGCCCGAGCGGCTCCGATTCAACGTCATGATCCACGAGAACGCGGACGTGGCAGCGGCGGAGAAGTACTGGGCCGAACTCGTCGGCGCCGACCAGTCCGCGTTCAACAAGACGACCCTCAAGAGGCACAACCCCAGGACCGTCCGCAAGAACGTGGGCGACTCCTACCGCGGCTGCCTGGTGGTCAAAGTCCTGAAGGGCGCCGACTTGTACCGTCGCATCGAAGGGTCCTGGTACGGCATAGTGTTGTCCGTGCGTGAAGCCGATCAATCAAATCGGATGTAGCGCACAGACCTTCCCGGGTCGTCTAAAGGCAGGACAAATGGTTTTGGTCCATTGAATGAGGGTTCGATTCCTTCCCCGGGAGCTCAGCAGCACTGGGCCCTGACAGCACTGTCAGGGCCCACTCCCATGTCCCCCGCGAAACGCCCCGGTATCCTGCGGATGTCCCCACCCGTCCAAAGCCGAAGGGCAACCCCGTGAGCGCCATTCGCCCGGCAGCCGTCGTCGTTCTCGCAGCGGGTGAGGGCACCCGTATGAAATCGGCCACACCCAAGGTCCTGCACGAGCTCTGCGGACGCAGCCTGGTGGGCCATGTGCTCGCCGCCGCACGTGAGTTGGAGCCCGAGAACCTCGTCGTCGTGGTCGGGCACGCGCGCGAGAAGGTCGGCGCCCACCTCGCCGAGATCGACCCCGCCGTACGCACCGCCGTCCAGGCGGAGCAGAACGGCACCGGTCACGCCGTACGCATCGCACTCGACGAACTCGGCGGCGGCGTCGACGGAATCGTGGTCGTCGTGTGCGGCGACACCCCTCTTCTCACCAGCGAGACCCTCCAGAAGCTCGCGGCCACGCACTCCTCGGACGGCAACGCCGTCACCGTGCTGAGCGCCGAGGTCCCGGACGCCACCGGCTACGGCCGCATCGTGCGCGACGAGAACACGGGTGCCGTCACCGAGATCGTCGAGCACAAGGACGCGACGACGACGCAGCGCGCCATCCGTGAGATCAACTCCGGTGTCTTCGCCTTCGACGGGCAGCTGCTCGCCGACGCGCTCAAGAAGGTCCGCACGGACAACAGCCAGGGCGAGGAGTACCTCACCGACGTCCTCGGGATCCTGCGCGAGGCCGGACACCGCGTCGGGGCCTCCGTCGCCGTCGACCACCGCGAGATCGCCGGGATCAACAACCGGGTGCAGCTGAGCGAGGCCCGGCGGATCCTGAACGACCGGCTGCTCACCCGCGCCATGCTCGCCGGCGTCACGGTCGTCGACCCGGCGACCACGTGGGTCGACGTCACCGTCACCTTCGAGCAGGACGCGGTCGTCCACCCGGGAACCCAGCTGCACGGCGCCACGCACCTGGGCGAGGGCGCGGAGGTCGGCCCCAACAGCCGCCTGAAGGACACCCGGGTCGAGGCGGGCGCCCGCGTGGACAACACTGTGGCCGACGGCGCCCATGTGGGCCCGGACGCGACCGTGGGTCCGTTCGCCTATCTCCGGCCCGGCACCCGGCTCGGCGCGAAGTCCAAGGTGGGTACGTACGTCGAGACGAAGAACGCCGCCATCGGCGAGGGGACGAAGGTGCCGCACCTGTCCTACGTCGGTGACGCGACGATCGGCGAGTACACCAACATCGGTGCCGCCAGCGTGTTCGTGAACTACGACGGGCAGGAGAAGCACCACACGACGGTGGGGTCGCATTGCCGTACGGGTTCGGACAACATGTTTGTGGCTCCCGTCACGGTCGGGGACGGCTCGTACACCGCCGCCGGGTCCGTGATCACGAAGGACGTGCCGCCCGGTTCGCTGGCCGTGGCCCGTGGCCAGCAACGGAATATCGAGGGCTGGGTGGCTCGTAAGCGCCCGGGGAGCGCCGCGGCGAAGGCCGCCGAGGCGGCCTCCCGGCAGGACGAGAGCGAAGACTGACCGGATTCGGGTGCGTCAAACACGGCGTACCGTGATATCTGCACACACCCGTACCGCCACCAGCTGAGACACCTCGAACCGCCCCCCAGCTGAAAACCTCTGAGGAGACAGTGCTGTGACCGGGATCAAGACGACCGGCGAGAAGAAGATGATGTTCTTCTCCGGCCGCGCCCACCCCGAGCTTGCCGAGGACATCGCCCACCAGCTGGGTGTCGGGGTCGTCCCGACGAAGGCCTTCGACTTCGCGAACGGCGAGATCTATGTGCGTTATCAGGAGTCGGCGCGTGGTGCGGACTGCTTCCTGATCCAGAGCCACACGGCTCCGATCAACAAGTGGATCATGGAGCAGCTGATCATGATCGACGCGCTGAAGCGCGCGTCGGCCCGCTCCATCACGGTCATCGTGCCGTTCTACGGTTACGCGCGGCAGGACAAGAAGCACCGTGGCCGTGAACCGATTTCGGCGCGTCTGGTCGCGGACCTGATGAAGTGCGCGGGCGCGGACCGGATCCTGACGGTGGATCTGCACACGGACCAGATCCAGGGCTTCTTCGACGGCCCGGTGGACCACCTCTTCGCGCTGCCGCTGCTCGCGGACTACGTGGGGGCGAAGGTCGACCGGAACAAGCTGACGGTGGTCTCCCCGGACGCGGGCCGGGTGCGGGTCGCGGACCGCTGGTGCGACCGTCTGGGCGCGCCGCTGGCGATCGTGCACAAGCGCCGGGACAAGGACGTCGCCAACCAGGTCACCGTGCACGAGGTGGTCGGTGAGGTGAAGGGCCGGGTGTGTGTCCTGGTCGACGACATGATCGACACGGGCGGCACGATCTGCGCGGCGGCGGACGCGCTGTTCGCGCACGGCGCGGAGGATGTCATCGTGACGGCGACGCACGGCGTGCTGTCGGGTCCGGCGGCGGACCGGCTGAAGAACTCGAAGGTGAGCGAGTTCGTGTTCACGAACACGCTGCCGACGGCGAGCGAGCTGGAGCTCGACAAGATCACGGTGCTGTCGATCGCGCCGACGATCGCGAGCGCGGTGCGCGAGGTGTTCGAGGACGGTTCGGTGACGAGCCTGTTCGACGAGCAGTGAGCCACCGCCGCACGCGGTTGAACGCTTCTGCATGATCGATTTTTCTGCGGCCTCCCCTGCCGAGTAGACTGCCCCAGTTGCTCGGCGAGGGAGGCCGTACTCGTTTCTGCGAAGTACGGCTGTCCGTTATCGACGCGCTCTTCGTAGCAGGCCGTTCGTGGCCGGGTGACCACGTCCGTTCCTGAATTTTCTACGAGGAGTGATCATGTCCGAGGTGAAGCTCACCGCCGAGACGCGCACCGAGTTCGGCAAGGGTGCCGCCCGTCGTATCCGTCGTGACAGCAAGGTCCCCGGGGTCCTGTACGGCCACGGCTCCGACCCGCTGCACCTGACCCTCCCGGGCCACGACCTGCTGTTGGCGCTGCGCACGCCGAACGTCCTGATCTCGCTGGACATCGACGGCAAGACCAACGAGCTGGCGATCCCGAAGTCCGTGCAGCGTGACCCGATCAAGGGCTTCCTGGAGCACGTCGACCTGCAGCTGGTCAAGCGCGGCGAGACCGTCACGGTCGAGATCCCGGTCCACGCCGAGGGCGAGCTGGCCCCGGGCGGCTACCTGCTCGAGCACGTCCTGAACGCGCTGCCGGTCGAGGCCGAGGCCACGCACATCCCCGAGTCGGTCTCCGTCTCCGTCGAGGGCCTGGAGGCCGGTGCCTCCATCCTCGCCAAGGACATCACGCTGCCGTCCGGTACCAAGCTGGCCGTCGAGGACGACACCGTCGTCCTTCAGGTCCTGGCCGCGCAGGCCGAGGAGGCCGCGGAGGGCGAGGAAGGCGAAGAGGCCGGCGAGGCTGTCGCCGAGGCCTGATCCTCACCTGTTCCATCGTTGGTCAGCCGCTGTTCCCGGTCGTTCACGGCCGGGGCGGCGGCTGGCTGCTTGGGGGTCCGGGGTCTGCCCCCGGAAAGGCACAGCAAGGAGACATGGACGTGAGCACCCCCGTGGGCGGCCCCTGGCTGGTCGTCGGTCTGGGCAATCCCGGGCCCGAGTACGCCGCGAACCGGCACAACGTCGGGTTCATGGTGGCCGATCTGCTGGCCGAGCGGATCGGGGGGAAATTCAAGCGGGCGGGCAAGGCGCAGGCGCAGGTCGTCGAGGGGCGGATCGGGCCACCCGGGCCGGCGAACCGGCGGGTGATCCTCGCCAAGCCGATGTCGTACATGAATCTGTCGGGCGGGCCGGTGAACGCGCTGCGGGACTTCTACAAGGTCCCGGTGGCGAACATCGTGGCGGTGCACGACGAGCTGGACATCGACTACGGCACCCTGCGGCTGAAGCTCGGCGGCGGGGACAACGGGCACAACGGCCTGAAGTCCATGACGAAGGTGATGAGCGCGGACTACCACCGGGTGCGGTTCGGCATCGGGCGGCCGCCGGGGCGGATGCAGGTGGCGGACTTCGTGCTGAAGGACTTCTCGGCGGCGGAGCGCAAGGAGCTGGACTACCTCGTGGACCGGGCCGCGGACGCCGTGGAGTGTCTGGTCATCGAGGGGCTGGAGCGGGCACAAAGCACGTACAACTCCTGACTTGTCGCCCAGCTGAGTTGACCGTTCGCAGGGGCATGGCCAATGATCCCGGCCATGCCCGCCACAGCCAGCTCCTCCCGACAGGTCTCCCGCCAGGCCTCGGTCGCCGCGCTGCGGTTCGGGCGGATCGCGGCGATGGGTACGGTCGCGGCGCTGATCCTGATCGCTGGTGTGTGGGCCTCGTGGCGGACCGCTCCGTACGTGATGCTCACCAAGGGGCGGGAGCACGGCACGATCGAGGTGACGCGGTGCGGTGACGACACCTGCACCGGCCCGTTCACGCCGGCCTCTGCGGGCCCACCCGGCCCGGACCGGGTCGTCATCGAGAAGACGGTCGCGGTGCGCAAGGGGCAGACCTACTCGGTGGTGATGAAGCCCGGCGGCGACGAGGTGGTCCGGTCGGGCCCGGCCGGGGTCCTGTACGCGTGGGTGCCGATGGGCGGAGCGCTGCTGCTCGCGTCGGTGGTCGTGGCGGGCGGGCTGCGGCGGACACGGGCGGCGTGGGTGCTGGCGCTCTCGGGAGCGGCGCTGCTCACGGCAGCGTTTGCGGTCCTCTGACGGCTTTCGTCCCGCACGTCTCCCGTGCGTGAACAGAGCGTTGCCCGTTCGTGATTGACCCTGGGTCAGTGGTGGCTGGATGCTGAGCCGCCCCCTCCACATCTTCCCGTCCGTAACTCGAAGATGGAACTGCCCCATGCGTACCCTCATCCGCGCCGGCGCACTGTCCGCCGTCGCTACCGCCACCCTGCTCTGCGCCCCGGTCGCCGCTCATGCCACCGCCCATGGTGACAACGGGACGGTGAAGATCCACGACGCGAAGACCGGCGACGAGCTGCGGCGCAACGAGCCGCACGTCTGCACCTTCTATCTGGACGCCTTCGGCTTCGACGGTGTCCAGCATGTCGACTGGCACATCGAGGCCTGGGCCCCGACCGCCCACAGCAAGGGCGAGACGGTGAAGACCGGCGCCATCACCCTCGACACCGAGGGCAACGGCCGCACGCAGGACCTGTCGCTGCCCGACGGCCACTACAAGCTGTTCTGGAACTTCGACGGCGAGAAGGGCGCCGCCAAGCACAAGGTGTTCTGGACGGACTGCGGTGACTCGCAGGGCGGTGGCGGCGGTACGACGACCACGCCGTCGGCGCCCGAGTCGTCGGCGCCCGGCTCCGAGTCGTCCTCGCCGGCCGCGGAGACTTCTTCGCCCGCGGCCTCCCCGAGCGAGTCGGCCGGTGAGGCGCCGGCCGCGTCCTCGTCGCCGTCGGCTCAGGGCGGCAGCGGTTCGGGCGATCTCGCCGAGACCGGCAACAGCGCGCCGGTGGCCCTGCTCTCGGGTCTCGCGGCCACGCTCGTGGCGGGCGGCGGCTACCTGGTGGCGCGGCGGCGCCGGGCCTGAAGCTGACGGGAAAAGGGTGCCCCCGAGCTCGTACGGAGCTCGGGGGCACCCCCATGTGGTGGGCTCTCAGCCGGTGTTGCGCAGGCCGGCCGCCACGCCGTTGACCGTCAGGAGCAGGGCGCGGGAGAGCAGCGGGTCGGGCTCCTCCCCGGCGGCCGCGGCGTCGCGCTGGCGCTTGAGGAGCGTCACCTGGAGGTAGGAGATCGGGTCCAGGTAGGCGTCGCGGATGGTGAAGGTCTGCTTCAGCACCGGGGCGGCGTCGAGGAGTTCGTCCTCCCCGGTCACCCTCAGCACCTCGCGCACGGTCAGCTCGTGCTCGGCCCTGATGGTCTCGAAGACGTGCTTGAGCTCGTCGGGGACGAGGGTGTCGACGTAGTGCGCGGCGATGCGCAGGTCGGTCTTGGCGAGCGTCATCTCGACGTTGGAGATGAAGTTGCGGAAGAAGTGCCACTGTTCGTGCATCTCGTCGAGCACGGTGTCCAGACCCGCCTCGCGCAACGCCTTCAGACCTGATCCCACGCCGAACCAGCCCGGGACGATCTGCCGGGACTGGGTCCAGCCGAAGACCCACGGGATGGCGCGCAGGCCGTCGAGCGAGACACCCGAGCCGGGGCGGCGGGAGGGCCGCGAGCCCAGGTGCAGGTCGGCGAGCTGGTCCACCGGCGTCGAGGCGAGGAAGTACGTCGGCAGGTCCGGGTCCTCCACCAGCTCGCGGTACGCGGCGTGCGCGGCGTCGGAGACGACGTCCATCGCCGCGTCCCAGCGGGCCAGCGCCTCGTCCGACTGGCGGGGGGCGGTGTGCAGGGCGGACGCCTGGAGCGTGGCCGCGACCGTGAGCTCCAGGTTCTCCCGGGCCAGCGACGGCACGAGGTACTTGTCGGAGATGACCTCGCCCTGCTCGGTGACCTTGATCTCGCCCTCCAGGGTACCCCAGGGCTGGGCGAGGATCGCGTCGTGGGAGGGGCCGCCGCCACGGCCGACGGTGCCGCCGCGGCCGTGGAAGAGGCGCAGCCGGACGCCGTAGCGGTGCGCGACGTCGCGCAGCCGGCGCTGGGCGCGGTGGATCTCCCACTGGGAGGTGGTGATGCCGCCGAACTTGGAGGAGTCGGAGTAGCCGAGCATGACCTCCTGCACGTCGCCCCGGAGCGCGACGAGGCGCCGGTAGGACGGGTCGGAGAGCATGTCCTCCAGGATCGTGTCGGCGGCCTTGAGTTCGTCGGTGGTCTCCAGCAGCGGCACGATGCCGATCTTCGCCCAGCCGGCGTGCAGGTCGAGCAGGCCCGCCTCGCGGGCGAGGACGGCCGCGGCGAACACGTCGTCGGCGCCCTGGCACATGGAGATGATGTACGACTCCACGACCTCGGGTCCGAAGACCTCCAGGGCCCGCTTGACGGTCTGGAAGACGCCGAGGGTCTTCTCACCGGCCGCGTCCACGGGCGGCGGGGTGGGCGCGAGCGGCCTGCGGGAGCGCAGCTCCTTGGCGAGGAGCTTGGCCCGGTACTCGCGGGGCATGTCGGCGTAGCGCCAGGACTCCTCGCCGAGGCGGTCGAAGAGCTGGCCGAGGGCGTGGTGGTGGGCGTCCGCGTGCTCGCGTACGTCCATGGTGGCGAGCTGGAGGCCGAAGGCGGCCAGGGTGCGGATGGTGCGGTTCATCCGGCCGTCGGCGAAGAGCCCGCCGCGGTGCTCCCGGAGGGAGCTCTGGATCAGGGTGAGGTCCTGCAGCAGTTCGTTCGTGCCGAGGTAGTCGCGGCCGGCCGCGTGCGGGATGCCCTTGGCCAGCCGCTGCTTGGTGTTCTCCAGCTTCTGCCGGATGCAGGTGGCCTTGAGCCGGTAGGGCTCCTCGGCGTTCAGGCGCTTGTAGCGGGGGCTGATCTCGGGCAGCCGCCCGAGGTCGTCCTGGAGGGAGTCCAGGAGTTCCTGGGTGGCGCCGGTGTAGCGGATGGAGTTCGACAGGAAGTGCCGCAGCTCGTCGATCAGGTCCAGGGCGTCGTTGATGCCGTGCTCGTGCTGGAGGATCAGGACGTCCCAGGTGACCTGGGGGGTGACGTTCGGGTTGCCGTCGCGGTCGCCGCCGATCCAGGTGCCGAAGGTGAGGGGGCGGGTGTCGTCGGGGAGCCTGACGCCGACGCGCTCGAGCTCGGCGGTCAGGTCCTCCAGGACGTCGCCGACGGCGCCGGCGTGCAGTTCGTCGAGGTAGTAGATGGCGTTGCGGGCCTCGTCGGCGGGCTCGGGGCGCACGACGCGCAGCTCGTCGGTCTGCCAGACGAGGTCGATGTTCTCGGCCAGTCGGGTGTCGTAGCGGCGGCGGTCGGCCTCGATGACCGGGGTCTCCAGGAGTGCCGCGATGCGCCGGAGCTTGTTGAGGACCGAACGGCGCGCGGCCTCGGTGGGGTGCGCCGTGAAGACGGGCCGGACGTTGAGGTGCCGGACCGTCTGGCGCAGGTGCTCAGGGTCGGCGTCCTTGAGCCGGTCGGCGGTGCGGGCGAGCAGCCCGCCCTCGGCCGCGCGACGCTCGCGCAGTTCAATGCCGCGGTGCACCTGCTCGGTGACGTTGGCCAGGTGGAAGTAGGTGGAGAAGGCGCGGACCAGCTTGGCCGCGGTCTGCAGTTCGGTGCCGCGCAGCAGTTCGGCGGCGGCCTCCCCGTCCTCGCGGGTGAGACGGCGGACCTTCTCGACCAGGTCGAGGAGCTCGGGGCCCTCCTGCCGGACAAGGGTCTCACCGAGGAGATCTCCGAGCCGGCGGATGTCGGCGCGCAGCTCGCTGGTCGTCGTGGTCTGGTCGTCGGCACTGCTCACAGGTGCGGCTCCTTGCAGTGTTGAAGCTCGTCCAGGGGGGAACCCGGACGCCGGGGGCCGCGCGGCCATCGCCGCATACGGCCCTGACATCCGGGAAGGAATCAGAGCGGACCGCGCTGTCCGACCGACTCCAAGGATAGGTGTCCATGCGGACGCGCAGTATTTCGGGCTCTTGCCGCCGGGCGACTCGCTGCCATACTTACGACGCCGTAGGTTACGGAACCGTAGGGACCGCTGTAACGGAACCTGGGCACGGTACCCACAGCCGACCCGGCACCCGCCTCAACCCTCGACCCCACAGGGGACGCCCATGACCACGAGCTCCGATGTGATCGACGACGCCCCGAAGGCGACCGACACCCTCAAGTCCTCCGCCACCCTGGGCGGCGAGAAGAAGCGGTCGATCGAGCAGATCGCCCTGCTGCTGTTCATCGTCGTCCCGTTCCTGGCACTCGTCGCCGCGGTACCGCTGGCCTGGGGCTGGGGCGTGAGCTGGCTGGACATCGGCCTGCTGGTCCTCTTCTACTACATCGGCTGCCACGGCATCACGATCGGCTTCCACCGCTACTTCACGCATGGCTCGTTCAAGGCGAAGCGGCCGCTCAGGATCGCCCTGGCGATCGCGGGCTCGCTGGCCGTGGAGGGCCCGATCGTGCGCTGGGTGGCCGACCACCGCAAGCACCACAAGTTCTCCGACGCGGAGGGCGACCCGCACTCTCCGTGGCGATTCGGTGAGACCCTGCCGGCCCTGATGAAGGGCCTGTGGTGGGCGCACATCGGCTGGATGTTCAACGAGGAGCAGACGCCGCAGGAGAAGTACGCCCCGGATCTGGTCAAGGACCCGGCGATCCGCGCGATCTCCCGGCAGTTCGTCTACTGGACGATCCTCTCGCTCGCCCTGCCCGCCGTGATCGGCGGTCTGGTCACCTGGTCCTGGTGGGGCGCCGTCACGGGGTTCTTCTGGGGCTCGCTCGTCCGGGTGGCGCTGCTGCACCACGTGACCTGGTCGATCAACTCGATCTGCCACGCGGTCGGCAAGCGCCCCTTCAAGTCGCGCGACCGCTCGGGCAACGTGTGGTGGCTGGCCGTGCTCTCCTGCGGCGAGTCCTGGCACAACCTGCACCACGCCGACCCGACCTCCGCGCGGCACGGTGTGGAGCGCGGGCAGCTGGACTCCTCGGCGCGCATCATCCGCTGGTGCGAGCAGCTCGGCTGGGCGTACGACGTGCGCTGGCCGTCACGCTCACGTATCGATTCGCGCCGTAACTCCGGCGAAGACGGCTCCGGGCGCCGGAAGGAGACGGCCGAGGCGGCATGATTGACGCCGTGGCGACCGATCCGAGCAGCACCCCGAGCAATGAGAAGCCGCGGCGGGCGCGCCGCACCCGGATGACGGGGGCCGAGCGCCGCCAGCAGCTGCTCGAGATCGGCCGCACCCTGTTCGCCGCCAAGGGCTTCGAGGGCACCTCGGTGGAGGAGATCGCGGCCAAGGCCGGGGTCTCCAAGCCGGTGGTCTACGAGCACTTCGGCGGCAAGGAGGGGCTGTACGCGGTGGTGGTGGACCGCGAGATGCGGCGCCTGCTGGACATGGTGACCGGCTCGCTGACGGCCGGCCATCCCCGTGAGCTGTGCGAGCAGGCGGCCTTCGCGCTCCTGGACTACATCGAGGAGTACACGGACGGCTTCCGCATCCTGGTCCGTGACTCGCCCATCCCGCAGTCGACCGGTTCCTTCGCCTCGCTGATCTCGGACATCGCGACCCAGGTGGAGGACATCCTGGGCCGCGAGTTCAAGAACCGCGGCTTCGACTCAAAGCTCGCCCCGCTGTACGCCCAGGCGCTGGTCGGCATGGTCGCGCTGACCGGCCAGTGGTGGCTGGACGTCCGCCGCCCGAAGAAGGCGGAGGTCGCCGCACACCTGGTGAACCTGGCCTGGCACGGACTGGACGGGCTGGAGGCGAAGCCGCACCTGATAGGGCGCCGGAAGTACTGACTCCGGCGCCCTGGGTGGTGCTGCGCTCAGTGCTTGAAGGTGTCCTTGCCCTTCTCCTTGGCCTGGCGTGCGTCGCCCTTCATCTGGTCGGCCTTGCCCTCGGCGGTCATCCGCTCGTTGCCGGCCATCCGGCCCATCGCTTCCTTGGCCTTGCCCTTCATCTGTTCCTTCTTGGCCCTGCTCTTTTCTTCCTTCGCCACGTCACTCACTCCCCGTGAGGTTCGACGTCGGTCGGTCACCTCGACGGGTTGCCCGCCGGCCGCCGCTCAAACAGCGGTCAGCGGCGCTCCAGGAATTCCAGCCGGTTTCCCACCGGGTCGCTGGAGTAGAACCGCCGGTACCCCGGCAGGTTCTCGTCCCACTCCACCTGCGCCCCGTGCGCCCTGAGCCGGGCGCCGTAGCGCTCGATGCCGGTGACGCGCAGCCCCGGGTGGGCCTTTTTCGCGGGCCGGAAGCCGTCCTCGATCCCGAGGTGCAGCTGGACGGCGCCCGCCTGGAACCAGCACCCTCCCCGCGCCGCGAGCACATGCGGCTTGGGGATCTCGGTCATCCCGAGCACGTCGACGTAGTACGCCCGCAGCCGGTCCTCGGAACCGGGCGGCGCGGCCAGCTGGACATGGTCGACGGCGGTGATCACTCGGCTACGCCTCCTTGCGGGCGACGGCGAAGATACGGCGGAAGGGGAAAGCAGTGCCGTGCCCGGTGGCGGGATAGGCCTCGCGCAGCGCCGCCCGGTACTCACCGAGGAACTCTTCCCGGGCCGCCGGGTCGTCGGCGAGGGCGGTGAGGACGGGGCGCAGGCCGGTCCCCTTCACCCAGTCCAGCACCGGGTCCTCGCCGGGCAGCAGGTGCACGTAGGTCGTCTCCCACACGTCCGCCGTGCAGCCGAGGGCGGTCAGGCGCTCTAGGTAGGCCTCCGGCGCGAGGACGGCGTCCCCGTGGCGCAGCAGGCCGCCGAGGCGGTCCTTCCAGCGGGCGGACTCGGCGAGTTCGCGCATCAGCCGGTGGCTGGGGGCGCCGAAGTTGCCGGGCACCTGGAAGGCGAAGGTGCCGCCGGGCGCCAGGCCCGCGACCCACTCCCCGAACCGCTCGGCGTGCCCGGGGACCCACTGCAGGGTGGCGTTGCTGACGATGAGGCCGTACGGCTGCCCGGGCGTCCAGGTGCGTACGTCGGCGGGGGCGAAGTCGAGGCGTCCGCCGCCGGGGGTCGGTCCGGCGTGGTCGGTGTCGGCCTTGTCCAGCATCTCGGGCGAGTTGTCGTACCCGGTGATGTGCGCGGTGGGCCAGCGTTCGGCGAGGAGGACGGTGACGTTGCCGGGGCCGCAGCCGAGGTCGGCGATGCGGGGCGGGCCGGCGGGCAGGCGCGGGACGCGGGCGAGGAGGTCGGCGAAGGGGCGGGCGCGGTGGCCGGCGTGACGCAGGTACTGGGTGGGGTCCCAGGTGGGGGCGACGGGCATGGGGGCCTCCTCGGCGTACTGGACTGGTACCCAGCCTCACCCCGCATTTACCTCGATATCAAGAGACTTGATATCAAGAGACTTCACGTCGACACAACCACTACACTGATCGCCATGGAGGACGAGGTCGATCGGCTGGTCGCAGCGTGGCGCCGGGAGCGCCCTGACCTCGATGTGGAACCGCTCGAGGTACTCAGCCGGGTGAGCAGACTGGCCCGGCATCTGGACCGGGCACGCCGGCTGGCCTTCGCCGAGCACAGCCTGGAGCCCTGGGAGTTCGACGTGCTGACGGCGCTCAGGCGCGCGGGCACGCCGTACCAGCTCTCGCCGGGGCAGTTGCTGACGCAGACATTGGTCACGTCGGGCACGATGACGAACCGCATCGACCGCCTGGCGAAGAAGGGCCTGGTCGAGCGGCTGCCCGACCCCAGCGACCGGCGCGGGGTCCTGGTGCGGCTGACGGACGAGGGCCGGGACAGGGCTGATCAGGCCCTGGCCGGCCTGCTCGACCAGGAGCGGGCGATCCTCGCCGAGCTCTCGCGGGCCCAGCGCGGTGAACTGGCCGGTCTGCTGCGCCAGCTGACCGCGCCGTTCGACAACATCCCCGGCTGAGCGACCGCCGGGGTCACGGGCTCGGCCGTGCCGATCAGGCGCTGCTGCTCTCCTGCGGCATGATCCGCCCGACAGGACCCAGGTCGACGGGTCCGACCCCGGCCCGGCGGGCGAGCGCGACGGCGGCGAGGGTCGAGTGGACCCCCAGCTTCCCGAGGACGTTCTGCATGTGCGTGCGCACGGTGTGGGGCGAGAGGAACAGCCGCTCGGCGACGGCCTTTCTGCCGAGTCCCGCGACCATGCAGCGCAGCACCTCGCGTTCCCTCGGGGTGAGCGACTCCACCAGCCGCTCACTCTCGGTGCGGTGCTTGCGGGCGGCGGTCAGCTCCCGCAGGACACCCGTCAGCAGGGCCGGCGGCAGATGCGTCTCGTCGCGCAGCACGCCCCGGATGACGTTGAGCAGCCGGGACAGCGAGCAGTCCTTGGCCACCCAGCCGGAGGCCCCGGCCTGCAGGGCGAGGGCGGCGCGGCGCGGATCGTCCTTCTCGGCCAGCACGACGATCCGGACGCCCTGCTGCGCGGTGCGCACACCGGCCACCAGCGAGATCCCGTCGACGAGCCCGTCCTCGTTGTTCTCCTGCACGGGCACGGCCGGCCGTATGCCCGGTACGTTGCCGCCCAGGTCGGAGTCGACGAGCAGGACGTCGAACCGGCGTCCCTCGGCCGCCGCGCGCTCCAGGCTACGCAGCGCGGCGGGACCACTTCCGGCCGCGGACACGTCCACGTCGGGCTCGGCCGCAAGAGCTGCGGCGAGCGATTCGGCGAAGATGCGATGGTCGTCCACGACCAGGACTCGGATGCGAACCACGAAACCCCCTTCCCCAAAGCTCTCTGAAGAGCAGGGGATACCCCATCGGAAGGAGACCACACGGGCGCAGGCACGGCGCCCGAAGTGACCCCAGACCGTCGGTGACCGCCTGGGACCGGATCTGCACACCGCACGGCCGCCGCCGTGCGGAATCTGCTACCCCCACTTCGGGCGTCGTACCCGACTGTCTCGCCCCCTGATCGGCACCGGCCCCCACCGGTGCTGTTCATCAGGGTACGGCCGGGGGCCAGGAGCGGAAGGTAATTTGCAGAACTGGCTGGCCGTCGCGTTTATCGTGAGCCACATGTTTCGTCTGGAGACAGAAGTCGACAAGACCCGGTGCGATCTTCTCCGAAGGCGGTTGCTGGAGACGAACACGGCGGCCTCGCCCGTCCTGCGCGCCCTGCGCGGAACCCCAGGTGAACGCGAAGTTCCGCTCCACCTCTGGGTGTTGGACGAAGACGGCGCTCTCGCGGCCGGGCTGGTCGGTCACACCTGGACGACGTGGCTGCACGTGGCCTATCTGTGGGTGGACGAGCGCCACCGGGGCGCCGGTCTCGGTGCGCGGCTGCTCGCGGAGGCGGAACAGCGCGCGCTCAGGGAGCGCGGCTGCACCTCGTGCCGGCTGGAGACCTGGGACTTCCAGGCGCCGGGGTTCTACAAGAAGCAGGGGTACGACGTGGTGTGCGTGATCCCCGACTATCCGCCGGGGATCACCGAGTACACCCTGACCAAGCGGCTCAGCTGAGCCTGCGCGCGCCCGCCGACGGCACGGCCTCGAAGACCCGCGGGGCCTTGAAGCCGGCCACGGCGAAGGCCTCTTCGACGGCCTTGGTGATCGTGTCCACGTCGGACACCTCGGCCAGCACGATGGCCGAGCCGCCGAAGCCGCCGCCGGTCATCCGGGCGCCGAGGGCGCCGGAGGCCAGGGCGGTGTCGACGACCAGGTCCAGCTCCGGGCAGGAGATGCGGAAGTCGTCGCGCAGCGAGGCGTGGCCGGCCACCAGGACCGGCCCGATCGCCCGGGTCTCGCCGGCCTGCAGCAGCGCGACGGTCTTCTCCACCCGCTGGTCCTCGGTGACGATGTGCCGGACCAGACGGACCGCCTCCTCGTCGTCGCCCAGTCGCGCGAGCGCCGCGTCCAGCCCGTCGTAGGGGACGTCCCGCAGCGCGTCGACGCCCAGCAGCGCCGCACCCCGCTCGCAGCCCGCCCGGCGCTTGCCGTACTCGCCGTCGCTGTGGGCGTGCTTGACGCGGGTGTCCACCACCAGCAGCCGCAGGCCCTCCGCGGCCAGGTCGAACGGGATCTGCCGCTGCGACAGGTCCCGGGTGTCCAGGAACAGGGCGTGGCCCTGCTCGCAGCAGGCGGAGGCCGTCTGGTCCATGATCCCGGTGGGGGCGCCGACGTAGACGTTCTCGGCGCGCTGGCACAGGCGGGCCAGCTTCCAGCGCGGCAGGTCCAGGGCGAACAGGTCGTCCAGCGCCAGCGCGATCACGACCTCCAGGGCCGCCGAGGACGACAGGCCCGCACCGGACGGGACCGTCGAGGCGAGGTGGACGTCGGCGCCGGTGACCGGGTGGCCGGCCTCGCGCAGGGCCCAGACGACTCCCGCCGGGTACGCCGTCCAGTTGTCGTCGCTCTCCGGCGCGAGGTCCTCCACACGCAGCTGGACGACCCCGCCCTCGACGTCCGCCGAGTGCAGGCGCAGCACGCCGTCCTCGCGCCGCGAGACGGCCGCGACCGCCGTGTGCGGCAGCGCGAAGGGCATCACGAAGCCGTCGTTGTAGTCGGTGTGCTCACCGATGAGGTTGACCCGTCCCGGCGCCGACCAGACCCCCTCGGGGGCGGTCCCGTACAGCTCCTCGAAACCGTCCCGCACCTGCTGTGCCCCCACTAGTGCTCCCTTGCGATGCTCTGCGCGAACTCCCAGGCGTCCGCGACGATTTCGGCGAGATCCGCACGGGAGGGGTTCCAGCCCAGCCTCTCGCGGGCGGTGGCGGCCGACGCCACCAGGGCCGCCGGGTCGCCGCCCCGGCGCGGGGCCACGACCTCCGGGATCGGGTGGCCGGTGACCCGGCGGACGGTCTCGACGACCTCGCGGACCGAGAAGCCGTTGCCGTTGCCCAGGTTGCAGATGAGGTGCTCGCCCGGGGTGGCGGCCTTCAGCGCGAGCAGATGGGCCTCGGCGAGGTCCGCGACATGGATGTAGTCGCGCACGCAGGTGCCGTCCGGCGTCGGGTAGTCGTCGCCGAAGACGGAGATCGCCTCGCGCCGGCCCTGGGCCACCTGGAGCACCAGCGGGATCAGGTGCGACTCGGGGTCGTGGCGCTCGCCCTGCCTTCCGTACGCGCCCGCCACGTTGAAGTAGCGCAGCGAGACCGCGCCCAGGCCGTGCGCCGCCGCCTCGCCGGTGATCATGTGGTCCACCGCGAGCTTCGAGGCGCCGTAGGGATTGGTCGGCGACGTGGGCGCCGACTCGGTGATCGGGACCTCCTCCGGCTCGCCGTAGGTGGCCGCCGTGGAGGAGAAGACGAGGGTGCGCACGCCCGCTTCGCGCATCGCGCCGAGCAGCGCCATGGTGCCGGCGACGTTGTTGTCCCAGTACTTCTCGGGCTTCACGACCGACTCGCCGACCTGCGAGAACGCGGCGAAGTGCAGGACCGCGTCGAAGGAGGCGTCCAGCCACTTGGCGGCGTCGCGGATGTCACCCTCGATGAAGGCGGCACCGGCCGGGACCCCCTCCCGGAAGCCGGTGGAGAGGTTGTCGAGCACGACGACCTCGTGGCCCGCCTCCAGCAGATGCCGGGCGACCACGCTGCCGACGTAACCCGCTCCGCCCGTCACCAGGTACTTACCGCTCATCAACTCGCTACCTCTCGCAGTCGCTCGGCCGCGCGCTCCGGCGGCACGTCGTTGATGAACACACTCATGCCGGATTCGGAACCCGCGAGGAACTTCAGCTTGCCGGAGGTTCGGCGGATGGTGAAAAGCTCGAGGTGGAGCGCGAAGTCGTCGCGGTTGACGCCCTCGAAGTCCTCCAGCGCGCCGAACGGGGCCTGGTGCCAGGCCGAGATGTAGGGCGTGGGCGGTTCACCGCCCCCTTCTTTCCCACCGTCCCGCCCATCGAAGATCCGGTCGAAGCGCCTCAACAGTTCCAGGTAGACCTTGGGGAACTCTGTGCGCGCCGCCTCGTCGAGCGCCAGCAGGTCCGGCACCCGGCGCCTGGGGTACAGGTGCACCTCGTACGGCCAGTGCGCGGCGTACGGCACGAAGGCCACCCAGTGTTCACCCTCCAGGACGACCCGCTCGCCGGCGAGTTCACGCTCCAGGACGGTGTCGAAGAGGTTCTCGCCGCCGGTCGCCTCCTTGTGGGCCGCGAGCGAACGCAGCATCAGGGCGGTGCGGGGCGTGGTGAAGGGGTAGGCGTAGATCTGGCCGTGCGGATGACCCAGCGTCACGCCGATCTCCGCGCCCCGGTTCTCGAAACAGAAGACCTGCTCCACGGAGGCCAGATGCGACAGCTCGGACGTCCGGTCCGTCCACGCCTCCAGCACCAGGGCCGCCTGCTCCTCGGTCAGGTCGGCGAAGGACGCGTTGTGGTCGGAGGTGAAGCAGACCACCTCGCAGCGGCCCGAGTCGCCGGCCAGGGAGGGGAAGCGGTTCTCGAAGACCACCACGTCGTACGACGAGTCCGGGATCTCGCTCAGCCTGCCGTCCCGGGACGGGCACAGCGGGCACTCGTCGGCCGGGGGGTGGTAGGTGCGGCCCTGCCGGTGCGAGGCCACGGCGATGGCGTCGCCGAGCAGCGGGTCGCGGCGGATCTCGGAGGTGGTGACGGTCCGCTCCAGCGGGCGCCGGTCCACCGCGTCGCGCACCTGGTCGTCGCGCAGGTCGTAGTAGATCAGTTCGCGACCGTCGGCCAGGCGGGTCGAGGTCTTCTTCACTGCGGACTCCCTATTCGAGCCACCCAATCATCAAACATAACCGAACACATTGGAACACGGGCACCCACACCCGTCAACATCACAATCCAACAAAGAGCATCAACAGAAGTGTTCAATTCCTGAACACGCAGGCGTAGGTTCCGCTCTGGATCACTTCACGCAACGAAGCGAGTTTTCATGCAAACCCCCACACATCCAGCCATGCAGCTGGCCGCCGAGCTACGTCTCCCCACCAACGGGCTCGACTACACGATCCTCGGCATCTACTTCGCCGTGGTCCTGGGCATCGGTTTCGCGGCCCGCAGATCCGTGAAGACCAGTCTCGACTTCTTCCTCTCCGGGCGCTCACTCCCTGCCTGGATCACCGGTCTCGCCTTCATCTCGGCCAACCTGGCCGCGACCGAGATCCTGGGCATGGCCGCGAACAGCGCGCAGTACGGCGCCTACACCGTGCACTGGTACTGGATCGGCGCCATCCCGGCCATGGTCTTCCTCGGCCTGGTCATGATGCCCTTCTACTACGGAAGCAAGGTGCGCTCGGTCCCCGAGATGCTGCTGCTGCGCTTCGACAAGTGGGCACACCTGCTGAGTTCAATCCTGTTCGCCTTCGCGGCGATTCTGATCGCCGGTGTGAACCTGTACGCCCTCGCCATCGTGGTCGAGGCCCTGCTGGGCTGGCCGCAGTGGGTGGCGATCGTGGTCGCGGGCGCCTTCGTGCTGGCGTACATCACGCTCGGCGGCCTCTCCTCCGCGATCTACAACGAGGTGCTGCAGTTCTTCGTGATCCTCGCGGCGCTCATCCCCCTCGTGGTGCTGGGTCTGAAGAAGGTCGGCGGCTGGGGCGGTCTGACCGACAAGCTCACCGCGACGCACGGGGCGAACTTCACCACCGCGTGGGGCGGCACCGGCATCGGCAGCAGCAACCCGCTCGGCGCCAACTGGCTGACGATCGTGCTCGGTCTGGGCTTCGTGCTGTCCTTCGGCTACTGGACCACCAACTTCGCCGAGGTCCAGCGCGCCCTGTCCGCGAAGAACCTCTCCGCCGGCCAGCGCACGCCGCTGATCGCCGCGTACCCGAAGATCTTCATCGTCTTCCTGGTGATGATCCCGGGCCTGGTCGCCGCCGCGCTCGTGCCGGGCTTCGGCACCGCCAAGTCCGGTTACCAGTACAACGACGCCATCCCCTACCTGATGCAGGAGCTGCTGCCCAACGGCGTCCTCGGCATCGCGGTGACCGGTCTGCTGGCCGCGTTCATGGCGGGCATGGCGGCCAACGTGTCGTCCTTCAACACGGTGTTCACCAACGACATCTGGGGCCGGTACATCGTCAAGGGCCGCGAGGACGCGTACTACGTCCGCTTCGGCCGCCTGATCACGGTGATCGGCGTCTTCGCCTCGGTCGGCACGGCCTTCCTGGCGTCGTCGTTCTCGAACATCATGAGCTACCTCCAGACGCTGTTCTCCTTCTTCAACGTGCCGATGTTCGTGGTCTTCATCGTCGGCATGTTCTGGAAGCGCGCGTCCGTGAAGTCCGGCTTCTGGGGCCTGCTCGCGGGCACCGTGGCCGCGATGGTGAACTACTTCGTGATCTACAAGCAGGGCATCATCGACATCCCCTCCGACCAGGGCGCCAACTTCGTCTCCGCGATCGTCGGCTTCGTCGCCGGCGCGGTCGTGATGTTCGTCGTGTCCCTGTTCACCGCGCCGAAGCCGGCCGAGGAGTTGCAGGGCCTCGTCTACGGCACCCGCTCGCCCGGCATGGACGAGCCGCCCGCCGAGGGCGACGACGCCTGGTACCGCAGGCCTGCCCTGCTGGGCTGGGGCGCGGTCGTCATCGCCGCCGCCTGCTACATCCCGTTCTCGATCTGACGGCTTGCGACTGAGGAGTTCGAACCACCATGACCGATCAGTCCGGAAACCCCGGATCCTCCGGATACTCCGAGAAGGACGTCCACCGCGAGGTCACCGAGCTGCAGGAGCAGTCCGCGACCGCGGCCCGCATCTTCGACCTCCGCCGCATCATCGGCGGCCTGTTCGTGCTGTACGGGATCATCGTCACCATCACCGGCATCACCGACGGCCAGGCCGCGATCGACAAGGCCCAGGGCGTCAACATCAACCTGTGGACCGGCATCGCCATGCTGATCCTCGGGATCTTCTTCCTCGCCTGGCTGAAGCTGCGGCCGACGCCGCCCCCGACTCCCGGCACCGCGCCGGAAGCGGACGACGAGCCGGCCGCACCGGCCGAATGACGCCCACGGGGCCGGAGGCTACGAAGCCTGCGGCCCCGGTTCCGTCTGAGCCGGGGGCGAGTGCGGCACCGGACCGGCTCTGTCCAGCAGACCCGTCCGGGCCGCCAGGGCCGCCGCCTCCAGCCGCGAGCCGACGCCCAGCTTCATCAGCACCCGCTGGACATGGGTACGGGCGGTGGAGGGGGCGATGCCCATGCCGGCCGCGATCAGCCGGGTGTCCTCGCCGTCGGCTACCCGGACCAGGACCTCCACCTCCCGCGGGGTGAGCATCTGGAGCAGGCGCTGGCCCTCGTCGTCGGGCTGGGCCGCGGGGTTGAGGAGTTCGCTGAAGGCCCCCTGGAGCAGCTGCGGCGCCACCGCCGCCTCACCCGCCCGCGCCTTCATGATGGCGCGCTCGACCCCCTCTATGCGCTCGTCGTGGCGTACGTAGCCCGAGGCGCCCGAGGCGAAGGCCGCCGCGATGCCGCGCGGGCTCGGTACCGGGCCCAGCACCAGCACCGCCACCTGCGGCCGCTCCCGTTTGATCTTCACCACCGGGTCGAAGATGCCCGGCTCGGCCGGTGTCGCCGTACCCAGCAGGCACACCTCCGGTGCGCGCGTGATCACCAGCTCCGCCGCCCCCGCGGCGGGCGCCGCCGCGGCCAGCACCCGGTGCCCCCGCAGCTTCAGCGCCGAGGCCAGTGCCTCGGCGAGCAGGCGGTGGTCGTCGACCACCATCAGCCGCACTCCCATCGAGCAACCCCCCAGTCCCCCCAATGGATCACCATGGAATGCCCACTATGGATGCCCACCGGTCCGCGCGGAGAGAAGCCCCCTCCCGGCTCCCCCGCTCTTCATGCCCCCGGAAGCTACACGCTTGTTCGACGAAGCGCTCCCCCTACACGTGAGAAGTGACCCGGATCGACGGAAAATCTGGCATTCGAGGACGATGCGCGATACAGGCGCGGCCCCGCCCCTGAGCAGGGACGGGGCCGTTCCGGCCGGATGCGCGAGGCGTCAGCCGGAGGTGCCGAAGGCGATCGCCAGGTACTCCTTGTCGCCCGTGGTCGACGGCTTGTCCGCGTAGACCCCGGACATGTACAGGTGGCCCTGGCTGAAGAGGAGCTCGGAGTACTCCGGTGACATCCGGGTCTCCGCGTCCCGCACCTGCTCCGTCGACGGGTTCTCCAGCAGCTTGGTCTCCTTGAAGGAGCCGCCGTCGATGCTGACGACCTGGCCGCCCTTGTCGTACGGCGGGCGCTTGTACGCGATCACGTTGCCGCCGTCCATGCGCAGTGGCGTGATCGTGTAGCCGTCGCCCGCGTCCGCACGCTGGCCGGTCTGCTTGCCGGTGGCCAGGTCGAAGGCGACGACCTCGTTGGTCTTGCTGTAGTCCCCGGTGCCGTCGTGCTCCTCGGTCGGGATGTACAGCTTGCCGTTGCCCACCGCGAGGCCGGTGCACGACTCGATCTTCGTGATGCCGTCGCACTTGGCCGCGAACTGGTCGCCCGGCGCGGAGATCCGGGTGATCAGCTTGCCGGTCTTGTTGTCGATGGAGAAGAAGTCCGAGATGCCGCTGCCGTCGCCCGCGCTGTCGCCCACGTCCGCGGCGACCACCAGCGGGTCGGTCGACACCACGGAGGCGTACTCGATGCCCGCCGTCATCTTGTACTCCGTGATCACCTTCCCCGACTTCGGGTCGATGGTCTGGATGTGCAGCTCACGCTGGTCGTACGTGCCGCACTTGCGCACCGCGACCAGCTTCGCGCCGCCGCCGTACCCGGCGTCGTAGCAGGTGTCCGTCGGCTTCGGCGACCACAGGGACTTGCCGGAGGTGACGTCCCAGGCGGCGCCGCCGCTGGTGCTGCCCGCGGCGACGGTGCTCGCGCTGACCGTGACGTTGTCCAGACTGATGGGCCGGTCACCGGAGTTGACGGTATGGGTCCACAGCTTCGTGCCCGCGTTCAGGTCGATCGCGGAGACCTGGCTGCACCCGGCCGAGCTGTTCTTCGGCGGCATCTTGGGCTGGTAGACGATGGCCGTCTTGTTGTCCGCCGTGGTGTGCGTGCTGGCCTCGCACACCGGGCCGGGCAGCTTGATGGTCCACAGCTTGGTGCCCTTGTCGGGGTCGTAGCCGTTGATCTCGGCGACGCCGGCCTTGACGTACGCCTTGTCGGTGAGCCACGAACCGGACACGACGGTGCTGTCGTCCACCTTGGGCTCCGGGACCTGGAACAGGACCCGGGAGGCGGGGTCGGACGGCACCTTCTCGTCGCCCTTGCCGGACGCGCCGCCGGTGTCGCCCTTGGCGTCCTTGCCACCGGTGCCGCCGCTGGAGCTCGCGGTGTCGTCCTTCTTGCCGTCGCTCTTGCCCGAGCTCGCGTACCAGATGCCGCCGCCGACGATCAGCGCGATCGCGACGACCGCCGCGACGATGATGACCAGCTGCGCGTTGATCCCCTTGCGGCCGGCCGGCTGCCCGGCCTGCGGCTGGAGCGGCATGGTGCCCTGCGGGTAGCCGTAACCCGGCTGCTGGCCATAGGGGTTGGGGGTCTGTCCGTACGGGTTCGGCTGCTGAGCGGGGTAGCCGTAGCCCGGCGGCGTCTGCGGGGGCTGGGGCGGCTGCTGGCCCTGCGGCGCCTGCGGGTAGCCGTAGCCGGGCTGCTGCCCGGGCGGCGGGGGAGGCGTCTGCGGGGCCTGGGGCGGCTGCGGGGCGCCGTATCCCGGCTGCTGCGGGGCGCCGAAGCCGGGCTGCTGCGGCGGCGTGGGCGGCACCTGCGGCGGCTGCTGGGGCTTGTCCAGGGACGGCGGCGGGTCCTGCGGCGGACCGAAACCACCTTGCTGGGGCGGCTGGTTGGGCGGCGGGGGCGGGGGCTGGGTCATGACGTAAGTACCTCGGGAAGGGACGGCGGGGACGGCACGGGCGGAGGAGGAGTCACTTGCCGTAGGCGAGCATCAACTTCTCCTTCGTGTCGTCATTGCCGTTCAGCCGGGTGGTCGAGAGATAGAAGCGCCCGTCGACCCAGTCGAAGTCCTTGGAGAAGAAGCCGTTCTCGACCTGTGCGGCGCCGGAAGGGTTCTGCAGCAGCTTCACCGGCTTGTGGCCCGAACCGGCGGTCGCGATCGACACGATCTGGCCGCCCGCGTCGTACGAGGGCTGCACATAGGCGATGAGCTTGCCGCCCTCGGTCCTGATCGGCAGCATCGATTCGTCCGCCGGGGACTTCACCCGCCACTTCTCCTTGCCGGTGGCGAGGTTGACGGCGACGATCTCGTTCGCGCCGGTGGTCGCCTCGGTCGGCAGGTAGAGGGTGGTCGCGTCGGACGCCACGCCCTTGCAGCCCTGGAGGTCACGGCTGAGGATCGCCCAACCGCACTGGGGGGCGAACTTCTCGTCGAAGCCGACCTGCGACTTGAAGGTGCCGTTGGAGTTGAAGGTGGAGATGTTCCACGCCTTCTTGTCCTGGTTCGTGCTGTAGACCACCAGCGGGTCGACGGAGTACGTCCGCGCGACCGTCCAGCCCTTGTCGAACTTCTGCGTCCACTTCGCCTTGCCGGTCTTCGGGTCGAGCTCCTGCATCTCGTCGTGCTCCTTCGACCCGGTGGCGTCGCAGGAGGACACGGCGATCAGCTTGCTGCCGCCCGCGAAGGCGGTCGGGAAGCAGGCGTCGCCGTACTTCCGCTTGTCGAAGAGCTTCTTGCCGGAGTCGATGTCGTACGCCACCCCGGACTGCGAGCGGCCCACCATCAGCGTCTTGCCCGTGACGGACAGGGAGACGGTGATGGTGCTGTCGAAGAGCGCGCCGTCGGTGAGCTGGGTCTTCCAGCCCTTCGCGCCGGTGTTCAGGTCGACCTGCTGGAGCTGGTTGCACTTCGCGCGGTCGCTGGTGCCGCTCTCGTAGGCCACCACGACCTTGTCGTCGGACGACTGCTGCCGGGTGACCGCGCAGATCTTCTGCGGGAAGGTGATCGGGTCCCAAGTGGGCTTGCCGTCGCCGACGTTGTAGGCGACGAGCTCCTTGTACGCCGCCTTCACCGCAGTCTTGTCGGTGATCCACATGCCGGGGGCGTCGGCGCCCGAACCGGGCGCGTCCGGCGCCGTCTTGTACCAGAGCACCTTCGCCTCGCCGGGCTGGCGCCCGGAGTTGAGGTCCTCGGAGTCCGAGCCTCCGTCGCCGCTGCCGTCACCGGGGTTGACCGGGGCGCTGGCGCTGGGCTTCGGGTCGTCGCTCTTGTGGGCGACCGGCTTCTTGTCGTCGTCCCCGCCGCCGCTGGTCACGGCGAAGACGGTGCCGCCGATGACGGCCAGCGCCGCGACGGCCGCACCGATGGCGAGACCGGGCCTGCCCTTGAACGGGTTCTTGGAGCCGGAGCCGGGCGGCGGGGTGCCGGGCGCGCCCGGGAACTGCGGCTGCGGATAGCCGTATCCGGGCTGCTGGCCGTACGGGCCGGGCTGCTGGGGCCGGCCGTACGGACCGGGCTGACCGTAGGGACCCGCCGGCTGGCCGTAGGGGCCGGGCTGGGCGTACGGGCCCGAGGGCTGTCCGTACGGGCCCGGCTGCTGGGGCGCCTGCGGTGCCTGGGGGTAGCCGTAGCCGGGCTGGGGGGTGCCGGGCGGCGGCGACTGCGGGGGCGGTGGCGTCTGGGGCGCCCCCTGCGGTGGCGGCGGAGTCTGCGGCGCTCCGAAGCCGCCCTGCGGCTCCGGTTGCGGCGGCTGCGGCGGCTGGTTGGGCGGCTGAGTCATCAGCGCGTCTCCCCCTCGTTCACTGATTTTTAGCCACGCCCTGAGGTACGCGATGACCCAGAGTCGTACTCAGAAAGTTCTCAGACGGCTCTTTCTATCACTCACGACCGACACCGCACCGGGCCGTCCATCCCCCTGTTCCCAAGGGAGGACCGGCCCGTGACGCCGCCGTTATGCGTCTTCACGCACCCTTCACGCGTCCTCGGCCAGTTCCAGCCAGCGCAGCTCCAGTTCCTCCCGCTCGCCGGTCAAGCCCCGCAGCTGCGCGTCCAGTTCGGCCACCTTCGCGAAGTCCGTGGCGTTCTCGGCGATCTGCGCATGGAGCTTCGTCTCGCGCTCGGAGACCTTGTCGAGCTGCCGCTCGATCTTCTGCAGCTCCTTCTTGGCGGCGCGCTGGTCGGCCGCGCTCTTCTCGGGGACGGCCTTCTCCGCGACCGGCGCCGCGGCGGCGACCGCCTCCTCCATCCGCTGCCGCCGCTCCAGGTACTCGTCGATGCCGCGCGGCAGCATCCGCAGGGTGGCGTCGCCGAGCAGGGCGAACACCCGGTCGGTGGTGCGCTCGACGAAGAACCGGTCGTGGGAGATGACGATCATCGAGCCGGGCCAGCCGTCGAGGACGTCCTCGAGCTGGGTCAGGGTCTCGATGTCGAGGTCGTTGGTGGGCTCGTCGAGGAAGAGGACGTTGGGCTCGTCCATCAGCAGCCGCAGCAGCTGGAGCCTGCGCCGCTCACCGCCGGAGAGGTCCCCGACGGGCGTCCACTGCTTCTCCTTGTTGAAGCCGAACGTCTCGCACAGCTGCCCGGCCGTCATCTCCCGGCCCTTGCCGAGGTCGACGCGCTCGCGCACCTGCTGGACGGCCTCCAGGACCCGCAGTCGCGGGTCGAGCTCGGTGACCTCCTGGGAGAGGTAGGCGAGCTTGACCGTCCTGCCGACGGCGACCCGCCCGCCCGCGGGCTGTGTCTCGCCCTCGGTGCGGGCGGCCTCCGCCATGGCCCGCAGCAGGGACGTCTTGCCGGCGCCGTTGACCCCGACGAGGCCGATCCGGTCGCCGGGCCCGAGCTGCCAGGTGACGTGCTTGAGCAGCACCTTGGGCCCGGCCTGGACGGTGACGTCCTCCAGGTCGAAGACGGACTTGCCGAGCCGCGTGGAGGCGAACCGCATCAGCTCGGTGCTGTCCCGGGGCGGCGGTACGTCCTTGATGAGCTCGTTGGCCGCCTCGACCCGGAAGCGGGGCTTGGACGTACGGGCGGGGGCGCCGCGGCGCAGCCAGGCGAGCTCCTTGCGCACCAGGTTCTGCCGCTTGGTCTCCTCGGTGGCGGCGATGCGCTCGCGCTCGGCACGGGCGAAGACGTAGTCGGAGTAGCCGCCCTCGTACTCGTAGACGGCACCGCGCTGCACGTCCCACATGCGCGTGCACACCTGGTCCAGGAACCACCGGTCGTGGGTGACGCACACGAGCGCGGAGCGCCGCTCGCGCAGATGCCGGGCGAGCCAGGCGATGCCCTCGACGTCGAGGTGGTTGGTGGGCTCGTCCAGGACGAGCAGGTCCTGCTCCTCGATGAGCAGCTTGGCGAGGGCGATACGGCGCCGTTCTCCGCCGGACAGCGGCGCGATGACGGTGTCCAGGCCCTGCGGGAAACCGGGCAGGTCGAGGCCGCCGAACAGGCCGGTGAGCACGTCGCGGATCTTGGCGTTGCCCGCCCACTCGTGGTCGGCCAGGTCCCGGATGACCTCGTGGCGGACGGTCGCCTGCGGGTCGAGGGAGTCGTGCTGCGTGAGCACGCCCGCACGCAGCCCGCCGGAGTGGGTGACCCGCCCCGTGTCGGCGTCCTCCAGCTTGGCCAGCATCCGGATGAGGGTCGTCTTGCCGTCGCCGTTGCGCCCCACGACCCCGATCCGGTCGCCTTCGGAGACGCCGAGGGAGACGCCGTCGAGGAGGGCACGGGTGCCGTACACCTTGCTGACGTTCTCGACATTGACCAGATTGACGGCCATTTTTCTCCTGCCCCGGGGGTCGATCGACCTTCCAGGGTAGTCGGCGGGACGCGCCGTCCCGCACGCGCGGCCGCTCGCCGCCGTCAGCCGCCCAGCGCGGTCGCGCCCGGCGCCGGACCCGACGCCGTGCGCACCGTCCGGCAGGTGCCGGACACCGTCAGCGCCTGGGCCACCTTCGCCGCCGCCTCCTTGTCCCGGGCGAGGAACGCCGTGGTCGGACCGGAGCCCGAGACCAGCGCGGCCAGGGCACCGGCGTCGCGGCCGGCCGCGAGGGTGCCGGCAAGCTCGGGGAAGAGCGAGAGGGCGGCGGGCTGGAGGTCGTTGGAGACGGCCGCGGCGAGCGCGTCCGCATCGCCCTTCGCGAGGGCCTCGACGATCTCCTGGGAGGCGAGGGGCTCGGGGATGTCGAGCCCCTCCCCCAGCCGGTCGAACTCGCGGAAGACGGCCGGGGTGGACAGCCCGCGGCCGGCCATCGCGAAGACCCAGTGGAAGGTGCCGCCGACCTCGAGCAGGCGCAGCTTCTCGCCGCGACCGGTGCCCAGCGCCGCACCGCCGACCAGGCTGAACGGCACGTCGCTGCCCAACTCGGCGCAGATGGAGAGCAGTTCGGCCCGGGACGCGCCCGTCCGCCAGAGCGTGTCGCAGGCCAGCAGGGCGCCCGCCCCGTCCGCGCTGCCGCCCGCCATACCGCCCGCGACCGGGATGTCCTTGGCGATGTGCAGGTGCACGTTCGGCTCGATGCCGCGCCGCCCGGCGAGCGCGAGGGCCGCGCGGGCCGCCAGGTTGGTGGCGTCCAGGGGCACCTGATCGGCGTCAGGGCCCTCGCAGGTGACGCGCAGCTCGTCGGCGGGCGTCACGGTGACCTCGTCGTAGAGGCCGACCGCGAGGAAGATGTTGGCCAGGTCGTGGAAGCCGTCGGAGCGGGCGGCGCCCACCGCGAGCTGGACGTTGACCTTGGCGGGGACACGGACGGTGACGCTCACTTGTGACCCGGCTCCTTGCCTTCTGCGATGCGGGCGAACTCCTCGACGGTCAGGGCCTCTCCGCGTGCCTGCGGCGACACCCCGGCGGCGACCAGCGCCGCCTCCGCCGCCGCGGCCGAGCCGGCCCAGCCGGCGAGCGCGGCCCGCAGCGTCTTGCGCCGCTGCGCGAACGCGGCGTCGACGACGGCGAACACCTCGCGCCGCGAGGCGGTCGTCTTGAGCGGCTCGGTCCTGCGGACGAGCGAGACGAGGCCGCTGTCGACGTTCGGCGCGGGCCAGAAGACGTTGCGCCCGATGGCGCCGGCCCGCTTGACCTCGGCGTACCAGTTCGCCTTCACGGACGGGATGCCGTACACCTTCGAACCGGGCGCGGCGGCGAGGCGGTCGGCGACCTCGGACTGGACCATGACCAGGGTGCGCTCGATGCTCGGGAAGGTCTCGAGCATGTGCAGCAGGACGGGCACGGCGACGTTGTAGGGGAGGTTCGCGACCAGCGCGGTCGGGGCGGGCCCGGGCAGTTCGGTCACCTGCATCGCGTCGGAGTGCACCAGTGTGAAGCGCTCCGCACGCTCCGGCATCCGGGCCGCGACGGTGGCGGGCAGCGCCCCGGCCAGGACGTCGTCGATCTCCACGGCGACGACACGGTCGGCGGCCTCCAGCAGCGCGAGCGTCAGGGAGCCGAGTCCCGGCCCGACCTCCACCGCCACATCGTCCGGCCCAACGTCCGCGGTGCGCACGATCCGCCGGACCGTGTTGGCGTCGATCACGAAGTTCTGGCCGCGTTGCTTGGTCGGCCGGACACCGAGGGCCGCCGCGAGTTCACGGACGTCGGCGGGGCCCAGGAGGGCGTCGGGGGCGGGGCTGGTGCTCACGGCGACAAGGGTACGGGGCGGCGCAGGACCGCCGCTCACCCGTGCAGCCGGGCCCCGCAGTGCGGCCAGGGGTTCGCACCGCGGCGCACGTACAGCTTCTTGGCGCGCAGCGTCTGCTCCTGCTCCGAGGCGTCCTGCGGCCGGCCGCTGCCGCCGAGGCCGCGCCAGGTCCGGGAGTCGAGCTGGTACAGGCCGCCGTACGTGCCCGAGGGGTCCACGGCGTTGGGCCTCCCGCCGGACTCGCACGTCGCGAGACCGTGCCAGTCCAGGCCGTCGGCGCCGTGCACGGAGGTCGGCATGGGCCTGGTGCCCACCTTCACGACCTCGGGCCGCGGCTCGCGCACCAGCTCCGCGCCCGTCCTGCGGAGCTTCTGCTTCACGCCGTTGACGGTGCGCAGGGAGTACGTGACGCGCCGCAGCCCCGGCTGCCCCGCCCGCTCGACGACCTCCGTGCCCTTGAACAGCGAGGAGTCCTCCGTGCGCTGCACCTTGTACGGGATCGCCTCCTCGCGGACCTCCTTGGTGCCCTTGATCCGCAGCACGGTGACGGTCTGCCCGTCGCGCGGGAAGCTGTCCGCCGGGACGGACGTGGTGTCCTGGCCGTGCAGGGTGATCCCGGCCTCCTCGACGACCTCCCGCACGGTCGCCGCGTTGGTGCGGACCGTGCGGGCGCGGCCGTCGGCCATGACCGTCACGGAGCGCTCGGTGCGCACGTCGAGGGCGAGCCCGTGGCGCCCGATGGGCAGGGAGCGCGAGCTGGACAGGTACGCGCCCTCCGCCCGCACCCCGAACTGCTCCAGCGCCTCCTGCACCGTGTGCGCCGTCGTCCACACCTCGTGCCGGTGGCCGTCGAGCGTGAGCCGCACGGGCCGGCCGTAGTGCACGGAGACCTCGTCACCGCTGGCGAGCTCGGTGCCGGGGGCGGGCGCGACCACGTCGTGCGCCCCCAGCTCGACGCTCTGCTGCGCGAGCAGCTCGGTCACGTCGTCCGCGAAGGTGTGCAGGGTGCGCGGCTTGCCGTCGACGGTCAGCTCGACCGCCTTGTCCTGGGCGACGAACGCGGTGGTGCCGCCGGCCAGGAAGGCGACGACCAGCGCCTGGGGCAGCAGCCGGCGCACCGTGCCCTCCGAACGCTCGCCGTAGCGCGGCTTGCGCCGGCGCGCACCCCGGCGACCCGTTCCGGCCCGCGCGGCGGCCCCGGGCACGTCCTCGCCCGCCGCGCCGCCCAGCTGCCGCGGAAGCGCCGCCGTGGTCACCTCGGCGGGGGGCTCGGGCGCCTGGTAGGCGGGCCGGTAGGTGTCGTCGTACGCGCCGGGCATCCCGTACGTCAGCGTCTGCGCGCTGTGCACGTCGAATCCGCCGTACTCCGGCGGCCGGTACGCGGGGTCGGGCTCGTGCGCCTCGAACGTCCCGTACGCCTCGTACGTCTCGTACTGCGACTTGCTCACGCCGACACGCTCCAGGGGGCCGAGGGGTCCATAAGGGTCCGGATCGGGCCACCAGAACCTAGCGGAGCCGGTATCACTCTCCAAAGCGGCGCAACTACACAGGGTCGCGACGGGGCCCGAGATGACGGCCCGCCGGTGTTATCGGAGGGTTATGAACCATCCACCCTCAGTAGCCGAAGGCGCGGGCCGTGTTCGCCGCGAGGGCTGTCGCCAGCGCGTCCTCGCCGATGCCGCGCACGGCCGCCATGGCACGCACCGTGACCGGAATGAGATACGGGGCGTTGGGCCGTCCGCGGTACGGCGCCGGTGTCAGGAAGGGTGCGTCGGTCTCCACCAGGACCAGCTCCAGGGGCGCCACGGACAGCGCGTCCCGCAGATTCTGGGCGTTCTTGAAGGTGACGTTGCCGGCGAAGGACATGAAGTACCCGGCACGGGCGCACACTTCGGCCATCTCGGCGTCGCCGGAGTAGCAGTGGAACACCGTCCGCTCGGGCGCGCCCTCCTCCTTGAGGACGCGCAGCACGTCGGCGTGGGCGTCGCGGTCGTGGATGACCAGGGCCTTGCCGTGCCGCTTGGCGATCTCGATGTGGGCGCGGAAGGAGGCCTCCTGCGCCTCCTTGCCCTCGGGCCCGGTGCGGAAGTGGTCGAGGCCGGTCTCGCCGACGCCCTTGACCTGCGCAAGCGCGGCCAGGCGCTCGATCTCGGCGAGCGCCTCCTCGAGCGCCGCCGTCCCACCCGGCTCGCGCGCCTCCTGCCGGGACCAGCCGTCGGGGTCGCCGTGCACGATGCGGGGCGCCTCGTTGGGGTGCAGGGCGACGGTCGCGTGGACGCGATCGTACGACCCCGCCGTCTCGGCCGCCCACTGCGAGCCCCGCACGTCGCAGCCCACCTGCACGACCGTCGTCACGCCCACCGAGGCGGCCTTCGCGAGCCCTTCCTGCACGGTGCCGGACTGCATGTCGAGATGGGTGTGGGAGTCGGCGACGGCCACCCGGAGGGGTTCCGGGAGAGGCGGCGCAGCGTTCTTCTCACGGGGGCCGGAACTGTTCGAAGGCATGCCCCGATCCTACGAAAGGGGCATGCACGTCCGGCCGCCGGAGCCGTCAGTCCGTCTTGCGCTGGAAGGGGTGCAGGAGATCGGACAGGTGCCAGTGATGGTGCTGCTCGGGCGCGGGGGGCTCGGCGGTCGCCATGGCACCGACCTCGGACTTCGGGACCTCAGGCTTCGGGGCGTCGGCCGGCCGGGGCTGCGGCGTGCGGTGGTACTGCCTCAGCTCCGCGTCGCGTGCCGACGAGACCTGTCCGGCCCGCATGATCCGCACGCTGTGGCCGTCGCAGTTGGAGCAGGCCGGCTTGGACAGCGGAGACGGGACGACCTGGCCGCCCGCCACGTACATCACGAACTCGTGGCCGTCGGCGTCCTTGTGGTGTTCTATCTCGTACGACTGCTCCCAGCCGTGCCCGCAGCGCATGCACGCGAAGGAATACGACTCGTGCACGACCGCGGTCGCCGTGCCGCGGAGGCCGGACTGCCCTGCCATCTCACTCATGCCAGCTCCTCTTGTCCGCTGGACACAGGGACGGGTGCGTCCCTTCGACCAGTGGACGCTTCTACCGGCGCGAATGCATCAGGCCTGTCGACTGTTGGAGCCGATTTGGACTTTCCTTGCCATACCGGCCTCGATCACGGGGCCTGCGCTTTGCCTTCCACGATAGTCCTTTGCATGCGCGTGGGGCGCGCGCTCAGCGGAGATGCGCCCAGCTCAGAGGCGTCCCGAGGCGCCTCACGAGCCACCCTGGGCAGCGGCGTTCTTCGCAGCCACAACCGCGTCGAACACGGCCCGCTTGGGCAGTCCGGCGTCGGCGGCGACGGCCGCGATCGCCTCCTTGCGGCGTTCCCCCGCCTCCTCACGCACACGCACCCGGCGCACCAGCTCGGCGGCGTCGAGCTCCTCCGGCCCCTTCTCGGGCGCCCCCTCGACGACCACGGTGATCTCGCCGCGCACCCCCTCGGCCGCCCAGGCCGCCAGCTCGGCCAGGCCGCCCCGCCTGACCTCCTCGTACGTCTTGGTCAGCTCCCGGCAGACGGCGGCCCGCCGCTCGGCCCCGAACACCTCGGCCATCGCGGCGAGGGTGTCGTCGAGCCGGTGCGGGGCCTCGAAGTAGACGAGCGTGCGCCGCTCCCCGGCCACCTCCCGCAGCCGGGTCAGCCGCTCGCCCGCCTTGCGCGGCAGGAACCCCTCGAAGCAGAACCGGTCGACGGGCAGCCCGGACAGCGCGAGCGCGGTGAGCACGGCGGACGGGCCGGGGACGGCGGTGACCCGGACGTCCTTCTCGACGGCGGCGGCGACCAGCCGGTAGCCGGGGTCCGACACCGAGGGCATACCGGCGTCCGTGACGAGCAGCACGCGCGCGCCGTTCACGAGCTCCTCGACCAGCTCGGGCGTACGGGCCGACTCGTTGCCCTCGAAGTACGACACGATCCGCCCCTTGGGCGTGACCCCCAGGGCCTGCGTCAGCCGCTTCAGCCGCCGCGTGTCCTCCGCCGCGACCACGTCGGCCCCGGCCAGCTCCTCGGCCAGCCGGGGCGGTGCGTCCGCGACGTCGCCGATGGGGGTGCCCGCCAAGACAAGGGTTCCAGTCACGCCCCCATCCTCCCAGGGCCCGGCCGGGGCGGACGCCCACCGCCTTTGCGCAGAACTCCTCGACCGGACGCATACCTGCCCGTTACCACCCATGCACGGGACTCACACAGCACGGTTCCCTACGATGGCGCGGTGACCAGTACCGCGTCCTCCCCGGACACCCGGCAAGGCCAGGCCCCGCAAGACCAGCGGCCGTCGTGGCAGCAGCGGCTGCGCCGTTTCGGATACACGGCGGGGCCCAGAAGCGACGTACGGGAGCGTCTGGTGCCGCCGTACGTCCGGCCGAACCCGCGGCTGTGGCAGGTCCTCGGGGTGCCGACGGCGCTCGCCGGGCGGATCGCGCGCTGGTCGGGCTGGGGCGGTCCGCTGCTGGTCACGCTGATGGCGGGCGTCATGCGGTTCTGGCACCTGGGCAGCCCGAAGGCGGTGATATTCGACGAGACGTACTACGCCAAGGACGCCTGGGCGCTCGTCCACCGCGGCTTCGAGGTCAACTGGGACAAGAACGCCAACGACCTGATCCTCCAGACGCACGGGCACGTGAAGATCCCGACCGACGCCGCGTACGTGGTGCATCCGCCGGTCGGCAAGTACGTCATCGGACTCGGCGAACTGATCTTCGGCTTCGACCCGTTCGGCTGGCGGTTCATGACCGCGCTGCTCGGCACGCTGTCGGTGCTGATGCTGTGCCGCATCGGGCGCCGCATCTTCCGCTCCACCTTCCTCGGCTGCCTGGCGGGCGCGCTGATGGCGGTGGACGGGCTGGCCTTCGTCATGGCCCGCACCTCGCTGCTCGACGGCGTGCTGATGTTCTTCGTGCTGGCCGCGTTCGGCTGCCTGGTCATCGACCGCGACAGGTCACGGGAGAAACTCGCCGCGGCGCTGCCGGTCGACGAGGACGGGCGCATCCGCCCGGACGCGCACACGGCGGAGACGACCCGCCTCGGCCGGCGTCCCTGGCGCTGGACGGCCGGCCTGCTGCTCGGTCTCGCCATCGGCACCAAGTGGAACGGCCTGTACATCCTGGCCGCCTTCTGCGTGATGGCGGTCCTGTGGGACGTCGGCTCGCGCAAGGTGGCCGGCGCGCGGCACCCGTACGGCGCGGTCCTCATGCGGGACACGGGCATCACGGCCCTGGCCATGGTGCCGGTCGCGATCGCCACCTACCTGCTCTCCTGGATCGGCTGGATCCTCTCGCCCACGGACGGCTCCGGCGGCTACTTCCGCAACTGGGCCGCCACCGACGGCAAGGGCGGCATGTGGACCTGGCTGTTCCCGGACTGGTGGCGCAGCCTGTGGCACTACGAGCACGAGGTCTACAAGTTCCACGTCGGCCTCTCCTCGCCCCACACGTACATGTCCAACCCGTGGAGCTGGCTCGTCGACGGCCGCCCGGTCTCGTACTTCTACGAGTCGCCCTCGCCCGGCACGGACGGCTGCCCCGCGAACGCGGGCGGCAAGTGCGCCCGCGAGGTCCTGGCGATCGGCACGCCGCTGCTGTGGTGGGTGGCCTGCTTCGCGGTCCTGTACGTCCTGTGGCGCTGGTTCTTCCGCCGCGACTGGCGCGCGGGCGCGATCGCCTGCGGCATCGCGGCCGGCTACCTCCCCTGGTTCATGTACCAGGAGCGGACGATCTTCTTCTTCTACGCCGTCGTCTTCGTCCCGTTCCTGTGCCTCGCGGTGGCGATGCTCCTCGGCGCGATCATCGGCCCACCGGGCTCCAGCGACACCCGCCGGGTGGCGGGAGCGACGGGCGCGGGCGTCCTGGTCCTGCTGATCGCCTGGAACTTCATCTATTTCTGGCCCCTGTACACGGGCACGGCGATCCCGATCGACGAGTGGCGCTCGCGGATGTGGCTGGACACGTGGGTGTAGCAGCCACGTTCGGCTGACATATGGCAGGAATGCGGTCAAAAAACGTCACTTCACAGCTTATGTAATTTCAACACCCCCGCCCTCAATACCGTCTACTCCTCTTTCGGAGAAACAGGGGGAGTGACGCATGTCGTATTCACGCGACATCACCGACGTGCATGTCAGCAAAGGCGCGCTGTGGATCGGGTCGGACACCTATCCGCTGCGCAACATCGCACGCACCTCGATGCGGGAACTGGTGCCCAATCGCGCCGCGGCCCGGTCGAGGTTCGTCAAGGGCGTGATCGTCCAGGCGGTGGTGCTGCTCTTCGGTCTCGGGCTGATGGGGGCGTCGGGGCTGGTCGGCACGGTGATCGTCCTCGTCGCGGCCGGCCTCGCGGTCCGCGGGTGGCTGGAGCTGCAGAAGGTGCTGAACGCGCCAACGCTGTACGTCCTGCAGATCACCACGTCCGGGACACCGCAGACCGCGCTGACCAGCGACGACAAGAAGCTGATGGATCAGCTCTTCCACCAGCTCATGGAGGCGATGGACAACCCGGAGGTCCAGTTCCACTACCAGATGCCGACCTACAACATCACCGGCGACGGCATCTACCAGTTCGGCGACCACAACATCGGCAAGGTGAGCACATGAGCGGCGACTCGGTGATGCAGTGGGGGGACCACAACATCGGCATCGTCAAGAGCGAGGGCGCCATCTCACCGCAGGCCGCACTGGAGCAACTGGTCGGCGCGGCACTGCAGTTGCGGGAACGGGTCTCCGCGAGCGAGTGCGCGGTCATCGACAGCTCCGTGGAGGCGCTCCGCGCGGGCGGCGACCAGGACCCGGGCCGGCTGCGGCGGGCCCTCGCCTCCATCGCCGGGGTCGCCGCCCTGGTCGGCGATGTGGGCGTCCCCGTCGTCGGCGCGGCGAACCGGCTGATGGAGGCGGCCGGACTCAGGTAAGCGCTAACAATCGGGGAACACCCGCCCCATTCGCCACCCCCAGCGCGTAATGTGCCGGTGCGGGATTCTTCTTGAACATGTTCAGAAAGAATCCCGCACACCACTGGGGAACGGGGAGGGGGCCCTTTCATGGGCAAGGGGGTAAAAACCGCCGTCATCGGCAGCGTTTTCGCCGTGATGGTGGGTGGAGCCGGTTACGGCGCCTACAACATCGTGTCCGCACTGAACAGCGACACCGGGGGGCCGGGCGCGAGCGGGAGGTCCGTGAAGACCGGGCCGCCGAGCGGCGACGAGATCAAGGAGACGTCCAAGAAGTTCTTCGCGGCCTGGGAGAAGGGGCAGGCCGCCGAGGCAGCGACGTACACCAACAACGACGCGGCGGCCCAGCCGCTGCTGACCGCCTACGGCGAGGACGCGCACATCACCGGCGTCAGGATCACGCCGGGCACCTCGCAGGGCGCGACCGTACCTTTCACGGTCAAGGCAACGGTGTCGTACGACGGCAAGTCGAAGCCCCTGACGTACAAGAGCGAGCTCACGGTGGTGCGCGGGCAGACCACGGGCCGGGCCCTGGTCGACTGGCAGCCGTCCGTCGTCCACCCGCAGCTGCAGAAGGGCGACACCCTGGTCACGGGCGAGTCGGCGAACCCCGAGATCGAGGCGGTGGACCGCAACGGCGCCGTCCTGACCAAGGACAAGTACCCCTCGCTCGGCCCGATCCTGGACGAACTGCGCACCAAGTACGGCGACGACGCGGGCGGCACCCCCGGCGTCGAACTCGCCATCCGGCACGACGCCGAGGGCTCGGCCGACACCACGCTGGTGACGCTGGCCAAGGGCAGGCCGGGCAAGCTGCGCACCACGCTCAGCGCGAACGCGCAGGCGGCGGCCGAGCAGGCGGTGAAGAAGTACACCGAGTCCTCCGTGGTGGCGGTCAAGCCGAGCACCGGCGAGGTGCTCGCGGTCGCCAACCACCGTGACGACGGCTTCAACGCGGCCTTCCTGGGCAAGCTGGCCCCGGGCTCCACGATGAAGATCCTCAGCGCGGCCACGCTCATCGACAACGGCATCACCAGCATGAACGGCCCGGCCCCCTGCCCGAACGAGGCGGTGTGGCGGAGCCAGACCTTCCACAACCTCACGGGCATGGCCCCGAACGAGAAGGCCACCCTCGCCGACAGCTTCTCCCGCTCGTGCAACACGGCCTTCGTGAAGTACGCGGACGAGGTCAAGGTGGACTCCCTCACCAAGGAGGCCGAGAACCGCTTCGGACTGGGCCAGGACAACTGGAAGACCGGCATCCCGTCCTTCGACGGCTCGGTCCCGGCCTCCGGAGGCCCGGACACGGCGGCCAACATGATCGGCCAGGGCCAGGTCCAGATGAGCCCGCTGAACATGGCGTCGGTCACGGCGACCGCGATGACGGGCCGCTTCCACCAGCCGGTCATCGTCTCCCCGAAGCTCGACGACCGTGAGATCGCCACCGCCCAGGGCCTGTCCGCGGGAACGGTGGCCCAGCTGCGCGCGATGATGAACCGCACCGCCACCAGCGGCACCGCGGCCGGCGTGATGGCGGGCCTCGGCGGCAGCATCGGCGCGAAGACCGGCTCGGCCGAGGTCGACGGGCAGTCGAAGTCCAACAGCTGGTTCACGGGTTACCGCGACGACGTCGCGGCCGCGGCCATGACCCAGGACGGCGGTCACGGCGTCGACGCGGCGGGTCCGATTGTCGCAGCTGTGCTACGGAGTGGCGGCTGAAGTCACCCGTTGAGGACGGGACTCTAGGCTGTTGCCGTCGTTGGATGGATGGGGGCTGAGCCAGGGCCCTGAGAGGACCCTGGGGATCTTGCGGAGGATCGGAAGCAGTGGGTAACAGAAGGCGCGTCGAAGAGCGACGGAAGACCAAGCCCGCCGTGATCGGCGCAGTGATCGCCGTGGTCGTCGTCGGCGTGGGCGCGGGCGCCTACGCGCTGACCGGCGGCTCGGCGGCCGACGACGGGTCGACGACGTCCTCGTCCGCCGACGACAAGCCCAAGGTCAAGACCGGGCCGCTGTCGGCCCAGGAGGTCCGGTCGGCGTCCACGACGTTCCTCACGGCCTGGCAGACGGGCAAGGTGAGCCGGGCCGCCGCCGTCACCAGCGACCCGGCGGCGGCCACCGGCCTCCTCACCGGCTACCTCACGAGCGCGCACATCAAGGACGTCACGCTCACCGCCGGTACCCGAACCGGCGACAAGGTCCCCTTCTCCGTCAAGGGCACGGTCTCCTACAAGGGCACCGACAAGCCGCTGGCGTACCAGAGTTCGCTGACGGTCGTGCGGGACAAGGCGACCGGCAAGCCGCAGGTCGACTGGCACTCCGCCGTCGTCCACCCCGACCTCAAGGACGGGGACACCCTGGTCACCGGCGAGTCCGGCACCCCGCCGGTCAAGGCCTACGACCGTGACGGCGGCGAGCTGACGACGGCCAAGTACGCCTCGCTGGGCCCGGTGCTGGACGGACTGCGCGAGAAGTACGGCAAGATCGCCGGCGGCAAGGCGGGCGTCGAGCTGCGCGTCGTGCGCGGCAAGGAGTCCGACAAGGCCAAGCTCTCCGACAAGACACTGCTGACGCTGAGCGAGGGCACGCCGGGCAAGGTCAGGACGACGCTCAGCCCGACGCTCGAGGCGGCGGCCGAGCAGCAGGTCGCCCAGAAGCCGAAGTCGTCGGTCGTCGTCATGCGTCCCTCGACGGGCGAGATCCTGGCCGTGGCGAACAACAGCCACAGCTTCAACGTCGCCTTCCAGGGGTCGCTGGCGCCCGGCTCCACGATGAAGGTCGTGACGTCGACGATGCTCTTCGAGAAGGACCTCGTCCACCCGGACGACTCGCACCCCTGCCCCAAGACGTACAAGCTCGCGGGCTGGACGTTCCACAACGACGACGACTCGGAGATCAAGGAGGGCACGTTCAAGCTGGCCTTCGGGGCCTCCTGCAACAACGCCTTCATCAACTTCGCGCCGAAGCTGTCCGACAGCGACCTCACCAAGGAGGCCCAGCAGGTCTACGGCCTCGGGCTCAACAACTGGGCCATCGGCGTCCCGTCCTTCGACGGCTCGGTCCCGGTGATGAGCGGCGCGCAGATGGGCGCCTCGCTGATCGGCCAGGGCGGGGTGCGCATGAACCCGCTGAACATGGCGTCGGTGTCGTCGACGGTGTCCTCCGGCGGCTTCCACCAGCCGTACCTGGTCGCCCCGTCGGTGGACAACCGCACGCTGGCGAAGGCATCGCGCACGATGTCGTCGAAGACGCAGGCCGAGCTGAAGGACGTCATGTCCTACACGGCCCGCTACGGCACGGCCGCCAAGGCGATGTCGGGTCTGGGCTCGGGCTGCGGAGCCAAGACGGGTTCGGCCGAGGTCGACGGCCAGAAGAAGCCCAACGGCTGGTTCACCGCCTACTGCGGCGACCTCGCCGCGTCGGGCGTCGTCCAGGCGGGCGGCCACGGCGGCGACACGGCGGGCCCGATCGTGGCGGCACTGCTGAAGATGGGCGGCTGATCAGCGGGTGACCGGCGCCGTGGCCATGTAGGTGCGGCGCAGGAACCGCAGCAGCGCCTTGCTCTCGAACTGCACCACCGACACGCCCTGCGCCGAGTGGAGTTCGACCACCGCCTGCACCCGCCCGCACGGCCAGACGCGGACGTCCCCGGCTCCGACCGGGGCGCGCAGGCCCTGCTCGAGGAGCGAGCGGGAGAAGGTCCACTCAGGCGTCCCGGGGAGGCCGACCCGTACCGAGCGCGGGTCGGCATCAGGGTCGTAGCGCAGGACGACGGGGATGGTCTCGTCGTCGGGTATGACCGCGTCCGTGACGATGTGGGCTCGTGCGTACTGTTCGACTACAGACATCGTGACGGCCCTCTCACGCTGCGTGACCTGTGTGGAAGCTGTCCGTCCACCCTTTCCTAATGTCCCATATTTTCCCGATCACGCTTCCCGGCGGCGGCGTATCTCACAGGCGCCCGCGCACGATGCACGAGCTCCTCGCTCTTGCAATTGGTTCGCAATAAGCATCTATCATCGAACGGTGCATGTGCCTGACGGATTCATCAACGCTCCCATCTCCGCCGTGACCGGGGTCGCCGCCGCCGGCGCGATCGCCGTGAGCCTGCGCGGCGCGCGCCGTGAACTCGACGAGCGGACGGCGCCGTTGGCCGGGCTCGTGGCGGCGTTCATCTTCGCCGTGCAGATGCTGAACTTCCCCGTCGCGGCGGGGACCAGCGGCCATCTGCTCGGTGGTGCGCTCGCGGCGATCCTCGTCGGTCCGTACACGGGCGTGCTGTGCGTCTCGGTGGTCCTGCTGATGCAGGGCATCCTCTTCGCGGACGGCGGCCTGACCGCGCTCGGCGTGAACATCACGGACATGGCGATCGTCACCACGGTGGTCGGATACGCCGTCTTCCGCGGCCTGGTGAAGGTGCTTCCCCGCACCCGCCGCTCGGTGACCGTGGCGTCCTTCGCCGCCGCGCTGCTCTCCGTGCCGGCCGCCGCCGTGACCTTCACGTTCATCTACGCGATCGGCGGCACCACCGACATCGCCATCGGCAAGGTCGCCACCGCGATGATCGGCGTGCACGTCCTGATCGGTATCGGCGAGGCGGCCATCACGGCCCTCACCGTGGGCGCCGTCGTCGCCGTACGCCCCGACCTGGTGTACGGCGCGCGCGGGCTGCAGCAGCGGCTCAAGCTGCGGGTGAACGGCGAGCTGGTCGACGCGCCCGCCGCGGCGGCACCCGTCGCGGCCCGCACCTCCCGCCGCAGGCTGTGGATCACCGGACTGGTGACCTCCCTGGTCCTCGCGGGCTTCGTCAGCTTCTACGCCTCCGCCAACCCCGACGGCCTGGAGAAGGTCGCCCGCGACAAGGGCATCGACAAGACGGCGGGCAAGCACGCGTCCTCGGACTCCCCGCTCGCCGACTACGGGGTCAAGGACGTCGAGAACGCCCGCCTGTCCGGGGGGCTGGCGGGCGTGATCGGCGTCGGCGTGACCGTCGTCGCGGGCAGCGGAGTGTTCTGGGCGGTGCGCAGGCGCCGGAGCACGGACGTGTCGCCCACGGCCGTGGAGAACGTCTGACGTGGGCGCCGGACACGCGCACCGGCTCTACCGGCACGGGCACTCGCCCGTGCACGCCCTGCCGCCGCACACCAAGCTGGCCGCGGCCTTCGCCTTCGTGGTGGTCGTGGTGTCGACACCGCGCGAGGCGATGTGGGCGTTCGCGCTGTACGCCGTGCTGCTGGGCACCGTCGCACACCTCGCGCGGGTGCCCGCCGGCTTCCTGCTCAAGCGGCTGCTGATCGAGGTGCCGTTCGTCGCGTTCGCCGTCCTGATGCCGTTCGTCGCCGAGGGCGAGCACGTCGACGTCCTCGGCCTGTCCCTGAGCGTGAACGGCCTGTGGGGCGCGTGGAACGTACTGGCCAAGGGCACCCTGGGCGTCGCCGCGTCGGTGCTGCTGGCCGCCACCACGGAACTGCGCGAACTCCTGCTGGGACTCCAGCGGCTGAAGCTCCCGCCGCTGCTGGTGCAGATCGCGTCCTTCATGATCCGCTACGGCGACGTCATCACCGACGAGATACGGCGGATGCGGATCGCGCGGGAGTCGCGCGGGTTCGAGGCACGCGGCGTGCGCCACTGGGGCGTGCTCGCGAAGTCGGCCGGCGCCCTGTTCATCCGCTCCTACGAGCGCGGAGAGCGTGTGCACCTCGCCATGGTCAGCCGTGGATACGCCGGTTCGATGCCGGTGATCGACGAGGTGACCGCGTCCCGGGCGCAGTGGTCGTACGCACTCGCCCTCCCCTTCGCCGCCCTCGTCGTCTGCCTGCTGGGATGGACCCTGTGAGTACTCCTTCGCTCGAGGTCTCCGGCCTCGCCTTCGCCTACCCCGACGGTCATCAGGCTTTGTTCGGCGTGGACTTCTGCGTGGAGCGCGGTGAACGCGTCGCGCTGCTCGGCCCGAACGGCGCCGGCAAGACGACCCTGGTGCTGCACCTCAACGGCATCCTCACGGGCGGCGCGGGCACGGTGCGGGTCGCCGGACTGCCCGTCGGCAAGCGGCACATGGCTCAGATCCGGCGCCGGGTCGGCATCGTCTTCCAGGACCCGGACGACCAGCTGTTCATGCCGACGGTCCGCGAGGACGTGGCGTTCGGTCCCGCGGCGGCCGGGCTGAAGGGCCCCGAACTGGAGGAGCGGGTCGACCGGGCGCTCGCGCAGGTCGGCATGGCCGAGTTCAAGGACCGGCCCCCGCACCACCTCTCCTTCGGACAGCGGCGCCGGGTGGCGGTGGCGACCGTGCTCGCCATGGAGCCGGAGATCCTCGTCCTGGACGAGCCCTCCTCCAACCTCGACCCGGCCTCCCGCCGCGAACTGGCCGACATCCTGCGCTCGCTGGACGTCACCGTCCTCATGGTCACGCACGACCTGCCGTACGCCCTGGAGCTGTGCTCCCGCGCCCTGATCCTGAGCGAGGGCGTGATCGCGGCGGACGGGAAGACCGGCGAGCTCCTCTCCGACGAGGATCTGATGCGCGCCCACCGCCTGGAGCTGCCGTTCGGCTTCGATCCGCGCTCCGTGACCATGGGCGCGTGACGGGCAGCACTGACGAGCCCGGGGAATCGCAGGCTTCGTGCGGGCGTTGCTCCCACAGTCGCAGGTGAACCGGAGGGAAGTACGCGTGGACGTGAACGGTGCGGTGGCCGAGGGCTTCGAGCCGGTCCGGAAGGCGTTCGCCCGCAACTTCGAGACGCTGGGCGACCGGGGCGCTGCCGTCGCCGTCTACCGCGACGGGCACAAGGTCGTCGACCTGTGGGCCGGCACGAAGAACATCGACGACACCGCCGGCGCCGACGGGACGCAGCCGTGGGAGCACGGCACCGCCCAGATCGTGCGCTCGGCGACCAAGGGCGTCGCCGCCGCCGTACTCCTGCTGCTCCAGCAGCGCGGAGAGCTGGACCTGGACGCACCGGTCGGCGCGTACTGGCCGGAGTTCAAGGCGGCGGGCAAGGAGCGGACGCGGGTGTGGCACCTCCTCGCGCACCGCGCCGGCGTCCCCGCGCTCGACCGTCCGCTGACTCCCGCCGAGGCCGCCGACCCCGTACTCGGCGCCGAGGCCGTCGCGGCGCAGGCACCGGCGTGGGAGCCCGGCACGGATCACGGGTACCACGCGCAGACGTACAGCTGGCTGACGGGCGAGCTGGTGCGGCGGGTCACCGGCCGCGGGATCGGCGAGTGGATCGCGGACGAGATCGCCGGACCGGCCGGCGCGGACCTGTGGCTGGGACTGCCCGCGGCCGAGGCGTCGCGAGCCGGCCGGGTGGGCAAGCTCCAGCCGCCCGCGGACCCGCACGGCCTGAAGACCCGCCCCAGGCGCGCGGTCGCCGAGGCCTACGCGGACCCGTCGTCCCTCACCTGCCGGGCCTTCGCCGCGATCACCCCGATGCCCGACGAGAACGACCCCGCCTACCGCGCCGCCGCCCTGCCCGCCTCCAACGGCATCGCCACGGCGGCGGGCCTGGCCCGTTTCTACGCGTCCCTGATCGGCGAAGTCGACGGCGGAACAAGACTGTTCACCCCGGAGACGGTCGAGCTGGCCCGCGGCGAACGCAGCGCCGGACCGGACCGCGTGCTCGTCGTGCCCACCCGGTTCGGCCTCGGCTACATGCTGCACGGGGCTGCGTCCCCCTTGCTCTCCCCCGCCTCCTTCGGCCACCCGGGCCGCGGCGGCGCCCTGGGCTTCGCCGACCCCGCCTCGGGCATCGCCTTCGGCTATGTCACCAACGGCTTCCGCAAGAGCGTGACGGCGGACCCGCGGGCGCAGGCGCTGGTGCGCGCGGTGCGGGACGCGATATCGGCCTGAGCCGGCCGGTACGGGCGCGGCTCAGACGTTGATCGAGTGCGAGGTCCGCCCCGACGCCGAGTCGATCTCCCCGTGCGCCTTGGTCAGCAGCTGCATGGCGAGTTCGTTGAGCGCCCGTGCGCCCGCGATCTCCTCGCCCACCCGCGGCTGATGGGAATCGGAGTTGTGCCGGCTCGCGTGACCGTGGGCCCGTACCTCGCTCCCGTCGGACAGGCGCACCATCGCGACCGCCCGCGTGTGCGTCTCGTCCTCCTGGAATTCCAGCTCGACATGCCATCCCACTGTGGTGTGCATCATGACGATCACCTCCGGAAGTCCTGTTACCAGGGTGCTCCTCGGCGGGCCGCGGCGCCTACCCGGCGTGCAGCATCAGCCCGATCCCGGCGACCAGCAGCCCCGCCGCCGCGATCCTCGGCGCCCCGAACCGCTCCTTGAAGAAGACGGCGCCGATCGCCGCGCCGACGATGATCGAGGACTCGCGCAGGGCCGCGATCGGTGCCAGTTCGGCCCTGGTCTGGGCCCACAGGACGAGTCCGTACGCGAGCACGGACAGGGCGGCGCCGAGCAGGCCGAGGCCCGCGAACGGCCGGAGCAGCACGGTGAATTGGCCTCGCCACCGGTACAGGGCGTAGGCCGGGAGCGCGATCCCCTCCACCGCCATCAGCCAGGCGATGTAGCCGAGGGAGGAGCCGGAGGCGCGTACGCCCAGGCCGTCCACCACCGTGTAGCCGGCGATGGTCAGGCCGGTGGCGAGGGCCGCGCCGACCGCCGCCCAGTTCGGCCGGCGTCCGCGCAGTCCCCACAGGGCCACGCCGGTCAGCCCGGCGCAGGAGAAGGCGATCCCCGCGGCCGCCCAGCCGTCCGGCACCTCGTGGGCGAACAGGGCGGCGAGAAGCGTGACCACGAGCGGCGCGGTGCCGCGCGCGATCGGGTACGCCTGCCCGAAGTCACCGAGCCGGAAGGACCTCATGAGCAGGACGTAGTACGCGACGTGGATGAGGGCGGAGGCGCCTAGATACGGCCAGGCGCCGGACGCCGGGAACGCCACGAACGGCACCATCACCAGCCCGATGAGCATGCCGCCGCCGGCGATCAGCGTGAACCCGACCAGCTTGTCGGTGATCTGATGGGCGATCGCGTTCCAGCTGGCGTGCGTGACCGCCGCGAACAGGACGGCGGTGGCGACCAGCGGGGTCACGAGGTGCGCTCACGCACGTCCACGAGGGCGGCACCGGCGTGGGCGACCAGGTCCTTGGGCTCCATGGGGAACACCGCGTGCGGGTTTCCGGCGGCGGCCCACACCACGTCGTGCTCCAGCAGCGAACGGTCCGCGAGGACCCGTGTCTTCGTACGGTGCCCGAAGGGCGGTACGCCGCCGATCGCGTACCCGGTCGTCTCCCGGACGACCTCCGCCTTGGCCCGCGTCACCTTCTGCGCTCCGAGTTCCTCGCGCACCCGCTCGAGGTCCACCCGTGAGGCCCCGTCCATCAGCACCAGCACGGGGACCCCGTCCGCGGCGAAGATCAGCGACTTGCAGATCTCGCTCAGCTCGCAGCCGACGGCGGCGGCGGCCTCCACGGCCGTGCGCGTCGCGTCCGGGAAGCGCCGGATCCGGTCGTGCAGCTCGTCGAGCCCCAGCTCGTGCAGAGCGGCGGCGAAACGGGGGTGGGCTCCGGAACTGTCAAAGGCATCGACGCTCGTCATGCACCGCACGCTAGCGGTCGGTGTACGGGACAGGCGACCGGGTTACGGCCGCCCGCCCCGTACCCCGGGGAGCCTCAGGCCCCCACCAGCGCCCGGTCCTCGTCGGGATCCGTATCCTTCGGCGAGCCCTGGGTACGCAGGCCCTCGCCCTCCACGTCCACGTTGGGCAGGGCGCGGTCCAGCCACTTCGGCAGCCACCAGGCCCGCTTGCCGAGCAGGGCCAGGACCGCCGGGACGATGGCCATGCGGACGACGAAGGCGTCGAAGAAGACGGCGATCGCGAGGCCGAAGCCGATCATCTTGATCATGGACTCGCTGGAGCCGATGAAGCCGGCGAAGACCGCCATCATGATCACCGCCGCGGCGGTGACCACCCGCGCACCGTGCTTGAAGCCGGTGACGACGGCCTGGCCCGGCCGCTCACCGTGGACGTAGGCCTCCCGCATCCGGGTCACCAGGAAGACCTCGTAGTCCATCGCGAGGCCGAAGACCACGCCGACCATGAAGATCGGCATCATCGACATGACCGGGCCGGTCTCCTCCACGCCCAGCAGGCCGGACAGCCAGCCCCACTGGAAGACGGCCACGACCGCGCCCAGGGCCGCCATCACGGACAGCAGGAAGCCGAGGGCCGCCTTCAGCGGGACCAGAATCGAGCGGAAGACGACGATCAGCAGGAGGAAGGCCAGGCCGACCACCAGCACCAGGTACGGGATCAGCGCGTCGTTCAGCTTCTGCGAGACGTCGATGTTCATCGCCGTCGAGCCGGTGACCAGCACCGTCGCGTCCGTGCCGGCCTTGATCTCCGTGCCCGCGTCACGGATGGAGTGGACCAGGTCCTCGGTCGTCGCCGACGACGGCTTGGAGCTCGGGATCACCGTGATCGTCGCGGTGTCGCCGGCCTTGTTGTACGTCGCCGGAGTGACCGTCACGACGTCCTTGAGGCCCTTGATGTCGTGGGTGACCTTGTCGACCGCGGCCTTGGGGCTGTCGCTGTCCCGCGCGTCGACCACGACCATCAACGGGCCGTTGAAGCCGGGTCCGAAGCCCTCGGACAGCAGGTCGTAGGCGCGGCGCTGCGTCGTGGACGTCGGCTGCGAACCGTCGTCCGGCAGGCCCAGTTCGAGCGAGGACGCCGGGACCGCCGCCGCGCCCAGACCGATCACGCCGAGCAGGAGAACCGCGACCGGACGGCGTACCACGAAGCTCGCCCAGCGCGTGCCCATGTTCGGCCTGCCCTCGGCCGCCTTCTTCGCCGCGCGCCGGCCGCCGAGCAGCTTGCTCTTCTCGCCGGCCGGCTTCACCTTCCGGCCCGCGTACCCGAGCAGCGCCGGGATCATGGTCAGCGCGATCAGCACCGCGATCGCCACCGTACCCGCGGCGGCGACGCCCATCTTGGTCAGCATCGGGATGTTGACGACGGACAGTCCGACCAGCGCGATCAGGACCGTCAGGCCCGCGAAGACGACCGCCGAGCCGGCCGTGCCGACGGCCCGGCCGGCCGCCTCCTCCCGCGCACGGCCCTCGGCGAGCTCGGCGCGGTAGCGGGAGACGATGAACAGGGCGTAGTCGATGCCGACCGCGAGGCCGATCATCATGGCCAGGGTGGAGGTGGTCGAGCCGAGGTCCAGCGCCTTCGCCAGCGCCGTGATCGTCGAGACGCCGATGCCCACGCCGATGAGCGCCGTCAGCAACGGCAGCCCGGCCGCTATCAGCGAGCCGAAGGTGATGACGAGGACGACGGCGGCGATCGCGATGCCGATGACCTCGGTGGCGCCGGTCTCGGGTGTCGTCTGGAGCGCGTCGCCGCCGATCTCGACGGTCAGCCCGGCGGACCGCGCGTCCTTCCCGGCCTGCTCGAGGGCGTCGCGTGAGGCGTCCTTCAGCTCCATGCCGGAGACCTTGTACTTCACCGACGTATAGGCGATCGTGCCGTCCTTGCTGACGGCGTTCGCCTTGTAGGGGTCGGCGACGGAGACCACCTCGGAGCCGTCGGACAGCTCCTTCACCGTCTTCTCGACGGCGGCCTTGTTGCCGGCGTCGGTCATCTTCTCGCCCACGGGCGCCTTGAAGACGACGCGTCCGGTCGCGCCGTCGGCGCTCATCCCGGGGAAGCGCTGTTCCAGCAGGTCGAAGGCCTTCTGGGCCTCCGTGCCCGGAATGGAGAAGGAGGAGGAGCCCGCAGCGGGGGCGCTGGCGGCGCCGACGCCCGCGAGCGTCAGCAGCGCCACCCAGAACAGGGCGACGAAGTGCCGTCGCCTGAAGGCGAACCGGCCGAGTTTGTAGAGGAACGTGGCCACGAGGGCGTACTCCGGTCAGGTCGTGGGGTCGATCAGGGCAGGGGTGATCAGCCCGGCGGGGAGGCAGGGATGACCGACCCGACGACTTGAGCGGTGACGTCAGGTACTCGAAAAAGGGTGTGAAAGGTGGGGGGACCTGTCAGGCGCCGAGGGCGGGGAGCACCACGGCGTCGATGTACGAAAGCAGGAAGTCCTGCGTGGGCGGCTGCTCGTCGATGAGGCTGCGCGCGGCGAAACCACCGATCATCATGTGCATCACGAAGTCGATCGCCGGGTTGTCGGCACGCACCTCGCCCCGGTCGATCGCCCGCTGCAGCACCCGGTGGAACTCCGCGATCTCCGGCTCGATCAGATGGTCCCTGAAGGCCTTGAGGAGATCCGGATTGCCGTGCACCGCCATGGCCAGGCCCCGCATCAGCGCGGAGTTCTGCTCCATCTGGCAGTCGTCGGAACGCAGCGTGAGAGCGTGCAGGTCGCCCTTGAGCGAGCCGGTGTCGATGTCGGCGAAACCGCCCGGCTTGTTGTGCCGCACCGCCTTCGCGACCAGCTCGGCCTTGCCGCCCCACTGGCGGTAGAGCGTGGCCTTGCTGGACCGGGTGCGGGCGGCCACGGCGTCCATGGTGAGGGCGTCGTAGCCGACTTCCCTGAGCAGGTCGAGCACGGCCTCGTACAGCTCGGCCTCTCGCTCGGGCGTGATCCGACTGCGACGCGCCGTTGCGACCTCAGTCATGCCACTCACCTTCCGGCTCGGGGTGCGTCCTGTTCGTACTGCCTTGAAGATACCCCTAAAGCTAGCGAAACGAAACCGTTTCGTACGTGTGGTGGGTCACGTATGTGAAGGACTCATAAGAAAGGCCCCGCAAGAAAGTCCCCACAAGACCCGTCGCACGAGTTGCCCGGCCCCATCCGGCGGAAAAGCATGGGGAGGTGAGCTATCTGCGCCTGCCGCACCTGAGCGGTGACCTGTTGTGCTTCGTGGCCGAGGACGACCTCTGGCTGTCCTCTCTCGACGGTCCGGGCCGCGCCTGGCGACTCACCGTCGACCGTACGAAGATCGGTCACCCCCGCTTCTCGCCGGACGGGAGCCACATCGCGTACACGAGCTGGTGGAGCCTGGTCCCCGAGATCAACCTCGTGCCCGTCGAGGGCGGACCGGCCCGCCAGCTCACCTACTGGGGATCTCCGGACACGCAGGTGTGCGGCTGGACCCCCGGCAGCGGGGACCGCGGGGGCACCATCCTCGCCGTCGCCTCCCACGGCGAGCCCTTCTCCTACTTCACCTGGGCCTACAAGGTCTCCCCCGACGGCTCCCCCGGCCGCAAGCTGCCCTGGGGCCCGGTCTCCGACATCCAGGTCGCCGACCTCGACGGGGAACGCAGGACGCTCCTGCTCACCGGCACCCCGCCCCATGAACCGGCCTCCTGGAAGCGCTACCGGGGCGGCGCCATGGGCCGCCTGTGGCTGCACGGCGAACGGCTGCTGGCCGGCCTGGAGGGCCATCTGTCCTCCCCGATGTTCGTCGGCGGCCGGATCGCCTTCCTCTCCGACCACGAGGGCGTCGGAAACCTCTACTCCTGCGCCTACGACGGCTCCGACCTGCGCCGGCACACCGACCACGACGCCTTCTACGCCCGCCATGCCTCCAGCGACGGCACCCGGGTGGTGTACCAGTGCGCCGGCGACCTGTGGATCGTGGACGACCTCGCGGCCGACTGCGAACCGCGCCGCCTGGACGTACGCCTGAGCGGACCGCGCGCGGGCCGGCGCACGTACCAGGTGCCCGCCGCCCAGCACGTGGACGGCATCTCGGTGGACGAGACCGGCCGGGCGAGCGCCGTCGTCGTGCGCGGCAGCCTGTACTGGCTCACCCACCGCGACGGCCCGGCCCGCACCATCACCGACACCCCGGGCGTACGGGTCCGGCTGCCGGAGATGCTCGGCTCGTCGGGCCAGGTGGCGTACGTGACGGACGCGGAGGGCGAGGACGCGATCGAGATCGCCCATCTGCCGCGGGCGACGGGGCACCGCGAGCCGCGCCGGCTGGCCTCCGGCAAGCTGGGCCGGGTCCTGGAGCTGGTCTCCGACCCGGAGGGCGAGCGCCTCGCGATCGCCTCCCACGACGGACGGCTGCTGCTGATCACCGTCTCCGCCGACGAACCCGCCGCCGAGGACGCGGACCCGGACGCCGCCGAGGCCGCGCGTGAGGCGGACGGCGAGGTGACCGAGCTGGTCCGGTCGGCCAACGGCCCGGTGCGCGACCTCGCGTTCTCGCCGGACGGCGCATGGCTGACCTGGTCGCACCCGGGGATCGGCCGCTCGCTCCGGCAGATCAAGATGGCCCGGATCTCCGGCGCCGGCGAGCGGCTGGTCGTCGACGTCACCAACGGCCGCTTCGAGGACGAGAACCCGGTGTTCACCCGGGACGGCCGCTATCTCGCCTTCCTGTCCTGGCGCGGCTTCGACCCCGTCTACGACGTCCACACCGGCGACCTCTCCTTCCCGCTCGGCTGCCGCCCCTACCTGGTGCCGCTGAACTCGGCCACCCCCTCTCCCTTCGCCCTGAACCCGGAGGGCCGCCCGGCCGCCGGGGGCCTGGACCCGGTGGAGGAAGAGGGCGGCGACGGCGCGGTGACCGTCGAGGTCGAGGGTCTGGAGAGCCGGGTCACCCCCTTCCCGGTCACCGCTTCCAAGTACTCGGCGCTGCATCCGGTCGCGGGCGGCGGACTGGTCTGGCTGCGCTGGCCGATCTCGGGCGCGCTCGGCGAGACCTTCGCCAACCCGGACGACACCACCGGCCGGCCGACCCTGGAGCACTTCAGCATCAGCAAGGCGAAGAAGGTCGAACTCGTCGACCACCTGGACTGGTTCGCCGTCAGCGGCGACGGCAGCCGGCTGGTCCTGGTAGACGACGACGACCTGCGGGCCACCCCCTCCACCGAGTCCGGCGACGGCGACACGACGGTCTGGATCGACCTGCGCCGCATCCTGCACGAGGTCGACCCGGCCGCCGAGTGGCGCCAGTCGTACGAGGAGGCGGGCCGCCTCATCCGCGCCTACTTCTGGGAGCCGGGGATGGGCGGCGTCGACTGGGACGCGATCCTCGACCAGTACCGTCCGCTGGTCGAACGGGTCGCCTCCCCGGACGACTTCGGCGACCTCCTGCGCGAGGTGCTCGGCGAACTGGGCACCTCGCACGCCTACGTCACCGCCGCCCGCCGCAACGAGGGGCCGCCGCACTACCAGCGCCGGCAGGGCCTGCTGGGCGCCAACTTCGTCCACCGGGACGGGGGCTGGGTGGTCAGGCGGATCCTGCCGGGCGACTCGTCGGACTCCAAGGCGCGCTCACCGCTGGCGGGCACGGGCATCAGGGAGGGCGCCGTGCTCACCCACGTCGACGGCCGCCCGGTGGACCCGGTCGCGGGCCCCTACCCGCTGCTGGCCGGCTCGGGCGGCACCACGGTGGAGCTGACGTTCCGGCCCGCGGAGGACGCCACGGGCCGCGCACGCCGCGTGGCCGTCGTCCCGCTCGTCGACGAACGCCCGCTGCGCTACCAGGACTGGGTGGCCAAACGCCGGGCGGTCGTACGGGAGTTGAGCGGCGGCCGCTGCGGCTATCTGCACATCCCGGACATGGGCGGCTCCGGCTGGGCCCAGTTCAACCGGGACCTGCGGATGGAGATGTCGCGGGCCGCCCTGATCGTCGACGTGCGCGGCAACGCGGGCGGCCACATCAGCGAGCTGGTGGTCGAGAAGCTGACCCGCAAGATCCTCGGCTGGGACCTGACGCGGAACGCCCAGCCGGTGTCGTACGCCTCCAACGCCCCGCGCGGCCCGGTGGTCGCCCTCGCCGACGAGGCGACGTCCTCCGACGGTGACATGATCACCGCCGCCTTCAAACTCCTCGAACTGGGCCCGGTGATCGGCCAGCGCACCTGGGGCGGGGTCGTCGGCATGACCGGCCGCCACACCCTGGGCGACGGCACGGTGATCACCGTGCCGATGAACGCGGCCTGGTTCGACGCCTACGGCTGGGGCGTGGAGAACAAGGGCGTCACCCCGGACGTGGAGATCCTGCGCACCCCGCTGGACTGGGCGGAGGGCCGCCACGTGGAGATGGACGACGCGGTCCAACTCGCCGTCGACATGCTGGAGTCCAGCCCTGCGGCCACGCCCCCGGACTACAGCGACGTGCCGAACCGCGCCCGCCCGAAGCTGCCGCCGCGGACGGGTTCTTGAAGGGGCGCGGGGAACCGCGCACAGAACTGGGGAATGGGGCGCCCCGAAAACACAGGGCACCCCATTCTCGTCGGCCGAGGCCGAGCTACACGTCGTAGTCCTGGTCGAAGCGGTCCTGCTCCTCGCGCTGGTGGCGCTCCGGGGCCTCGTCGCGCATGCGCTCACGGCCCTGCTGACCGCGCTGCTGGTCCTGCCGGCCCGGCTCACGGCCCGGCTCACGGCCCGGCTCACGGCCCGGCTCGCGGCCGTGCTCGCGGCCCTGCTGGGCACGCTGCTTGGCCTGCTCCTGCATCCGCTCCGCCTTGTCCTGGAACTGGTCCTTCATACCCATGTGGGTTCACTCCTGTGGTGAGTGGGGGGTCAGGCCCTTGATCGGGCCTCGACCAGATTCACACGGGCGGACACGGAGCGCATTTCGATCAACTACGCTGCGTAGCGCGGGACTCCTCGTCCGCCTCCCCACCTGCGCCGACGAGTCCCGTCCGCATCCCCGTCAGGCGGTCCGCGAAGCGCTTCATCTCGCGCTGGCCCACCGTCCCGATGATCCCCGGCAGATACCCGCGCACGCTCTGCATGCCGCGCAGCCACCACTGCCCGTAGACATGGCTGGAGCGGCGCTCGATGCCGGCCACGATCCGGTCGACGGCCGGGCCCAGCGGATACGTCTTGTTCGACGGCCACGGCAGCCGCTGCCGCAGCTCCCGCATGACCTCCTCCTGGTCGGCTCCGCGCACCATGTCGGTGTCGGTCCAGGACAGATAGCCCACCCCGACCCGCACGCCCTTGTAGCCGACCTCGGCCCGCAGGCTGTGCGCGTACGCCTCCACACCGGACTTGGAGGCGCAGTACGCCGTCATCATGGGCGCCGGCGTGATGGCCGCCAGCGAGGCGATCTGCAGCAGGTACCCGCGGCTCTCCATCAGAACCGGCAGGAATGCACGGGCAGTTACCGCCGAGCCGATGAGGTTCACCTCGATCACCCGCCGCCAGGACTCCGGATCGGAGTCCACGAACGGACCGCCCGTCGCCACACCCGCGTTGGCGACGACGATGTCGACCTTCCCGAACCGGTCCTTGACCTCCTGCGCCACCCGGGCCATCGCCACATGGTCCGTCACGTCGGCGTGCCAGTGATCGCTCTCGCCGTGCAGCCGTTCGGAGACCTGCTTGAGGGCGTCCGGCTCCAGTCCGACCAGCGCCACCTTGGCGCCGCGCGCCGACAGCTTGCGGGCGAGCAGCTCCCCCACCCCGCGCGCCGCGCCGGTGACGACGGCGACCTGCCCCTCGAGGCTGACCTTGCTCATGCGCCCTCCTTGATCGTTGCGTACGTCACCACGAGCTCACGGATCCGGGCGGTCACCAGCTCCGGCGCCTCGACGGGCGTCATATGGCCGAGCCCCGGCAGCTCGGTGCTGTCCACGCAGTTCGGCAGCGCGGCCACCAGGGCCCGCGCCTGCACGGGTGGGGTGAGCCGGTCGGCGGTCCCGACGACGACAGCCGTCGGCACCCTCAACTGCCGTACCCCGTGGTCCAGATCGAGCAGATCCAGCACCTGCGACCAGGCGTGCCGCACCTTGGTCGGGCACGCGTGCACGATACGCGCGCACGCCTCCACCATGTGCGGCGCCGAACCCGGCCCCATCGTCCCGTACTTGAGGATGCGGCGCGCGACGGGCGTGACCGGCCCGAGCGGCGCCCGCGCGCCGAGGATGTGCTTGGTCAGCCAGGTGCGCAGCCGGCCCGCCTTGATCGGTACGACCGTCGACTCCGCGACCAGCCGCGACGATCCGGTGCTGCACAGCAGGACGGCCGCCGTGTGCTCCCGGAAGACGGCCCGCTCGGCCGCCGCCATCACCGTCATGCCGCCCATCGAGTGGCCGGCGATCACGACCCGCTCGCCCGGCGCCAGGGTGGCCTTCAGCACGGCTTCGAGGTCGTCCGCGAGTGCGTCGGTGCTGCAGATCCGGCTCGCCGGGCTGCGTCCGTGACCGCGCTGGTCGTAGGCGATCACGCGGTGGTCCGTGGCGAGTTCGCGGATCTGCGCCGCCCAGAAGGCGGTCGAGCAGGTCCAGCCGTGGGCGAGGAGGACGGCGGGTGCGCCCTGCGGCCCGTGCACCTCGACGTGCAGCTGGGCGCCGTCGGCGGACTCGACCGTCAGCTCACGGGCGGGGGCGGGCGGGGCGTACGGGCCGGAGGCCATGGGGGTCCCCCCGCTCGAGCGAAGCCGAGAGTGAGGGCGCATCAGAGGGCTCACGCGTCCACCTCCGCGGACTTCTCGGCGTTCTCGGCCGCCGCCTTCTTGGCATCGGCCTTGTTGGCATCGGCCCTCTTCGCGGGGGCGTCCTCGGCGGGCCCGTCCCCGGCAGGCCGGGCGGGCGCGCGCAGGAGTTCGTACTCCGAGAGGTCCACCTGCCGCGTGGCCCGCCTGAACTCGGTCGTCGTACCGGGCCAGATGGTGGTGTTGCGGCCGCTCGCGTCGAGGTACCAGCTGGTGCAGCCGCCCGTGTTCCACACGGTGCGCTTCATCCGCTCCTGCACCCGGTGGTTCCACGCGGAGACCGCACCCGGGCGGGCGTCCAGGGCCGCACGGCCGCCGAGGACGTCCAACTGCCGTAGGTAGTCCGCCATGTAGCTGAGCTGGGACTCGATCATCAGGATCATCGACGAGTTCCCGAGCCCGGTGTTGGGCCCGATGATCGTCATCCAGTTGGGGAAGCCGGCCGCGGAGGCGCCGCGCAGGGCCTCCATCCCGCCCTTCCAGGACTCGGCGAGCGTCCTGCCGTCCGCGCCCACCACCCGCTCGGCGATCGGCATGTCGGTGACATGGAAGCCCGTACCGAAGATGATCGCGTCGACCTCGGTCTCGGTGCCGTCGGCGGCGACCACGGTCGACCCGCGGATCTCGCTCAGCCCGCTGGCCACCACGTCGACGTTGGGCTCGGCGAGCGCCGGGTAGTAGGTGCTGCTCAGCAGGATGCGCTTGCAGCCGATGCGGTAGTCAGGGGTGAGCTTGGCGCGCAGGGCCGGGTCCTTGATGGCCCGGGCCATGTTCTGCTTCGCCAGCTTCTCGACCAGACCGAGCTCGTTGGGACGCTTGGTGAACGCCTGGACCTGCAACTCCCTGATGCCCCACAGCAGTCCGCGCCGGGCCTGCGTGGTGAAGGGCAGCGCCCGGTGCAGGGCCCGCTCGGCGCCGCTGATGGCGCGGTCGACGCGGGGCATGACCCAGGGCGCGGTGCGCTGGAAGAGGGTGAGGCTGTCGACCTTCGGCTGGATGGCCGGCACGATCTGGATCGCCGACGCGCCCGTCCCCACCATCGCCACACGCTTGCCGCGCAGGTCGTAGTCGTGGTCCCAGCGGGCGGAGTGGAATACCTTGCCGGGGAAGGAGTCCAGGCCCGGGATCTCGGGGATCTTCGGGTCGGACAGCGGGCCGGTGGCGGAGACCACGACGTCCGCGGACAGCCGCCCGCTGCTGGTCTCGATGTCCCATCGCAACTGCTCGGCGTCCCAGGTCATCAGCTTCACTTCGGAGTCGAAGCGGATGTGCGGGCGCAGGTGGAAGACGTCCGTGACGTGCTCCAGGTAGGCGCGTATGTGCTCCTGCCCGGAGAAGGTGCGCGGCCAGTCGGGGTTGGGCGCGAAGGAGAACGAGTAGAGATGGGAGGGCACGTCGCAGGCGCACCCCGGATAGCTGTTGTCACGCCAGGTGCCGCCGACACCGCCGGCCCGCTCCAGCACGACGAAGTCGGTGATCCCCTCGCGCCGCAGCCGCACCGCGGCCCCCAGCCCTCCGAACCCGGACCCGATCACCGCCACCCGCACATGCTCGTGTTCGGCCATGCCGATGCCTTCCTGCGCGACTCTGCCAGTGAACACTGGCGCAATGGGGAGAGTAGAACAGTGGCGTACTCATGGGTAGGGGGTGAGCCGGGAAAGTTACCGGCGGTACAACATAGGGTGCGGTCGTGACCGAGAAGCGTGAGTACCGCATGGAGGAACTGGCCAGGGAAGCCGGCATCACAGTGCGCACCCTGCGCTTCTACCGCGAACGCAAGCTGATCCCGCCGCCCCGCCGCGAGGGCCGTATCGCCTGGTACGACGACCACCACCTGGCCCGCCTGCGCACGATCGCGGCCCTGCTGGAACGCGGCCACACCCTCACCGGCATCGCGGAGCTGTCGGAGGCCCTCGACCACGGCCGGGACGTCGCCGACCTCGTGGGCATCACCCCGACCGAGGAGGAACCGGTCCACCTCACCCCGGAGGAACTCGCCGCCCGCTTCGAGGGCGAGGTCACCCCGGAGAACCTCGCCGCCGCCCTGGACCTCGGCTACCTCGGCACCGACGGCGAGGAGATCGTCCACATCAGCCGCCGCCTCCTGGACGTCTCCTCGGCCCTGGTCCGCGAGGGCATCCCCCTGGCAGAGGTCCTGGCGGCCGGCGCACGCGTACGCGAGCACGTCGACGAACTGGCCGAGATGTTCGCCGACCTGGTCCTGCGCCACGCCGCCGAGAAGGACCTCCAGCGCCTGCGCCCGCTGGCCCGGAGCGTGGTGGAGGCGGAGATGTCACTGGCGCTGGACCGGCAGCTGCAGAAGCGGGCCGAGAAGACGGACGCGGGCCAGAGCTAGAGGTCGTACACCACGGTCACCGGCGCGTGGTCCGACCACCGCTCCTCGTGCGTGGCCGCCCGCTCGACGTAGGCCTTGACCGCCTTGGCGGCGAGGCCCGGCGTCGTGACCTGGTAGTCGATGCGCCATCCCGTGTCGCGGTCAAAGGCCCGCCCCCGGTACGACCACCACGTGTACGGCCCCTCGACCTCGGGATGCAGGGCCCGTACGACGTCGACGTACCCCCCGTCAGCCACGTCGAAGACCTGGCCCAGCCACTCCCGCTCCTCCGGCAGGAAGCCGGAGTTCTTGGTGTTGCCACGCCAGTTCTTGAGGTCGGCCGGGTGGTGGGCGATGTTCCAGTCGCCGCAGACGACGACCTCGCGGCCGTCGGCGGCGGAGCGCTCGCGCAGGATCTTCAGGTGGGCGAGGAACTCGTCCATGAAGCGGACCTTCTCGTCCTGGCGCTCGGTGCCGACCTCTCCGGAGGGGAGGTAGAGGGAGGCGACCGTCACGCCCGGCAGGTCGACCTCGACGTAGCGGCCGCTGGTGTCGAACTCCGCGGAGGCGAAGCCGACCTGGATGCGATCGGGCTCGCGGCGGGTGTAGAGGGAGACGCCGGCGCGGCCCTTGGCGGCGGCCGGCGCGTGCACCACGTGCCAGCCGTCGGGCGTGCGCACGTGCTCGGGCAGCTGCTGCGGCTCGGCGCGCACCTCCTGCAGGCAGAGCACATCGGCGGAGGTGCCGGCGAGCCACTCCACGAAGCCCTTCTTCGCGGCGGCGCGCAGGCCATTGACGTTGACGGAGGTCACAGTGAGCACGCGGGAACGATACCGGCACACTGGACGGAGTCCAGATTTCGAGAATGCATAGGTGTACGGTAAACAGAATGAATGTACGTCGCGTCGCCTTCGACCACCCCGACGCCGTGAAGCTGAACGACGAGGTGCAGGCCGAGTACCACGTCCGCTACGGCGACGGCGGAGACGCCACCGCCCTGGACCCGGCGGACTTCGACCCGCCGAACGGCGTGTACTTCATCGCGTACGACGAGAACGACAGCCCCGTCGCCACCGGCGGCTGGCGCGCCCAGGACGCCAACGGCGAGGGCAACGTCGACGGCGACGCCGAACTCAAGCGGATGTTCGTCGTCGGGTCGGCGCGCGGCCGCGGCCTCGCCCGGCGCATCCTGACCGCCCTGGAGGACGACGCCCGCGCGGCCGGCCGCGTCCGCATGGTCCTGGAGACGGGCACCAAGCAGCCCGAGGCCATCGCCCTGTACACCTCCAGCGGCTACGAGCCCTGCGGGAAGTTCGGCTACTACCGCTTCCACGAGGAGAGCCGCTGCTTCGCCAAGCCGCTGAATCCGGCCGGCGTCTGAGGTGTGCCGGCACCAGCCGGCCGCCCTCTGACAGAGGATCAGCAAAACAAAGATCCCGCCCGATCTTCCGATCGGACGGGATCTCATCAACTGCCCCAGATTTCCCTGAACAGTTGTTGCGGTGGACCTGAGGGGATTCGAACCCCTGGCCCCCTCGATGCGAACGAGGTGCGCTACCGGACTGCGCCACAGGCCCTTGCAACGAGTGAAACTCTAGCATCCCGATCCGGGTGCTTGAAAATCCGTTCCCGGCCGCTCGGCGGCTGCGGCACAGGTCGGGCCGGTGGTCTACTCGTTGGCCGCCTTCGGCCGCTCGCCGTCCTCGTACTGGTCGAACAGCGGCGTACGGCCCCGCTCGCGTGCCCGCCGCGCGGAAGCCGCCCGGCGGGCGTCACTGCGCCCGTCGTCGTCCGCCCTCTCCTCCGCGGCGGCGGCCGGCTCCGCGGCGGCCTGCCGCTCGGCGCCGGCGTCGGCCTGCGCCTCCTCGTCCCGGGTGACGGGGCCCGACCGCGCCGAGCTCCACGCGTCCGGTGCCCCGAGGTCCACGTCCGAGGTGGCCCGCGGCGCGACCGGCGCGGTCACATACGTCGGCAGGGGCACCGGCACCGGGTCCCAGCTGTCGCCGTGCCCGGGCCGCCGCTGCCGCTCACGCTGCTGGTCCACCCACTCGGCGTGGTCGGTCTGCTCGACCAGGGCCCGCCGGTCGGCGGCGAGCGCGGACAGTCCGGGGTCGGCCTCGTGCTCCGGACCGTCCTCGGGTTCGTCCGAGTCGGCCTCGGTGCCGGCCGGGCGGCGGCGCGGCTGCCGGGCGCGCTCGTGGAGCCGCTGGGCCGCGACCTCGGCGCGGCGCCGGTCCATCTGGTAGGCGAAGCGCCGCCGTTCCTGCGAGCGCAGGTAGGCGATGTACGCGCTGAGCAGCACGGCGGGCACGCCGGGCGCCCAGAGGAAGGCGAGACCCCCGACCGCGGCGACGACCGCGCCGAGCGTGAAGGCGACGAAGAGCATCACGGTGGTGCGCCGTCGGCGCGCGAGCGCCTTCGTCCGCCGGGCGCGGGCCGCGGCCGCCTCTTCCGAGGCCGTACGGCGGGCGGGGGGCACACGCTTGCGCGCCTGGGCCGGGGATTGTGCCTGGGCCTTGGGCTTGGCCGGGGCCGGGCTCGGTGCGGGTGCTTCGGCACGCACCTGTTTGCGGGCCGGGGGCATGGCGAAGGCCCGGACGTCCACCGAGTCGGTGACCGCGCCCGGAGCTCCGGCGCTGGGCTCCCCCTCGTCGGTGGAGCGCGCCCGCAGGTCCTTGGCGTACCGGCGCTCCATTCCCGCCCGTCCGGACAGCAGCCGGATGGCGGTGCTGAAGCGTTCCGTCGGACGGGCCTCGTTCAGCTCGTCCTGCCTACGGAGCCACATCGGCACCAAGTAGGCGGCCCAGGCCCCGACAATGACTGCGTAGATGAGGCCGCTGCTGCTCACGCCTCACACGGTAGAGGGGTTTGCGTGAGGCCATCTGCCAATTGAGCCGGTGTGTCGCACGATCTGGCTGATATTTCGAACTTTTTTTGTGACCGATGCGATCAGCACGCCACCGAGGCTGTGAATTTAATGCCTTGAGGTGGTCGCCGTCCGATCAATTTCGAACATCTATTCAATTTCCCGGGCCTGCGCGGGATTCTGCTGTGTACGTGCCCGCTGCCAACGGCTGAGCAACCCGTCGGGCACCTCTTCCGCCGTGAGCGCAAAGACGAGGTGGTCACGCCAGGCGCCGTCGATGTGGAGATAACGCGGCCGCAGACCCTCCTCACGGAATCCGAGTTTCTCCACGACCCGCCGGCTGGGCCCGTTCTCGGGGCGAATGCAGACCTCGATGCGGTGCAGTCCGACGGTCCGGAAACAGTGGTCGACGACCAGTGCCACGGACGTCGGCATCACTCCGCGGCCCGCCACCGACTCGTCCACCCAGTAGCCGATATGCCCCGAACACATGGAGCCCCAAGTGATTCCGGCGACCGTCAACTGCCCGACCAGACGGCCCTGATACTCGATGACGAACGGCAGCATCCGGCCCGAGTTCGCCTCGGAGCGAAGGTGCCGCACCATCTGACGGTAGGTCGGCCGGTGCGCGATCGGTCCGGTCGGCGTGGGCGGCGGGATCGTCGCCTCCCAGGGCCGCAGCCAGTCCCGGTTGCGCCGGTTGACCTCGCGCCAGGCCCCCTGGTCGCGCAGCTTTATCGGCCGGAGGACGATGTCGCCGTCCGCCAGCACGACGGGCCAGGATGGGCTGTTCAGCTCGCACCCCCACTGGTGGCCGCGGGTCTGGGGTGATCGCCGCCGCGGATCTGGTCGACGGCGTGCACCAGCAGGGGCTCAAGGACGGCCAGACCGTCCTTCACCCCGCCGGTGGAACCCGGCAGATTGACGATCAGCGTGCCGCCCGCCACTCCGGCCAGGCCCCGGGAGAGCGCGGCGGTCGGCACCTTCTCCCGCCCGAACGCCCGGATGGCCTCCGCGATGCCCGGCACCTCGTGGTCGATCACCCTGCGGGTCGCCTCGGGCGTGCGGTCGGTGGGTGAGATGCCGGTGCCGCCCGTGGTGACGATCACGTCGTAGCCGGACTCGACGCCGGACCGCAGCGCGGCCTCAACGGGGTCGCCGTCGGGGACGACCTGCGGTCCGTCGACGGCGAATCCGAAGCCCTTGAGGCCGGCCGCGATCGCGGGGCCGCCCTTGTCCTCGTAGACCCCGGCCGCGGCCCTGTTGGAGGCGGTGACCACCAGAGCGCGATACGTCATGTCCGGCTCCAGTCGCCCGACTTGCCGCCCGTCTTCTCCTCCACCCGGACGTCCGTGATGACCGCTCCCTTGTCGACCGCCTTGACCATGTCGATCACGGTGAGCGCGGCGACGGAGACCGCGGTGAGCGCCTCCATCTCCACACCCGTGCGGTCCGTGGTCCGCACGGTGGCCAGGATCTCCACGGCGTCGTCCGCGACCGACAGATCCAGTTTCACACCGGACAGCGCCAGCGGGTGGCACAGCGGGACGAGGTCCGGGGTGCGCTTGGCGCCCATGATGCCCGCGATGCGCGCGGTGGCGAGGGCGTCGCCCTTGGGCATCCCCTCGCCGCGCAGCAGCTCGATCACGCGGGGCGAGACGAGGACCCGTCCGCTCGCGCGGGCGGTGCGCGCGGTCACGTCCTTCTCGGATACGTCGACCATGCGGGCGGCGCCCGCCTCGTCGATGTGCGTCAGTCGGTCCTGCGTACTCATGCTGTCTGGCGCTCCCGGTCACGGCCCTGGCACGATGCGGCGCGCGGGCCTGTTGTGCGCGACACGGTACCGCCAACCTGGGGCGCTCAGCCGAGCAGGACCACCTCGACCTCGGTGCCGGGCTCGACGGACACCACGTCCTCGGGGACGACGATCAGCGCGTCGGCGTGCGCGAGGGCCGCGATCAGGTGGGATCCGGTGCCGCCGACCGGGGTGACGGAGCCGTCGGCGTACGTCGCCCGCAGGAACTGTCTGCGGCCCTTCGGCGAGGTCAGCGCCTTGCCGGTGGTCAGGGTCGCGCGGGTCGTCGGCCGGTGGACGTCGTCGAGCCCCATGAGGGTGCGGATCGCCGGACGCACGAACAGCTCGAAGGAGACGTACGACGACACGGGGTTGCCCGGCAGGGCGAGCAGCGGGGTGTGGTCGGGGCCGATGGAGCCGAAGCCCTGGGGCTTGCCGGGCTGCATGGCGAGCTTGCGGAAGTCGATGCCGCTGCCCGCCTCGTCCTCGTCGCCGACGTGCGAGAGCGCCTCCTTGACGACGTCGTACGCCCCGACGCTCACCCCGCCCGTGGTGACCATGAGGTCGGCGCGCACCAGCTGGTCCTCGATGGTGGCGCGCAGGGTGTCGGCGTCGTCGGCTACGGCGCCCACGCGGTAGGCGATGGCGCCCGCGTCGGTGGCCGCGGCGGTGAGGGCGAAGCTGTTGGAGTCGTAGATCTGGCCGCTGCCCAGCTCCTCGTCGGGCTGGACCAGTTCGCTGCCGGTGGAGACGACGACCACACGTGGGCGCGGGCGCACGCGCACCGTGCCGCGGCCGATCGCGGCGAGCAGGGCGATCTGCGGCGGCCCGAGGACGGTGCCGGCCTCCAGGGCACGGTCGCCGGCCTTCACGTCACTGCCCTTGGCGCGTACGTGCGCGCGTGCCTCGGCCGGGCGGTACACGTGCACCTGGCCCTCGGCGCCCTCGGGGGCCAGGCTGCGGGCGCGCATCCCGCTGACCGGTCCCTCGCCGAGCCCTCCGTCGGTCCACTCCACGGGGACGACGGCCTCGGCGCCGGGCGGCAGCGGGGCGCCGGTCATGATGCGGGCGGCCTGGCCGGGGGCCACCCGGACCAGGTCGGCCTGGCCTGCCGCGACGTCCCCGACGACGTCCAGGACGGCGGGGAACTCCTCGCTCACGCCCGCCACGTCCGCGACCCGCACCGCGTACCCGTCCATGGAGCTGTTGTCGAACGGCGGCAGCGAGAGCGGCACCGTGACGTCCTCGACCAGGACGCAGCCCAGCGCGTCGAGGAGCTGCAGGTCGATGGGTTCCAGGGGGCGGACGGCGGTGAGGATGTCCTCCAGGTGCTCGTCCACCGACCAGAGGTGGTCCTGGCCGGTGGTGCGGGGCGCGGCGCTGCTCAACGTTGCTACATCTCCTCGGCTACGTAACTGCGAAGCCAGGTCCGGAAGTCCGGGCCCAGGTCTTCACGTTCGCACGCGAGTCTGACAATGGCACGCAGATAGTCGCCCCGGTCGCCGGTGTCATAGCGGCGGCCCTTGAAGACGACGCCGTGCACGGGGCCGCCGGCCTTCTCGTCCTGCGAGAGCTGCTGCAGCGCGTCGGTCAGCTGGATCTCGCCGCCGCGGCCCGGCTCGGTCTTGCGCAGTATGTCGAAGACGGCCGGGTCGAGGACGTAGCGGCCGATGATCGCGTAGTTGGACGGGGCGTCCGCCGCGGCCGGCTTCTCGACCAGGTCGTGGACCTTGACGACGTCGCCGTCCTCGGTGGGGTCGACGGCCGCACAGCCGTAGAGGTGGATCTGCTCGGGTGCGACCTCCATGAGCGCGACGACGCTGCCGCCGCGCTGCTCCTGCACCTCGACCATGCGCTTCAGCAGCGGGTCGCGCGGGTCGATCAGGTCGTCGCCGAGCAGTACGGCGAAGGGCTCCTGGCCGACGTGCGGCGCCGCGCACAGCACCGCGTGACCGAGTCCCCTGGGATCGCCCTGCCGCACGTAGTGCATGGTCGCGAGGTCGCTGGACTCCTGGACCTTGGCGAGCCGGCCCGCGTCGCCCTTCTTCTGGAGGGCGGACTCGAGCTCGTAGTTGCGGTCGAAGTGGTCCTCGAGGGGCCGCTTGTTGCGGCCCGTGATCATGAGGACGTCATCGAGGCCCGCGGACACGGCCTCCTCGACCACGTACTGGATCGCCGGCTTGTCGACGACCGGCAGCATCTCCTTGGGAGTGGCTTTGGTGGCCGGCAGGAACCGGGTGCCGAGGCCTGCTGCGGGAATGACAGCCTTGCTGATCCTGGGGTGCGACTGGGTCATACCGGCACCCTATCCGGTGCCTTTGCTCGGAATCCGAGGCTCCGGTCAATTAGCTCTCATATGAGCACATTAGGAAGGGTACGGGTGCTGCCAATGAGTCACCGCGGACACGCTGCCGAGCCTGACAAGCGAATGTTGCGGCGAGAGCTCCTCGCGGTGAGAGGCAGGTTGACGGCGGATGACGTCCAGGAGGCCGCGGCCGCGCTGGCCGTGCGCGCGCTGGAGCTGCCCGAACTGGCGGGCGCCCGCACGGTGGCGGCGTACGTCTCCGTCGGCGGCGAGCCGGGCACACTCGCGCTGCTGGACGCACTGCGCGCGCGGGACGTGCGGGTGCTGCTGCCCGCGCTGCTCCCGGACAACGACCTCGACTGGGGCGCCTACACCGGTGAGAGCTCGCTCGCGCGCGTCCAACACGGTGGGAAGATGGCCCTTTTCGAGCCCTCCGGCGAGCGCCTGGGACCGGACGCCGTGACCGGCGCGGACGTCGTGCTGCTGCCCGGACTCGCGGTCGACGCGCGCGGGATGCGGCTGGGGCGGGGCGGCGGCTCGTACGACCGCGTCCTCGCGCGGCTGGAGCGCGCGGGCGCGCATCCCGCGCTCGTGGTGCTGCTGTACGGCTCCGAGATCGTCGAGCGCGTCCCCGCGGAGGAGCACGACCGTCCGGTGCACGCGGCGGTGACGCCGTCGGGGGTGCGCCGCTTCCACGACGGCGCATGACGAGAGCGGCGCACGACGGAAGAAGCGCATGATGCAAGAGGCCCTCCCACGCGCGCGTGGGAGGGCCTTCGTTCAGGTGCTCACGGTTTCAGCACCAGGGTGTCGCTCGTGCCCTTGTCGACGGCCTGGGACGAGAAGTTCCAGTCGAGCAGTTCACCCTTGGCCCACTTGCCCGTCTGATCGACGTAGTGGGCGCTGTAGGCGTGCCCCGAGGCGCCGGTGAGGTTGATCCACTTCGACTTGTCGAGGTCGCCGAGGTTGACCACCATGCGCATCGACGGCACCCATACGACGCCGTAGCCGCCGGCGGCGTTCCAGCCGGAGGCGTTGACCGTCGCCTCGCCGCCGCTGAGCTTCCAGGGGCCGCGGTTGAGGACGTACTGCAGGAAGCCCGGGCCGTCGGTGCCGAGGGTCTGGTTCTTCAGGAACAGGCGGTGCAGCCGGCCCCAGCTCCAGGTGTCGATGTCCTTGCCGAGCTTGGCGGTCAGCTCCCAGCGGGCGTCGATCATCGCGCGCTTGAACAGGTCGTCGCGGTTGTTCGTCGCGCCCGGCCGGGTGCCCGACTTCGGCGTGGTCCACCACTCGCTCTTCGGGTCGTTCATCAGCTTGCGGACGACCTCGAACCAGCGGTCGCCGCCGTCCGGCTGGGCCTGGTCGGCGTCGCGCTGGCCGCACTCGCGGACCTTCTGCGTGTCGTCCGCGGGCCCGGTGGTGCTGGCGGGATCGACCCACAGGCACTGGCCCTTGACCCGCAGTTCCTTGGGCAGCTTGTTGCCGAAGGCGAGCTTGAGGACGTTGCGCCAGACCGCGTTGAAGTACGCGGCGGCCGCGGAGTCGGCGTCCTGGGTGTAGTCCCAGCCCTCGAGCAGCTCCTGCGCGTCCTGGACGTCCTTGTCGCCGACGTCGATCTTCAGCAGGTCGGGCACCAGCAGCTTGGCGATCTCGCTGCTGTTGTCCAGCTGCATCTGGCGCATGTCGTCGGTGGACATCTTGCCGCCGCCCTTGATCTTCGACTCGATCAGGTCGGTGATGCGCTGGCTGCGGGTGCCGTAACCCCAGTCCGTGGTCAGCGTGTAGGGGTACTTGTCCTGGTCGATCACGGCCTGGTTGGCGGTGACGATGTAGCCGCGCTCCGGGTTGTACTCGTACGGCAGCGCCGCCTTGGGGATGTACCCCGTCCACTTGTAACCGGAGTCCCAGCCCGGCGCCGGGATCGAGCCGTCGTCCTTCTTCGCGCGCGTGGGGATCTTTCCGGGCAGCGTGTAGCCGATGTTGTCCTTGTCGGCGTAGACCAGGTTCTGCGAGGGGACGTCGAACTTGGCGGCCGCCGAGCGGAATTCGCTCCAGTTCGACGCCTTGTCCATGGCGAAGACGGCGTCCATGGTGGTGCCCGCATCGAGAGCGGTCCAGCGCAGCGCGACGCCGTAGCCGTCGCCGCGGTCGGGCGCCGCGGTGTCGACGGTGGCCTTCTTGCCGACCTTCACGAGCTCGTCGTCGCGGTCGGAGAGCAGGGGCATCCCGTCCGCGGTCTGGCGCACGACGATCGTCTTGGACTTGCCGCCCGCGACCTTGATGGTCTCCTCGCGGGTCTTGAAGGCCTTCGTGGCGCCGTCGTAGAGGTAGCCGTCGCCGCTGAGCTTCTCCAGGTACAGATCGGTGACGTCGACACCGGAGTTGGTCATGCCCCAGGCGATGTCCTGGTTGTGGCCGATGACCACACCGGGCATGCCCGCGAAGGTGTAACCGGTGGCGTCGTACTGGCACTTGCTGGAGACGGTGCGGCAGTGCAGGCCCATCTGGTACCAGACGGACGGCAGCGAGGCCGACAGGTGCGGGTCGTTGGCGAGCAGCGGATGGCCGGTGATGGTGTGACTCCCGGCCACCACCCAGGAGTTGGAGCCGATGCCCTGGCCGTTCACGCCGACGGCCGTGGGCACGTTGTCCAGGACCTTGTAGAGGCCCGCCAGTTGGCTGTTGAGGGCCGAGCCCGACGAAGCCGTGGAGGACGAGGAGGACGTGCCCGTCGTGCCGCTGGTGGACGTGCCGCTGCCGGACGAGGAGCCGTTCTGCTGGAACGCCCCGGCGACCTCGCTGTACTGGCCCTCCTGGACGATCGCCTTGTGACGGCTGTAGGGGTAGGCCGGATACAGCTGCGCGATCTTCTTGGCGTCGAGCCGGCTGGTCATCAGGGCGCGGTCGATCTCGTCCTGCATGTTGCCGCGCAGGTCCCAGGCCATCGCCTTCAGCCAGGAGACCGAGTCGACGGGGGTCCACTTCGCGGGCTTGTAGTCGTTGGTGAAGCCCAGCGCCGCGTACTCCAGGGAGATGTCCTTGCCGTCCTTGCCCTGCAGATAGGCGTTGACGCCGGCCGCGTAGGCCTGGAGGTACTTCTTGGTGGAGGCCGACAGCTCGCTGTCGTACTCCTTCTTCGCCACGCGGTCCCAGCCCAGGGTGCGCAAAAACTCGTCGTTCTTCACCTGGCCCTTGCCGAACATCTCCGACAGGCGCCCGGAGGTCATGTGCCGGCGCACGTCCATCTCGTAGAAGCGGTCCTGCGCCTGGACGTAGCCCTGCGCCATGAACAGGTCCGCGTCGGAGGAGGCGTAGATCTGCGGGATGCCGTAGCCGTCGCGCTTGACGTCGACGGGGCCTGACAGGCCGTGAAGTGTCAGTGAGCCCTTCGTCTGCGGGAACGACGCGCGAACGGTGCTGATGGACCAGTACGCCCCGTAGGCGACGCCGGCGATCAGTGCCAGAACCAGGACCAGCACGACCAATCGGGCTTTGCGCCCCTTCTTCCTGCCGGACTTGCCGGGCTTGTCACCCGTTGTGGCGGTGGTGTTCGGGGGCATCGCTGTCCTTGCTGTCCTAACGCGAGCGGCAGGCGGGCTGTGACGTCGAGTGAGCGCTGGAGCAACCATAGGCGCAGGGCCTTGGGGCCCTTGACGCGGAGTCGGGAACGCCCGAGCGCGGGCGCTCGATCCCGCCGGCCGGAGCGTCAAGAAATCGTCAAGAGTTAGGTAAGGTAACGAAGTACTTGGATGCGGAGTTCGCTCGCTTCGTGTCCTATGAACGTGAGCCCACGCGCGGGATGCGCGCGGGCCAGCGAAGGGAACGGCCGCTGACAGTCCACCATCTCAACCAGCTACTGCTCGTCTGCTCGCTCGTCCTGCTCGTCGCCGTGGCAGCGGTCCGGATCTCCTCGCGCAGCGGGCTCCCCAGCCTGCTCGTGTACCTGGGGATAGGCGTCGCCATGGGCCAGGACGGCATCGGTGACATCCGCTTCGACAACGCCGAACTCACGCAGGTCATCGGCTACGCGGCCCTCGTGGTGATCCTCGCCGAGGGTGGCCTCGGCACGAAGTGGAGAGAGATCAAACCGGCCTTGCCCGCCGCCTCCACGCTGGCACTCGCCGGCGTCGCGGTGAGCGTCGGCGTCACCGCGGCGGGCGCGCACTATCTGGTCGGGCTGGAGTGGCGGCAGGCGCTCATCATCGGGGCGGTCGTCTCCTCGACGGACGCGGCGGCGGTCTTCTCGGTGCTGCGCAGAATCCCCCTGCCCGCGCGCGTGACGGGCACCCTGGAGGCCGAGTCCGGCTTCAACGACGCCCCGGTCGTCATCCTGGTCGTCGCCTTCTCCACCGCGGGTCCGGTCTCCCACTGGTGGGTGCTGCTGGGCGAGATAGCGCTGGAGCTGGCCATCGGCGCCGCGATCGGGCTCGCGGTGGGCTGGCTGGGCGCCTGGGGCCTCAGACACGTGGCGCTGCCCGCCTCCGGCCTCTACCCCATCGCGGTCATGGCGATCGCCGTCATGGCGTACGCGGGCGGTGCGCTGGCGCACGGCAGCGGCTTCCTGGGCGTCTACCTCGCCTCGATGGTGCTGGGCAACGCGAAGCTGCCGCACTGGCCCGCCACCCGCGGGTTCGCCGAAGGGCTCGGCTGGATCGCCCAGATCGGCATGTTCGTCCTGCTCGGCCTGCTGGTCTCCCCGCACGAGCTCGGCGACGACATCGTGCCCGCGCTCGTCATCGGCCTGGTGCTGACCATGGTGGCGCGTCCGCTGAGCGTGGTGCTGTGCCTGGCGCCCTTCCGGGTGCCGTGGCAGGAGCAGACCCTGATGTCCTGGGCCGGGCTGCGCGGCGCGGTCCCCATCATCCTGGCGACGATCCCGATGGTGCAGGGCGTCGACGCCAGCCACCGCATCTTCAACATCGTCTTCGTGCTGGTCGTCGCCTACACCCTGGTCCAGGGGCCGACCCTGCCGTGGCTCGCGCGCGTGCTGCGCCTGGGCGAGAGCGGCGAGGCGGCCGACCTCGGCATCGAGTCCGCCCCGCTGGAGCGGCTGCGCGGGCACCTGCTGTCCGTCGCGATCCCCGAGGGCTCGAGGATGCACGGCGTCGAGGTGGGCGAGCTGCGGCTGCCGGCCGGGGCCGCCGTCACCCTCGTCGTCCGCGAGGGCACATCGTTCGTCCCCATGCCCACGACGGTGCTGCGGCGCGGCGACGAACTGCTCGTGGTCGCCACCGATCCCGTACGGGACGCCGCGGAGCGGCGGCTGCGCTCGGTCGGGCACGGGGGCAAGCTGGCGGGATGGCTGGGGACGAACGGGGCGCAGCGCTGACATCTCAGTCGTTGATCCCTGTACGATGAATACACATCCCTGATCGAAACGACTCTGCCTGATGCAGAGCTGAAGCGACCGTATGGCGGCCGTGGCGCCCACCCCCTGGGGCGGCCTCCGGTATCTACCGCAGTCCGCGCTAGAGGACAGCTCTCGGCGCCCCCGCACGGGCGCGTCACCAGGTGGCAGAAAGGCACGGGCCGTGGCATCCACGGTCACCCGACGGCCTGGCTACGGACAGCTGCTGCGCACCCGCGGCGCCTGGACGTTCCTGGTCCCCGGCTTCGCGGCGCGCCAGCCGTTCGCGATGCTCACCATCTCCATCGTGCTGCTCGTGCAGCACACCACCGGCTCCTACGGCGTCGCGGGCGCCGCCGCGGCCGTCACCGGTGTCTCCATGGCGCTGTGCGCGCCCTACGGCGGCCGTCTCGCCGACCGCTACGGGCAGCGCACCGTGCTGCTCCCCGGCGTGCTGCTGCACGCGCTGTCCGGCCTGACCCTCACGGCGCTCGCGCTGACCCACGCACCCCTGTGGGCGCTGTTCGCGGCCGCCGTGCCGACCGGCGCCTCGGTGCCGCAGATCGGGCCCATGGTGCGCGCCCGCTGGGGCGTGAAGCTCCAGGGCTCGCCGCTGATGCACACCGCGGCCGCCTTCGAGTCCGTCACGGACGAGCTGACCTTCGTCTTCGGCCCGTTGCTGGCCACAGCCCTGTGCACCACCGTCGCCCCGGCCTCGGGCCTGGTGACGGAGGCATCGCTGACGCTGCTCGGCGGGCTGCTGTTCGCCGCGCAGAAGGGCACGCAGCCCGCCGTCGCCGCCGCCCGGCACGCACGCGTGGAGCACGTTTCCGCGCTGCGCGTCCCCGGTGTGCGCGTGCTGGTCGTGGCCTTCCTCGGCATCGGCTCCGTCTTCGGCGGCATGCAGGTCTCGCTGGCGGCGTTCACCGAGTCGATCGGCGAGCCCGGCCTGAACGGCGTCCTGTACGGCGTCTTCGCCGCGGGCAACATGCTCTCCGGCGTCGTCTGCGGCGCCCTCGCCTGGAAGGCGGCCCCGCAGCGGCGGCTCGTCGTCGGCTACGGCGCCCTCGCGCTGACCGCCTCCGGCCTGTGGACCGCGCACTCGGTGCCGCTGCTGGCCGGACTCGGTCTGCTCGTCGGCATGTGCATCGCGCCCGCGCTGATCACCGGCTACACGCTGGTCGAGGACCTGGTCCCGGCCGGCGCCCGCACCGAGGCCTTCACCTGGCTGACCGGCGCGGTCGCGCTCGGCCAGGCGGTGGCCGTCACCGTCGCCGGACAGCTGGAGGACCGGTTCTGGGCCGGCGCCGGATTCCTGGTGCCGGCGGGCGGCACCGTGCTCGCGTTCGCGACCCTCGCAGCCCTTCGGTCCAGGCTGGCGCCGCGGCCGCGGAACCTGACCGTCGCACGTGGCGTCGGTCACCGCGCGCCGGTGACGGTGGACTGATTCCCAGGAATACGTCACTATGGACCGTCGTTAGCACTCACTGAGTGAGAGTGCCAGGAGGAAGACAGTGCCGACCTACCAGTACCAGTGCACCGAATGCGGCGAGGGCCTCGAGGCGGTGCAGAAGTTCACCGACGACGCCCTCACCGAGTGCCCCAACTGCAGTGGCCGCCTGAAGAAGGTGTTCTCCGCCGTAGGCATCGTCTTCAAGGGCTCCGGCTTCTACCGCAACGACAGCCGCGGCTCGTCGTCGAGCAGCGCGCCGACGGCGAAGTCGTCGAAGTCCACGGAGTCGTCGCCCTCCTCGGCGTCCTCGTCGTCTGCGAACTCGCCCTCTTCGACCTCGTCCTCGGACTCGAAGTCGAAGCCGTCGAGCACCGGTGCCTCGTCCGGCAGCAGCGCCGCCTAGCACTCACCGGACTCGTCTCACGGGACCCTGCCGTCTTACGACGGTGGGGTCCTCGCTGTTTGCGGTGCCCCTCTCCGGGCTCCGAGGGGGCCGGATAATGTTCGAGCCATGGCGAACGCAGAGATCGGTGTAATCGGCGGCTCGGGCTTCTACTCGTTCCTCGACGACGTGACCGAGGTCCCGGTGGACACCCCGTACGGACCGCCCAGCGACTCCCTCTTCCTCGGTGAGATCGCCGGCCGGCGGGTCGCGTTCCTGCCCCGCCACGGCCGCGGCCACCATCTGCCCCCGCACCGGATCAACTACCGCGCCAACCTGTGGGCGTTGCGGTCGGTCGGCGTGCGCCAGGTGCTCGGCCCGTGCGCGGTGGGTGGACTGCGCGCCGAGTACGGACCGGGCACGCTGCTCGTGCCGGACCAGCTGGTCGACCGTACGAAGTCCCGCGCCGGGTCGTACTTCGACGGGCTGCCGCTGCCCGACGGCACCGTGCCGAACGTGGCGCACGTGTCCCTGGCCGATCCCTACTGCCCCGTCGGGCGCACGGCCGCTCTGAAGGCCGCGCGAGGACAGGACTGGGAGCCGGTGGACGGCGGCACACTGGTCGTCGTCGAGGGCCCGCGCTTCTCGACCCGCGCGGAGTCGCTGTGGCACCAGGCGCAGGGCTGGTCGGTGGTGGGCATGACCGGCCACCCCGAGGCGGCGCTCGCCCGTGAACTGGAGCTCTGCTACACGTCGATGACCCTGGTCACCGACCTCGACGCGGGCGCCGAGACCGGCGAGGGCGTCTCGCACGACGAGGTGCTGCGGGTGTTCGCCGCCAACGTGGACCGGCTGCGGGGCGTGCTCTTCGACGCGGTGGCCGCGCTGCCGGCGAACGAGGACCGGGACTGTCTGTGCACGTCGGCGCTGGGCGGGATGGATCCGGGGTTCGTACTGCCGTGACCTGCGGCGGACAGTGGGCTGCGACCGGGGCCGAGAGGGCGGAACTTCCCGTTCGGGTGAGGGAGTTGTCCACAACCCGTCGGTGATCCACCGGCCTCGGCAGAGATCGGCGCGACGCCTCATCGTGGGTCTGCCGACCCGTTCCCGATGCAAGTGGTGATCCGCATGCCGATCTCTCCGCTCCCTCCGTCCTTCTCCCTCGCCTCGTCGCTCTCCCCCTTCTCGCCGCGATCGCCCGGCTCCGACACCCCCGCCACGTGCGAGGTCCCGCACTTCGCGCCCGTGCGGGTGCGCGGCGGGCGGTACGCGCTGCAACGGCTGGTACGGCACCGGAGGCGGGCGGTGGCCGCCGGGCTCGCGGTGACCGCGGCCGCGCTGGTCGCGGCGGGGCCACGGGATGCCGACGGGGCGCGCGGACATCCGGTCGCCGATCCCGTCCGACGGCACCGGGCCGTTCAGACGGTGTCCGCACCGGTGCGGATCGCCGACGGCGCGACGGTCGCGCTGCTGCGGCCCGGCGACCGGGTGGACGTGGTCGCCGCCCCGCAGACGGCGGCGGGCGGCGACGCCCGGGTGGTCGCGCGCGGGGCGCGGGTGACCAAGGTGCCGGAGCCACTGGACGAGGCGGCCGGCAGCGGGGCCCTGGTCGTGCTCTCGGTGCCCCGTCCGACCGCCGCGCGCCTGGCCGGAGCGGGCGCGACGGCACGTTTGGCGGTGATCGTGTGTTGATCCTGTCAAATCCCTCGTTCCAGCTACGCAATTGGACAGCGCGGCAGCGAGTTGACGTAGGTTGCGGAACTGTTTGTTCCCCGACATGCGCGTGCAACGAGAGGCCCCGAAGTGAGCGAGAAGAAGGATCCGAGCGTCTGGCAGGGCTTCAAAGCCTTCCTGATGCGCGGCAACGTCGTCGACCTGGCAGTTGCGGTGGTCATCGGCGCCGCCTTCACCAACATCGTGAACTCGCTGGTGAAGGGGATCATCAACCCGCTGGTCGGGGCGATCGGCACCAAGAACCTGGACAACTACAGCTCGTGCCTGAGCGGGACCTGCAAGGGCGAGGAGGGCATCCGGCTGCTGTGGGGCTCGGTCCTCGGCGCCACCCTGACCTTCGTCATCACGGCGGCGGTCGTCTACTTCCTGATGGTGCTGCCGATGTCGAAGTACCTGGCCCGCCAGGAGGCCCGCAAGAGGGCGCGGGAGGGCACGCACGAGGTGATCGAGGTGAGCGAGCTGGAGGTGCTCAAGGAGATCCGGGACGCGCTGGTTGCCCAGCGTGGGTCCGGGCACGACGAGCGCTAGCGCAGGCCCCCCACAAGGGTCAGATGTGGTGGGGCGGCTTCTCGTCGAGGAAGCGCTTCAGGTCGGCGGCGGCATCGCCGTCCGAACCGGGTCGCTCGCCCCAGCCACGGTCCGTGTCGTCCGAGGACTGCTGGTCCAGCGGGTCGTCGAAGATCAGCGCCGGCTTCGGGGCACGCGGCTCGGGGGCAGGGGCGGAGGTCATGCCTCCAGGGTACGGGGACCGGAAGGGCCCGCCGCCGGGTCCGCCGAGGCGTCCCCTCCCACCTGGGCTTTCCCGTGAGAATTCCGGCCGCGGCCCGCTGGTGATCACTTCCGTGATCCCTTCGCAGGAATTTCCGCCGCCCATCTGGTGTGCTGGAACGCATGACGAGCAGTTCCACTCCGCCGCCGGCACCCTCCGGCCCGCCGGCGCGCCACAGACCACTGCGCAGGCTCACCGCACGCGGGCGGGACGAGGCGCACCGCGTCGCCTCCTCCCTCGAGCTCTTCTTCGACCTGTGCTTCGTCGTTGCCATCGCCCAGGCCGGCGCCCAGCTGGTGCACGCCCTGGCCGACGGACACGCGGCCGAGGGAATCCTCAACTACGTGATGATCTTCTTCGCCATCTGGTGGGCGTGGATGAACTTCACCTGGTTCGCCTCGGCGTACGACAACGACGACGCGCTCTACCGGGTCGTCACGCTGGTCCAGATCGCCGGCGTGCTCATCCTGGCGGCGGGGATCTCACGCGCCTTCGACCAGCACGAGTTCCTGGGCGTCTGGCTGGGCTACGTGGTCATGCGGCTGGCCATGTCGGCGCAGTGGCTGCGCGTGGCGCGGTCGAGCCGGGGCTCCGAGCGGACGATGGCCCTGCGGTACGCCGTCGGCGTGCTGCTGTGCCAGGTCGGCTGGCTGGGGCTGCTGGTCCTGCCCGAGGGCGCCCGGCCATGGGTCTTCGTGGTGATGGCGCCTCTGGAGATGCTCGTACCGCTGTACGCGGAGAAGGTCCACCCCACGTCCTGGCACCCGCACCACATCGCCGAGCGGTACGGCCTGTTCACGATCATCGTGCTCGGCGAGACCATCGCGGCGGCCACCGTCGCCGTGAAGTCGGGCCTGGACGAACACGACGCGCTGGGCGAGCTGCTGCCGATCGCCGCGGGCGGGCTGCTGATCATCTTCGCCGCCTGGTGGATCTACTTCGTGGTGCCCATCCACGGTCACCTGCGCTCCAACCGGCAGTCGTTCGTCTGGGGCTACGGCCACTACGTGATCTTCGCGTCGGGGGCCGCGATCGGGGCCGGTCTGGAGGTGGCGGTCGAGCAGGCGGTCGGCGAGGCGCACATCTCCAGGCTGTCCGCGTCGGCGGCTGTGACCCTCCCGACGGCGTTGTTCCTGCTCACCGTCTGGGCGCTGCACTCCCGCTTCTACAAGGTGGGCATCGCCCAGCAGCTGGTGCTGCCGACCGCCTCGCTGCTGGTCATCGTCTGCACCTTCCTCGGCGACGGGGCGGTGCTCGCGGCGGGCCTGCTGTGCGGCCTGGCTGTGGCGACGGGAGTGACGCTGACGGCGCGCATGGTCACCCGGGAGCGCGGCGCGAGCGGGAGCGGCGGGGCCGGCGGAGAGCGGGCCACGACGCCCGTCGCGTGACGCGGGCCTCCGACGAGAGCCCCAGCGCCCGGAGCCGCGCGAGACTGACGGCATGACAACTGACGCTCTGACGGACGTCGCCGGGGTGCGGGTGGGCCACGCGACGCGCACCGGCGACGGCTGGCTCACCGGCACCACGGTCGTGCTCGCCCCGGAAGGGGGCGCCGTCGCCGCAGTGGACGTACGGGGCGGCGGTCCCGGCACCAAGGAGACCGACGCGCTGGATCCGCGGAACCTCGTGAGCAAGGTCGAGGCGGTCGTGCTGACCGGCGGCAGCGCCTACGGGCTCGACGCGGCGTCCGGCGTGATGGCCTGGCTGGAGGAGCGGGGGCGAGGGGTGCGGGTCGGGCCGGACCCGCAGCACGTGGTGCCGGTGGTGCCGGCCGCCTGTGTCTTCGACCTCGGCCGGGGCGGGACGTTCTCCGCCCGGCCCGACGCGGCCACCGGACGGGCCGCGGTCGAGGCGGCTGCGGCGGGCGCGGCCGGGGCGGTCGTGGAGCAGGGGTGCGTGGGCGCCGGCACGGGTGCCGCCGTGGGGGCGCTGAAGGGCGGGGTCGGCAGCGCGAGCGTGCTGCTCGGCTCGGGGATCACGGTGGCCGCGCTGGTGGTGGCCAATGCGGCGGGGTCGGCGACGGATCCGGAAACGGGGGTGCTGTACGGGGAGTTGTTCCAGGGACGCGTGGACCACCCGGAGGCGCATGTGCACGAGGCCGCGCGCAGGCGCCTCGCCGAGAGCGCGGCGAGGAACGGGCGCCCTCCGATGAACACCACGCTGGCCGTCGTCGCCACCGACGCCGACCTGACGAAGGCGCAGGCGCAGAAGCTGGCCGGCACGGCACACGACGGCATCGCGCGCGCCGTCCGCCCGGTGCACCTGCTCAACGACGGGGACACGGTGTTCACTCTGGCGACGGGGGCCCACCCGCTCGACGCCGAGAACCCCCTGGCACTGAACGAAGTCCTCGCGGCGGGCGCGGACATGGTGACCCGCGCGATCGTCCGCGCCGTGCGCGCCGCCGAGTCGGTGGAGGGGGCGGGCGGAGTGTGGCCGTCGTACGGGGAGTTGTACGGGAGCGGGTGAGTCCGGGCGGGGTGCGAGGTGCCCCGCGATTGTCCGGGTTTTGTCACGTGATGGCGTTCACGGGAAACGGCGGGAACCTCACAGGCCCGCCGTTCCCTCTTTCTCCACGCACTGGAACGGATCACGCACATCACACGAACCTGGAGCAGCCCGTGACAACGCCGGACATAGCAGCGCGGCGCGCACTGGGGGCCTGTGCCGCCCTGATGGTCGGCGCCCTCACCCTCACAGGCTGCGGCGGCAACGCCAACGCCGACACCAACACCTCTAGCGGCGGCGGGAGTTCGGCGAAGACCTCGACGGCGAAGATCGTCATCTCGGCGAAGGACGGCTCGGACGCCGCCTCGATCAACACGACCGGGGTGAAGGTCAGCGACGGCAGGCTGACCACCGTGAAGATGACGGTGGCCGGGTCGGGCCGTGCCGTGCCGGGCTCGATCTCCCAGAACGGCGTGACCTGGAAGCCGAACGCGCAGCTGGAGCGCGGGACCAAGTACCAGATCTCGGCGACCGCCAAGGACGCGAACGGGCGGACGGCCGCCGCCAACTCCATCTTCACGACGGTCGCTTCGGCGAACAGCTTCATCGGGACGTACACCCCGGACGACGGCACGACGGTCGGCGTCGGGATGCCGGTGTCGTTCGACTTCGACAAGGTGATCACCGACAAGAAGGCCGTGCAGTCGCACATCACGGTCAGCTCCAGCAGCGGGCAGAAGGTGGTCGGGCACTGGTTCGGGGCGCAGCGCCTCGACTTCCGGCCCGAGCAGTACTGGAAGGCCGGCTCCAAGGTCACGATGAAGATCGACCTGGACGGCGTGGCGGGCGCCAACGGCCTCTACGGCGTACAGAAGAAGACGGTCACCTTCACCATCGGGCGTTCGCAGGTCTCCACGGTCGACGTGAACACGCAGACGATGACGGTGGTGCGGGACGGCAAGGTCCTCAAGACGGTGCCGATCTCGTCGGGCAGCCCGGAGCACACCACGTACAACGGGCAGATGGTGATCTCCGAGAAGTTCCGGCAGACGCGGATGAACAGCCAGAGCGTGGGCCTCGGCGGCGAGTACGACATCGCGGACGTGCCGGACGCGATGCGGCTGACGACGTCGGGGACGTTCATCCACGGCAACTACTGGTACAACAAGGGCAATCCGCCCTTCGGCCGGGAGGGCACTAGCCACGGCTGCGTCGGACTGGCGGACGTACAGGGCGCACAGGGCGCCACTCCCGCCAAGTGGTTCTACGACAATTCACTCATCGGGGACGTAGTGGTCGTCAAGAACTCCCCCGACAAGACCGTCGCGCCCGACAACGGGCTCAACGGATGGAACCTGCCGTGGAGCGAGTGGGTCGCGGGCAGCACCGCCTGAGCTGCGGATTCGCCGGGATCGTGGGGCCGTGCGGGAACCTCCCGCACGGCCCGGGCGTTTTCCGTGCGTACGTTTTCTCGGTTCCCGGACATGATGTCCGACCTAGGGGCTACGGTATGCACCCACAAGGTGACATGCAGCAACGCCGGGAGAAGCCTTGAGCGTTCCGTACGAGACGGCAGCGTACGAACCACCCGAGTCGCCCGAGTCTCCGGAGGAGCATCTCGCGCGACTTCTCGGTCGTGCGCTGAACAGCTTCGAGCTGCCGGACGAGACCATACGGCGCCTCGACTGCGCGCTGGCGCACGACGGTTCACTGCACTCCGCGCACCACAGCGCGGGACTGCACCGCGAGACCTACCGCCACACGTGGCTGCTCGCCGACGGCTCGGCGCTCACACTGTGGGAGCTGGTGCACAACACCACGCCGGGCGGCCCCGCCCAGCACGAGGTGTACGTCGACGAGGAGGAGCTGCGCACCGCGACCGCGCGGCTGCCGCTGCCGCCGGACACCGTGGACTTCGAACTGCCGGTGACGGTGCAGCTGTCGCCGATCCCCGCGCCCCGGCACGCGTACGTGCCGGACGACTCGGCGGATCACGCGCGCCGGCTGCTGCGCCGCGCGGAGAACCCGGACCGGCCGGGCGCGGAGACCTCCGCGCTGCTCGCCACCGCGTTCGCGCACCAGATCACGCAGGCCTTCGGGCGCCCGTGCCGAGCAGGCCGCGCCGGGCTCTGCTTCTCGCTCTACGAGCACGCCTTCCTGCTGCGGGACGGCGAAGAGGTCTCGCTCTGGGAGGTCGAGCACACGGTGACGCCCGACGGGCGGCACATGTGCGAGGTCTACGTCAGCGAGGAGGCGGCCCGGGACGCGATGGAGCGACGGGCGGCGCAGGTCTCCTGAGAGCCGGGAGCCCGGCCGCCTCAGCGGCCTTTGAGCTGCCGTACGAGACCGGCGAACGCGGCCTGCTCCGCCGGACTCAGCTCGGTGTGCTCGACATACGGGGCCGAGCGGCGCTGATACAGCAGGGCGCGCGGGCTGCGGCCGGCCGGCCACGGAACCGGACCGAAGTGGCCGCGGCGCGCGAGGCTGATCAGGCCGAAGATCCAGACGGCGGCGGCGAGGGCGAGGATCACCACGCCCATCGACTGGAGGACCGAGACGTGCTCATCAGGCATACGCCCCAGTAGACACCACGGTCCGGGACTTTGGTCCCGGACCGTGACGTATCTCGCAGGCCGTACATGCGCCGCACTTGCCTCTTCGCCGTAGTGATCAACTCACAGGGCACCAAAAGGACATGTGGGGATCTTGCCGGTCAGGCGGCCACCGGCTGCTTCGCCTCGGCCGTCGCCGCGGCCGTGCCGTCCGCCGCACCGCCGGTCGCGGTCCCCGGTGCCGGCTTGCGCATCCCCTTCAGGACGACCACCAGTGCCGTGGTGACACAGGTGCCGACCGCGATGGCGATCAGGTAGAGGAAGGGGTTGCCGATCAGCGGGACCACGAAGATGCCGCCGTGCGGGGCGCGCAGCGTGGCGCCGAAGGCCATCGACAGGGCACCGGTGATCGCGCCGCCCACCATCGAGGAGGGGATGACGCGCAGCGGGTCGGCCGCGGCGAAGGGGATGGCGCCCTCGGAGATGAAGGAGGCGCCGAGGACCCAGGCCGCCTTGCCGTTCTCGCGCTCGGTCTGGGTGAAGAGCTTGCCGCGGACCGTGGTGGCCAGCGCCATCGCGAGCGGCGGGACCATGCCGGCGGCCATGACGGCGGCCATGATCTTCATCGCGGAGTCGCTCGGGTTGGAGACCGCGATGCCGGCGGTGGCGAAGGTGTACGCGACCTTGTTGACGGGACCGCCGAGGTCGAAGCACATCATCAGGCCGAGCAGGGCGCCGAGCAGGACGGCGTTGGCGCCGGAAAGGCCGTTGAGCCAGTCCGTCATGCTCTTCTGGGCGGAGGCGATGGGTTTGCCGATCAGGACGAACATCAGGAATCCGACGATCGCCGAGGAGATCAGCGGGATCACCACCACCGGCATGATGCCGCGCACTGCCGCCGGGATCCTCACCTTCTGGATCGCCATCACCACGCCACCGGCGATCAGACCGGCGGCGAGTCCGCCGAGGAAGCCGGCGTTGATGGTGAGGGCGATCGAGCCGCCGACGAAGCCGGGGACGAGACCGGGCCGGTCGGCCATGCCGTAGGCGATGTAGCCGGCCAGGACCGGGACCAGGAAGGCGAACGCGACGCCGCCGATCTGGAAGAGAAGCGCCGCCCAGCTGTCGCCCTGGGTCCAGATGAAGTGGTCCATGACCGACGGCGCCTTGTTGATCTTGTAGCCGCCGATCGCGAAGCCGAGGGCGATCAGCAGACCGCCGGCCGCGACGAACGGGACCATGTAACTCACGCCGGACATCAGCCACTTGCGCAGCTTGGTGCCGTAACCCTCTCCGGCCTCGCCGGCGCGCTCGACCGGGGTGGAGGGCGCGGAGCCTGAGGTGACCTCGCCGCGCTCCGCCTTCTCGCGGACCTCGGAGATGAGCGCGCCGGGGCGGTTGATGCCGGCCTTGACGCCGACGTCGACGGTCGGCTTGCCGGCGAAGCGGTCCTTGTCGCGCACGGGGACGTCGTGCGCGAAGATCACGCCGTCCGCCGCCGCGATGACGGCCGGGTCGAGCCGGGCGAAGCCGGCCGAGCCCTGGGTCTCGACGGTGACCTCGACGCCCGCCTCGCGGCCCGCGTTCTCCAGCGACTCGGCCGCCATGTATGTGTGGGCGATGCCGGTCGGGCAGGAGGTGACGGCGACGATGCGGAAGGGCTGCCCGTCCGCGGCCGGGGCGCCCGGCACCGGGGCCGCAGCGTCCTCGACGCTCGCACCCGGCGCCGGGGCCGTGCTGCCCGCTGCGGTTTCGGAGGAGGCCGCCTTCGAAACCGCAGCGGAGTCTTCGCCGCCGGCCGCCGCCGGGGCTTCGTCGCCGCGGATCAGCGCTGCGGCGGCGGCCGGGTCGCCCACGGCGCGCAGCGCGTCGGTGAACTCGGCGTTCATCAGCTGCCGGGCCAGCGACGACAGGATCGTCAGATGGGCGTCGTCGGCACCGGCGGGCGCGGCGATCAGGAAGATCAGGTCTGCTGGGCCGTCCGCGGCACCGAAGTCGATGCCGGAGGCGCTGCGCCCGAAGGCGAGCGTGGGCTCGGTGACGTGCTCGCTGCGGCAGTGCGGGATGCCGATGCCGCCGTCCAGGCCGGTGGGCATCTGCGCCTCGCGGGCGGCCACGTCGGCGAGGAAGCCGTCCAGGTCGGTCACCCGGCCCAGGGCCACCATGCGCTCGGCGAGGGCGCGTGCCGCCGCTTCCTTGGTGTCGGCGGACAGGTCGAGATCGACCAGGTCCGCGGTGATCATGTCACTCATCGCGGGCTCCTTAGCACGCGTATCGCCCGGTCAGAAGGGTGGGCGGGGGCGGGGACGGGGACGGGGGTGCTGCGGGGGATTCGGGGGGTGGTCGCATCGGGGACGGAGGGGGCGGGCGCCGCACGAGGGGTGGGCGTGGGGGCCCTGCGAAGGCTCATGACGCCGGCTCCTCCAGTACGCGGTCGACGGGCACGTCGGACGTGACCGTCACCGCCGCGGGGTCCAGGTCGGCCGGGGTCGGCATCACGCTGCCCGGCAGCTGGACGGCCGCCGCGCCGTGCGCCACCGCGGAGGCGAGGGCCTCCGGGCCGCTGCCGCCCGCGATCAGGAAGCCGGCCAGCGAGGAGTCGCCGGCGCCGACGTTGCTGCGGACGGCGTCGACACGCGCGCTGCCGAACCAGGCGCCCGCGTCGCCGACGAGCAGCTGCCCGTCGGCGCCAAGGCTCGCGAGGACGGCGCGCGCGCCCATCTCCCGCAGCTCCTCGGCCGCCTTCACCGCGTCGCCGACGGTGGCCAGCGGCCGCCCGACGGCCTCCGCGAGCTCCTCGGCGTTGGGCTTGACCACGTCGGGCCGCTCGCGCAGTGCCTCCAGCAGAGCGGGGCCGGAGGTGTCCAGCGCGATCCGGACGCCCGCGGCGTGCGCCCGCGCGACCAGGTCGGCGTACCAGGCCGGGGCGAGCCCGCGCGGCAGGCTGCCGCAGCAGGCGATCCAGTCCGCGCCGCGGGACTGGGCGCGCACCGTCTCCAGCAGCAGCTCCTGCTCCTCGGCGGAGAGTTCGGGTCCCGGAGCGTTGATCTTCGTCAGGACGCCGTCGGCCTCCGCGAGCGCGATGTTGGAGCGGGTGGCTCCGGAGATCGGCACCGGCGCGACCTCGATGCCCTGCGCGTCGAGCAGGTCGGCGACGAGGGCGCCCGGCGCGCCGCCCAGCGGCAGGACCGCGACCGTGCGCTGCCCGGCGGCCGCGACGGCACGCGAGACGTTGACGCCCTTGCCGCCCGGGTCCACCCGCTCGCCGGTGGCGCGGACGACCTCGCCGCGCTCCAGGGAGGGGACCTCGTACGTACGGTCCAGGGACGGGTTGGGGGTGACGGTGAGGATCATGCGCGCACTACTTCCGTGCCGCCGCGCTCGATGGCGGTGGCGTCTTCCGGGCTCAGCCCGCTGTCGGTGATCAGCAGGTCCACGTCGCTCAGGTCGCCGAAGCGGGCGAAGTGCTCCTGGCCGTGCTTGGAGGAGTCGGCGAGCAGCACGACGCGGCGGGCCGCGGCGACCGCCGCGCGCTTCACCGCGGCCTCGGCGAGGTCGGGGGTGGTCAGGCCGTGGTCGGCGGAGTAGCCGTTGGCCGCCACGAACAGCACGTCCGCCCGGATCTCGCCGTACGCCCGCAGCGCCCAGGCGTCCACGGCGGCGCGCGTACGGTGCCGCACCCGGCCGCCGACGAGGTGGAGCTGGATGCCGGGGTGGTCGGCGAGGCGGGCCGCGATCGGCAGGCTGTGGGTGACGACGGTGAGCGAGGACTCCAGCGGGATGGCGGCCGCCAGACGCGCCACGGTGGAGCCCGCGTCGAGGATCATCGTGCCCTCGACCGGCAGCTCCGCGACGGCGGCCTTGGCGATCCGGTCCTTCTCGTCCGCCGCCGTGCCCTCGCGCTCGGCGAGGTCCGGCTCGAAGTCGAGTCGCCCGACGGGTATGGCACCGCCGTGCACCCTGCGCACGAGTCCCGCGCGGTCGAGGGCCTTCAGGTCCCGGCGGATCGTCTCCGCGGTCACCTGGAACTCCTCGGCCAGCGACACCACGTCCACCCTGCCGCCGTCCCGGGCGAGCCGGAGGATCTCCTGCTGCCGCTCCGGTGCGTACATGTCCGTTCGCCTCCGACCTGTGCCCGAACTTGTGGTTTCACTCGGAGAGTACGCGCGCATTTCCGAGAAGTAAACGGGTTCGGGCACGATGCAGACACAATCGGGCATCTGTAAGGCTGGGCGCGGAAAAGGCCCGCCTCCCGTACGTCGCACGGGAGGCGGGCCGAGAACTCCTGGTCACCGGCGTCCGATCACCCCACCAGCTCGGGCTCCCCGGCGCGCCCGCCGGAACCGGCGGTGGTTCCGGCGTCGGAACCGGCTTCGGGCCCGGCGGTCGAGGTCTCGGCCGCCTGCCCGTCCTCGCCGCCCTCCAGAGGCTGCGCCGACCGCTTCGGCAGGGCGAACATCAGCAGGAAGATGGCGGCCATGACGCCCGCGACCCAGCCCAGCGCGTGCTGGAAGGCGTTCACGAAGGCCGGCCCCACCTGGTCCGGCGTCAGGCGGTCGCCGATCTCACCGAAGAACACGACCGACACGAGCCCGAGTCCGAGCGCGTTGCCCATCTGCTGCACGGTGTTGATCAGCCCCGACGCCGACCCGGCGTGCTCACGCGGGACCCCCGACAGCACGGCGTCCGTCAGCGGCGCGACGATCAGGCCCATGCCGACGCCCATCACGACCAGCGGCAGCGCCATCTGCCAGGAGGCGATTGCGGTGCCGTAGCGGCCGGACTCCCAGATGTAGAGCAGGACGCCCGCCGCCATCAGCAGTGCGCCCGCCTGAAGCACCCGGCGGCCGAAGCGCGGCACCAGCTGCTGCACGGACAGGCCCGCCGCCGTGGAGACCGCGATCGAGAACGGCACACCGGTCAGCCCCGCCCGCAGCGGGCTCCAGCCCAGGCCGATCTGCATGTACAGCGTCCACACCAGGAAGAACACACCGAGCGCGACCCCGAAGACGGTCTGCACGGCGATACCGGCCGCGAAGCTCTTCACGCGGAACAGGGAGAGCTCGACCAGCGGCGAGCCGTCCCGGGCCGCCTTGCGCCGCTCGTACATCACCAGCGCCGCGAAGACGACGAGCGCGCCGGCCATCGATGCGTAGCCCCACAGCGGCCAGCCCAGCTCACGGCCGCGGGTCAGGGGGTAGAGCAGCATCGTCAGGCCGAGGGTGAGCAGCGCGACGCCGACCAGGTCCAGCTTCAGCGCCCGCGGGGCCTTCGACTCGGTGATGTAGCGGCTGCCCAGGATGAGGGCCGCGATCCCGACCGGGAGGTTGATGAGGAAGATCGGCCGCCACTCCAGACCGAACAGGTTCCACTCCGTCAGCAGCGCGCCGAGCAGCGGACCCGAGACGGCCCCCAGCCCCACGATGGCGCCGAACAGGCCGAACACCTTGCCCCGTTCGTGCGCCGGGAAGGTGGCGTGCACGATCGACAGGACCTGCGGCACCATCAGCGCCGCCATCGCGCCCTGCAGGATGCGGGAGGCGACCAGCATCTCCGGGTTCGCCGCGAAGCCGCACAGCGCCGACGCGAGCGTGAAGCCGCCGATCCCTATGAGGAACAGCCGCTTGCGGCCGTGGATGTCGCCGAGCCGCCCACCGGTGATCAGACCGGCGGCGAACGCGAGCGCGTAGCCGGCGGTGATCCACTGGATCTGGCTGACGGACGCCCCGGCGTCGCGCTGGATGGACGGGATCGCGATGTTGACGATCGTGACGTCGACCAGGTCCATGAAGGCCGCGGTCATCACGATGGCGAGAGCGAACCAGCGGCGGCGGTCCGTCGTGCCGGCGGGGCTTTCCCCGAGGGTTTCGGTGGAGGTCATACATCGAAGTTACGACCCCAGTAGGACAGGTTGTGTCCTACTGGGCAGGCATCCTCGAATTCGACACGGCAGAACAGATGACGGAGGAGAACCCATGACGACCGACACCCCGGCCCGGCTCCTCCAGCTCCTCTCCCTTCTCCAGACCCCGCGCGAATGGCCGGGCGGCGAGCTCGCCGACCGGCTCGGGGTGTCCCGGCGCACCGTGCGGCGCGACGTCGACCGGCTGCGTGAGCTGGGCTATCCGGTGCAGGCGACCATGGGCTCCGACGGCGGCTACCGGCTGGTCGCGGGCAAGGCGATGCCGCCGCTCGTACTCGACGACGAGGAGGCGGTGGCGATCGCGGTCGGGTTGCGGGCGGGCGCCGGGCACGCCCTGGAGGGCGTGGACGAGGCGTCCGTACGGGCCCTGGCCAAGCTGGAGCAGGTACTGCCCTCGCGCCTGCGCCACCGCGTCTCCACCCTTCAGGCCGCGACCACTCCGCTGACCAGCGGGGACGGTGCGAGCATCGCGCCCGAGACGCTGACCGTGATGGCGTCCACGGTCGCCGGCCGGGAGCGGCTGCGGTTCGCCTACCGCGCCGGCGACGGCAACGAGTCGCGCCGTCTGACCGAGCCCCACCGGCTCGTCTCGACCGGGCGCCGCTGGTACCTCGTCGCCTACGACGTCGACCGCGCCGACTGGCGAACGTTCCGCGTCGACCGGGTGAGCGAGCCCTTCGCGACCGGCGCGCGGTTCGCCCCGCGCGAGCTGCCGACCGGCGACGCGGCGGAGTATCTGCGGCGTTCGATGCAGCGGCACCAGGAGTCGTACGACTTCGAGGTGACGTTCGCCGCGAGCGCGGAGGCGGTCGCGGCCCGGGTCCCGTCGTGGCTGGGCGTACCGGAGCCCCTGGACGACGACACCTGCCGGCTGCGCGGGCGGACCGGCGACGCGGTGGAGTGGCTGGCGGCCCGGCTCGCCCTGCTGGGCTTCGACTTCACGGCCCGTCAGCCGGTGGAACTGGTGGAGTGCGTACGGGAGTTGGGAGCCCGCCTGACACGGGCGGCGGGTGAGTGAACCCCCCTCTCACCGCACCCGACCGGGCCTGCCCGCACGACACGGACCGCACCCCACCGGGCTCGCCCGGACGACACTGGGCCCGCCCGCACGACACGGACCGCACACCCCACCGGGCTCGCCCGGACGACACTGGGCCCGCTCGCACGACAGGGGCCGGGCCCCACCGAACCGCCCGCGCAACCCCACACCGGGCCCGCCCGCGACACCGACCGGATCCATCCGCGCGCCACCCCACCGGCCCCGCACAACACCGACCGAGCCCGCCCCCGCTACTCCCCCACCAGCTCCGTCCACGGGAACTCCCGCAGTGCGGCCAGATTGCGCAGCGCCAGGGTCGCCGGTCCCTCCGGGCCGCTCGCCGGGGCCGTGCCGGCCGCCCAGGTTTCGACGGCCACGCGTACGGCCGCGCCGGCGACGGCTGCGGCGAAGCGCAGTGGAGAGGAGCCCCCGGCGCCACCCCCCTCGCCGCCGAGCCCACCGACCGCCTCACCGACGGCCTCGCTGCCAACGTTGTCGCGCCCGCCCTGCGCGACCCGCTCCGCCAGCGCCCCGGCCAGCTCCGCCTCCGCCGCGTGGCAGACCTCCGCCCACACCTTGCCCAACGCGGGGCTGGTGTCGGTGAGGCGGATCAGGGTGCGGACCAGCTCCCAGGAGGCCGCGGAGACTCCCGCGCCCGGCGTAAGGGTGTGGCGTGCCGCGTGCTCCAGGACCTGCGGGAGGGACAGTCCGTCCGGGGCGGCGGCGACCGCCTCCGTCCAGCGCCGTGCGCCCGCCGCGTAGAGGGGCGCGATGGCCTCCTCCTTGGACGCGAAGTAACGGTAGAACGTGCGCGGGGCGATCCCGGCGGCCTGGGCGATGTCCTCGGCGCGGGTGGCACGCAGCCCCTGCCTGACGAACAGTCCCGCGGCCGCCCGGGCGATCTCCATCCGGGTCGCGGCCTTGCGCCGCTCGGTGAGGGAGGTCTGCGCCGCCGAGGCGGAGCGGGAGTTCGGTGCGGGGGTGGGGCTGCTCACACCGGCAGGCTATGCCGCTGTGGCACAATCTGCCATTCGGCGGGCCACCCCGGGGTTCAGGTTCGGGGTGCCCCGCCCACCAGCATGCCCGCACAAAAGGAGCCGGGCCTCGGCACCCGGGGGGAAGGCGCCGAAGCCCGGCTCTGGGAGAGTCCCGGCGCCGGGGGGGATGTGCGTCGGGACGCGGTTCAGGGGGTGGGTACGGGCCGAACTCCTGTGCCCACAAGTCTTTTTCCCTTGGTTACTACACTTGAAGCGGCGTTACAGCGCCATGTTTGCGCGGTCTTCCGCCACCGGGCGTGCGCGGCGCCGGGCGTTGTACGCCGCCCGGCGCTCCGAAAGCCGCACGCGTCCCGCCCGGTCTCAGGCCACCGCTTCGAAGCCGGTGTCGCGCGCCAGCTTCTTCAGCTCCAGCAGAGCGTGCTTCTCGATCTGGCGGATCCGCTCACGGGTGAGGCCGTGCTCCTTGCCGACCTCCGTCAGCGTGCGCTCGCGGCCGTCGTCGATGCCGTAGCGCATCTTGATGATGGAGGCCGTGCGCGGGTCGAGGCGGCCGATGAGGTGGTCGAGCTCCTCGCTGCGCAGCAGCGTCAGCACGGACTGCTCGGGGGAGACGGCCGAGCTGTCCTCGAGCAGGTCGCCGAACTGGGTCTCGCCCTCGTCGTCCACCGGCATGTTCAGCGAGACCGGGTCGCGGGCCCAGTCCAGCACGTCGGTCACCCGGTCCGGGTTCGAACCCAGCTCGGCGGCGATCTCCGCGTGCTCCGGGTCGCGGCCGTGCTCGCGGTTGAACTCGCGCTGCACACGGCGGATCCGGCCCAGCTCCTCCACCAGGTGGACGGGCAGGCGGATGGTGCGCGACTGGTCCGCTATCGAGCGGGTGATGGCCTGACGGATCCACCACGTCGCGTACGTGGAGAACTTGAAGCCCTTGCGGTAGTCGAACTTCTCGACCGCGCGCACCAGACCGGCGTTGCCCTCCTGGATCAGGTCGAGCAGGGGCAGACCGCTACGGGGGTAACGGCGGGCCACGGCCACGACCAGGCGGAGGTTGGAGCGGATGAAGATGTCCTTGGCCCGCTCACCTTCGGCGACCAGGGCCTCGAGCTCCTCACGGGTGGCCTCGGCCTGGGACTCCTCGAACCCCTCGAGAACCTGTCGCGCGAACACACCCGCCTCGATGACCTGGGACAGCTCGACCTCCTTGGCGGCGTCGAGCAGCGGTGTGCGCGCGATCTCGTCGAGATACATCCCGACCAGGTCACGGTCGGCGATCTCGCCGGCGCGGGCGCGAACACTGCTTGCCGCGCCAGTCTCGCCGTTGGCGGACTGACGACGGGCGACGGCACGGGTTGCCATGCGTGCTCCCTTGCGATGGTGGGCTGGCGGGTGGTCCTTCGGACGCCGGGCACTCGCCGTCGAGTACCTCTGAGCACCCTTCTCGGGTGCCCTGCTTCCGTAGGAAACAACGACTGGAATCCGGACAGAATTCCCAACCAGGCCCCTTGTTTTTCTGATCATGCAGTACCCTGTCCGGCCACATGAGGAGGTCTGGTGGCGTCGAAGCGTTCAGAGGTGCAGGTCAGACCGGGAGCCGAAGCGGACCTCGAGGCCCTCACCGACATCTACAACCACTACGTGCGTGAGACGCCCATCACTTTCGACACCGCCGTTTTCACTTCCGAGGAGCGCCGCCCGTGGCTGCTCTCCCACCCTGAAGACGGCCCATACCGCCTGATGGTTGCCACGGACGGTGACACACAGGAAATTCTGGGCTACGCCACATCCAGCCCTTATCGCACCAAGCACGCCTACGCGACCTCGGTGGAGGTCACCGTCTACCTCGCCGCGCACGCGGGCCGCCGCGGCATCGGCACACTGCTGTACCAGGCGCTCTTCGAGGCCCTCGCGGACGAGGACCTGCACCGCGCCTACGCGGGCATCGCACTGCCCAACGAAGCGTCCACGCGGCTGCATGAACGCTTCGGATTCCGCCATCTCGGCACCCACCGCGAGGTGGGCCGCAAGTTCGGGCGGTACTGGGACGTGGCCTGGTACGAGAAGGAGCTGTAGGACCGAAGGCGCGGGACCGCAAGCGGCCTCAGCCGAACTGCACCGACCGCTTCGCGAGCCCCATCCAGAACCCGTCGATCACCGACTTCTGCGCGCCCAGCTCACCGGCCGCGTCCGCGGCGCCCATCGTCACGAAGAGCGGGGCGAAGTGCTCGGTGCGCGGGTGGGCGAGCCGGCCGGCCGGCGACTTGTGCAGGAAGTCGAGCAGCGCGTCCACGTCGCCGTCGTCCAGCATGCGGTGGCCCCAGGCATCGAACTCGGCCGACCAGCCCGGCACCCCGGCGCCCACATGGCGCAGCGCGGCCAGGTTGTGGGTGAAGAAGCCGGAACCGACGATCAGCACGCCCTCGTCGCGCAGCGGCGCGAGCCTGCGGCCGATCTCCATCAGCCGCACCGGGTCGAGGGTCGGCATGGAGATCTGCAGCACCGGGATGTCGGCGGCCGGGAACATCTCGACGAGCGGGACGTAGGCGCCGTGGTCCAGGCCCCGGTCCGGGATGTCCTGCACAGGCGTGCCGGGGGCGCGCAGCAACTTCCGTACGGACGCGGCGAGTTCGGGGGCGCCCGGCGCCCCGTACGTCACCCGGTAGTAGTGCTCGGGGAAGCCCCAGAAGTCGTGGACGAGCGGGACCGTCTCCACCGCGCCCAGCGCGAGGGGGGCCTCCTCCCAATGGGCGGAGACCATCAGGATCGCCTTGGGGCGGGGCAGGCCGGCGGACCAGGCGGCGAGCTCGCCGGGCCAGACCGGGTCGTCCGCGAGCGGCGGGGCGCCGTGGCTGAGATAGAGGGCGGGCATGCGCTCCTGAGTGGCGGCGGACATGACGGCGACTCCCTCCGGAGCAATTGCTTGAACTCTAAAACTTTCTCCCGCAGAGCCTACGCTCCGTTCGTTTAAGTTTCAAGGAGAGCTGGTTACAGTGGACGCATGAACACCGCACCCGCACGCTGGCTGAGCGACGACGAGCAGCGCATCTGGCGTTCGTATCTGCACGCCACCACGCTCCTCGAGGACCACCTCGACCGCCAGCTCCAGCGGGACGCGGGCATGCCGCACATCTACTACGGGCTGCTGGTCGGGCTCGCCGAGGCCCCTGGGCGGCGACTGCGGATGACCGAGCTGGCGATGAAGTCGAAGATCACCCGCTCCCGGCTCTCGCACGCGATCGCGCGGCTGGAGAAGAACGGCTGGGTGCGGCGCGAGGACTGCCCCTCCGACAAGCGGGGCCAGTTCGCGGTGCTGACCGACGCGGGCGCCGAGATCCTGGCCCGCACCGCGCCGGGCCATGTGGCGGCGGTACGGCAGGCGGTGTTCGAGCGGCTCACCCCCGAGCAGCTGAAAACCCTCGGCGAGATCATGCAGATCGTCGCCGAGGGCCTCCAGCCCGGTGATGCGGGCGCAGATCTGCCCTGGCTCCGCTGAACCGCTCATTCAGCAGACCAGGGCAGATCCTGGGGGCCGTACGCGGGAGGCGTCCCCTTCCTCTCGCGTACGGGTGGTTCCGAAGGGGGTACGGCCGGACCGGCCTGGGTCAGTGGGCGACCACCGGCACCGCCAGCTCGTCCTCGATCTCGTCCGCGGAACCCGTCACCGTGGTGGCACCCGGGGTACCGGCGTTGACGAGGGTCAGGACGATCGCGGCGGCGAGCACCAGCATGCCGACCGCGATCCAGATCGCGTTGGTGTAGCCGTGCACCGCGCCCTGCATCTGGATCAGCTGCGCCTGCGACTTGGAGGTCGCACCCGCGATGTGGTCCTTGATGTACGCCGTCGTCGCGGACGCGGCGATCGTGTTCAGCAGGGCCGTACCGATCGCGCCGCCCACCTGCTGCGAGGTGTTGACCATCGCGGAGGCGACACCGGCGTCACGGGGCTCGACGCCCAGGGTGGCCAGGGACATGGCCGGCATGAACGCCGTACCCATGCCGAGACCCAGTAGCAGCATCGCCGGCAGGATCGTCGAGGAGTACGACGAGCCGATCTCCAGCTGCGTCATCAGCAGCATGCCGACGGCGGCGACCAGGAAACCGGGGCCCATCAGCACCCGGGCCGGGACCCGGGTCATCAGCCGGGCGCCGATCTGGGTCGAGCCGATCATCATGCCCGCGATCATCGGCAGGAAGGCGAAGCCGGTCTTGATCGGCGAGTATCCGTTGATGACCTGCAGGTAGTAGGTCAGGAAGAGGAACGTGCCGAACATCGCGATGATGGCGATGCCGAGCGAGAGGTAGATGCCGCCGCGGTTGCGGTCGGTGACCACGCGCAGGGGCAGCAGCGGGGCCTTGACCTTGGCCTCGGTGACGACGAAGGCCAGCAGCAGCGCCGCGGCGGCGATGAACAGGCCGATCGTCAGGGAGTCGCCCCAGCCGTCGGACTCGGCGCGGGTGAAGCCGTACACGAGCGAGACCAGGCCGAGGGTCGAGAGCAGGACGCCGGGGATGTCGAGCGGGTTGCGGTTGCGGCCGCCCTCCGGCTCACGGATGACGAAGTACGCGCCGAGCGCGGCGACGATGGCGAAGGGGATGTTCACGAAGAACGTCCAGCGCCAGTCCATGTACTCGGTGAGCACGCCGCCGAGGATGAAGCCGACGGCGCCGCCGCCACCGGCGATCGCACCGTAGATGCCGAACGCCTTGGCGCGCTCCTTGGCGTCCGTGAACATCACGGCGAGCAGGGAGAGCGCGGCGGGCGCGAGCATGGCGCCGAAGACGCCCTGCAGGGCGCGGGCACCGAACATCATGGCGCCGGACTGGGCCGCTCCGCCGAGCGCGGAGGCGGCGGCGAAGCCGGCCAGGCCGATGACGAAGGCACGCTTGCGGCCCCACAGGTCGGCGATCCGGCCGCCGAACAGGAGCAGGCCGCCGAACGCGAGGGCGTAGGCCGTGACGACCCACTGCCGGTTGCCGTCCGAGATGCCCAGGTCGGCCTGGGCGGAGGGCAGGGCGATGTTCACGATGGTCGCGTCGAGCACGACCATCAGCTGCGCGAGCGCTATGAAGACGAGCGCTTTCCAGCGGTTGGCGTCACCGGTCTGTTCGACCGGTCCGCGAGCCTTTGAGGCTGTTTCAGACATGGGGGTACCCACTTCGGGACTTCGTGACGGAAAAAAGGTGTCTTAGGGGACGGCTCGCCTACCGAGACGGCCGGTGAGTTTCGTCAGTGTCGACTCGCTTGGAGTCCTGAACTAATCGGTGCAGGGCCGGCGGAGATCCTCCACGGTGACGGCTGTGCCCGGCAGGACGGATGGGGCCGGGGCCCGCAGCCCGTCCAGGAACAGCTGCAGATGACGATGTACGAAGCGGTCGTTGACGACACAGTCGGTGCCGGCCGGGGGCCGGCTGAGCTGCGCCACGACGATCATGAGGTCGCCGACGCCGACGTCGGAGCGCAGCTGGCCGGCCCGCACGGCGCGGTCCATGAGCTCCGCCACGAGCTGCTCGACGCGCTCACGCGCCGCTTCCAGGTCGGGGTGGTTCTGGTCGAAGGTGGTCTGGATCATCGGGCACAGGGCGCTGATCCGCTCGTCGGCGGCGGTGTGCACAAAGCGCTCCAGTGCCTCGAAGGCATCCCCGGTCTCGGCGAGCGCGAACTCGGCCGCCTCGGACGTCCGGTCCATGACGGAGCAGACGACCTCGCGGACGAGGGCGTCGCGGTCGGGGAAGTTGCGGTACACCGTGGCGTTGCCGACACCGGCCCGGCGGGCGATCTCGTCGAGCGGCACGTCGGGGCCGAACTCGGTGAACATCTCGCGGGCGGCGGCGACGATCCGCTCCCGGTTGCGCAGGGCGTCGGCGCGCGGCCGGGTCACCTTCCGCTGCACGGGGGTCGCGGTCTGCACGGCGTACTCCTCGCTTCGGTGGTTTTGGCGATCCGGGGAGGCAGTCCCCGTTTCGCTCGTACGCAGGGTTAAACGGGGAAAGGTTCCCCGGTTATTTCCCGACCCCGCAGGGATTTCCTGTGACGTGGGTCACATCTCTGTGCGGCGTTCCTTCCTCGCCCCTTCCTCGCCCCTCGCTCGTTCGGAAACCCCACGTTCGGACCATCCAGCGAGCGCCCGCGCAGCCCCCGAACCAGGGTGATCGAAAGGGCGCAGCCTGAGACCGGCGGCTGCCAGGACGAAGGGCCCGCGCATGCAGCTCAGCCGTCGGATACGGCCTCGCCGCGCGGCCGCCCTCGCGACCGTGGCCGCCCTGATCCTCGCGGTCGTCACCTCGGCGGGCAGCGGGCGGCTGACGGCACGCTCCACGGCGGCCGGGGCGGGACCGGTCGCGCCGGCCCGCACAACGAAGCTCGGTCCCTGCATGATCGACGGCGGCCGCACCGTCCAGCTCTCGGAGGGCGTCCCGACCGGCACCGGCTACTCCCGCTCCACCGGCACCGTCCATGCCCTGACCCTGATGGTCGACTTCTCCGACGCACCCGGCCCGGGAAAGGCCCTCGACCGCTTCCACGAGTTCTTCCCCAAGACCCGGCAGTGGTTCCGCACCGCCTCCTACGGCCGCCTCGACTACCGCCCCGAGACCCCGATCCCGCACTGGCTGCGCATGCCGAAGCCGTTCAAGGCGTACGACATAGAACGCGGCGCCCCCTTCGACGAGGGCTACCGCCGGCTCGTCCAGGACATCGTGAGCGCCGCCGACCCGCAGGTGGACTTCCGCGAGTACGACTTCCTGAACGTGCTGATGACGCCCAACGCCGGCCCGTCCGCGCTGGACACGGTCCTGTCGGTGACCTTCGCGGGCAACGCGGACGCCCCGGTCGCCGACGGCGTCCCCGTCGCCAACGCCTCCTTCGTCTACTCCCGCCAGGACGACGGCTCCGGCAACTTCGCCAGGACCGGCTACCGGGTACTGCCGCACGAGAACGGCCATGTCTTCGGTCTGCCCGACCTCTACACCCAGGAGGGCGGGGGCGCGGTCGGGCACTGGGACATCATGAGCGAGGACTGGGGGGCCGACAACGACCTGCTCGGCTGGCACAAGTGGAAGCTCGGCTGGCTGGACGCGTCCCAGGTCAGCTGCGCGGCCACCGGCACGACCGAGTACACGCTGACGCCCCTGGAGCGCGCGGGCGGCCCGAAGCTGGTCTTCGTACCCGTCGACGCCCGGACGGTCTACGCCGTCGAGGTGCGCATCCGCGCGGGCAACGACGAGGCCGTGTGCCGGCCTGGCGTGCTGATCTACAAGGTCGACTCCCGTGTGGACACCGGCATGGGCCCGGTCAAGGTGTTCGACGCCCGGCGCGACAGCGGCGGCTGCACCCGCAGCCCCAACGTCCAGGCGGAGCTCTCGGACGCCCCCTTCACCCCGGGCGAGACCTTCGAGGACCCCAAACGGCACATCCGGATCACGGTCGTGGGGACGGACCGGCCGGGGAGCTATCGGGTGCAGGTCGTCCGGAGGTGAGCAGGAGTGAGAGGGCAGGTCCGCGCATTACCGTGGGCGTGCCCCGACCGCCGTACCGGAGATCCGATGCCCGCGAAGTCCACGACGGACGCCGACGCCGCGTCTTGCGCCGTACCGGCTGATTCGTCCGCCGCACCCTCGGCGCCCTCGCCCGCCGCCGTACCGGCCGAGGCGGTCACGCCCCTCCTCCGCGGGATCGCCGTGCTGCTGCGGCTGACCGAGGCGGCCGGGACGCTGAGCCCGAGCGGGCTCGAACGCGCCACGGGCCTCGCCCGCTCCACGGTCGACCGGATCGCCGCCACCCTGGCCCGCATGGGCTACGTCCGCCTCGACGGCCGGGACGTGGTGCTGGCCCCCCGCCTGATGGAACTGGGCAACGCCTACCTCGCCGCCCTGCGTCTGCCCGCACTGCTCGACGCGCGCGGCGACGCCCTGGCCGACGAACTGGACGAGTCGGTGTCGCTGGCCGTCGCCGACCGCGACGGCATCCGCTTCATCCACCAGGCCACCCGCCGCCGGGCGATGTCCCTCAGCTTCCGCATCGGCGACCTGCTCCCGGCCGAACGCACCGCGCCGGGCGCGCTGTTCGCGACGGAGTGGACGAAGGAGGAGTGGCGGGCATGGCGGGAGCACCGGGCGTCGGACCCGGAGAACAGGGACTTCCCCGCCGCACCACCTCTCCGACACGCCTTGGCCGACGGGGAGTTCGAGCGGCGAACCGCCGCGGCGGCCGCGGACGGCTGGGCGCTGGACGACCAGTTGATCGAACCGGGGCTGGTCGCCGTGTCGGTGCCGGTACGGGATCCGCGGACCGGCCGGATCGTGTGCGCGGCGAACGTGGTGAGCCACACCAGCCGGCACACCGCGGCGGGCCTGCGCGACACGCTGCTGCCGCGGCTGCGCGAGGCGGTCCGGGCGATGGAGGACGACCTGCGCGAGGTGCCCCCCGCACAGCCGGCCGCCGCGCCGTCGGGGCTCGCGGCCTGGACCGGGGCGTCGAAGCAGGAACTGGGCCGGGAGTTCGTGGAATCCCTGGCACGCGGCCTGACCGTCCTGACCTCGTTCGGCGAGGGGCGCGCCGAACTGACCCTGACGGAGGTGGCGAAGGCGACGGGCCTGGCCCGGGCCACGGCCCGCAGGGCGCTGATCACCTACGAGCACCTGGGGCTGGTGCGCGCTCGGGGCCGCGTCTTCGAGCTGACCCCACGCGTCCTCGCGCTCGGCTTCCCGCCCCTGTCCCGTATCTCCCTGCCCGAGATCGCGGCCCCGCACATGGCCGAACTCGCCGGACGCGTCCACGAGTCGACCTCGCTGGCGGTGCTGTCGGGGGACGACATCCAGTACACGGCGCGGGTCGCCACCAGCCGCATCATGAGCGTGAACATCACCCTCGGCACGCGCCTGCCGGCGTACGCGACGTCGATGGGCCGCGTCCTGCTGGCGGACCTGCCCCCGGCGGAGCGTCCCCTCCCGCTCCCCCTCCGCCCGGTCACCCGGCACACCCTGACCGACCCGGACACGCTCACCCGCCTCCTCGACGACGTACGCACACAGGGCCACGCCCTGGTCGACGCGGAACTGGAGGAGGGCCTGCGCTCGATCGCGGTGCCGGTCCACGACCGCTCCGGCCGCGTCGTCGCCGCCCTCAACGTGGCGATGCACGCGGCCCGCCACACCGTCGAGGAGTGCCTGCGGGACATCCTGCCGGAGCTGCGCGCGACGGCGGACCGGATCGAGGGGGAGCTGCGGGTGGCGGGGCGCTTCACCCGGGTGCCGGTGTCCTGACCGGCGGCCCGGGCTACGCCGCCGCCAGCGGCACCACCGCCGCGAGGATCTCCTGCACCCGGTCCGCGATGTCCGCGCGGTCGTCGAGGACCCAGGAGATGTGCTGGGCGCCGAAGAAGGCGGAGACCAGGACGCGGGCGGTGGCCTCGGGCGAGGTGCCTGCGGGGAGGTGCCCCTCGGTCCGGGCCTGGCGGAGCCAGGTGGTGAGGGACTCGGTGTAGCCGAGATAGGGCATGGGCATCTCGGCGCCGATCAGCGAGCGTTCGATCTGGAGGCGTGCGCCCGCCTGGACCATGGTGTCGTCGCGGAAGGCGACGGCGGTGCGCTCCAGCAGCTCCGACACCGCCCGCAGTGGCGGCAGTTCGGCCTCCTCCAGCTCCTGCCCGATGACGCCGAGCACGTGGTAGAACTCCTCGGCCACCGCCTGGGCGAGCGCCTCCTTGTTGGCGAAGTGGAAGTAGACCGCCCCCTTGGTCACCCCCGCGAGTTCGGCCACGTCCTGCACGGTCACGGCGGGAAAGCCCTTGGTGGCGAACGCCTTTGCCGCCGCGTCGAGCACCTGCCCGCGGGTGCGTACGGCACGCTCCTGCTTCAGGCCCGTGTCCCGGTGGCGGGGGGCGGTGTCCCGGGCAGGCCGGGACCTGGGGGCGCTGCGTTCCACGGCCATGGCGTCCATCCTTTGTTCCTTGAAATATACCTTCGGGAATGTATTGTAAGTCGCGGCTCGATGAGCGGAAGCCTCGTGCCGATGTTGCTGTCTGCGTGAATGCATTCACTGGGGGTTCAGACCATGCATCAGCCTGCCGTCATACCTGTCGATACGAGCGCTTCCGGCGGCTCGGCCCTGTCCGAGCGGCTGCACCTCAGCTATCTCCAGGCCGTCCCGCGGCACATGGTGCACCGCGCCGCGATCGCCGAGGTCTTCCTCACCGACGCCGTCCGCACCGGCGAGCACAGCTTCCTGGTCGCCGCCCAGTGGCCGCGCGACCACGCCCTCTACTCCCCGGGCAGGGACGGCACCAGCGACCCCCTGCTGTTCATGGAGACGATCCGCCAGGCGCTGGTCTACCTTGCGCACGCCCACTACGACGTCCCGCTCACCCACCGCTTCATCGGCTTCGGCTCGGAGTTCGAGATCACCGACCCGGCGGCCCTGCGCGTCGGCGGCGAGCCCGCGCCCCTGGTCCTGGAAGCGCAGTGGATGTGGGTCGGCAACCGCCCGCCGAACCGCTTCGGCATGCGTCTCGAGGTCGTCCTCACCGTCGGCGGCCGCGCCTGCGGCCGCGGTGCGCTGCACGTCGTCGCCGTGGACGACAAGCGGTACGCGATGCTGCGCGGCCGGGGCGCCCAGCCGCGCGGCGTCTCCGTGACCGGCCCGGCCCCCCGCTCGCTCCAGCGGGTGCACCCCTCGGCGGTGGGCCGGCTGCGTGCCAAGGACAGTGTGCTGGTGCGCGAACGCACAGAAGGACCGTGGCAGTTGCTCATCGACGTGGAGCACCCGATCTTCTTCGACCACCCCAGCGACCACGTACCGCTGATGGTCACCCTGGAGGGCTTCCGCCAGCTCGGCCACCTGCTGCTGCACCCCGGCGGCTCCGCGCCCGGCACCGGGCACACCCTGCTCGGCATGGAGGCCGACTGCCTGGCCTTCGGCGAACTGGACCAGCCCATCGACCTGGTGGTCCGCGAGCGCGTCCCGGACCCCGACACCGGCAGGACCCGCCTCACCCTTGACGCCGTGCAGGGGAAGACCCCGCTCGCCACCTGCCGCAGCATGTGGGCGGCCGTGGCTCACCGCGCCGCCGTCCCGTTGCCCGCCTGAGCGCCCTCTCCCGCCGAAGCCGCGTCCCACAGCTCACGCACCCGTTCGGCCAGACCCCGCCGCTCCAGATCGGGAGCCGTGCAGTAGGCGCCCACCAGGATCACGGTGGCGAGGTCGGCCGGCGAGCCCGTGGCCGGCTCCTCCCCCAGGGCACGCAGGTCCGCCAGCAGCCCGGGGGGTTCGGGTGCCGTGGGCGCCTCGTCCAGCATCAGCCGCAGCGCCGCGTTGAAGCGCACGTCCGACTCGACGCGTCCGGCCAGTTCGCAGCACAGGGCGCCCAGCCGCTCGCGCACCGGGAGGTCCGCATCCGCGTGCCGGGCGAGGATCTCGGCCGCCACCTCGTCGAGGTGCTCGGCCAGCGCCCGGGCCAGGTGCTCCTTCGAGGCGAAGTGGCCGTACAGCGCGCCCTTGGTCAGTCCGGTACGCGCCGCCACGTCCTGGAGGTTGGCACGCGGGTAGCCATGGCGGACGAACTCGGCCGCAGCGGCGTCGAGGACCAGTTCATGAGTGCGGAGCGAGCGTGCCTGCTTCGCCATCGTGCGTCCCTTCGGTCGTTGCGGGAGGTGGGGGGCGGCCAGGGTCCTCAAATAATACCTTCTTGAACGCACTTTTTTGGTCACGGAATCCCGACAAGGAGCAAAGACATGCCCTCGACGTCCACTGCGAGCACGGTCGCCGAACACGCCCGCCGCGCCGACGCGGACCGCGCACTGGCCACGGTGGTCGTGGCCGAACTGACCTCCGCCGGACTGGCCCGCCACTTCGTGCCCCGCCGATGGGGCGGTGCGGAGGGCGAGTTCACCGGCCTGCTCGACGAGGTGGCGGCCCTCGCCGAGGCCTGCACCTCCGCCGCATGGGTGGGCATGCTCTGGGCCGCGCACGGACGCTTCGCCGCGCTGCTGCCCGAGGAGGGGCAGCGCGAGATATGGGGCGCATCGCCCGACGTGCGGATCTCGGCGGCACTGATGCCGCCGGCCGGACGGGCCGAACCGGTCGGCGGCGGCCGGCGGGTGACGGGCACGTGGGGGTGCGTCAGCGGGATCGGCAGCGCGCAGTGGCTGCTCGTGGCGGCCCCGGAGACACAAGGGGTACGCGTCTTCGCCGTGCCGGCCGAGGAGGTGGAGGTGCTCGACACCTGGGACGCCACCGGGCTGCGCGGCACCGGCAGTCACACCGCCTCGGTGCGGGACGCCTTCGTCCCGCACCACCGCTCCTTCCCGCTGGCCGAGTTGATGCGCGGCGGCGACGCTCCGGGCCTGGCCCGCTGCCACTCCGTCCCCGCCCAGCTGGCCGGCGGCCTGATGTTCTGCGCGCCGGCGCTGGGTGCCGCCCGCCACGCGCTGGCGCTGTGGTCCGGGTGGGCGGCGGCGAAGGCGCCCGGCAGCGGGCGGCCGCCGCACCACGACAGCGCGGCGGTGCGCGAGACGCTCGCCGTCGCCTCGGCGCACATCGACGCGGCCGGGCTGCTGCTGCAGCGGGCGGCCGGCCGCGCCGACACCGGACCGGTCGGCGCGGCCCTCGTCGCCGCCAACCAGCGGGACGCCGCGGTGGCCGCCGGGCTGCTCGCCGACGCGGTCGACCGTCTCTTCCGTACCGGCGGCGCCCACCTCCGCGCCGGCGGCGGCGATCTCAACCGGCTGTGGCGTGATGTCCACACGGTGGCCTCGCACGGCGTGCTGCGCCTGGAGCCGGTGGCCGCCGCCTACGCCTCGGCCACGCTCGCCGCCGACGCGCCGGCCCGCACCAGTGCCGCCTCCCGCTCCAGATAGAAGCCGATCTTCCAGTCGAGGTAGCGCAGCGTCGCGGCGAAGTCCCGGGACCGGGCGCGCAGCACCTCCCGGTGCGCCTGCAGCAGTTCACGGCGGGCGGCGATCGTCGAGTCGCCCGCCCGGTACAGCTCGACGTAGTGGTTCATGGCGGTCGGCGGCATCCCGGTGCTGCGCAGGTGGTTGAGGAACTCCAGCCAGCGCAGATGGACCGGGCTGTAGGCGCGCACGCCGTACGGATCCTCCGCGGCGCCCTCGATCAGCCCCTGGTCCTCGTACCAGCGCAGCGTTCCGGCGTCGAGGCCGCTGATGCGGACGACCTCCTCCAGGGAGTAGGTCTCCGCATAGGGGGCGGCGTACGCGGTGGGGCGGTTGTCATGGGTCTGGGCTTCGGTCGTGGACATGGTGGTCCTCCCGTTCAGTGGCGCCAGGACGTGGCGGCGCGGTGCGTGGTCAGGGTGGGGCGGTGCCAGGTGGATACGGACCGGACGGGCGCGGGCTCCTCCGCGGCAGGCGTCCGCGGGGCCAGTTCCATCAGGACGGCGGTGGCCGCGGCGAGTTCCTCCGCGGTCGGCTCGCCGCGCAGCACGCGCACGACGAACTCCTCGGTGCGCTCGGCACTTTCGCTCATACCGGCTGGTTCCCGTGTTTGCGGGAGGGCAGCTCGGCGTGCTTGGCGCGGAGCGCGGCGAGCGAGCGGATCAGCACCGCCCGGGTGTCGCGCGGGTCGATCACGTCGTCGACGAGACCGCGCTCGGCGGCGTAATAGGGGTGCATCAGCTCGGACTTGTACTCCGCGATGCGCCGGGCCCGCACCGCCTCGGGGTCGTCGGCGGCGGCGATCTCCCGGCGGAAGACGACGTTCGCCGCGCCTTCGGCGCCCATCACTGCGATCTCGTTGGTGGGCCACGCCAGCGCCAGATCGGCGCCGATGGAGCGCGAGTCCATGACGATGTAGGCACCGCCGTACGCCTTGCGCAGCACCAGCGAGATCCGCGGCACGGTCGCGTTGCAGTACGCGTACAGCAGCTTGGCCCCGTGCCGGATGATGCCCGCGTGCTCCTGGCCGACCCCGGGCAGGAAGCCGGGCACGTCGACCAGCGTCACCAGCGGGATGCTGAACGCGTCGCAGAACTGCACGAACCGCGCGCCCTTCTCGGAGGCGGCGGTGTCCAGCACCCCGGCGGTCGTCGAGGGCTGGTTGGCGACGACGCCGACGACGTGCCCGTCCAGCCGGGCCAGCGCGCACACCAGGTTGGCCGCCCACGCGGGCTGCACCTCGAAGAAGTCGCCGTCGTCGACGAGCTCCTCGACCACCCGGCGCATGTCGTACGCCTGGTTCGGCTCGGCCGGCACCAGGTCGAGCAGCGACTCGCAGCGCCGCTCCGGATCGTCCGACGGCTCCTCGCGGGGCGGCAGTTCGCGGTTGTTGGACGGCAGCAGCGACAGCAGATGGCGTACGTCCTCCAGGCAGCTCGCCTCGTCGTCGTAGGCCGCCGCGGCCACGCCGGACACCGTGGCGTGCACGTCGGCGCCGCCGAGCCCGTCGTGACTGACCTGCTCGCCGGTCACCGCCTTGACCACGTCCGGGCCGGTGATGAACATCTGCGAGATGCCGCGCACCATGAAGACGAAGTCGGTCAGGGCAGGCGAGTAGGCGGCACCGCCGGCGCACGGCCCGAGCATCACGCTGATCTGGGGCAGCACCCCGGACGCTGCGACGTTGCGGGTGAAGATCCCGCCGTAGCCGGCGAGTGCCGACACACCCTCCTGGATCCGGGCCCCGGCCCCGTCGTTGAGGCTGACCAGCGGGGCCCCGGCGGCGAGCGCCAGGTCCATCACCTTGTGGATCTTGGCCGCGTGCGCCTCGCCGAGAGCGCCGCCGAAGATGCGGAAGTCGTGGGCGTAGACGAAGACGGTACGGCCGTGGACGGTCCCCCAGCCGGTGACCACACCGTCCGTGTAGGGCCGCCGCGCCTCCAGCCCGAACCCGGTGGCGCGATGCCGGCGCAGCGCCTCGATCTCCGTGAACGAGCCCTCGTCCAGCAGGAGTTCGAGGCGCTCACGGGCGGTCAGCTTGCCGCGCGCGTGCTGCTGGTCGCTCGCGCCGGGGCCGGGGCCCTCGTGCGCGAGCTCACGTATGAGCTCCAGTTCGGCGAGGCGGGAGCGGGTGGTCTCGGGCGGGGGCTGCGGGAGGGCGCGTTCTTCCATGACGGTCATGCGAACCATCATGGAGCATTTAAATTCCTTCGTGAAGGTTTTTTAACTCGACTTTGCCCGGGGCCCCTCCGGACATGCGGAAGCCCCGCGCCCCGGAAGGGGTGCGGGGAATCACGCGACCGGTCGTGAACTGCCGCTCGGCGTCTACGCCTTGCCGCCTGCCCCCTTGGTCACCCGCCGCAGCAGCAGACCCGTGGCCGCGGCCGTGGTCAGCAGCATCACCACGCTGATCACGAAGCTGGTGTCGAACCCCTGCTGGAAGTGCGAGGTGTCCGCGATGAGCGCACCGAAGGCCGCCACCGCGATGCAACTGCCGACCTGCCGGAAGGTGTTGAGCACCGCGGCCGCCGTGCCCGCCCGCTCGCCGTCGATGTTCTCCAGGATCGCCGCCGTCAGAGACGGCACCGCGAGCCCGCCGCCCAGGCCGATCGGGACCAGCAGCAGCACGGGGACCAGGTACGACGTGTGGTCGGTGACCGTCAGCATCAGCAGCGACCCCGCGGTCATGACCAGCTGCCCGATCGTCATCGGCACCCACGCGCCCTTGCGCGCCGCCAGCTTGACGCCCGCCATGTTGACGATGGAGATCAGCGCGCACATCGGGATGAACATCGCGCCGGTGCTGACCGGAGAGGCGCCGCGCACCTGCTGGAAGTACATGCCGAGCAGGAAGATGGCGCCGTAGAACACCGCGTTGATGCTGAAGCCGGCCGCCAGGCAGACCACCACCGTGCGGGACTTGAAGATGCTCAGCGGCACCATCGGGCGCTCCCGCCGCGACTGCGTCCACACGAACACGACGGTCGCCACGGCGGCCAGCGCCAGCGTGCCCAGCACGTCCGGGCCGCCCCAGCCCGCGCGTCCGCCCTCGATCACGGCGTACGTCAGGCCGGCCAGGGAGGCCACGACGGAGAGCTGGCCGATCAGGTCGACCGGGGCCTCGCGGCGCGGCGAGGCCTGGATACGGGTCAGCAGGGCGAGGCCGAGGGCGCCCGCCGGGAGGTTCAGGTAGAACACCGCACGCCAGCTCAGCCCGCTGGTGAGCATGCCGCCGACGACCGGGCCGACGGCGACCGCGACGGAGCCGGCGGCCGTCCAGATGGCGATGGCCCGCGCCCGCTTGCCCGGGTCGGAGTAGGTCTGCCGGATCAGCGCGAGCGAGGCCGGCACCATCAGCGCCGCGGCACCGCCCTGCACCATGCGGGCGCCGATCAGCGTGCCCAGGTTGGGCGCGACGCCGCAGGCCAGGGAGGCCACGGTGAAGGCGGCCAGACCCCAGGCATAGGCACGGGTGGCGCCGATCCGGTCCGAGAAGGTTCCGGCCGACAGCATGAACGCCGCGAACATCAGCGTGTAGCCGTCGACGATCCACTGCAGGTCGGCCATGGAGCCGCGCAGGCTGTGGGAGATGGCCGGCAGGGCCACGTTGACGACCGAGCCGTCGAGGGAGATGACGAAGAAGGCGAGCAGCGCCGCCGCGAGGACGGTGGTGGTGGAGGACCGCCGCGGGGTGGACGGTTCACCGGCCGGTACGACCGGGGTCCGGTCGGTCCGGTCGGTCCGCGCGGACCGGGTCAGGATGGCCATGGGAAGTCTCCTTGGAAAAGGCCGGGTTGGTGGGGGGAGGAGCGAAGGCGGAGCGCGGTCAGGCGTCGGCCGGCGCGGCGCGGCGGCGGCTGAGTTCGGCGAACTCGGGGTTCGTGCCGAGCACTCCGCCCTCGCCCCAGCGGTTCTGCGGGATCTCCTGGAGGTAGACGGTGATCTTGTCGAGGGGTGCACCGATGACGCGGTGCACCGTGGCGGTGAGCTCCTCGATGAGCTCCTGGCACTTCTCGTCGGTCTGGTTCGGCCAGGTGGTCATGGAGAGGATGGGCATGGCGAAGCTCCTTCGGGCATACGGGAGTTGAGCGCACGGGAGTCGGGTGTACGGGTGCCGGGCGTAGGGGTGCCGGTGCAGGGGTGCCGGGTGTACGGGACTCTGCGATGTGCGGATGTGCAGGTGTGCGGGTGTTCCGGGCGTACGAAGTTCGGGTCCGCGCCCGGTGACGTGCGGCGCGCGGAGGGATGAGCCGGAACGCCGGCGGCGGCTACAGGCCGGCCGACGCCCCGCCGTCCAGGGTGAGCGCTGCTCCCGCGATGTGACGGGCGGCCGGCGAGAGAAGGAAGGCGGTCAGCCGGGCGACGTCGGCCGGCTCCGCGAGTGTGCCGAGCGGGGTCCCGGCGGCGACCTGGGCGCTGACCTCCTCGGCGGTGGCACCGGTGCGGTCGCCGATCGCCTTGGCGATCTCGTCCCACAGCGGGGTGCGCACGGCGCCGGGGTCGAGCACGTTGACCCGTACACCCTTGCGGCCCAGGTCCTTGGAGACCGCCTTCGCGAAGGCCGCGAGGGCGGCGTTGACCGCGCTGTTCACCGGGAAGAGCGGGTCGGGGTCCTTGCGGAAGACCCCGCTCACCAACACAACCGAACCGCCGCCGGCCGCGGCCAGCGGGCCCGCCAGCGCCCGGGTGAGCCGGACCGCGCCCATGAGCTTGCCGTTGAAGGTGGCCTGCCACATCGCGTCGGTGGCCTCCTCCAGCGGGGCCAGTGGGCCGTCGCCGGCCGTGTGCACCAGCCCGTCGACCCGGCCGAGCTCGGCGACCAGGGCGGCGACCGTGGTGTCCACGGAGGCGGTGGAGTTGATGTCGGCCTCGTACGGAACGAGCCGGCCGACGCCGCCGGTGCGGGCGTCGATCTCGGTCCGGGTCCGCTCCAGGCGGTCCGCGTCCCGGCCGAGCAGCACGACGGTGGCATCGGACCGGGCCAGCTCCTCGACCACGGCCGAGCCCATGCCGCCGGTGGCGCCGCTCACGACGATGACGGGGGCGGTGGTGTCCACGGTTCCCTCAAATCCCGGGGCTGCGCCCCTAGTTGACGATGCGTCAGTTCACGTCGGCGACCCGGGTGAAGCGGGTGCGGCCTGGTGATGAAGAAGGTAGCCGGGTTCCGGAGCGGGCGCAACCATCTAGTTGGTTTTCTAGAACCATCCAGTTGGTTTCAGGCCTCTGGCCAGCAAAAAAGGAGCCCGGACGAATCCGAACTCCCTTGTCCCGCAGGCCGGAAGACCCCGCCCTCCAAGCCCTCCCCGGACAGACGGCCGCGAACCCGCAGCCTCAAACCGACGGTCCCAGGCCGGCAACCTCGAGCCGACGGCCGCAGACCCCAACCCCGAACTGACGACGCCAGGCCGACAGCCTCAGACCGACAGCCTCAGACCGACCCCTGCAGGACGTTGTCGATGATCGAGTGCCCGTGTGCGACGACGCTGGCCCGCAGCAGGGCCCACCCCGACTCGGTGTCGCCGTCCGGCCCGAGCATCAGCCGGCGCTGCTGCGGCACGATGAACGGCCAGGACGCCACGCCGATCAGGGCGATGAGTGCCCGGGCCGCCGCCGTGGGGTCGTCGATGCCGAGGGCGAGGCTGAGCGCGGCCGTCTTGTGGACGTAGTACGCCTCGCGCTCCTTCTCGTCCGGGATCGGCTTGTCCCGGTAGTGCAGCCCCTCCCAGGCCAGCAGCCGCACCAGGTCGGACTGGCGGTGGTAGTCGAAGACCTCGCCGACGTAGGAGCGCAGCCCCTCCTCCGTGGTGGGGATGGGAACGGCCGCGGACATGTGCGCGTAGACCTTGGTCATCACGGCGGCGAACAGGGCTTCCTTGTTGCCGAAGTAGGCATAGATCCGCTGCTTGTTGACGCCGGAGCGCTCCGCGATGCGGTCCACGCGCGCACCCGCGAGACCGTGCTCGGAGAACTCCACCTCGGCGGCCTCCAGAAGTTTGGCGCGGGTCTGCTGTCCCTTGGGTGTCTCAGCCATGGGACGAGCCTAGTCCACCGGGAAACCAACTGGATAGTTCTAAAAAACCAACTAGATGGTTGCGTTCGTGTCCGAGGTGCTCTACGTTCTTCACATCGGCCCCGCCACCCCGGACGAACCGGCGCGGAAGAGGCGGCAGGCCCCGTACGTCAGCTGTACCTGTTTCGACGCTCCTCCCGTCTGCGGCCGCCCGTCGGGCCCGGCCGCCCCACCAAGGAGAAACGCATGTCAGCCACGGCAACCCCCCGGACCCTGCTGCTCGTCGGTGACCGTTTTGTCGGATTCACTGCGCAGGAGGACGTGCTCACGGTCACGCAGTTCACCGACGAGATGCGCCTCGGGGTGTACTCCTGGGACACCCACCCGATCCAGGTCCGCGCCGGTCAGGGCGTCACCCGCCACGACTGGGAACTCGTCCGTGAGCAGGCCCTGCTCCTGGGCCTCGCCGAGCGGCTGGACTTCGCCTTCCGGGAGCCGGTGCCGGCCGGCCGCGGCGAGGCCCACAAACACCGAAGCTGCAACACCCTCATAGCCGACCTCAGGCGGGACGGCGAGGACCTGTTCTCCGCGACCCTGCGCGTCCACAACGACAACGAGCTGCTGATCGACCACCAGACCGGCGAGCACGTCCAGGGCATGGTCGCCGTCGAGGCCGCCCGGCAGATGTTCCTCGCGGTCAGCGAGCGCTACCACGCCTCGCGCCATCTCGACCGGTCGTACTACTACGTCATCGAGACGATGAACACCGACTTCGAGAACTTCCTCTTCCCGCTCGACGCCACGATCGTCTACCACACCCTCCGCGCCAAACTCGACGACCCGGGCCGGCTCTCCTTCGCCGCGGAGATCTCCCTGCACCAGGCGGGCCGCCGCGCCTCGATCACGACCGTGACCTACACGGCCTTCGACGCGCCGGTCATCGAGGCCAAGGAGCACCGCAGGGCGCGGTACGCCGTCGAGCACACGGTGCGCACCACGCAGCAGGCGGCCGCGGCGGCGGGGGCCGCGGCCACCGGACAGCCGGTGCTGGTCGGCGCCTGAGTCGGCGCCCGCCCAACTCCCCACGTACACACACCACTTGCGGAGCGACACACACCACCGGCAGAGCTCCGCCCACCACTTCACGCAGCGACACCCACATCCAAGGAGAACCGTCATGTCCGCTTCCGCCGCCCTCATCACCGCCACCGAGCTGTTCGCCAAGCCCGAGCAGATCGACGCCGTCGCCGATGCCTGGCAGCGCCACAACGAGGCGTCCGGCTTCGAGGGCCGCATCCTCTACCGCGGCCTGGAGAGCAACTCGGTCCTCGAACTCGCCCCGCTGGAAGGCTTCGAGCAGATGGAAAGGCTGCGGGCCGACTGGTGGAAGCTGTGGGAGGCCGTCGGCCCGCTGGGCGAGGGTGACTTCCGGCGCCAGTTCCTGCAGTTCGTCGAGGCGCCCAAGCCGGCCGCCGGCGCCCTGCCGGACACCCGGTACGTGCAGATGCGGCACGTCGAGGTCGTGCCGCGCGTCTACCGGCAGTACCGCGCCTGGCGCGAGGAGACCATCTTCGACGTCGTGCGCACCTCGGACGAGGTCAAGAGCTTCCAGGCCTTCCACTCGCTGGCCAGCACGGAGCCCGGCGTGATGTTCGTGTCCGGCTTCGACGCGGACCCGGCGACGTACATGGAGGCCTTCACCTCCCCGCGCTACCAGCAGATCGTCCGCGAGGCCGGCGACACCTACATCACCGGGGGCGACAACGGTCTGTACACCCGCATCTACGAGCGCGTCACCGCCGCCTGACCCTCGCCCCTCCCCCGGCGGCCGGCCGCGCGACCCCTCCAGCAAGGCGTCCCGCGGCCGGCCGTTCGCATACGGCCTTGACCACCGGCCCACCGGCCCACCGGCCCACTGGCCCCACCGGACGACCGGACTACCGGCGTCAGCCGGCTCAGCTGGCCTCCGTCGGCCATGCGCCCCACCGACCGGACCATGCGACCGACCGTCCCATGCGACCAACTATCCGACCGGCCGCCGTCCGACCGGCCTCCGACTCTGCCTCAACCGGCTTCGAACCGGCGAAGGAGCACCCGCCATGACCGTCTCATCCGTGGCCGCCGCACCCGTCGCGGCCGCCCCCACGACCCGGACCTACGACCTGAGCGTCACCACACAGGGCCCGCTGTACCCGCCGAGCGAGATCGTGGACGAGAACGGCGACTTCGTCGTCATCGGCCGCGTCAACCGCCCCGGCTCCGACGGCACCACCGTCTCCGCGTGGGGCGGTGCCGTGGTCTCCCCCGACAGCCCCCTGCCGCCGCTCGGCAGGAACCTGCCGTACGACATCGTCCGCGAGCTCGACCTCTCCGACCCCACCGGTCCGGACGCCCAGGTCCAGCTCTACACCCTGCCCCTCCCCCTGCCCTGCAACAACTACCCGATGCTCTTCGCCCCCGAGCAGCGCCCCGACGCGCACGACGTACGGCGCCCCAGCTACCCGCTGCACGGAGCGCCGATCCCGGACCTGCGCGAGGAGGACGGACCGAAGGTGCGCGAGCCGATCACGCTGGGCCAATGGGCCAAGGCCCGCGGCCAGTTGGAGGTCCATGTGCCGGCGCACCGGCGCAGCGGCGACTTCTCCTTCGCCTTCACCGGCCTGATCCCGGACAGCCTCTACACGGTCATGTCGCTGCGCGAGCACGACCTCGACCCGGCGGGCCCGACCCGCCCCGGTCCGCTCGGTGTACCGAACGCCTTCATCAGCGACAGCAACGGCATGGCCCACTACCGGGCGACGCTGCCCAACCCCTTCCCGGCGCCGGGCACCCCCGGCGCGAACCGGGTCATCAACGTGGTCGTGCTCTGGATGAGCTACCAGCAGAACTACGGAGGCGCCATCGGCCACTTCGGCCTCGGCGGCGACATCCACGCCCAACTGAAGCTGCAGGGACCGAGTTTCGGCGAGTTCATCACCACACCGGCCAACTGACCCGCCCCCTCGCACAGTTCGAACCCCTTGCACAGTTCGAACCCCTTTCACATCCGAAGGAGAGACCGAGCATGGACGACAACCCGATCGGCATCATCGCGACCGGCTCCTACCTGCCCGCCACCGTCGTCGACAACGACGAGGTCGGCGCGGCGGCGGGGGTCACCGCGGAGTGGATCGAACGCAAGACGGGCATACGACGACGACACCGCGCCGCGGCCCACGAGGCGACGTCGGATCTTGCGGCGCAGGCGGCCCGGCAGGCGCTCGCCCAGGCGGGCCTGGAGGCAGACCGGATCGCTTACGTCGTGGTCGCCACCTCCACCCCGGACCACCCCCAGCCGGCCACGGCGGCGATCGTGACCGATCTCATCGGGGCCCGCCGGGCCGCGGCCTTCGACGTCAACTCCGTGTGCAGCGGCTTCATGTTCGCGCTGACGGCGGCCGAACGCATGCTGCGCGCCGAACCGGCGAGCACGGGGCAGGGGCCGTACGCCCTGGTGATCGGCGCGGACGTCTACTCCCGCATCCTGGACCATGCGGATCGCAAGACGGCCATCCTGTTCGGGGACGGGGCGGGGGCGGTGGTGCTCGGACCGGTGCCGGCGGCCACCGGCGGCATCACCACCAGCCTGACCACGCGCGGCGACCAGCACCGGCTGATCAGCGTGCCGGCGGGCGGCAGCAGGCGGCCGGCGTCGGCGGACACGCTGGCGGAGGGCGCCCACTGGTTCACGATGGACGGGCGCGGGGTGCGCGGTTTCGTGCACGAGAACCTGCCCGGCGCGGTCCGCACGCTGCTGGCCAAGGCGGACGTACCGGCACGCGCGGTCCGCCACTTCGTGCCGCACCAGGCCAACGGCGTGATGCTGGCCGAGGTCTGGCCCGCGCTCGGCCTGGACTCTGCCCGTATGCATCTGGCCCTGGCCCTGCACGGCAACACGGGCGCCGCCTCCGTCCCGATCACCCTCGATCTGGCGCACCGCCGGGGCCTGTTCACGGAGGGCGACTTGACCGTCCTGTCCGCCTTCGGCGGTGGCATGTCGGTGGGCTCGGCCCTGCTGCGCTGGGCCCCGACCCGGCACGCCCGCCCGATGAGGATCCCCGCGCGGTCGACCGCCCCGACGGCACCACTGCCGGAGCCCGCACTGGCCGGTGCGAGGTAGCGCGGCGGTACGGCCACACCCCCGACGCACTCATGGCAAGCAGCGGAGCCAAGAACGAAGACCTTGAAGACCTTCGAGCCACAAGGAGAAAAGACGATGCCAACTCCGAAAGCAACGACGATGGCGACGCCGATGGCAACGTCGAAGCCGACGCAGCGACTGATACCGCGGCCGGCGCCGATCACGACGCCGGGGCCGTCCCTCCCCCGCCTCCATGTCCTGTCCAACGGCACCCTGGCCTCCGTCCACCACGACGGCAACTGGTACCTGCTGAGTACCGGACCGGAGCCGAAGAGGCCCGTACTGCGGCTGGCGGGAGACGCCGACGACGCCGGGCTGGAGCCGCACATCTGCCGGAGCATCGACTGAGCGCAGACGAGTTCGGGGACGGGGGCCCGAGCCCGACCGTCCCCGAACCGACCGTTCATCCCTCGGCCTTCGCCGACCGCCCCTCAGCCCAGCGGCAGGGCGCACTCCCCCGAGCATGCCTCGGAATGCTCGTCCCGGCCCATGGACCAGCAGGCGAGCGCGCATCCGGAGACGGCGGCCGCGACCGGCTCGGCCCGCCGGGCGAGATAGGCCTGTACGGCGGCAGCGTCACCGACGCCCCGGGGATGCCCGACGCAGTCGAGCATGGGGAAGTCGGAGGGATGGTCGCCGTAGGCGTAGCAGTCGCGCGGGTTGACGCCCGGGTGCTCGGCGAGCATGCGCAGCACCGCCGCACGCTTGCCCTCGCCGATCACGGGTTCGGGCACATCGCCGGTGTAGCGGCCGCCGGTCACGAGGGGCGAGGTGCACAGGACGTGCCGGGCGCCGACTCGTTCGGCGACCGGGTCGAGGCACGGCGCGAAGGATCCCGAGACGAGCACGACCTCGGCGCCGGCGGCACGGTGCCGGTCCAGTTCGGCGACGGTGGAGGCGATGAAGAACCCCGGGTCGGCCGCCGCGAGCGAGAACCACTCCCGCCCGAGCGCGGTCATCTCGGCCGCGCTCTCACCGGCGTAGGAGCGGTAGTAGGACCGGTTCACGTCCTCCCGGGGCGTCCCCTCGGCGGACTGCCGCCGCAACTCGCCCGCGATACGCCGGTACCGCTCCTCCCCCTCTTCCCCGTACCGTCGCACCAGCTGGAACCGCAGAAACTCGAACATGCTCTTGCAGTCGATCAACGTCTCGTCGACGTCGCAGAACACCAGATAAGCGGGCCGATGCCCACCGCCTGCCGGCGCGCCCGTGCCTATACCTGCCACCACCGTCATTCCGATGACCTCCCCCTTGGGGCCCGGCGCGACACCGGGCCATCAAAACATTCCTTCGAGAAGGTATCACTAAGGATCGGGCCGCGGGGAGGATTCGACAACGGCACGGCCACCCGCCCACTGACCTGCCCCCAAGCCCCCAACCCGACCAACCCCCCAGCCACCACAGCGCCAGCCGCTACACTGTGGTCGGTGGCACAGCCGCAGGTCAGCCCTGCCACCGCAACACTGCCGGAAACGCGCCTGAAGGCCCGCCCCACCGGGGCACCACTTTCAGACACACCTTCCGACAGAGCACCGCCTTCTCCGCCTTCGTAGCTCAGGGGATAGAGCACCGCTCTCCTAAAGCGGGTGTCGCAGGTTCGAATCCTGCCGGGGGCACCAGGTCAGAGGGGCCCCACCTACGAATTTTCGTAGGTGGGGCCCCTCTGACATCTACGGCTGACATCAACGGGCACGGTCACTCACGACCGGGGCGCCTCCTGAGCAGCCGGTCCATGTGGCTCATGGCCTCGCGCTGAGTGTCCTGGACGACGTGCGTGTAGACGTCCATGGTGATGCTGATCTGAGAGTGGCCGAGGATCTCCATCACGACGCGGGGCGCGACTCCGGCCGCCGTGAGGAGGGTGGCCGTTCCGTGGCGAGCGTCGTGCAGCCGGATGACGCGGAGGCCGGCGGACTCGGCGACGCGGGTGAAGGAGCGGTAGACGTTGCGCGGCTCGACCGGGCGGCCGGTACGGGTCGTGAAGACGTAGTCGGACTCACGCCACCCCTCCCCCGCCTTGGCACGGGCATCCGCCTGCTTCAAGCGGTGCCAGCGCAGGGGCGCGATGCAGAGAGCAGGCAGCGGGACGACACGTCGACGGCGGCTCTTCGGATCGTCGTCGTACAAGACGCCACGGCGGCGCTGAATCTGGTGTCGGACGTATAGGACACGGTTGTCGAGGTCGAGGTCAGCCCAGCGAAGGCCGATGATCTCTCCCCGGCGGAGGCCCATGGCGATGGCGAGGACGAAGGCCGCGTAGAGCGGGTCCTTGCGAGAGGCGGTCAGGAAGTCGAGCGTCTCGTCGAGGGTCCAGGGATTCAGCTCCTTGGTGTCGGTGCGGGGCGGCTCGACGAGTTTGGCGACGTTGCGGGCGATCATCTCTTCACGGCAGGCGGAGGACAGCGCCGAGCGCAGGATTCGGTGCGATTCCTTGGCGGTTGCCGCGGTGGTCTCCTTCTCCATACGAACGAGAAAGCGGCGGACGTCGGCGACGGCCAGGGATTCGAGCCGCTTAGCGCCGAGGTGGGGCACCAGGTAGAGGCGTACGTGCGCCTCGTACTTGTCGTACGTGCTCAGCTTCCGGCGGGGCTTGATGACGTTGTCCAGCCAGTACGGCAGCCATTCGGCGAGCTTGGCGGATCGAGTCGGTACGGGCACGCCCTGGTCGACCTTGTCGAGCAGCTCACGACGCTTGGCGTCGCACTCCGCCCAAGTCTTGCCGTAGGCGAACTTGCGGGCGCGAGTGCCGTCCGGCTGGAGCACGTAGACCGCGCACTGAAAGCGGCCGTCCTTGCGCTTGGTAATGGTGCCGGCGCCATTGGGATTCTTCTTGCGCTGCTTGGCCATCAGGCAGCCGCCTCCAGTTCGTTGGTGATGTAGTCGCGCAGGGCCCGCGCAGGAATGCGTCGGCAGCGGCCGATCGTGATGGAAGGAAGCCGACGGGAGCGGATCAGGTCATAGACCGTCGATCGGCCGAGCTTCAGACGAGTCATGACGTCTGCCACGGTCAGCAGCTCTTCGTCATGCATGGGTTGGCTCTCCTTCCGTTCCGAGGGCAGGTTCGAGGGACGCGGCAAGCCAGGCTTCGGCGGAGGACAGGCCGGTTCCGGCGAAGACCCAGTGCGCGAGGATGAGCGTTGTTTCAGGGGTCGTTTCGGTTGCGGCAGCGGCTTGAGCGCGCCGCCATTCAGCGCGGGCGTTGCGGAGGGCGCCGAGGGTGGTGGAGTAGCGGCGGGACTTGGTGGAGAAGTGGCCGCGGAAGCCGAGCATGTGGGCCCAGGCGCGTAGGCGGAGGTGTTCAAGGGACTTGCGGGCGCCGAGGGTCCACGCGGTTCGGACAAGGCGGCGGGCGTGGTCGCTGATGTCGAGCTGGGCGAGTTCGGCGACGAACTTCAGGGGGCGGTCGAGAGCTCCCGTCGCCGTTTCAGCGCCCTTGGTGGCGTACTTCGCGATGTACGCGGCTACCGCGCGCTCGGTCAGCTCCTGGCCGTCGTTGAAGTCGGCGGATCGGATGGTGCGGACGTCGAGTTGGCGGCCGAAGGTGAAGGTGTGGGTGCGGTCGTCGATGACCGGACCGTCCACGCGGACCTTGGCGGTGGCGGTGCGGATGGCGTCGGTCAGCAGCTCGGCGGTTGCCCAGGGCGGAGGCGGGGTGTCTCCGCCGGTCGGGCCGTCGATGCGGATGACCGCGTGGAAGTGGACGGCGCCGCGCTTCTGGTACTCGGCGACCTTGGCGAAGGACACCCGGGCGTACTCGCGTAACCGGCGCTGCGACAGTCCCGCCCGCTTGGCGACCTCGCGGCGCAGCGAGATGGAGAAGCGTCGCCACAGCGCACCGGCGTGCGCGTTCCAGAGCACGGCTGCTTCGTAGTCGTAGGTGTCCGGGTTGAGCGGGGCGCCGAGTGCTTCGTCGTCCTGGTCGTGCAGGGTGCCGCAGCGGCACGGGCGGATGGTCCCGGCCGGACCGGTGGGGCGGTTGTGGACCGGGCCGAAGCTCGGGGCGGTGAAGGTGGCGAAGACGCGCGGGTGGGCTGCGACGTGTTCCGGGGTGCCTTTGCCGCCACGTAGACCCGAGGTGATCAGGTGGAAGGTGTCGCGGCGGTACACCTCGGCGCAGGCCGCGCAGCGGGTGGTGCGGCGGTTGTTGCAGCGGACGAGGAGTTGGCCGGCCGGGAGGCTGGTCGAGTCGAGGTGGTGGAGGACGGCGCCGATCTCGCCGGTCGTGGTATCGACTCCGTACTCGGTGCGGTGGCCGTCGAGGCGGATCGGATGCGTGCAGCCGCCGAGGCAGGAGAGCTGGCGGAGGATACCCGGGAGCGTGCCCTGTGCGGCCAGGTTCGCGACTTCCGGGAGAGGGGCCGGAGTTGTGCGGGTGAAGATGGCGTTCTCCTTCTGACTGGCTCGGTCGGTAGGAACAGGCCCCGGGGCGGCGATGCTTGGTCATGTGGCGTCGCCCCGGTGGCCAGAAGTCCGGTCAGCGCCGGTGGTGTTCGCGAAGCAGGGAGCGCAGGACGACGGCGGCGACTGCTACCGAGATGGCCGTGACGGCGACGGCGGCCAGGAGCGCGGTGAGGACGACTCCGCCGACGACCAGGGCAACTACGGCGTTGCGGTCGATGGAGACCGACGGGAGCGGGCGCTGTACGGGCGCCGGGTCGGTCGGCGTGTGGGTGTGCGCGGGCGGCGGCGTAGGGCTGTCGGGGTACTTGGGCAGGAACACGGCGAACCCTTCCTCATCTACTCGTCTAGTTATGTGAGCCGTTTATGACGTCCACGCCGGAGCGCGTGCCGGACTCGATGGCGGGCGCCATGAAGGTGTGGGAGAGCCAAAAGCCGAAGAGGGCGATCAGGACGACGACCCAGGTACGGACGCCGAGGAACTTGACCGCTCCCCAGGCGAAGAAGCCGAGGACGAACACGAGCGGGAGGCTGACGGTCACGGGGTTCAGGTCCTCTCAGCGGACGGGGCAGCGGTGGGTGCGGGCGGCCAGTTCGGCGGCGGCGCGGCTGTCGTAGTCGGCGGAGAAGCCGCAACGTGGAGCGGTGCAGGCGGCGGTGTGCTTCTCCTGGCCCCGGCCGTCGTACGAGGTGCCGACCTGGACGGGGCCGATACGGGTGACGCTGCGGAAGCGGCGGTTGGCGCTCATGGTCAGTCCTCCTGCCGCAGGCTCGGGCCGGGGAACTCGTGCAGGATGCGACGAGCTTCGGCCGGGTCCGAGACTCGGTCGGCGGCCTCTTCGGCAAGGAGCCGAGCCAGCGCCGGGCGGCCCGTAGCGGCCATCTGTCGAGCCGCTTCGATGTAGTCGGCGGCGGTGTTGAAGCAGAACAGCGGCATGGTTCCTCCTGATCAGGCGATCTGGGCGGCGATGGCGTCGGCCATGGGGGCCGGAACGCCGAGGCGGGCGCGGAGGGTTGGGGTATCGATCGGCGTGCCGGTGCGGGTGTGGTGTTCGGCGGCGACCTTGCGGGCGTGTTCGACCAGGGCGGCCGGGACCGAGACGGTGGGTCGCTCGGGTGATGCCTCGATGGCCGGTTGGGTGGGTGACTCAGGGGCGAGTTCGGGCTCGTCCTCCTGGCCCTCGTCTACGGCGAATTCGATGTCCTCGTCGTCTGGCTCCACCGCTGGGGCGGAGTGGGCGAGCAGCGTGCCGCCGAGGAAGGCGACCGCGGGCCAGCCCGCGACGAGGATGCGCAGCCAGGCCGGCACCTGGTGCATGTCGAGCAGTCCGGCGGTGGCGACGTTGGCGCCAAGTGATGCCGTGAGGGCGATGACGAACCAGCACCAGGAAGACGCTTTGCCGCCCCCGGAGCGCAGTCGACGCCAGGCGGCGACGAGCAGCAGGTCGACCGAGACGGGGTAGGCCCATGCTTTCCAACCGTCCTGTCCGGCCGCCGAGGCGACGTCGTGCAGGTGGGCGAAGGACAGTGCCGCGGCGATCACAGCTTGGACGAGCACGGCATCGACGCGGGCGAGGTAGGCGCGCACGACCGTCCCTATCGGTTGTGGTGGGCGGGTGGGATCGTGCGGGGGCCGAGGATGGCCAGCAACTCGGCGCGTTCGGCCTCACTGGTGGCGTCCTGATAGAGGCGCCGAGCGTCGGCCACAGCGGTGAGGTAGTCACCGGCCTGCACCGCCGATGCGATGCGATCGACGACCTTGCGTGCTTCCTCGCGCATGGACGGACCTCCTTTCCGGATTTCAGGCATGGGAGGGGTAAGGAGTTGGCGCGACGCGGTCACGCCAACCGGGTGGAGCGGTGGATCAGTCGGTCACCGGGCGCGGCTTCACGAGAGGGACCGGGGCCTCGACAGGCCGTACGGGCACCTCGGGCCGGAAGGGCTTGAGCGCGGCCAGTTCGGGGACCAGGTGCGCGGAGTCGCGGCAGATCTCGGCGGCGTCGCCGAGGGAGAGGTACGGGGTGCGGATGCGGGACCAGCCGCCGGAGGTGTCACCGGCGACGGCGAGGCCGGGACGTTCGGGAGCGATGCCGCAGGCAGCCATGACGGCTTCCGGGGCGATGTCGCCGAGCGCCATTTTTGCGGAGGCTTCGTCGTTGACGCGGTGGCAGACACGGCCGGTGAGCTGGGCCCGGAGCATGGTCGCGCCCTTTCCCAGTTCGGCGCCGAAGCGCTGTCCGCAGACTTCCAGGTAGATGCCGGCGGCGCGGCCGAGCTGGGCGAGACGGATGAGCTGGGTGACCATCTCGTCCCGCCGTTCCTCGTCCTTCTTCGTGGCGACGAGGAAGAGTTCAGCGACCTCGTCCACGAACAGCACGATCGGCGTGGGGCGTTCGCGCTCGGGCAGGCCCCAGATGTCGGAGGTGATCTCCTCGTCGGGAGTGCTCGGGGCGATGCCCTGCCGGGCCTTGATCAGGTCGTATCGGTCCTCCATTTCCTGGACGAGCGCGGGCAGCAGCTCGGCCGCCTGCTCCGGGTCGGTGGCGAGCGCGGAGAGTCGGGCCGCGAACGGCGCCAGTTCCACGCCTCGCTTGCAGTCGATGCCGACCAGGGCGACCGGCTGCCTGGCCAGCCCCGTGATCAGGTGGCGTAGGTACATGGACTTGCCGGACAGCGTGGCGCCAAGGGTGAGTTGGTGCGGGATGGTGCGGTAGTCGCGTACGAAGGGCGTGGCGTCCTCGCGCAGCGCGACCGGGATGCGCAGGTACCCGCCGCCGACCTTGCGGGGCATCCGAACGCGCCGCAGGACGTCGAAGCCGATGAGCCGCAGTTCGACGACACCGGGCTTGACGGTGGAGACGTAGACGGCGTGGACGCCCCAGGCGTGCCGGAGCCGTTCAGCCGACGCGGCGACGTCGGCGGGTTCCTGCCCGGGGGCTAGCCGGAGACGAATCCGCAGACCGGTCGAGGTGGGCCGGATGAGCCCCCGACGCGGCGGTACGGGCCGGACCTCTCGTTGAGTTGTGGCCTTGACCGCGAGGACCCGCAGCCGGGAAGGCGCCACGGTCAGCCCGCACGCCTCCATGACCGAGCCGTACGAGCCGAGCAGCCGGGCCGTGGATATCGGCAGGCCGACCGTGGACCAGTACACCCCCGGGTGCTTGGCCCGGGCGTAGGTGGCCCCACCGCCGAGTGCGGCGACAGGACCACCCACCTCCAGGAGCGTTGCCAGGTCGGACATCAGGCAGCGTCCTCGGCGGACGCCTCGGTGACCACCGGGAAGGCGGCCGGGGTGACGGCGGCGGCGCGGAAGGCGATCCCGTGCCGCTTCTGCCCGTTGAAGACGCTCTCCCACGGTCGGGCGACCAGCCCCGGCAGCGAGACCGGCGACCCCAGCGCCAGCCCCTCGGAGACGCCGGTCTCAGGGATGGTGACCTTGAACAGCGACGACTCGCCGTCCTCGATGTGGACGACGCCGATCGTCATCAGCGCTTCCCCGGTGACGGCGTCCTTGGCGATCTCGCCCGTCTGCCGGTCGCGGACCTTCTTCTCGGGAGCCTCGGTCAGCAGGATCGTCGCGGCCGAGGTCTCAACGCGGATGGTACGCAAGGGAGTTCCCCTATCTACTCGTCTATACATGTAGCGCCCTGCGAACCCGATCCGGGGACGCGAGAACCACTGTGCCACTCAACTTGCCCACTCGTCTATACGAGTAAGCGTGTTGGAGTGTACGAGTCCAGGAATCGCCCCCGCGCACCACCGCAAACCATGACGAGTCAGGTCGCCGGGAGCTGATACGACAGCACGTATGCGTCAGCGGCCATCACCGTGTCGCAGACCTCGACGGCTCGCCCCTCGCCGTCGAAGGCGGTGCGGATGAGGTGGATGACCGGCACGCCGGCGGCCAGCCGCAGGGTCTTCACCTCGGCGGGCGAGGGCATCCGGGCGCGGATCTCCTCCTCGAAGTGGTCGAGGCGGTGGCCGAGTTCTTCGAGGCGGGCGTAGATGCCGCCGGGCCCGGGGTTGGGTTCGGCGATCTGCGTACCGCGCGCGATGTCGAGCGGCAGGAAGGACGTGGCGAACTCGACCGGCCGACCATCCAGCAGATACCGCCGCCGACGAGCCAGCACACGCCGCACGGACCCGAGCCGGGCGGAGACGTCCGGACTGGCCTTCTCCTCCTTGACCTCCAGCGAATCGACCTGCGGGTGACTACCGGCGGCGTCGGCCTCCACGATGAAGGCGGACTTGCCCTGTTCCCGGTGCCGTCGCGCGAACCGGTCGGAGGCGAGCCGCCGTACGGGTGGCCGGGGCCGGACGTAGACGCCCTTGCCGTGCTCGGCGTGCACGAGTCCTTCCCCCTGAAGGATGGAGAAGGAGTTTCGCACCGTCATACGGGATACCCCGTAATGATCGACAAGGTCAGCTTCCGAGGGCAGCTTGTCGCCCTCACGAAATCGCCCACGGTCGATGGCCTCGCGCAGCTGGTCGGCGATCTGCCGGAAGACCGCACGATCACTCGTGGGGTCCAGGTCGCCGAGGAGGCCGGAAGGAAGAGGGCTCACGTGTACTCCTTTAGGTATCTAGACGTGTGGGCGAGTCTTGTTGCTACGGTGGAGAGCCTAGCCAGCCGAGAGGGCCGAGGAACGTGAGCACCGACCGTCCGCACTCCGTGAGCGTTGCCGGAGTGATCGTTGACGCCCAGGGCCGGGCCCTTCTGATCCAGCGCCGCGACAACGGCAAGTGGGAACCCCCGGGCGGAGTCCTCGAACGTGAGGAGACCATCCCCGAGGCCCTCCAGCGCGAAGTCCTCGAAGAGACCGGCATCAAGATCGCACTTCCCGCGACCCTGACCGGCGTCTACAAGAACATGTCGGGCCTGATCGTCTCGCTGGTCTTCCGCTGTGAAGCCGCAGACGGCGTGCCCACCACTGGCGACGAGACCCGCGCCCTGCGCTGGGCCACCCGCGAAGAAGTCTCCGAACTCTCCGACGAGGCATACGCGATCCGCGTCCTGGACGCACTCGACGCGACGACCCCGCCGGCCATCCGCGCCCACGACGGCGTGAAACTCGTCTAGCCCGAACCCGCTGCACATGGCGGCCTACCAGCACGAAGGAACTTGTATGCACGAGTATACGAGTACAGCCCGGGTCTGGGGCCTGTCTTGCCCAGGATTTCCGGAAGAGGTCAGCCGGGCCCGCCGCTGGACCCGCGACATCCTGCGCGGCTCGCCCCTGGCCGAGGACGCCGAACTGATCGTGAGCGAGCTCAGCGCGAACGCGATCCTTCACACCGCCAGCGGACGGGACTCGGGCAGCTTCCACCTGGCCCTGGCAGTCTCCGCACAGGTCATCGCCCTGTCAGTGACGGACGGCGGAGGCGCCTGCACAGCGCCCAAGGCCGAGCACCAGGACCAGAACGCCGAGCACGGCCGGGGTCTGGGCATGGTCAGCGCCATCGCCCATCGGGTGGTGGTCCACAAAAGCGACGGCGGCCACACGGTCACGGCGGAGCTCTTCACCGACACGCGCACCGGAGGTCACCCGTGCTGAACACCGAGACTCGCCGTGGCTACTGGTGCGAGTGCTGGACCCAGGAGCTCCCAGAACAGGGGAGGCCCGCGCTCCGGGCTTCCTTCGACGCCTACTCGGCTCCTCAGGCAGACCGATGGGTCGCAGTCGCACTCCGCACGATCTCACCGGCACTGGACCCCGCGGCCTCCGACGAAGCGTGGGTCTGGCTGTACCAGGGCCGCATCGAAACCCGACAGGCACTCTTACGAGGGCAGCCCTGCGAAGTCTCAGTGACCCACGGCAGCACCACCATCACGTGGACCATCCGGCCAGTGGCCTTCCTACCGCTCGCACACCGGCAGGGCACCGAACTCCCCGCCTGCGTAGATGACTTCAAGCCCCACAAGACCGTGTCGAGTCTCAGTTGATGCTTGACAGGATGGCGTCGGGTGATGCTTGACGTCTGACCTAGACATCGTGGCTTACTGGCTGCCATGGCGGAC
>NZ_JBICXT010000013.1:0-269009 GCF_043200415.1 Streptomyces sp. NPDC048419 | reverse complement strand
CACATTCCACGCACCAGGCCTGCGCTTCCCGACACGCGCACGCCGAACCGCTTGCCCGGATTCAGGGCGACGACGGGTCTTCCCTCCCTCCGCCCCTCGGCCCCCCCCCCCCCCCCCCCCCCCCCCCCCCCCCCCCCCCCGCCGGCCCCCCCCCCCCCCCCCCCCCCCCCCCCCCCCCCGACGGTGGGTGCGGACGGGTCAGTTCTTCTTTTTCTTGACGACGGTCTTGCTGGTCAGGGTCCAGCTGTGCGACTTCACCGTGTGCCGGTGCTTGTCCTTCGCCGTGACCGTGACCGTGAACCGTGTGCCGTCCGGCAGGGGGGTGGAGAGGTGGACGGACGCCTTGTGGGTCGCCCGGTTGTAGGAGACGACGGCCGTCACGTGGAGCTGCTTGGCGGCCTTGGAGCCCTTCACGATGCTCACGCTCGCGTTGACGGTCGACACCGGGGCCGACTTGTCCACGGTCATGACGAGGGCGCTCGCCGCGTCGGCGGTGTGTGCCACGGAGGACAGGGTCGCCTCCGAGGCCTTGGCCGTCGCCAGGGACGCACTCGGGTTCTCTGCGGTGAAGACGGGGCCCACCCAGTAGTTCGCCGATCCGTAGGAACTGTTGGGGAAGGCCGGGTCGGCGCCGTAGCGGTAGAGCCCGTTGTGATGCGCGGTGGTGTCGGCCGTACCGGTCAGCGGATACGACTGGTGGGCGCCGCTGAAGTAGCCGCCGTCCACTGCGTAGTTGCCGTTCGGCGCGTGGTAGGAGACGACGTACGGAGTGCCGGCGGTGACTGCCACCGGAGTGGCGAACGTCAGCGTCTGCCAGCCGGAGGCCGTCTCGTTGGTGAAGGTCCCGCCGGCCAGCAGCGTGCCGTCGTCCGACCACAGGCTGCCGGTGTGGTTGCCCGTGTTGCCGGTGCCCTTGTAGAAGGTGACGCCCGTGATCCAGCCGGCCGCCGAGGACGTGAACCGGGTGCCCAGTTCGACGGAGTTGGCGTCACCGGTCACATCGGTCGTGGCCGGCGTCGCGGAGGCGGGCCACAGGGTGCACGGGCAGGTGACCGCGGGCGGGGTGGAGTCGGTCGTGAAGGACCATGTCACCGGGTCCGTCATCGCGTTGCCCCACACATCGGAGGCCTGCACCGAGGCGGTGTAGGTGGTGTGCAGCGACAGCTGCGTCGACGGGGTGAAGGTCACCTTGTTCGCCGAGGGATACGTGATCGATCCCGGCACCGTGCTGCCGTCCGCGTCCTTCACGGTGAAGGTCACGTTGTCGGTGTCGACGGCCGCGCTGAAGGTGGCCGACACCGGCGACGTGATCGACGTGCCGGTCGCCCCGGAGGTCGGGGAGGTGGAGGTGACGGTGGGCGGGGTCGTGCTGGCGGCGGAGGTGTCCAGCACCACGTCGACCCAGTAGTTGCTGCCCGAGGACTGCGAGTTCGGGAAGGCGCTGCTCGAGCCGTAGTGGAAGACGCCGTTGCCACCGTCGGTGCCCGACTTCAGCCCGGTCAGCGGGGCCAGGCCCGCGTCGCTGTCGTCGAAGTAACCGCCGTCGTAGGAGTATCCGCCGTTGGGGGCGAAGTACGAGGCGACGTAGGTGGTGTTGGCCTTGACGCTGATCGGGGTGGCGAAGTTCAGCTGCTGCCAGCCCGAGGCGGTCTCGCCGGAGAAGGTGCCGGTGGCCAGGCGGGTGCCGGAGGCGGTCCACAGGCTGCCGGTGTGCGTGCCGGTGTTGGCCGGCGACTTGTAGAAGCGCACCCCGGTGATCGAACCGGCCACCGTGGTACGGAACTTGACGCCGAGCTCCAGCGAGCTGCCGTCGCCGGCGTTGACGGTGCCGGGCACGGCCGAGGCCGGCCAGACGGTGCAGGGGCAGGCCTGGGGGCCGACGGTGACGGGGATGGTGGTGACGGCGCCGATGTTGACGCTGTCGTCGACCGCGCGGACCTTGATGTTCGCCGCGCCCGGGCTGGTCGGGGTCCAGGTGTAGGTCCACGAGGTCAGACCGGTGGCAGCCTTCCAGGTGGCGCCGCCGTCGGTGGAGACCTCCACGCGGGCCACCACACCACCGGAGTCGGAGGCCGTGCCCTTGATGGTGACCGGCTTCAGCGCCGGGACGGTGACCCCGGAGGCCGGGCTCGTCACGGAGACGGTCGGGCCGGTGGTGTCGGTGGTGGCCGTCGCGGCGACGAGGTTGCTCTGCCGGGTCGCCGGCTGGACGCCCATGTCGGCGAGGACGTTCAGCGTCGCCTGCTGCATCCGGGAGTCCTCGGTGACCACCGTGTCATCGGGGTTGTAGGTGGGGACGTTGGCCAGGCCCCACGACCACTGCACGGTCCCCGACCCGAACACCAGGGCTCCGGAGTCCTGGTCGCGGAACTCGACGAGATTGTGCGTCGCGGTCCCGTTGCCGTAGACGTTGCCCCAGTCCATGCGGAGCTTGGCGTCGTTGATGTCGACCGTCGTGGACGACACGTCGATCGCGCCGGCGGGTCTGGTGCTGTTGTCGAGGTCGCTGTCCCACTCGTAGCCGAGGGTGCCCGTCGGGAACGTCGCGGTCTGGCCGGAGGTCAGGTTGGCGATGGAGGTGTTGCGCCAGATCCGGTTCTTGCCGTACGAACCGGGAACGGTGATGGCGTCGGCGCGGTAGCCGTTCACGGTGAACATGGAGCCGGTCAGGATGTTCGGCGGCTGGTAGTCCTGCCCGTAGTTCTTGCTGGCGGGGTCCATCCAGGTGCCGGTCCAGGTCCCGCTGGGATCGGCGATGCCGTTGTTCTGCTCCATCTTGGTCATCTTGTAGCAGACCAGGGTGCGGTCGGCCGTGTTGGTGCCGTCGATGCTCGGCGCGAGGCGGGTCTTCCAGAAGACCTCGTTGCCGCTGAAGAAGCCCTGCCGGACACCTGCCTTGCGCGCTGCCAGGACGTTGGAGTACTGACTCTGCGTCCAGTACTCGTCATGGCCGGAGGACAGGTACACCTTGTGTTTCTTCAGCAGGGTGGCGCCGCTCGCCGAGGACACGTCCACGCCGGAGGTGTAGCTGACGTCGTAGCCGTTGCGCTCCAGCCAGGCCAGCATCATGTACTCGGAGCCGTAGATGCCGTTGTCGCCGCCGATGTCCAGCGGCCGGTTGTAGCTGACCTCGTAGGCGCGGCCGTCCGGCGCCGGGCCCAGGCCGCCGTAGAGGTCCTGGCCGCCGTAGTCGTTGTAGGCCTGCCAGGTCTGGTCGCTGGTCTGCACGACGACGTCGGAGGTGCTGGCGTCGTTGCGCACCACGAAGGGGTACGGCATCAGGCCGTCGCCGTCGGTCTGCGTCAGGTTCGCGATGTACAGGCCGGACACGGCGTCGCTGGGCACGGTCCAGTTCGCGGTCACGGGCCAGTTGCCGCAGTCGACCAGGCCGGTGTTCTTGGTGGTGCAACTGGCGGGCTTCGTCGTGTAGTTGGCCGGATACGTCACGGCCGCCTGGGCCGCGGTCGACATCTGGCGGGCGCCGTCGCCGCCGTACCAGCCCAACCGGTAGATCTGGACGTTGTACGTGGTCTTCGACTGGATCTTGAACTGGACGGTGTCACCCGCCTGGACGCTCTCCTTGGTGGTGAAGCCCTTGATGTCGCCGTAGGCGTTGGGCGAGAACCAGTCGGTCTTCGGGGTGCCGGGCTTGGAGTTCTCGCACACGATCGGGTTGGAGCCCGATCCGCACGGATCGGACGCCGCCTGTGCGGACCCGGCCAGCGGGAGCACCGCCAATATCAATGCCGCCACGACGGCGAGGCGGGTCCCTCTGATCCGTCTGCTCCAACGTTTCATAAGTACCTCTCAGCGGTGCTGTGCTGGACCGGCCGGCGGGCCGGTGATGGAGCGTGGAACTCTTGGACCGTCAGCCGGCGAGGGCGTCGGTGAGCGTGTCGACGACGCGCTGCTGCTGGTCGGGGGTGATCTGCGGGTACAGCGGCAGCGACAGGATCCGGTCCGCCGCGTGCTCTGCGTTCGGGAAATCGCCTCGGCTGTGGCCGAGTTGGCGGTACGCCGGGGTGAGGTGGACCGGGGCGGGGTAGTGCACTCCGGCGCCGATGCCCTCGGCGTTGAGCTTGCCGACGACGTCGTCGCGGTCGGTGCCGGCGACCTGGATCACGTACAGGTGCCAGACGTGGACGTTGCCGGCCGCGGTCACCGGCAGGACGACCCGGCCGGCCGCCGCGAGGCCGGCGAGCAGCGTGTCGTAGCGGGCCGCGGCCGCCCGGCGGGCCGCGTTGCCGTCCGCGAGCCGGGCCAGCTTGGCGCGCAGGACGACGGCCTGGAGTCCGTCCAGGCGGCTGTTGAACCCGGCCACGTCGTGGCGGTACTTGGCGACGCCGCCGTGGTTGGCGATCGCGCGCACCAGGCCGGCGCGTTCCTCGTCGTCGGTGAGGACGGCGCCCGCGTCGCCGTAGGCGCCGAGGTTCTTGCCCGGATAGAAGCTGGTGGCCGCGATGGTGCCGCTGCCGGGGGTGCGGCCGTCGCGGCTCGCGCCCTGGCACTGGGCGGCGTCCTCCACGATCCGTACGCCGTCGGGCAGTTGACCGGTCAGGGCCGTCACGTCGGCCATCTGTCCGTAGAGGTGGACGGGGACGACCGCGCGGGTGGCCGGGGTGATCGCGTCCAGTGCGGCCTGCGGGTCGAGCAGGTGGCTGTCGGGCAGGCAGTCCGCGAGGACGGGGCGCGCGCCGATGCGGGCCACCGCGCCTGCGGTGGCGATGAAGGTGTTGGCGGGCACCACGACGTCGTCGCCGACGCCGACACCGCTTGCGCGCAGGGCGAGTTCGACGGCGTCGGTGCCGTTGGCGACGCCCACGCAGTGCGTGATGCCGCCGAAGTCGGCGTATTCACGCTCGAACAGGCGCACTTCCTCGCCGCCGACGAACGCGGTGCCCGCCAGGACGCGGTCGAATCCGGCCCGTACCTCGTCGGCGACCTCCTCATGGGCCGCCTTGAGGTCCACAAGCGGAATCTGGTTCATGTGACTGGTCCCCCCAGTGCATGCGGCGCGGCGTCGTGTGCGCGCGCCGCGAGTTGGTCGAGCGCGGGCGCATCCGCCGCGCGCAGCCGCCGGGCCGGGCTCCCCACCCAGACCTCGCCCGGCGGCACGTCGCCGAGCACGGCGCTCCCCATCCCGATCAGCGACCAGGCGCCGATCGTCGTGCCTTCTCTGATCAAAGCACCGGAGCCCACGTAGGCCCCGCGCTCCAGCCGTGCGCTTCCGCCCAGGCGGACGCCGGAGGTGAGGGTGGCGAAGTCCTCGACCACGTCGTCGTGGGTGAGCACGACCTGCGGCATCACGGCCACATGGGCGCCCACCCGCACAGCCGCGGTCAGCACGCAGTGCGCGAACAGCACCGAGCCCGGCCCGACCTCGGAGGTCGCCGACACCGCCGCCGTCGGGTGGACGACGGTGGCGTAGCGGTCCTCGGGCAGGCCGAGCCGGTCGGCGAGGCGGGCGCGGGCCGCGTAGTCCCTCGGGTTGCCGACGCAGATGACCACCTGGGCGGCGGGCAGTTCGTGCACGAGGTCGCAACCGCCGAGGACGGGTACGCCGTCCACCTCAACGCCGTGCAGGGCGGGGTTGTCGTCGAGGTGGCCGAGCAGCTTGAACCCGCCCGAGTCGGCCGCGGCCTGCGCGGTCTCCCGGGCGAAGCCGCCCGCCCCGACGATCACAAGTTCGTTCATCTACCGGCCTGTTCGCGCAGTACGGCCACGACGCGGTCCTGCTGGGCCTCGGTCATGGTGTGGAACAGGGGCAGGATCAGCGAGTCGCGGGTGAGGCGCTCGGTGACCGGCAGCGGCACGCTCGGGTGCTCCGCGTAGGCGGGTTCCAGGTGCGCGGCCATGATCCCGCGCCGGGCGGAGACGCCGGCCTCGGAGAGTGCGGCGAGCAGGTCGTCCCGGCCGACGGGGAAGTCCTCGGCCAGCAGCACCCAGTAGGACTGGAAGTTGCTCTGCCCGTGCGCGGGATCATGGACAGGGGTGAGGCCGGGAACGTCGCCCAGCAACTCCTCGTAACGGGCGGCCAGTTCCCTGCGGCGGGCGATCATCGCGTCGAGCTTGCCGAGCTGGACCAGGCCGATGGCGGCCTGGACGTCGGTCATGCGGTAGTTGTAGCCGACCTCGAGGTAGCTCTCCAGCATGGGCTTGTCGCTGGCATGGCGCTCGGCCGCCGAGGCGTTCATGCCGTGCTCGCGCAGCCTGCGCAGCCGGACCGCCCACTCGGCGTCGTCGGTGGTGACCATGCCACCCTCGCCCGTGGTGACGAGCTTGCGCGGATGGAAGGACCAGGCGGCGAGCAGCGCGCCGTGTCCGACGGGCTTGCCGCCGACGGTCGAGCCGATGGCGCAGGCCGCGTCCTCCACCAGCGGCAGGTCCCAGTCGGCGCAGGCGGCGCGCAGCGCGTGCACGTCGGCCGGGACGCCGCCCTGGTGGACGGCGAGGACGGCCTCGGTGCGCGCTGTGCGCACCGCGTCCACGGTGGCCGGGGTCAGGTTGCCGGTGACGGGGTCGACGTCGGCGAACACCGGCTCGGCGCCGACGTAGCGGACGGCGTTGGCGGTGGCGATGAACGACAGCGAGGGCACCACGACTTCATCGCCGGGGCCGAGGCCGAGAGCGACGAGCGAGAGGTGCAGTGCGGTGGTGCACGAGCTGACGGCGACGGCGTGCTCGGCGCCGACCCGTTCGGCGAAGGCCTGCTCGAAGGCGGCGACCCTCGGGCCCTGGGCGACCCACCCCGACAGCACGGCGTCGGAGGCGGCCTTGGCCTCCTCCTCGCCGAGCCAGGGGATCATCACCGGGATGCGGTCGGTGCTCACTTGGCCGCCTCCCGCTCCGCGCGCCACCACTCGACCAGGTCCTTCAGGCCCGTACGCAGGTCGATCTGCGCGGTGAAGCCGAGCCGGCCGGCGGCCTGCGAGGTGTCCGCGAGGCGGCGGGTCACACCGTTCACCGCGCGGGCGGGACCGTGCACCGGCTCCAGACCGGTCGCGCCCATCGCCTCCAGCAGGCCCTCGGCGAGCTCCTTCAGCGAGGTCTCCGTGCCGCTGGCGACGTTGAACACCTCGTCGGTCAGGTCCGATTCGGCGGCGAGCACGTTGGCCCTGGCGATGTCGCGGACGTCGACGAAGTCCATCGTCTGAAGACCGTCGCCGAGGATCAGCGGCGGCTCGCCCGCCTCGATGCGCTCCATCCAGCGGATGAGCACCTCGGTGTACAGGCCGTGGATGTCCATGCGGGGGCCGTAGACGTTGAAGTAGCGCAGGGCCACGTAGTCCAGGCCGTACATGGTGTGGAAGCTGCGCAGCATGCCCTCGTTGAAGGCCTTCGCTGCGCCGTAGAAGGTGTCGTTGTTGTACGGGTGGTGACGCTCGGTCGTCGGGAAGTCCTCGGCCATGCCGTACACGGACGCCGAGGAGGAGGCGATCACCTTGGCGACGCCGGCCTCGGCCGCCGCCTCCAGGACGTTGAAGGTGCCGTCGACCAGGACCTCGTTGGCGAGCCGGGGCTCCTCCGCGCACTGGGTGATGCGGATCGCGGCCAGGTGGAACACCAGGTCGGCGCCCTCGGTGACCTTCCGTACGGTCTCCACGTCCCGGACGTCGCCCTCGACGACCTCGACGACCCCGCTGGGCAGGGCCCGGGCGAGGTTGGCGCGACGGCCGCGCACGAAGTTGTCCAGGACGACGACCTCGCGGGCGCCGCCCTCGGCCAGCAGGTCGACGAGGTTGGAGCCGATGGTGCCCGCTCCCCCGGTGACCAGGATCTTCTTGCCACGTACGCTGTTCAACTGCTGTGCCCTCTCAGGGAATTGCATCGCTGACTCGGTCGCGCTCAACGCCCGGCGCGCAGGCCCACGACCGCGCCCTTGAACTCGAGGCTGCGGGAGGCCGCTTCGAGGATGTCCAGCACCCGCAGGCCCGCCCGGCCGTCGGTCAGCGGCGCCCGGCCCTGCCGGATGGCGTCGCCGAACTCGTCGACCATGCTGCGCAGCGCTTCCTTCTCGCCGATCGCGGGCGCGACCATGTCGCCGGAGCGGTACGAGATGAGCATGTCCCGGCGCTCGTCGGCGCCGATCTCCTGCGGCGAGGCCAGGTCCACGCCCCGGTCGAAGATCGCCACGCGCTGGGCGGGGTTGAGGTCGTCCCAGACGAGGGTGCGCTTGGAGCCGCCCACCATGGTGGTGCGCACCTTGGTCGGCGAGAGCCAGTTGACGTGCACGTGGGCGATGGCCCCGGTGTTGAGCTGGAGCGTCAGATAGGACACGCAGGCCTGGCCGGCGCCGATCGGGTCGGCCCCGTGGGCGGCGACGGCCACCGGCTCGACGTGGTCGGGGAGGATGAAGTCCAGGATGGACAGGTCGTGCGGGGCCAGGTCCCACATCACGTCGATGTCCTTCTGGACCAGCCCGAGGTTGATGCGGACCGAGTCGACGAAGTGGATCTCGCCGAGTTCGCCGTCGCGGACCAGTTCGCGGATGCGGCCCACGGCGGGTGTGTAGCAGTAGGTGTGGTCGCACATCAGGGTGAGACCGCGCTCCTCAGCCTCCTCGACCAGACGCAGTCCGTCGGCGTAGGTCGCCGCGAGCGGCTTCTCGACCAGGACGTGCTTGCCGGCGCGCAGGGCGGCCAGCGCGATGTCGAGGTGGGTGCCGGCCGGGGTGGCCACGGCGACGGCGGCCACCTCGGGGTCGGCGAGGACGGCCGCGTAGTCGTCGGTGGCCTCGACCGTCGAGTAGGCGCCCAGGACCCGCTTGGCCCGGTCCACGTCGAGGTCGCACAGCCGGCGCAGCCGGAAGCGGTCGCTGGCCTGGAAGTTGCGTACGAGGTTGGGACCCCAGTAGCCGGCCCCGACGACCGCGACCCCCAACGGCTCCGTGGTCTGCGTCACTTGCTTCCTCTTTCCTCGGTCCATCAGTAGGCCCCCGTTCCTCGCACCACTGCGGACCCGGTGCGCGCCAGGATCGACAGGTCCAGGCCCATCGACCAGTTGTCCACGTATCCGAGATCGAGCCGGACGGCCTCGTCCCAGGGCAGGTCGGAGCGTCCGCTGACCTGCCACAGCCCGGTGAGGCCGGGCTTGACGAGCAGCCGGCGCTTGACGTCCGGCGTGTACTCCTCGACCTCCTCGGGCAGCGACGGGCGCGGGCCGACGAGTGACATGTGGCCCTTGACCACGTTGATGAGCTGCGGCAGTTCGTCCAGCGAGCTGCGCCGCAGGAACGAGCCGACCCGGGTGACCCGGGGGTCCTTCTTCACCTTGAACAGCAGTCCGTCGCTGTTCTCGTTGAGGTGCTGGAGCTCCGCCCGCAGGGCTTCCGAGTCCACCCGCATGGTGCGGAACTTCAGCATGGTGAAGTGGTCGCCGAAGCGGCCCACCCGCTCCTGCCGGAACAGGGCCGGGCCGGAGCTGTCCAGGCGCACGATCAGGGCCACCAGCAGCATGGGCAGCGAGAGGAGCAGCAGGAGGCCGGCGGCGAGGGAACGATCCAGCAGTTCCTTGGGCAGCCGGGAGAACCGGGACATGTCGGGTGCCTTGATTCGCATCAGCGGCACCCCGTTGGTGGGCCGTACCGCGAGCCGCGGGGCGGACACGTCGGTCAGCACCGGGGCCAGCAGGAAGTCGACACCCTGTGCGGCCGCACTCCATGACATCCGGCGCAGCACGGTGGGGTCGGCTCCGGGAACCGGCAGCGCCACCAGGGTGTTGATGCCCAGGGCGTGGATGACGTCGTTCATGCCCCCGATGCCACCGAGAAAGGGGAGGCCCAACTTCCGTATTTCCGCGGCGTTTTCCGGGTCGCTCAGGCAGACGCCGGCCACCTGGAGCTCCTGCGCGCCGCCGCGCCTCAGCACGGAGACCAGCTCCACGACGCCGCGCGAGGGCCCGACCAGGAGCGTCACGCTACGGTCCCGGTCGCGCGCCCAGCGTCTGTGCAGCCTGCGGCGGAGCGTGTAGCGAACCCCCACCGCAATCACAGCAACGGGCAAAGCCGCCATGATCATGTCATGAAGGAGGCCCGAATCGCGGGTGAACACCCAGTACGCGACCACGGCCAGGGCCGGCAGTGCGACGGCACCGCGCAGCACCCGTCGGTACTCCTCGGACCCCAGGCCCAGGGCGCTGCGGTCGTAGGAGCGGTGGGCGAACATGGCGATGATCCAGGTCGGGGGCAGCACCAGGGCCACCGCCCAGCGGCCGTAGGCCGCGTGGATCAGGAAGGCCGCAGCAGCTGCAGCGCAGCCGTCCGCGACCAGTAGAGCAAGTCGGTACTTGTGTTCCCAACGTCTTCGGCGAGCTTGTGGACGCCTGTGTTCCACCTGTGCTCGCTCATGCGTGACCTCAATGGCCATGCCCCCCCCACCATGTGCGCGGCTACCCCTGACCGAAGTGCCCTGGACAGAGCAGCACTGGAAAGCGATGGGAGCGTCAGCGGTTCCCCAACCGCCTCATGCACCCAGCACGCTGGTTACAGATTGATCAGAATCATTCACAATGCCGCACCGTGACATGCAGTCAAGAACCTGTTCCCCACCCAAACCGGTCCGGCGGAGCTCAATCTAGACCACGTAACTCAGTCTCGGGAACAGTTGGACGAAACACATGTCGCAATAACGACACCGGCGGCATACTGCCCGCGTGACCAGCATTGTGATCCCGGCCCACAACGAGGCGCCTGTCATCGGCAGACTCCTCGATGCACTGTTGGCCGATTCCGACCCTGGGGACGACACCGACATCCTGGTCGTGTGCAACGGCTGCACGGATTCGACCGCGAAAGTCGCGTCCGAGCGCGGCCCGCGCGTCCGCGTGGTGGAGATCCCCGTCCCGTCCAAGCACGCCGCGCTGCGGGCGGGCGACGACCAGGCACGCGGCTTCCCCCGCGTGTACGTGGACGCCGACGTCGTGATCACGGGAGCCGAGGTGCGGGCGCTGACCGAGCCCCTGCACGACGAGGCCTCGGGCATCCTCGCCACCGCCCCCGAACGACGGATTCCGCTCGCCTCCTGCGCATGGCGGGTTCGCGCCTACTACCGGGTCTGGCAGCAACTCCCCGCCGTACGCGAGGGGTTGTTCGGCCGGGGCGTCATCGCCGTCTCCAAGGCCGGGCACGCCCGCCTCGCCGCGCTGCCGCCGCTCATGGCGGACGACCTGGCCGCATCCCTGGCGTTCACGCCGGCGGAGCGCCGCGTGGTGGACGCGGCCTCCGTCGTGATCCAACCGCCGCGAACATGGCCGGATCTGATCAGAAGGCGCATCCGGGCGGCTGTGTCGACGGCTCAGGTCGAGCAGAATCAGGGCGAGCGGAGTCGGGGCTCGGGCTCGGAAGAGGCGGAGGCCCCGGGGGAGGCGTCGGCCTCGGCGCGCACGAGTACGGCAGACCTGAAAGCCATGCTCCGCCGCGAGCCGACACTCCTCCCGAATGTCGTGGTCTTCCTCGCGGCGGCGGTCACCGCCCGGCGAGGAGCCAGGAAGGCCATCCGGGCACAGGACTTCGGCACCTGGCTCCGGGACGAGAGCAGCCGGCAGCAGAACTGAACCACCGCACGGGGAGCAGGACTTGTATCTCACCGACCGTTCCGCGCCGCCGAAGGCAGGCGCCGACCAGGGTCCAAGACGCGGACCGGGGCGCAAGGTCGCCCCGGTCGTCCTCGTCCTGGGCACGGTCAGCCTCATCACCGACATCTCCTCGGAGATGGTCACCGCCGTCCTGCCGCTCTACCTCGTCACCACGCTGGGCTTCAGTCCACTGGGATTCGGCACCCTCGACGGCGTCTACAACGGCGTCAGCGCACTGGTCCAGTTGACCGGCGGCCACCTCGCCGACCGGATTCGCAACCACAAACTCCTGGCGGGACTCGGCTACGGCCTGTCCGCGCTGTGCAAACCGCTGCTCCTGCTCGCCGGCAGCATCGGCACGCTCGGCACGGTCCTCGCGCTGGAGCGGACCGGCAAGGGCCTGCGCACCGCCCCGCGCGACGCGATGATCTCCCTGTCCACACCGACCGAGAGGCAGGGCCGCGCCTTCGGCGTGCACCGCGCGATGGACACCACAGGCGCGATGCTCGGCCCGCTCGCGGCATTCCTCATCCTGCGCGCGGCGGTCGACGGCTACGACGCGGTGTTCGGCGTGAGCGCGTGTGTCGCCGCGCTCGGGGTGCTGGTGCTGGTGCTGTTCGTGCCGGGGCGCAAGCGGGGCGGTGTCTCGGACGAGGCGGTCCTGCCGGGCGGCCGGCAGCAGAGCGACACGTCGGACGGGACGGGTATCTCGGCGGGAGAGGGCCTGCCGCAGAGCAAGCCACCCGTTCGCGTTCGTGAAGCGCTGGCACTTCTACGAGTGCCTCGGATGCGGGCGCTCGCGGGATGCGCCGCGCTGCTGGGCCTGACCACCGTCAGCGACGCCTTCGTCTACCTGCTCCTGCAACGACGCGCGGGCATCGGCGAGGAGTGGTTCCCCCTGCTGCCGCTGGGCACTGCCGCCGTCTTCCTGCTCCTGGCCGTACCCTTCGGCACCCTGGCCGACCGGATCGGGCGCCGCACCGTGTTCCTCGCCGGGCACGCGGTACTGCTCGTCGCCTACGTCCTCCTGCTGTGGGCCCCGGCCACGTCGGCCCTCCCGGTACTCGTACTCGCCCTGCACGGCACGTTCTACGCGGCCACCGACGGCGTGCTCCCCGCCGCCCTCGCCGGCATCGTCCCGAGCCATCTGCGCGCCAGCGGCCTGGCCATCGTCGGCACCAGCCAGGCGCTGGCGCGCTTCTGCTGTTCCCTGGCCTTCGGCGCCGCCTGGACCATGTGGGGCGACGGCCCGGCCCTGGCCGGCTCGGCGATCGGCCTGTTGTGCTGTGCGGTGGTAGCAGGCGTGGTGCTACGCCCGGCCGACGGAACCCGATGACCAAGGCCCCCGGACCCAGCCGGATGGCCGCCACCACGATGACTGCCACCACGAAGACCACCACCGCTACAAGAACCACAGGGACCCACAGATGACATCGATGCGCCGCCGCCTGCTCATACTCGTCGCGGCGGTCCTGGTGCTCGCGGGCGTGGGGACCGGCGTCGTGCTGCACGCCGCCGCCCGCGCGGACCGCGCCAACAAGCCCCAGGCAGGCGGCCCCACGGTCGACTCGGGCAGGCTGACCCTCGACCAGAAGAGCCGCCTGACCTTCGTCAACCAGGCTTCCGGCCCGCACCGCACCGCGGTCGCCTCGGTCCCGTCCACCGACCCCGAGGCCAAGCGCACCGCCACGGACCTGAAGTGCGCGCGCTTCTACGCGGCGGCCGGCACAGGCGTCTGCCTGCAGTCCACCACCGGCGTCCTCAAGCAGAGCAACCGCGCCCTGCTGCTGGACTCGAACCTCCGCACCCGGCACACGTACGCGCTCGCGGGCACACCCAGCCGAGCCCGGGTCTCCCCCAGCGGCCGCTTCGTCGCCTGGACCGTCTTCGTCTCCGGCGAGTCGTACTCCTCGGCCTTCTTCTCCACCAGGACCTCCGTCCTGGACACCCGCACCATGAAGCTGACCCCCAGCCTGGAGACGTTCTCCATCGTCAAGGACGGCAAGCCCTACCACGCCTCGGACATCAACTTCTGGGGCGTCACCTTCGCCCACGACGACGACACCTTCTACGCCACGCTCAACACGGCCAACAAGACGTACCTGGTGCGGGGTTCGCTGTCCCAGCACAAGGTCACGACGCTGATCGAGAACGTTGAGTGCCCGTCCCTGTCCCCCGACGAGACCCGCGTCGCCTTCAAGAAGCGGATCCTGTCCCGCACGGACCTCTGGCACGAATACGTCCTCGACCTGAAGACCCTGAAGGAAACCCCCCTGGCCGAACGCCACAGCGTCGACGACCAGGCCACCTGGCTCGACAACAAAACCGTCGCCTACGCCCTCCCGTCCCAAGGCAACGTCGGCAGCACGGACTTGTGGAGCACACCGGCGAACGGCACGGGAACGCCTCGGAAGTTGATCCCGGGGGCTTCTTCGCCGGCACCGTTGTAGGCCCGAGGCCTGGTCAGCTGCGCCCGGACGGTTCGATCGCCACAAGCTCGACCTCGAAGCCGTCGTCGTTCTCCAGATAGGCGGCGTAGTGCCGTTCCCCGCCCGCATACGGATGCCGCTCGGGAAACATCAGCTGCCAACCATGCTGGACCGCGTCGGCCGCCAAGTTCTCGACCACGACGGCGTCTTCGACGTGGAAGGCCAGATGATTCAGCCCTGGACGGCACCGGTCGTACCGTTCCGCGGTCAGCGCCGGGGACTGCTCGACGACCACGTACGTGGGCCCGAGCCGCCAGCTGCGCCCGCTGTCCCAGCTCTGGAAGAGGGCGTAGCCGAGCCTCTCCAGCAACCAGCCGAGCGAAGCCCGCGCGCGGGCGAGATCGGGCACCCAGAGCTCGACGTGGTGCAGCATGCCGTGCGCGGGTGGGCTGTTGAGCACGAAAGAGGCCTTCCCGGCCGGCGTCACACACCGGCCACCTTGCCGGTGACGAAGCGGCCCATATACCGGCCGACCTCGCAAACGCCGCGTACTCAAAGCACCCAGTGGAGGCGGTCTCGTCCCGGGCTCAGGCGCACGCGCCGCGTTTCAGCGCGATACGGCCAGGATCACCGTGACGCACGTCGTGATCAGTGCCGCGGTGATGACGGCCATGCCGATCAGGGTTCCGCGGAGCCAGTGGCCGAGGTGGTTGCGGTGCTGCTGCTCCAGCTCGCCGATCCGAGCGGCGATGTGAGCGGTCACGATATGGGCGACGTAGGCCTGCTCTTCGAGGTACCACCGCTCGATGTCCATTTTCTGCCCGCGGGTCAGCCCCTCTTCCCGAGCGGTGAACTCCTCAACGCGCTGGTGCGCGGCATGGAGATGAGCCTCCTGGTAGAGGAAGCTCTCGATGTCGTTCAGGCCGCGTGCGGCCTCCTTGTCGGCGTCCATGGTGCACCTCCAGAGAGGGTTGCGAGCGCGCGTGGGACATCGGCCGTCAGGCCGGCGGGCGGAGAACCCACCGGCCTACGGGCCCAGGGTCTGGCTGCGACGTTCACCGCCGGGTGTCGGGTGCCACGTACTCGAAGGTCGGTCCGGCCGTCGTCTCGTCTCCGTCGGGCATCTGCAGCAGGCTCAGCGCCTGTGCCTTGAGCGCGTACATCGTGCCCATCCCTGCCCCGAGCATCTGCGGGCTGCCGTTGAACGCCTGCTCCAGTTGATCGAGCAGGGTGCAGTAGGTCTGGTTGAACCCTTCCTGCGCGGTGCGGATCGGGTCGCCCGAAGGGTGGTCTGTCATACGGGGGTTGGGGCGCATCGGGAGGACGCCGTCAGGGTCGACCACGATCGCCTCACCGGTGGGGCCGGATGCGGGGGTGTCGCCGCGCCGGTATCGGCGGCCCAGCTTGAGCTCCTCGAACCGGTAGTAGTGGGCGACCTCGTCACGGTCGGGGTGGAAGACGTCCTGGTCGCCGTCCCAGACTTCGCCGCGTGACGTGCCCTCGCCCTGCTCGACGATCTCCTCCATCGCCGCGAGGGCCGAGGCGAGATCGAGGACCGGCTTCAACTGTCCGCCGGTGTGGGAGAAGGGGCCGGCCGTGATCTGACGGGCCGGGTCACCGCAGAAGACCTTTTCCTCGCCGAGTTCGGCGCACAGATGGTGCAGCCCTTGTTCGATGGCGTCGTAGAACTGCCCGATCGTCTCGTAGTCGTCGCCTTCCGCCGGGGCGGCGGGCGGAGCCGGCTTCTCCAGGCGGAGGAACATCTCGAGAGCCTGCGCCCCGAACGGAACCAGTGACAGCGTCAGAGAGCGGTCGCCGTGGGGCAGCGTCCGGGGGTGGCTCGGCAGCATGGTCGAGGGGTCCAGGCGTGGCTGCCCACCGACCGCGTTGAGGAGGTTGGCCGCCAGGGCGAGATGGATCATCTCCTCGACGAAGACACTGCTCACCGCCTGGGCGGCGTCTGGATTCCGCTGCGGGTCGAGGGAGTACAGGGCGCAGAGATAGGGCGGCAGAGTGGCGTGTTCGAGTTCGATCGCCCACTGAAGGTGCTCGCGAAGACTGTCGAGCGTGTCGATCCGTGCGGTCACGGGCGCCGCGGCGATGTCGACCTGTTCCGCTTGTTCCATGAGTGTGCTCATTTCCGCTGTCGCAAAGGGGTGGCCGCGCACCCGGGAGGTCACGGAGCGCGCGTGAGCTCGGTCCGACTCGGACAGCCGGACGGGTACGCCGGCTCTCACGGTCTTCACGACGCGCCTCTCCGCCTGCCGGGGTACGCGATGCTGTCCGATCAACAGGTAAGACAGGACAGCCCCACGATCTGTGACATCCGCCAAGTCACGCGTCCGCGGGCGGATCGGCCAGGATCCCCCTGAGCAGGCCGGTGGACCGACCCACCTCGATGAGATAGCCGTCGGGGTCGCGCAGGTAGCAGCGCAGCGACGGGCGCGGCGCCGGTGAGGAAACGGCGGCGGCTGGGCATGCGGTTCTCCTGCTGCGAGCTGGGCGGCGTTCGGTGTGCTGTGTGCCTGCGGTGCGCGGTGAGCTGGATCGAAGGTCATCAGAACCATCCGTCCAACGCCATGCACCCGCTATGAACACTCCGTTTCGACCAGCAATTCGACCAGCAATTCGACCATGAAGAGGCCGATGCCCCGGACGGAGGTTTCCGTCTCGAGGCATCGGATTGATCGCAAACGGAGGTACGCCGAAAGGATCAGCCGCAGTTGGTGCCGTACTCGCCGTAGTACACCCCGCCCATCGAACCCCACCAGTCGACACAGGACCCAGCGGCCTTGACATAGACCGGGCCCACGTAGGAACGGAAGTTGCCGCCGTCCTGGTCGTCGAAGATCTCGGTGCTGCTGCGCCGGATGAACAGGTCCATGTACACCGGGTCACCCGCGACGTTACGGACGGCCACCGCACAGTTCTTGCCGGTGGCGGAGCTGTAGGTGAGATAGGCCGTGCCGATGTCGCCGATCGCCGTCGAGTTGACGACCTTGTAGCCGCTGCCGCAGGCGCCGTTGTACGCCACCGCAGTCGTCGTCGCCGTAGCCGCCACGGTCTTCGTGGTGGCGGGCGCAGCCGACGCCGTCGGTGCGAGAGTCGCGAGGGCGACAGCGCTCGCACCGGCAACCACCACGCCCTGCAGCACACGCTTCGTCCGTGACATGTTTCTCCCCGTTTCAGAGCTCAAGTTGGTCCAGCATCCCCGGACTTGGTCATCGTCCGGTCGGACACCGCTTCCGATGCCTAGTACGACCAGCCGGCCACCCCACCCGTTGCACGCCTCACTGCAACGGCTTGGTGCCACATGTCATCAGCCCGAAACAGCTCGGTGAACGGGAGGTGGCCGAGCCATCCGGACGCCGCCGACTGATTGGTCGGACGGGACCTGATTCGTATGCCTGATGTCATCGAGAACGGCTACGGTGGGCGTCGTTCAGGGTCACCCCTCGTCGTGCTGCTGGACCAGCCCGGCGATGTGGGCGGTGACCGTGTCCAGGATGTCGCTCCAGGCGGACTCGTCCCCGAGTACAAGGTAGTTGAGGGTCAACCCGTCGGTCATGGCGGCCAGGTAGCGGGCCAACGTGGGGACGGGCACCTTGAGTTGGAGGTTCATGACGGTGCGCAGGCCGCCGATCAGCTCGGTATAGGCATCGCCGTAGAGCTCGTACTGTCGTCGGGCCAGGTGCTCGAAGCCCGGCTCGCGCAGGGCGTATTGGGTCAGTTCGTAGGTGAGCATGTGGTCGTCGGGGTGGGCGCGGACGTGGTCCCAGTAGGCCTGGAAGCCCGCCCGGACGGTCTCGACGAGGGTGGCCCGGGGCCGTAGGGCCTGCCTGACCACGGTCACGGAGTGGTCGGTGAGGGTGGTGATGACCGACTCGATCAAGGCCTGCTTGGAGTCGAAGCAGTAGTGGAAGACGCTCAGGGACACGCCCGCCTCGGCGGCGATGGACCGGGTCGTCGTCTTGGCGACGCCGTCCCGGGCCATCGCCCGTATCGCCGCTTCCGTCAGCTGTGTGCGCCGTTCCGCCGACGGCATGCGTGCCATGTGTGTCCTCGGTTGTCGATACCTCAATCAGGCGCTGTGGACGCCCACTTCCTTGAGTGAGTATCCCCAGCCGGTGCCGCGGGCGAGGCCGTGGATGCGGACGTAGCGGGCCGGTGTGGCGTTGAACTTGGCCGTGTCCAGGCCGCCGTCACCGGAGGTGGTGGACCAGACGGTCTGCCAGTTCGTGCCGTCGGTGGAGACCTCGATGCGGTACGACTTCCCGTACGCCCGCTCCCAGTCCAGCGTGACGCGGCCGACCCGGTTGGTGGCGCCGAGGTCGACCTGCCACCACTGGTCGTCGCTCCAGTCACTGGCCCACCGGCTGCCGCTGTCGCCGTCGACGGCCCGCCCCGGCTGGTAGCTGGTGAAGGGGTTCCATTCCGACGAACTGGCCGTCGCCGTCTTGCCGTCGGCGAGATTGACCGAGGCTTGGTGCTGCTCGGTCGCACCCCAGGTGTCGAGGTAGGACTGGGCGCCGCGGAAGAGGTCGTTGACCACGTCCTGGCCGCCGTTCTTGCGGATGTCCTCGATCCAGTCGGGGATCATGCCGACGTGGGCGCCGCCGTCGGTGTTGAAGTCGAACGTGCGCTGTCCGGTGGTGAGTTTGTCGATGACCGAGCCGCCGTCGACGCTCTTGAAGGGGTACGTGACCTTGTTCGGAGCGTCCGCGCCGCGTGGGGCGGGGTGGTCGCCGACGCCGTTGAAGTCGGTGCCGAAGCCGTAGCCCACGTGGTACTTGTCGCGCAGTGCCTTGGTGCGGTTCGCCTCCGCGACGAACCCATCCGAACCGTGCATGTACTGGGCGACGAAACCGCCCAGCGAGTAGACGCGTTCGGTCCAGTTGAGGTCCATCCAGCTGTGCGAGGAGATGACGCCGGGGTAGGAGGCGGCATCGAGGATGTCGAGCACCCGGCCGACCGCCTTGACGCTCATGTGGTCGATCTCCAGCATCATCTTGCGCTTCATCATGCCGTGCACGGCGTACTCGCCGAGGTCGGTGAGCCCGCGTTTGTTGCACTGGGCGTCACTGTCGTAGGAGGGGACCTTCACGCCGGCCGGCAGGTCCCCCTCCGCGCTGGAGGACGCGTTGCCGATGGGGTTGTCGTGCTGCGGACCGGTGCACTTCTCGGTCTGCCAGAAGGTGCCGGTCGACAGGAACTGCCCGACGTTGATGGCCGTTCCGAGCCCGCCGGAGTCGAAGCGGACCCCGCAGAGCGCGTTGTCGAACTTGTGGCACAGGAACATGGAGCGCACGCCGAGCCCGTACAACTCGTCCAGGCCCTTGTCGATGTCTGCCTTGCTGCACTGCGGGACGTCCAGGATCTGCTTGCAGCCGAACGGCTCGGAGGTCTCGACACCCAGGATGACCGCCAACTTGCCCTGCTTGATGACGCCTTGGGCCTGTGCGCTGTCGGTGACGATCCGGAACCAGCCCTTGCCCGGGCCGCCGTACATCTTGTCGATGTAGTCCTGCAGGGCGTACGTCATCCTGGCCTGCAGCCTGATCGAGGTCATCTCGTCACAGCTGCGGTCCTTGAAGGGGTAGACCGAGCAGATCACGCCGTTGGTGACGAGGTCGTTGACGAGCACCCGCTGCCCGCCACGCCATGCGCGCTCCACCCAGGCGTAGTAGTCGGCCTGATGGGTCATCGAGTCGTACGCCGGCCAGTCCTTGAAGGTCGGCCAGCCGACCGGGTCGTGCCTGCCGTCGCCGCCGTGGGTGATGTAGTCGAAGATCGCGAGGGTGCCGTCGGGGTAGTGCTCGGGACAGTCCTTGAGGGCGTCGCCGACCCCCTGCTCGGAGAACACCTTGCCGCAGATCAGCCGCCCGCCGAAGGCCTCGTTCGAGAACAGGTGGTTGTGCGCGTCGACGAACCCCCGTACGTCGCCTGCGGAGTTGGTGCCGGTGAACGGCTCACCGGTGACGTCGATCTGGGAGTCCGGGTTCGGGCGCGCGGCCGGGTCCCACCAGTCGTCGGCGGCCACCGAACTCGGCGCGGGGCCGAGCGCCATGGCCAGCACCAGGAAGAGCAGCGACAGCATGGTGACGTTCTTGCGTCGCCGATACCAGCGTCGAGTCAGCGTCACGGCCCACGCCCCTTGGTCGGAGGGATGGCGGGCTCGACCGACCCATCAGGTTGTCATGACCCGCACAATGCATGGGAGAGGATCGCGGCGGTCGCTTGCGGAGTCAAGTGTCTGGGACGCTTGACCTGATGAGCGTCAACGAGAGCGGCGTTTCCGGCGAACGGCTGCGAGCCGGAGAAGCCGACTGACGCGAGCCCGGCGGCCAGCTGCTGCCGGAAAGTCGCTGGTACCGGGTCACAGAGACCGGCGCCTTCCTGGGAGACGCCTGGGAGACGTTGACCGAACGCCTGGTGCGCCGGCCGCCGGTCCCGAGCCAGTTCCAGATTCCCGCACTCCCGCACTCCAGCGCGAGGTCGTCAGCGGCTGAGATCTCGGGGCGTGCACCGCGCGCTGTGCGCCTGGGTGCCGTATCCGTAGAGGCCGGCGCGAGATGCCGGACTCCTTGCCGTCGCGCCTGCCCGGCCTTATTCGCCTTTCGGGCGCGGCCGAGTGGAAGTTAGTGTTCGCGCAGCGAGCGACTCCAGCGGTACACGAGGAGCGAGGAGCGAGGACATGGTCGGTCGTCAGAGCACGCGTTGACATCTGTGGCCGTGAGCGGCCTGTCATCGCGTGCTGCCCTTGATCCGCGGCACAGCGAGCCTTCCTTTCCCGCTGCCTGAAACGGCCCGGTGCACCTTGTCTGTCGTGTGCCGGGTGGCGGGTCTCGTCTTCCGTGATCTCAGGGGTCCTTGTGCCGTCCTCCTCCTCTTCCCTTCCCGCCTCCGCGTCCCGTTCCGGCCGGCCTGCTGGTCGTCCGTCAGGCCTGTGGCGGGACTTGGACTTCCGTCGGCTCTGGGCGGGCCAGACTGCCTCCCAACTGGGGGAACACGCAAGCCTGGTGGTTCTGCCGCTCTTCGCCGTCCTGACGCTCCACGCCGATGCCGGTGAGTTGGGCGCCCTGCGAGCCGTGGGACAGGCACCGATCTTGTTGCTGTCGCTCTTCGTCGGCGCGTGGGTGGACAGGTGGCGTACCCGCACGCTGATGGTGCTGGCCGACGCCGGCCGGGCCCTGGCCCTGAGCGCCGCAGCCGTGGCCGGTCTCCTCGGTGCGCTCGGCCTGCCGCAGCTGCTCGTGATCGCCTTCGCCGTCGGAGCGCTGTCCGTGTTCTTCGACGTGGCGTATCAGGCGTCCTTGGTACGGCTGGTGGAACGCGATCAGCTGGTACGGGGCAACAGCGCGCTCGAGGGCAGCCGGTCCGCCGCGCAGATCGGCGGCCCCGCCCTCGGTGGCGCGCTGGTGTCCATGCTCTCGGCGCCGATCGCCGCCGCATCCAGTGCCGTGTTCTTCGCGGTGTCATTCCTGTCGATCCGGCGGATCGGTCGCCGCGAATGCGTTCGGGAACGTTCGCAGCGCCCTCCCCGGCTCCGGTGGCGAATCCAGGAGGGCCTCCGCTTCGTCGCCGGCGCCCCCTCACTGCGGACGGTGTGCCTCGCATCGGCGGCCTTCCAGCTCTCGTTCGCGGCGGTGATGACCGTCTATCTGCTGTTCCTGCCAAGGAACTTGCACCTGTCGGGCACCGCCGTCGGGCTGACGCTCGCGGCGACGGGACCGGGTGCGCTCCTGGGCGCGCTGCTGGCCGCCCGTCTGCCCGGCCGTTTCGGGTACGGCGTCGTCCTCGTGTCCGCGGCGGCACTCGGCGACGGCGTGTTTCTGTTCGTGCCCGCGCTGGACGGCAGCCCCGCCGTGACGGTTCCCGCGCTTCTCGCGGTCAACTTCGTCTTCGGGACTTTCAGTCAGCTGGTGAATGTCACGGTCATGGCCGTCCGGCAGACTGTCACTCCGGACGCGATGCAAGGCCGCGCTGCCGCGACGATCAACTTCGTCGGCATGGGGCTGACCCCGTTCGGCTCACTGCTCGGCGGCTTCCTCGCGGAAGCGTGGGGGACGCGCACCGGCCTCCTGGTCACCGCCGCGGGCATGCTGCTGTCGCCGGCACTGATGGCCTCGTCCCCGCTCGCCCGCCTGGGCCGGACGCTTCCCGCCCAGGCGGAGACTCCGAGCCCGGACCCGGAAAACGGTTGGCCAGACTGATGATCCGGCTGATAGCTTGCGGTCGAACCGTGACGTGCCGGAGGAGGTGAGACCCATGAACGCTGTATCGAGGTGGGTGCTCCCTCTCACCGTCACGGTGTCCGACTGACCCAGGTGTCGTCGGGAGCGCCTCTCCAACCAGGCACTCCTGAAAGGCGAACACCTATGAACACAGTGACGATCACACGGGTCGCGGAGGCCCGGTGGGAGGCCGTGGCCGAGGGGCTGATCGCCGGTTGCGGCGATGCATCCCACCGGCCCGACGGACGGCTCTTCATCAGCATCGACGTATGGCAGGAAGCGCTCTTCGACCAGCTCGCCAGCGCGATGCTGGCGGCCCTGCCCGAGCCTCTCTACACACTGGTCGGCGAGGCCGACCAGGACTTGAGGTCGAGCTGGGAGCGGCTCGGATTCGTCGTCGGACGCCGTGAGCGGGAGTACGTCCTGCCCAGTCACCCGCGCCGAACCGGGCTCGACGCGCTGCAGCTCCCGGCGGACGTCACGATCCTGCCCGCCGGCGAGGCGGACGAGCGCCCGCTGCGCGCGCTGGACCGCGCGATTCGCGAGGAAGTCGAAGCCACCGTCGGCTGGCATACCATGCCGGCCCAGCTGCTGACCGGCCCGGCCGGGTGCACGCTGGTCGACCCGGCGAAGTACGCTGTCGCGGTCTGCAACGGTGAGTACGTCGGTCTGGTCCGGGTTGTGCCGGTGCGCCGCCGGGCGCGGATCGGGCTGCTCGCGGTACGGGCCGATCAGCGCCGCCGTGGCATCGGACGGGCGCTGCTGACCCACGCGCTGAGGACGCTGCATCGGGACGGGATCGACTCCGCCTGGGCCGAGGTGGACGAATCCAACACCGCGGCGATCGCGCTGTTCGAGGGCGTCGGCGCCCGGCGATCGAGCAGCTACCTGGAGCTGGTGTACCGCTGACGCCTGCTCACGCACCGAAACGAACCGACCCCATCCGACTCACCGACTCACCGACTCACCGACTCACCGACTCGAGAAGAGAGAGACCTTGGCAAGAACAGCTAACGGCCTGGAAATCGAGGGCACCGTCATCGAATGCCTACGCAACGCCAACTTCAAGGTGGAGCTGGAGAACGGGCACCAGGTGCTCGCGCACATCAGCGGGAAGATCCGGAAGAACTACATCAAGATCCTCCCGTACGACCGCGTGCTCGTGGAGCTCAGCCCCTACGACCTGACCCGCGGCCGCATCCTCTACCGCTACCGCAACTGAGCTTCGGAAGCGTGCGTCCGGGAGCCCCGGACGCACGCTTCGGATACCGTGATCACCGTGAGGTCCACAGCCCACGCGGCCCGGGCCACTGAGACGTTCGCCAGGCGTACGGTGCGAAGCTCCTCAAAACGTTCGCAGCCGTACGGCTGGGACCCAAGGTCACGCGCACCATCTGCTCGTCCAGGTCCCGGCCGGCGCCCGTTTCGAAATCTGGGTGCCCGACCTGGAGCGGGCCAGAGCTGGAGCTTGCCCGGTCAGGAAGCGCAGGTGTAGCTGGACGCGCTGGTCAGGGCGCCGGTGCCGCGGTAGCGGGGGTACGTGGGGTAGGAGCACACGGGCTTGGAGTACGTGGCCGTGGCCGGGTCGCTGGTGTTGTAGGCAATCAGCGACTTGCCGGGGGCGACGCCCTTCTCCACCCAGTTGACCAGGTAGCCGGCCATGTCGATGGTCGAGGGCAGTGTCGCGCCGGTGGCGTCCTTGCCGCCGCCGACGTGCCCCTGGTTCGGGTCGACGTAGTACCGAACGTGCCGGTCGAGTGCCTTGTGGCCGTAGGCCGTGGCCCAGCGCTGATACAGGGCCATCTGTGCCCGGGGGTTGGAGATGGCGTCGGAAGCGTTGGTGACCATCAGCAGCTTGCCACCACGGGCGATCCACCGGTCCAGGTCGCTGGAGATGTCGAGCTGGTACGACATCTGCCGCAGCGTGTCCTTCTCCTTCAGAAGGCCGAAGTCACCGACCGCGTAGGTGCCCGCATCGGTACCGGAGAGGTGCGCCTGCAGGACGGGCCAGCCGATGCCGAACCCTGCGGTCTGGGTGGTGGTGGGCTGGGTGGAGCTCCACAGCCAGCCGTTCGCTCCTTCCATGCCCGTGCCCCAACCGGCGTAGTCGGTACGGCCGTTGGCGAGCCGGTAGGGATAGGCGAGGGTCCCGTACATCTTCTTCAGGGTGTCGATCCGCCCGGCGGACAGGCAGTCGCCGGAAGTGTCCTGGGTCGTGCACCGCAGCTTGGCGTAGAAGGCGTCCGAGGCGTGGGTGTCGGGATCGGCCTTGTGGTTGCAGGCGGCGTAGTCGTTGATGACGCCGTCGACCGCGTTGTCCAGGCCGTCACACATGGACAGTACGGTGCGGGCGACGCGGGTCTGCTGTGCCGGCGCGATCCAGGTGGCGCCGGTCGTCTGCCGCGAGCCCAGGTAGACGGGGTTGGGCATCAGGCTGGAGAAGTCGGCCAGCGGGACGGTGACCGCGACGCCGTTGTAGTCGTCGGGGAAGCGCGTGACGGCCTCCAGGCCTTCCCGGCCACCCTGGGAGGTGCCCTGCCAGTAGTTCAGCTTCTGCTGGTGGCCGTACACGAGCTTGAGGACGTCGGTGGCGGCGTCATGGGTCTTCTTGATCTGCTGGTAGGAGAAGTTCAGCCAGGACTCGTCGTTGTACGCCCAGGCCACGCCCTGGCCCTGGTGGCCGGAGTCGCCGCCGTAGACGGCGTAGCCCTGGCCCAGCTGGGTGACGGCCAGGTTGGGGACCGATCCGTCGTTGCCGCCGCCGCCCAACTGCCAGGCGGAGCCGTTCCATTGGGTGGGCACGTCGACGCCGAAGCCGATGTCGGGGGCGGAGGCGTCGACCGAGTTGACCGTGCCGCGCACGGCGCAGTACTCGGGCAGGGTGCCGGAGGCGGCGACGAGGGTGGCGGAGGTGATCGTGGCGCCGTCGGTGCGCAGTGCGATGGCGCTCGCCGGGATCTGCGCTCCGGCGAGGGACGCGCAGCTGATCCGCGGACTCTCCGCGCCCTGCGCGCCGACCTCGGTGGCACCGGCCGCCGAGGACTGTACGACCGACGCTGCGAGGAGAACGGAGACGGAGAGGGCTGAACGACCCAGCCATGTGCGGTTGTTCGGTCTCACTGGGACTCCAATGCGGGATATGCCGGCCCGGCGCGGGGAGGCGCGCCAGGAGTTCTGTGTCGTGCCAGGTGTGCCGATGCGCAGGAAAGAGCGCGCAGGAGAGGGCGTGCAGGAGAGGTGGCATCCGGTCGGCGGGTGACCGGCCGGGCCCAGCAGACCCAACGTCAGCTCCACCACCGTCACCAGGAGCAGGAAGGCGCCGGTGATCCAGGTCAGCTGCGAGCCGACCGGGTGCAGATTCGTCTGGAACAGGCCGTTGAGGTGGCCGGCACGGCGAGACCAACTTGCTCCAGGCACACGGGTATCAGGCCGCCGACGAGTGTTCCGGGGGTCAGCGCCGGGCCCGCTGTCGCGGCTTCCGGAGTGTTGCCGACTGTGGTGGACACACGGATCTCCTGACGGGTAGGGCCGGCCGGGGCAGCTCGCGGGGAGAGCTGGGCCGAGGAGAGGAAAACCCGCGGACGAGATCAGCAGTACACGCGGGATGATCGGGAGCGTTGCGAATGTAGGGCAGTTCTGCGACCGCAGTCAAGAAGTCGCACAACATCGAGGCATAGGCCGGTAGCCTCCACCGCACGGGGCATGCCGTAGCCCCGGAGCGCATGCACAGTGGGGTCGGTTCGACGGCGGCGGATTCGATGACGCGCCCGGCCATGCGCCGCGGGTCGCCGGGGGCGAGGCCGCCCGCGGGGTCGAGCATGCTCTGGAGCGGCAAAGTCAGCGCCACGGTGATCGGTGACGTCGGGGTATCCAGTCCGGAACCGCGAAAGTTGCAGCGTCGTGGACGTCCATCGGCCCTGCCGACGCTCCAGCGCGGCGCACGCCGACGATCTGGCCTGCCGGATCGCCCTCACCTTTGCGAGCCCCCGTCGAGCCCGTTCCCCCTCCACCTCACGGACGTTACTGTTCAGTAGACAACGCCCCGTGCAACCGGAGGTCCCCCATGACGCTCGACCGTGCCGCAGGCCTGGCGGAGTCCGTCCGAGCGCTGGCCGACGGGGAGGTGAGCTCCCGGGTGCTCGTCGAGCAGGCGCTGGCGCGTATCGAGGCGAGCCGGTCCACCGTCAACGCCTTCCGGATCGTGCGGGCCGAGGCCGCTCTCGCCGAGGCCGACGCCGCCGACAAGGAGCTCGCCGCCGGAGTGCGGAAGCCGCTGCTCGGCGTGCCCGTCGCCGTCAAGGACGACATGGACGTCGCCGGCGAGCCGACCGCGTTCGGCTGCGACGGGGAGTTTCCGCTGGTCGCCGAAGACGGGGAGGCCGTACGGCGGTTGCGTGCGGCCGGGGCCGTGATCATCGGCAAGACCAACACCTGCGAGTTCGGGCAGTGGCCGTTCACCGAGGGGCCGGCTTTCGGCGCTACCCGTAATCCGTGGAATCCGGAGCACACACCCGGCGGCTCGTCCGGCGGGTCGGCGGCCGCCGTCTCCGCCGGGCTCGTACCCGCCGCCCTCGGCTCGGACGGCGCCGGCTCCGTGCGCATCCCCGCCTCCTGGACCCACCTCATCGGCATCAAGCCGCAGCGGGGGCGCATCTCGACCTGGCCGCGCGGCGAGTCCTTCCAGGGCATCACCGTCAACGGCACTCTCGCCCGTACGGTCGCGGACGCGGCCCTGCTGCTCGACGCGGCGAGCGGCAACCATGAGCGCGATCCGCACCAGCCACCCCGCATCGACGCGTTCGAGGCGGTCGGGCGGGAACCCGGGCGGCTGCGTATCGCGCTCGCCCTCAAGCCGCCGTTCACCGCCCTGCCCGCGCGCCTGCAGCCGGAAGTGCGGGCTCGGGTCGTCCAACTCGCCGAGAGAGTCAGCGGATTGGGGCATGTGGTGGAGGAGGCCGACCCGCCGTACGGGCAGATCGGGCTCACCTTCATCCCCCGCGCCACCGTCGGTCTCGCCGAGCGCGTGGGCGAGGCACCCTTCCCGGCGCTGCTCGACCGGCGCACCCGTGACGCCGCCCGGCTGGGACGGCTGCTCGGCGGGGCACCGCTGAGGGCGGCGCGGCGTGCGGAGGCGGTGCTGCACCGTCGTATCGGCGGCTTCTTCGAGTCGTACGACGTCATCCTCGCGCCGACCACGGCCGCTCCCCCGCCGCGCATCGGCTCGATGCTTCAACTGAGCGGCTTCGCCACCGACCGGGCGATGATCGCCGCCTGCCCGTACGCCTGGCCGTGGAACGTGCTGGGCTGGCCCGGTGTGAATGTGCCGGCCGGGTTCGTGAGTGGCGGCCTGCCCGTTGGGGCGCAACTGCTCGGGCCGGCCGGCAGCGAGCCGTTGCTGATCTCGCTCGCCGCGCAGTTGGAGGCGGAGCTGCGCTGGCACGAGGCGTGGCCGCCGGAACTCGCGGTGAGCGACTCCCCGGCGGCGTAGGCCCGTTCCGCCCGTACCCTGTGACCATGGACGATGCGTCGATGGTGGGGCTCATGGGGCGGGTCACCGGAACGGTCGGGCCCGGACTCGTCGGCGAGGTGATCGTCCGGGTGCGGGGCGGTGCCGAGCACTTCCTCGCCTATGCGGCGACCAGGACGACCCGGATGGAGCGGGGCACGGTGGTCATGGTCGTGGAGTACCTGCCGCCGAGGACGGTGTACGTCACTGAGGCATACGACAGTTGAGCACCCGAGCCAGCACTTGATTTAACAGGTGAGCCCAACTTCACGCAGGTGAGAGCCTGTTGGCGGGCTGCGCGTCAAGAACGCGACAAGGATTCGTCAGCGTCTTCTACCGGGCTCCGCGCAGGAGCACACTCCCTTCGTTCGGTGCCGAAAGGGCACCATTCAAAGGGGGCGTATGCCGATGATCGTCGGCGTCGTTGCGGGGGTGGCCGTCGTTGCCATCGCCGCGTTGATCGGTCTGTTCAAGCTGATGTGGCGTGTCGCGGAACCCAACGAGGCACTGATCATCTCCGGCTCCAAGCACAAGACGGAGGGACTCGGGGAGGGCATGGGCTTCCGCATCGTCACCGGACGCGGCACGTTGGTGCTGCCCGGTGTGCAGGCGGTGCGCAAGCTCTCGCTCGACCTGAACGAGACCGAACTGCATGTGGACTGCGTGACCCACCAGGGCATTCCGCTCAAGGTGCGGGGCGTGGTCATCTTCAAGGTGGGCGACGACTTCGTGTCGATCGCCAACGCTGCCCGCCGGTTCCTCGACCAGCAGAAGCTGATGTCGGAGCGGGTGCACAACGTCTTCGCCGGTCATCTGCGGTCCATCGTGGGCGGGTTGACGGTCGAGGACATGATCCGCGACCGGGAGAAGCTCACCGGGCAGACCCGCGCGGCCTGCGGCACGGAGATGGAGAAGCTCGGCCTGATCGTCGACTCGCTGCAGATCCACGAGATCGAGGATCCGACCGGATACATCAGCAACCTCGCTCTGCCGCATGCCTCGGCCGTACAGCGGGACGCGCGGATCGCGCAGGCGGAGTCGAACCGGCTCGCCACGGAAGCCGAGCAGCAGGCGATGGCGCGGATGGCGGAAGCCACCCGGGACAGCGAGATCCTGCAGGCCGGCTACCAGGCCGAACGGGACAAGGCAGGCGCACAGGCCCGGCAGGCGGGCCCGCTCGCCGACGCCGCGGCCCGGCAGGAGGTCGTCGTCCAGGAGACGCGGGTCGCCGAACTCGAGGCGCACCGGCGGGAACAGCAGCTCCAGGCCGACGTCCGCAAGCCGGCGGACGCCATGGCCTACGAGAAGCGCACGCTGGCCGAGGCCGAGCGCGACGCACGTATCTCCGGCGCCCAGGCCAAGGCGAAGGAGACGGAGCTCGCGGCGGCGGCCGAGGCGACCCGGGTCAAGGCGGCCGCGGGCGCCGAGGCCGAGGCGACCAAGGCCCGTGGTGCCGCCATGGCGGCCGCCACACGGGCCACCGGTGAGGCGGAGGCGGCGGCCTCGCAGGCCAGGGGCCTGGCGGACGCCGAGGCGACCAAGGCCAAGGGACTCGCCGAGGCCGAGGCCATCAAGGCGAGGGCCGCGGCCCTCGCGGAGAACCAGGAAGCGGTCGTCGCGCAGCAACTCGCCGAGAACTGGCCGGAGATCGTCAAGGCCGGCGCGTCGGCCTTCGGCAGCGTCGACAACATGGTGGTCCTCAACGGCGCCGACGGCATGGCCGACATGCTCGCCAAGGCGCTCACCATGGGCGGCACCGGCCTCGGCCTCGCCCGTCAGCTGCTGGCCTCGATGAATCAGAACGGACAGACACCGAAGGAGACTTCACCGTCCCTGAACGGGATCGCGGCTCCGCCGGCGCAGCGGGTGCCGGTGGAGAAGGAGGGATAGGGGGCAAGTTCCGCGCAGCGTGCCCGGGGGTTCTCGGTTCTTCCGAGGGCCCCCGGCCTTTTGCGCAGGCGCTGTCAGAGGCCGACACCCTCTCCGTCTAAGGTGCCCTCGTGACCGCGTATACCGATGAGAACGTCCCGGGCCGCTACGGCGCCACCGCCACGACCGAGGCCGACCCGCGCCAGGTCGGCAAGGTGCGTACCGAGTACGCCCCCGCGCACGACGGCGACCCCGACCCCGGTGAGATCGTGTGGACCTGGGTGCCCTTCGAGGAGAACGACGGCCGCGGCAAGGACCGCCCGGTCCTCGTCGTCGCCCGCGAGGCCGCCGGCACCCTGCTCGCCGTCCAGCTCTCCAGCAAGCGCCACGACGGCGACCGGGAGTGGGTGGCCATCGGCAGCGGCCCCTGGGACCGCACCGGCCGCGACTCCTGGATCGACGTCGACCGCGTCCTGCGCCTCCACGAGGACGGCATGCGCCGCGAGGCCTGCGCTCTGGACCGGGGCCGGTTCAACCTGGTCCGGCAGCGGCTGGCGGAGCGCTACGGCTGGAGCTGAGGCCGGCGGAGTCGCGGGGCCAGAGTTCTAACGAGCCCAGTCGAAAGGCATCGGCGCACCCTGCGGGATCACCCATGGGTCGGGATAACGAGCCTGACAGCCGGTGCAGCGTGCCACGAACGGGCCGACCTCCGGGTTCGTCAGAACGCTGTAGTGGCCGGAGGGCTGAGCCGGGAGCATGTGACCGTTCGCCGTCGTCTCCAGGCCGGGCCACTGCGGCGAGCATTGGCACGCGCGCTCCACGGCGAACGAGTCGCCGTCGGGACTCTCGGCCGTGCTCTCGAAGAGCTTGGCGAAGGTCTGGCGTATCGACACGTTGACGGCCTCTCCTTGACTGCGCCCGGCTGTCGGGTCCTTGACAGTAACGAGGTCAGGACAGTGCTACCGCCTCTCTTCCAGGGGCCGCCAGATCCGGGCGCAGCGTCGTCCGGAGCTGCTCGAACGCCGTCGGGGTCGGCCGCTGCTGCAGGAAGGCACTGATCTGCCGGGCGCAGTCAGCAGCACCGGCCGTGGTGGTGTCGCACTCCAGGTCGTACAGGCCGTGCGCGTGGACCCGCTCGAACTGCATGGCTGCCAGGCCCTCCGGGCGATCGCCCCGTGCCTGTTCACGGCGCTGGAGTTCCTCCAGCGAGCAGCGCACGCCGACGAGGACGACATCCCTGGCACTGAAGAGTCCCAGGCAGTCCGGCAGCCGCCACTCCTCGCTCAGCACATGGTCGACCACCACGTTGTTGTCGGCCGCGGCCATCCCGGCCACTGCCCGGTGGAAGCCCATCCATGTGCGCCGCAGAAGGTCGGGCAACTCTTCCGGACTGACCACTCGACGCGTTCGCATCGCGTGGAAGGCGTCCACCGGCATGTGGAAGTACGGCTCGTCCAGGATCTGCAGCAGTTCCTTCGCGATGCTGGACTTGCCCGAACTGGACGTCCCGTTCAGGAAGATGATCAGTCCCGGCATTCGGTCTCCTTCGTCGCCGCCACCACCGCCGCCACCGGCCCACCTCGGTGGAATCCGATCATTGTGCCGTCAGCCGATGGTCAACAGGCCCACGCCCAGCGCGATCAGCGCCGCGACCTTCGCCAACTCCAGGCCGACGTAGTAGAAGTGCTCGTGCGATCGGGGCAGGCCCTCGCCCGCCAGGATGCGGTCCGACCTGCGGTTCAGTCGCGGGCGTACCACGAGCAGTTGCGCGAGGAGCAGGACCACCGCGGCGACGACAGGTGTCACGACCGCGGTCGACGCATCACCGGCGACGGCGATCACGATCGCGACGGCGAGTGCGGCCTCGACGAGGTTCAGCGCCCGGAAGACGAGCCGACCGATTCCCAGTCCGAGGGGGATGGTCACGCCGGGGGCGCGGAACTTCAGCGGTGCCTCGAGGAACGAGATCGCCAGCACCATGCCGAGCCAGACGAAGGTCATCGCGACCGCTGCCGCGGCCCACGTGGGGTACATCAAGCGCGCCTTTCTGAAATCTGCCGTCTGCCGTTTACTGCGGTTACTGCGGTGCGGGCGCCAAGTGGGCCAGACACACGTCGGGTTCCGCGAACGGTTCGAGGTCCGTCACCGTCAGTGGGGCACTCATTTCGGCCAACGCCCCCTGCATCAGGGCCAGATGGAGCGGGCACACCAACTGACCGTGCTCCTCGGCGAGTTCGAGGAAAGGACAGTGCCGCAGCCGGATCAGCGACGGCGCTCCACCCTCCTCACCGGCGCTCGTGGAGGCGGCCGGGTCGAAGCCGAGGTCGTTCAGCAGGCCTACGAGCCGGGAGACCGACTCCGCGGCGGTGGGCCGCTCGGACGCCGGCGAAGACTGATCCGCCAGAGAACGACCCCAGGCCTCCCCCGCCTCCACGACCGTGGAGCGCGCGTCGGGTCCCGTGGTCGCCAGCTGGCCGAGCAGCATCCGCGCAAGCATCTGATAGCGGCGGGTTCCGCCCCGGTCCATGCCCGGGCGCGGAGCGTAGACCGTCCGCGGGCGCCCCGGCCCGCAGGGCTCCAGCACCTCGGGCACGACGAGCCCTTGCTCGACCAGCGTCTCCAGGTGGAACCGCACGGTGTTGGGATGGACACCGAGGCGCTCGGCCGCCTCCGCGACACCCAGCGGACCCGAGGCCGCGCGCAGCACGTCGAGGACCTCGCGCCGACGCGGGCTGATGCGCGCGCTCGCACCCTTCACGCCAGCTCACCCCTCTCCGACCCGGTATCCCACCTGGGATTTTTTTCTCCAAACAGCGCCTGTAATAATTCTACGGCAAGCTGTGTGACAGGTGAGCAGGAGGGAAGGGGCAGCCGATGACCAGCGCCGGGCCACAGGGCGACGGAGCGGACGAAGGGCCTGACGGACCGACCGCGCGCATCCTCTGTGACACCGCCGCCTTGGCCGACGCGGCACCGACCGAGGCCGCCATCGCGTGGAAGCTCACCGAGAGCGGACGCCAACTCGACGCCAATCTCGTCCGGTTGACCCCCGGCCGCCATGTCGCCCCGCACGCGGAGCCGGACCTGGATGTGCTCCTGCTCGTCGTCTCCGGCTACGGCTCCCTCGGCGGCCGGCACGTAGACGACGAACCGCAGCCCCTCAGCCCCGGCGCGCTGGTCTGGCTCCCCCACGGATCCACCCGCAGCATCGCCGCGGGCGACGACGGCCTCGCCTACCTGACCGTCCACCGCCGCCGCCCCGGCATGCAGATCGGGCGCCCGCGCTGACAGAACGTACTGCGGAACACACTGACGAAGCGCGCTGACAAAACGCACTGCAAAAGTCATCGCGCCGGTCAGGAACTCATTGGCCCATCCATCCGTCTACCTGGACGAGGCCCCCGCCGCATCCCCCGTCTGCGGGGGCCTCACCACACCGCCGGCCCCTCTACGGCTGAAGCTGCCGCTCGGGAAACGCCCGCACGAACGCCCCGCGCACCGTGTTGCCCGCCGTACGGTCCAATATCCCGAACGCCACATGCTCGAAGGCGCCGACGAAGCGGCCACCGGGTCCGAGCAGTGCTCGGAAGGCGCCCGCCACCTGTGCCGGATCGTTCTGGAACACCCCGCAGCCCCACGCGCCCAGCACCAGTCGGCGATAGCCGTGCACCGCGGCCGTCTCCAGCACCCGCTCCGCGCGCACGGCCAGGGCCTGCGGCAGCTCGTCGGCGCGCTCCGGTGCCGTACGCCTGATCACGCCCGCGTTCGGAGCCGCCGCCGTCAGAAAGCCCGCGGTGCACGGCTCGTCCAGCAGGACGCCGCGGTCGTCACGGAAGACGGGAACCGCCGGTGAGTGGATGACGCGGTCGGTGTAGAACGGGTCGCGGTGGGTTCGGTGGTGGTCGTAGAACTCCCGGACCTCGACCAGGCACGTGTACAGCGCGGAGGCGCGGCACAGGGCTTCCTCCTGCGCCTGGGCGCCGTTGAGGTATCCGCCGCCGGGGTTGCGGGCCGACGCGAAGTTCAGCACCGCGACCTCGCCGCCGAGCCGGCGCGCGGCCTGCAGGCTGCTCTCGCCGGTGACCTCGAAGAACGTGTCGGTGCCGGCCGTCGATGGCACGGTCACCGGATCCGGCCCGTACATCCGCGTCCCCGCCCGAGCCGCCTCGACGGCTCCCGCGATCGACACCTCGCGCCCGTCGGACGCGCGATACACCCCCGCCGCGACGATCTGCTCCGTCTGCTGCGCGATACCGCGCAGGCGCGCGCTCATGGCGCCACCCCCGTGAGCGCCATGCCCGCGCGCCGCGCGATTTCCCCCGTCGTGCTCATGGACCGATCCTGGGCGATGCTGGACATGCCGTGCAACAGAGTTTCCGCGTGCGCGAACGGCCGGGAAAGGTCTGGCGAACGCGTGGAGTGAGGAGATTACCGAGCCAGAACGTGCCGATACGCACCCTTGTGCGATACGGCGTGAGGGTCTTGGGTGGGACGAGTGCTGCCGTCCGGGCACCTGACGGCCCGGGTCGGCGGCACGTTCGAATCTCTGGAGGTTCCTGGCATGTCCGATACGCCGAGTACTCATACGGCGCCCGACTGTACGGAGCCCCGCACCGCCCTCACCCCACCCGAGGTGGAGGCACTGGTCCGGGGCATCTGTTTCAAGACCGGCCCGCCCCGCACCGTCGGGGTGGAAGTGGAATGGCTCGTACACGAGCTGCGCACACCGCAGCTCCCCGTCACAACCGAACGACTCGAAGCGGCCTATGCCGCTCTGCGGAACGTACCTCTGAGGTCGGCGCTCACCATCGAGCCCGGCGGTCAGCTGGAGCTCAGCTCGCCGCCCGCCGCCTCCCTGATGGAGTGCATCCGCACCGTCTCCGCCGACCTGGACGCCGTCCGCTCGGTCCTGACCGGGCAGGAACTCGGCCTCGTCGGCATAGGCCACGACCCATGGCACGCACCCCGCCGGTTCCTGCACGAACCGCGCTACGACGCCCTGGAGGCCTGCCTCGACCGGACCGGACCGGCCGGCCGTCGCATGATGTGCACCTCCGCCTCCGTCCAGATCAGCCTGGACGCGGGTTACGAGGAGCCCGGTCCCCTCGGCCACGGGCGCCGCTGGTGGCTGGCGCACCAGCTGGGAGCGGTCCTGGTGGCCGCCTTCGCCAACTCCCCGCTCGCCGGCCGGCAGCCCACGGGCTGGCGCTCCACCCGGCAGCTGCTGTGGCTGGAGATCGGCCCCGGCAGGGCGGGCGCACCCCCGCTGAACGGCGACCCGCGCCGGGCCTGGGCCCGGCATGTCCTGGATGCCCCGGTGATGTGCGTCCGCAAGGACGACGGGCCCTGGGACGTTCCGGAGGGGCTGACCTTCCGGGAGTGGGCCGAGTCCGGGGCGCCCAGGCCACCGACCCGGGAGGATCTCGACTACCACATCACGACCCTGTTCCCGCCGGTCAGACCGCGCGGGTTCCTCGAAATGCGCATGATCGACGCGCAGCCCGGCGAGGACGGGTGGATCGTCCCGCTCGCCGTGACGGCGGCGCTCTTCGACGATCCGGAGGCCGCCGAGACCGCCTACCGCACTGTGAAGCCCCTGGCCGAGCGGGCACTCGGGCTGCCGGCGCCGCACAATCCCCTGTGGATCGACGCCGCCCGCCACGGCCTGGCCGACCCCGAACTGCACGAGGCGGCCATCACCTGCTTCGCCGCGGCGGTGGAGGCCCTGCCCAGGATCGGCGCCACCAGCGAGGTCACGGACGCCGTGGCGGCGTACCTCGACCGCTATGTCATCCAGGGCCGCAGCCCGGCCGACGATCTGCTGGACCGGGTGCGCGGCACCGACCGGCGCCCGCATGGGAAGGACATCCGCACATGACCGACCCCGCCATCGACGAATCCACCACGGAGGACTCGTTCATCGACGCGGAGACGCTCCGCGAGCGGGCGCTGACCATGCTCGTCACCGCTCGTGACCGCACCACGCTCCTGACCAGCTGCGTCGAGGAGCCCGATCTCACGGCCCAGCACTCGCCGCTGATGTCGCCGCTGGTGTGGGACCTGGCGCACATCGGCAACCAGGAAGAGCTGTGGCTGCTGCGGACGGTCGCGGGACGCGAGGCGATGCGGCCCGAGATCGACGGCCTCTACGACGCCTTCGAGCACCCGCGCTCCGAACGGCCCTCGCTGCCGCTGCTGCCGCCCGCCGAGGCGCGCAGCTACGCGTCCGAGGTGCGCGGCCGTGTGATGGACGTGCTGGAGGGCGCCGCCTTCCACGGGACGCGGCTGACCGAGGCGGGCTTCGCCTTCGGAATGATCGCGCAGCACGAACAGCAGCATGACGAGACGATGCTGATCACCCATCAGCTGCGCAAGGGGCCGCAGGCCCTGACCGCCCCCGACCCGGATCCGGTTCCGCTGTTCACCGGACCGGCCGAAGTCCTCGTTCCCGGCGGCCCGTTCACCATGGGCACCTCGACCGAGCCGTGGGCGCTGGACAACGAACGCCCGGCGCACCGGCGCGAGGTGGCGTCGTTCCACATCGACACCACGCCGGTGACCAATGGCGCCTACCAGGCGTTCATCGAGGACGGCGGCTACGAGAACGAGCGCTGGTGGACGTCCGAGGGCTGGGCGCACATCCGCAAGCACGGCATCCGGGCACCGCAGTTCTGGCACCGCGACGGCAAGCAGTGGCTACGGCGCCGCTTCGGCGTCACCGAGGTGGTGCCGAGGGACGAGCCGGTGCTGCACGTGTGCTGGTACGAGGCGGACGCCTACGCCCGCTGGGCCGGCCGGCGGCTGCCCACCGAGGCCGAGTGGGAGAAGGCCGCCCGCCACGACCCGGCGACCGGCCGCTCCATGCGCTACCCGTGGGGCGACGGCGACCCGCAGCCCGAGCACGCCAACCTCGGCCAGCGTCATCTGCGCCCCGCTCCCGCCGGCAGCTACCCGAAGGGCGAATCTCCGCTGGGTGTACGGCAGTTGATCGGCGACGTGTGGGAGTGGACGTCGAGCGACCTCGCACCGTACCCGGGCTTCGAGGCCTTCCCGTACAAGGAGTACTCGGAGGTGTTCTTCGGGCCGGACTACAAGGTGCTGCGCGGTGGCTCGTTCGCGGTGGACCAGGTGGCCTGCCGGGGCACGTTCCGCAACTGGGACTACCCGATCCGGCGGCAGATCTTCTCCGGCTTCCGCACCGCCCGTTCCGCAGGAGACGCCTGATGTGCCGTCACCTCGCCTACCTGGGCCCCGAGGAGACGCTCGGCAGCGTCCTCGTCGACCCCGCACACAGCCTCTACCGGCAGTCGTGGGCACCCCGGCACCAGCGCCACGGCACGGTCAACGCCGACGGTTTCGGGGTGGGTTGGTACGCCGAGGGGGACCCGGCACCGGCCCGCTACCGCCGGGCCGGGCCCATCTGGGCGGACCTGTCCTTCGCCGACCTCGCGCGCGTCGTGCGCTCGGGGGCCGTACTGGCCGCCGTCCGCGATGCCACCCTGTCCGGGGCGGACGCGGAGGCCGCGGCGGCACCGTACGTCGCGGGGCCCTGGCTGTTCAGCCACAACGGCGCGGTGAAGGGCTGGCCGGGTTCGCTCGCCCCGCTCATCTCCGCCCTGCCCGCCGTCGACGTGCTGTCGCTGGAGGCCCGCAACGACTCGGCGCTCGTCTGGGCGCTGATCCTGGCTCGGCTGCGCAACGGCGACGACGAGGGCCAGGCCCTGGCCGACACGGTCCTGGAGGTCGCCGAGGCGGCCCCCGGCTCCCGGCTCAACCTGCTGCTCACCAACGGCGAAACGATCACCGCGACCACCTGGGGCGACACCCTCTGGTACCTGTCCCAGCCCGGCCGCAGCACCGTCGTGGCGTCCGAGCCCTACGACGACGACCCGCACTGGCAGGAGGTCCCCGACCGCACCCTGCTCGCGGCGAGCCGCACCGACGTGCTGCTCACCCCCCTCAAGGAGCCGAGCGACGCCCCGGCCCCCGCACTGCCGAAGGAGCCCCGTACGTGAGCCCGTTCCTTCTCACCCGCACCCTGCCCGAGGACGCCACCGACGCCGCCCTGCGCGCCGACGTCCAACAGGGCCTGACCGGCACGCCCAAGACGCTGCCGCCGAAATGGTTCTACGACGCCCAGGGCAGCGAGCTGTTCGAGCAGATCACCGAGCTGCCCGAGTACTACCCGACGCGCGCCGAGCGGGAGATCCTCATCACCCGCGCCGGTGAGATCGCCGCCGCGACCGGCGCCCGCACTCTGATCGAGCTCGGCTCGGGCTCCTCCGAGAAGACCAGGCATCTGCTCGACGCCCTCACCGGCCTGGACACCTACGTCCCGGTCGATGTCAGCGAGAGCGCGCTCACACAGGCGGGCGAGGCCCTCGTCGCCGAGCGTCCGGACCTCCAGGTCCACGCCCTGATCGCCGACTTCACGGCGAGCCTGACCCTCCCGGACACGCCGGGCCCCCGGCTGATCGCGTTCCTCGGCGGCACGATCGGCAACCTGCTCCCGGCCGAACGCGCCGCCTTCCACACCGCGGTCCGCTCCCTCCTCTCCCCCGGCGACGCGCTGCTCCTCGGCACGGACCTGGTCAAGGACGAGAAGGTTCTGGTCCGCGCCTACGACGACGCGGCCGGCGTGACAGCCGCCTTCAACAAGAACGTCCTGACCGTCGTCAACCGCGAACTCCGCGCCGACTTCGACCCCGACGCCTTCGACCACGTCGCCCTGTGGGACTCCCACAACGAGTGGATCGAAATGCGCCTGCGCTCGCGCGCGGCGCAGACGGTGAAGATCCACGCGCTGGACCTCGCGGTCGACTTCACCGACGGCGAGGAACTGCGCACGGAGATCTCGGCGAAGTTCCGCCAGGAGGGCGTGCGCGCCGAACTGTTCGCTGCCGGGCTGGAGTTGACCCACTGGTGGACGGATGAGGGAGGACGGTTCGCGCTGTCGCTGAGCGTGGCGCGGTAAGCCGCGACAGCACGGTTGGGGCAGGTGCCGGGTTCGGCACCTGCCCCTTCTCATGTGCACGTGAGTCCGGAAATTCTTCGAAACATTCGGAACCAACTTGGGTCGCATGCAGGCAGTTTGAGCCACCAGAAAAGAAACAATCCGCAGGCTAAGTTACTTCGAATGTTTCGAGCTTCCAACGAAACTATTGACGCTTGACGGGGACAGGCCAACACTGGCGGACCAAAACCCGCCCTCGGACCCGAGGAGGAACCCCCCATGAATGGCACACCCGTGAACGGCGCACCCGCACACCCGATGAGCCGCAGGGCCGCCTGCGGTCTGCTGCTGGGCACGGCCACGGCGCTGGCGCTGCCCGGTACCGCCCGTGCCGCGACCGTCATCACCACGAACCAGACCGGAACCAACAACGGCTTCTACTACTCGTTCTGGACGGACGCGCAGAACACGGTCTCCATGACCCTGGGCAACGGCGGGAACTACAGCACCAGTTGGAGGAACACCGGCAACTTCGTCTGCGGCAAGGGCTGGAGCACCGGCGCCCGCCGGAACGTCAGTTACTCGGGCAGCTTCAGCCCGTCCGGCAACGGCTATCTGTCGCTGTACGGCTGGACGTCGAACCCGCTCGTCGAGTACTACATCGTCGACAACTGGGGCACCTACCGGCCCACGGGCACGTACAAGGGCACCGTCACCAGCGACGGCGGAACGTACGACATCTACATGACGACGCGGTACAACGCCCCGTCCGTGGAAGGCACCAAGACCTTCAACCAGTACTGGAGCGTGCGTCAGTCCAAGCGGACCGGGGGCACCATCACCACCGGCAACCACTTCGACGCATGGGGCCGCGCCGGGATGCCACTCGGCAGCTTCAAGTACTACATGATCCTCGCGACCGAGGGTTACCAGAGCAGCGGCAGCTCCAACATCACGGTGTCGGGATGAGCGGCAGCCGACGGTGTCCCGCGTCACGTCGTTCTCTCACGACGGGGCTGGGCGCCGCCCTCGCGCTGGTCGTCGCGGGCACCCTCACCGTCCACGCCGTCCCGGCGCAGGCCGCCACCTGTACCGGCTACGTCGGACTCACCTTCGACGACGGCCCGTCCGGCAACACACCCAACCTGTTGAACGCGCTCCGGCAGAACGGCCTGCGGGCCACGATGTTCAACGAGGGCCAGTACGCCGCCGCCTACCCGGCCCAGGTCAGGGCCCAGGTCGCCGCCGGCATGTGGGTCGGCAACCACAGCTACACCCACCCGCATCTGACCCAACTCGCGCAATCCCAGATCGACTCGGAGATCGCCCGCACCCAGCAGGCCATCGCGTCCGCGGGCGGCGGTTCGCCGAAACTGTTCCGTCCGCCCTACGGCGAGACCAACGCGACGGTGAAGACGGTCGAGGCCAAGTACGGTCTCAGGGAGATCATTTGGGACGTGGACTCGCAGGACTGGAACGGCGCCGGCACCGACGCGATCGTCGCCGCCGCCGGACGGCTCACCAACGGCCAGATCATCCTCATGCACGACTGGCCCGCCAACACGGTCGCCGCGATCCCGCGTATCGCGCAGGGGCTTGCGGCGCGGAATCTGTGTGCCGGCATGATCTCTCCGCAGACGGGGCGCGCGGTGGCACCGACGTGATCCTCGTGACCCGCCGTACTACCTGAGCCTCATGAGCGCCTCGGCCTCCGGCCGGGCGTCCGCCCGCACCACGGACGCCCGGCCGGAGGTCAACTGCATTCGCGGCGAGGTTAATTCAGCCTGTTCAGGACGTCGGTGATGCGGCGGGAGGCCCGGCGCGCCTCGGTGGCCGGGTCGGCTCCCGTGAGCACCTTGGTCATGTACTGCTTGATCGGGTTGTCCGCCTCGACCGCGCCCCACTGGGGCGTGCTGGGCGTGGCCCGGCCCTGCGCGGCCCCGGCGGCCATGGCCGCGACCCCCTCCTCGCCGGCGACATGCTTGGCGAGGGTCTTCTTGTTGGGGACGTAGTTCATGGTGCGGGCCAGGTCGGTGTCCCACCTGGCGCTGGTGAGCGCGGCGACGACGGCGACGGCGCCGTCGTGCTCGCGGGTGTTGTTCGGTATGACGAGGTCGGAGCCGCCGGTGAAGACGGCGCCGGGATGGGCGGCGGTCCGGCCGGGTACCGGGAAGAAGCCCAACTGCCCTTCAGGCCCGGGTTCTGCTGGACGACAGTGCGCGCGAGGCCCGGGACCGCGACCATCTGGGCCACCTGGCCCTTGGCGAACACGCCTGCCTGCGGTGGGTGTTCCTCGTCGGCGCCGGTGGGTCCGTCGCCGAGGGCCTGCAGGTGCCGGTAGAAGTCCATGCCGCGCAGGGCGGCCGGGGTGTCCAGAGTGCCGCGCCAGCCCTCGCCGTCACCGTCGTCGGCCAGGTCCCCGCCCTCGTCCCAGATGAACCCGGCGAGGGTGTACCAGTCCTGTCCGGCGAGGTAGATGCCCTGGCTGCCACCCGAGTTGAGCTTCTCGGTGGCGTCGAGCCACTGCTCCCGGGTGCGGGGGGCGGTCTCGATGCCGGCCTGTGCGAAGAGGTCCTTGCGGTAGACGACGACCCGGTTCGCGGCGTACCAGGGAATGCCGTACTGGTGGGAGAGGAACTGTCCCGGCTCGGCGAGGCCGGGCAGCCAGCTCTCGCTCCCCCAGCGCAACGCCGACTCCAGTGTCAGGTCGAGCAGCCGGCCTCCCTCCACGTACTGCGGCACCTGGGTGTTGCCGACCTCGATGACATCGGGGCCTCCTCCGGAGTCGGCGTCCAGGGCTGCCTGCACCTTGGGCCCGATGCCGGTCCACTGCTGGATGCGGACATTCAGGCGGAGGTGCGGGTTGTCACGTTCGAACGCCGAGGTGAACCGCCGCAGAAACGCCTGCGAGGCGCTGTCCTTCATCAGCCATGCCGTGACGGTACGTCTGCTCTGTCCACCGGGTTCGAGCCCGCACGCACTGACGAGACCGACGGAGGAGAGGGCGAGGAGGCGACGACGTCTCACGAGGGGTCCTTCTGTCTGACGGACAGGGGAAAGGGCCCGACGTGGGGGGACGAGCCCAGGGGCTCGCACGGGTCGTCCGGGATTTTGGTATGGACCAATGCGGGAGTCAAGGGGGTGCGAAAGCCGCGCTGGTGGAGGAAGGTGGCGCGTTGCGACGGACCGCAAACGCGCGGCGGCCGGCGCACCCCAGGATGCACCGGCTGCCGTCACGTCATGGTGGGGTCAGACGTTGACCCCGAAGTCCGAGGCGATGCCGGCCAGGCCGGACGCGTAGCCCTGGCCCACCGCGCGGAACTTCCAGTCGCCGCTGTGCCGGTACAGCTCACCGAAGACCATCGCGGTCTCGGTCGAGGCGTCCTCGGAGAGGTCGTAGCGGGCGATCTCCTGGCTGTTCGCCTGGTTCACCACCCGGATGAAGGCGTTGCGGACCTGGCCGAAGCTCTGGCCTCGCGCTTCCGCCTCGTGGATGGAGACCGGGAACACGATCCGGTCGATGTCGGCCGGCACGCCCGCGAGGTTGACCTTGATGCTCTCGTCGTCGCCCTCGCCCTCACCGGTGAGGTTGTCGCCGGTGTGCTCGACCGAACCGTCCGGGCTGCGGAGGTTGTTGTAGAAGACGAAGTGCTGGTCCGAGGCGACCCGGCCGGAGGTGTTGAGCAACAGCGCGGACGCGTCCAGGTCGTAGTCCGCACCGGTGGTGGTCCGCACATCCCATCCCAGACCGATCAACACCGCGCTCAACCCCGGCGCTTCCTTGCTCAGCGACACATTGCCGCCCTTGCCCAGGGAAACTCCCACGGCTCATTCCTTCCGATCGCGGCTCGACTGCCGACCGTACGGTCACTGGGTTTCAACGCCCTATTCCACCACTACGGTTCCCACGCTTGCGCAACAACTAAAATAACGCCCGTGGAGTAGGCACGATGTGCCCTACCGCGCCCCTCAGGGGCTGGCGATGTCGAAGCCGTAGCGCAGCGGCTCGCTGCTCACGCCGTAGTCGCGGCGGTAGATGAACACCCATGCGCGCCGCCTTCCGCGCCCCGCGCACCGGCCCCCGTCAGCGCTCTCGGGCGCCCAGCTCACGCAGTGCCTCGCGGGCCTGCTCGTGGTACTCCTCGACCCGCGCCATCTTGATGTGCTCGTAACCGCGGATGGACTGCGGGAGTTCGGCGATCCGCACGACCGTGTCGGCGTTGTCCGGCGTGAGCCGGTCCAGGGCCTGGCGCATCAGCTGCTGGTACTGCGTGACCAGGGCACGCTCGGTGCGGCGCACGGCGGCGTACGCGAACGGGTCCAGAGGGGTGCCGCGCAGCCGGCGGGCGGCCCGCAGCGCGCGGAAGGCGGGACCGCTGGTGCGGCGCAGGCGGATCTTGCGGTCCATGCCCAGCGCCCGCAGGACGGGCGGGTGCAGCATGACCGAGACCGCGGCGTCGGCGCCGAACTCGGCGCGGATACGGGCCTGTTCGACGGGGTCGAGGTGCAGGCGGGCCACCTCGTACTCGTCCTTGTACGCCATCAGCTGGTGCAATGAGGTGGCGAAGGCCTGGGCGATGCGCCTGGCGTCCCGCTCCCCCGCACGCTCGGTGGCGAGGCGGGTGACGGCCTCGACCGCCTGCCGGTAGCGGTCCGCGTAGGCGCTGTTCTGGTACTCGGTCAGGTCGCCGGCGCGGAGGTCGACCGACTCCTCCAAGGTGGTGCTGCGCGGTGCCTCCTGCTGCCGCGGTGCGGCGGCCCGGCGCACGGCCTCGGGGTCGAGCACCGCGGTGCGGCCCCAGCGGAAGGCGGCCAGGTTCTTCGCCACGGAGGCGCCGTTGAGTTCGATGGCGCGTTCCACGGCCTCCGCGCCGACGGGCAGGCAGCCGTGCTGGTAGGCCGCGCCGAGGAGCAGCATGTTGGCCGGCATGTGGTCGCCGAAGAGCTGTTCGGCCAGGCCCTGGGCGTCCAGCGGTAGCAGCGCCTCGGAGCGGGTCGCCGAAGCGATCTTGTCGAGTGCGTCCTGGGGGCCGCCGGGCACGGCGACCTGCCGGGTGATCATGGCGGCCGTGGGCACGACGGCCGTGTTCACGACGGCGACCGTCCGCTCGGGCGAGCAGGTGGCCAGGGTCGGGTCGGACGCCGCACCGAGCAGGTCGTAGCCGATGAGGACGTCGACGCCGGTGCCCGAGGCGCGCACCGCGCCGGTGACGGGGTCCTTGCCGATGCGTACGTCGCTGACGACGGGGCCACCCTTCTGGGCCAGGCCGGTCTGGTCCAGGCCCGCGGCGTGCAGTCCGTCCAGGTGTGCGGCCATCTGCAGGATCTGCGAGACGGTGACGACGCCGGTGCCGCCGATGCCGGGCATGCGCAGGACGACCTCGTGGTCGGTGAAGCGGCGCTCCGGCTCGGGCAGCGAGGTGGGCGGTTCGGGCAGGCGGGCGGGCGCGGAGGACGCCGAGGTGCCCGGCTCGACCAGGAGGAAGGAGGGGCAGTCGCCCTTGAGGCAGCTCAAGTCTGAGTTGCAGGAGGGCTGGTGGATACGGGTCTTGCTGCCGAACTCGGTCTCGACGGGCTGCACCGACAGACAGGTCGACTGCTCGGCGCAGTCGCCGCAGCCTTCGCAGACCCGCTCGTTGACCACGACCTTCTCGGCGGGCGCCGGAAGCAGGCCGCGCTTGCGCATCCGGCGTTCCTCGGCGGCGCAGCGGTCGTCGTGGATCAGCACCGTGACGCCTTCGACTGCGGCGAGTTCGCGTTCGACGTCGGCGAGGTCGTCACGGTGGCGCACGGTGGCCCGCGCGTCGAGGCGTATCCCGCGGTAGGTGCGCGGTTCGGGCGTGGTGACGACGATGCGCCGCACGCCCTCCAGCGCCAGCAACCGGGTGAGCGCGACGACGTCGAGGCCGCCTTCGACGCTCTGACCGCCGGTCATGGCGACGGCCTCGTTGTAGAGGAGCTTGTACGTCATGGTCACGCCGGCCGCGACGGCGGCGCGGACGGCGAGCGAGCCGGAGTGGTGGAAGGTGCCGTCGCCGAGGTTCTGCACGAAGTGCCGGTCGTCGGTGAAGGGCGCGAGGCCGAACCACTGCGCTCCCTCACCGCCCATCTGCGTCACGCCGATCTGGTTGCCGCGCATGCCGCTGTCGTCGAGGGCGACCATGGCGTGGCAGCCGATCCCGACCCCGACCAGGGTGTCCTCGGTCGTGCGGGTGGAGAGGTTGTGCGGGCAGCCGGAACAGAAGAAGGGGGTGCGGGAGGCGACGAGCGGCAGCATGCGCAGTCCCGAGGGGCGCGGCTGCGCGACGAGCGCCCGGGCCTGGCTCGGCAGGTGCTCGGCGCCGATGAGACGGGCCAGCGCCCGGGCCACCTCGTCGGCCTTGAGGGTGCCGCGGACCGGCAGCAGCGTGCGGCCGGTCGCGTCGCGGCGGCCGAGAACGACCGGTGCGCCCGGTCGCCCGTAGAGGGCCTGTTTGAGGTGGCCTTCCAGGAAGTCGCTCTTGTCCTCCACCACCAGCAGGCGCTCCAGGCCCTCGGTCAGCTCCGCCAGGTGCTCGCCGTCCAGCGGATAGGGCATGCCCAGCGCGATGAGCCGGATGCCGAGCCGCTCCAACTCGGCCTCGTCGATGCCGAGATCGCTCAGGGCCCGGCGCACCACGGCGAAGGACGTGCCCGAGGCGAGGACGCCCAGGGTGGCCTGCCGTGCGGAGGCGACGACGCGGTTGAGGCGGTGCTCGCGGGCGTAGGCGCGGGCGATGGCCAGCCGGCGAGTCAGCAGGTCCTGCTCGGCGTCCAGCGCGGCGGGCCCGACCAGCACCGGCGGCTTGCCGGCCGGCCGGCGCTCAGGCACCGGTACGTCGCGGCCGAGGTCGCTCAGCTCGACGGTCGCCGAGGAGTCCGCGACGTCGGAGACGATCTTCAGGGCGGTCCAGAGCCCCGCGGCTCGGGACAGGGCGACCGCGTGCAGGCCGTAGTCGATGAGTTCGCGCACCGATCCGGGCGCGAACAGCGGCAGGTACAGGCTCTGGCACATCGCCTCGCACGAGCTGGGCAGCGTGGAGGACTTGCAGTCGGGGTCGTCCCCGATCCACGCGACCGCCCCGCCCAGCGGCGCCGTGCCGGCCATCGTCGCGTGCCGGATGGCGTCCGCGGCCCGGTCCAGGCCCGGGTTCTTGCCGTACCAGAATCCGGTGACGCCCTCGTGGCGGGCTCCCGGCAGCCGGCCGAGCAGCTGGGTTCCGCCGACCGCGGTGGCGGCGAGCTCCTCGTTCAGGCCGGCCTTGAAGACGACTCCGGCCTCGTCGAGGAACCGGGCCGCGCGGCCCATCTCCAGGTCGACCGAGCCCAGCGGTGAGCCCTGGTAGCCGGAGACGTAGACGCGGGTGTCCAGCCCCCGGTCCCGGTCCAGGCGCCGCTGCTCCAGCGTGAGCCGCACCAGCGCCTGCACCCCTGACATCAGGGCACGCCCGTCGTCGGCCGTGTACTTGGCGTCGAGCGACGAGGAGAGGGCCGGGATGCTCACGAGTTCCTCCATTGGATCCGGGGAGCAGAGTGGGCACAGCACACAACCGTCCGACATCCGACGCAAGACCTGTGAGGCCAAACGCTCCAAAGACGCAAAGAACTCATGGACATGGCCCGACTTGCTTGATTCCATTGCGTCACTGCACGCCGTGGAAGGGGTGGCGATGACGCCGTACGAACTGGACGAGACCGATCACCGGCTGCTGCGTCTGCTCCAGGCGGACGGGCGGCGCACGTTCTCGGAGATGGCCCCCGAGGTCGGCCTCTCCGTGGCCGCGGTGAAGCGCAGGATCGACCGCATGCGCGACGCCGGGGTCATCACGGGCTTCACCGTCCAGGTCGACCACGCCAAACTCGGCTGGGGCATCGAGGCGTTCACCGAACTGCGCTACGCAGGCACCACCAGCATCAAGGACATCATCGCCAGCACGACGCGCACCCCGGAGGTGCAGGCGGTCTTCACCATCGCCGGCGACCTGGACGCTCTGGTCCACATGCGGGTGCGCGACATCAACCACCTGCAGGAGGTCATCGACCGCCTGCGCGGCTCGGGCAAGGTGATCGGCACCAGGACCCTGATGGTGCTCGGGTCGTGGACGCGAGAGGACTGAGCGGACTGATCGGGGGATCAGTCGCATCGCGGCGCGGGAGCGGGCCGGGGCGTGCCTTGCCTTGCCTGCCTTGCCTTGCCTGCCTTGCCTTGCCTGCCTTGCCTTGCCTTGCCTTGCCTTGCCTTGCCTTGCCGAAGGGGCTAACGCTCCGCTCGATCGCCCCGTTCGCCCGTCCGCGCCTTCTCAAGACGTCCGAGCAGGAAGGGCAGCATCCCCCGCTCCAGCAGCGCCGCCTCCCAGGCCTCACGCGCCTTCGTCACCTCCGGGTCGGCGGTGCCCGAGGCGGCGTTCCCGCCGGCGGAAGATTTCCGCACCTCCATCACCAGCCAGATCACGTCACCGACCGCCGCCCCCACGGCCATCGCGCCGATGAGCAGACCAGCCGTGAGCAGCGCGTCGCCGACGTAGGGACGGCCCTCCAGCGACCGCACCCAATGCCCGGCCAGCAGCAGCGCGAGCCCTGCCCCTGCCGCCGCGCGCCGCAGGAGCATCGAGATCGCGGACTGTCCCTCGGCAGCACGGGACTTGGCCGTCCGGCAGGCGGCGGAGTGCCGCGAGCCCGTACGCCCGGACGCCGAGGCCGGCAGCCCGAGATACGCGCGGTACTCGGCGTCCACGGCGCCCTCGATCGCGCATTGCGCCTGCAGCGCCGCCTCACGCAGTTCCTCGCGGCTGACGGCGGCCGTACACCGGTCGAGGGGCCCTGAGATCTGTTCCAGGCGCAGGGCCTGGTCCAGCACTCGCGCGAATGTGGCAGTGGGATCCGAGCCCGACGGATCAGGATCCATCACTCATCCCCCGATCCTGATCGCCTCGCCGCCTGCACACTTGCAGTCGAGCACCTGTAGTGGGCCGCGAGTCTAATAGTCCGCGAGTTGCGCAACCATCAAAGCGTCGGGCGCGGGCGAGCGCGGCATCGAGTCCGAGGCGTGGACGTCGGCGGCAGGGCGACCCCGGCAAATGCAATTGCAGGGCGAACTGGTCTATGGGACGAGGGCGTTGGCCTCTAGGTTATGCGTGGAAGCATTCACGACGCCTCGGCTGAAAGACGGACGCCACGCATGACGGACCCTGAGACGACGCACGGACCTGCGGCACACGCGAAGATCGACACCTCGGTGCCGCACTCGGCCCGGATCTGGAACTACTGGCTGGGCGGCAAGGACAACTACCCGGTCGACGAGGAGGCGGGCGACGCGTACACCGCCGTGTTCCCCGGCATCGTCACCATCGCCCGCAGCAGCCGCGCCTTCCTGCGACGCAACATCACCTACCTGATCACCGAGGCCGGAATCAGGCAGTTCCTGGACATCGGCACCGGCCTGCCGACCGCCAACAACACGCACGAGGTGGCCCAGAAGCTGGCACCCGAGGCGCGGATCGTCTACGTCGACAACGACCCGATGGTCCTCTCCCACGCGCGGGCGCTGCTCTACTCCTCCCACGAGGGGGCGACGGCCTACGTCGACGCCAACGTGACGGACCCGGACCGCATCCTGGCCGCCGCTGCCGAGACGCTGGACTTCACCCGCCCCACGGCGCTGATCCTCAGCAACATCCTGGGCCACGTCGGCGACTACAAGGACGCCCGCGCCATCGTGACCCGGCTGATGGACGCGCTGCCCTCGGGCAGCTACCTGTCGATCAACGACGGCTCGCGGGGCATCGACCCGGTATTCGAGCAGGCGCAGGACGCCTACAACGAGAGCGGGGCCGTCCCCTACAACCTGCGCACCGTCGACGAGATCACCGCGTACTTCGAGGGCCTGGAGCTCGTCGAGCCCGGTGTCGTGTCGGTTCCGCTGTGGCGTCCGGAGACCGACACGCCGGCCCCGGAACTCATCGGCGAGCACGGCGGCCTGGCCCGAAAGCCCTGACGCTCACCGGTCGGTCGGACATGTCGCGCTCCGCCGCGCCTTGGGGCACGGTGGAGTGACCCGTGACACAGGTGTCACGGCGGAGAGGAGCACCGGCATGTCGAACCACACCTACCGGGTCACGGAGATCGTCGGCACCTCGCCCGACGGCGTCGACCAGGCCATCCGCAACGGCCTTTCCCGTGCCTCGCAGACCCTGCGCAATCTGGACTGGTTCGAGGTGACCCAGGTCAGGGGTCAGATCGAGGAGGGGGACGTCGCGCACTGGCAGGTCGGTCTGAAGGTGGGTTTCCGACTGGACGAGGACAGCTGAGGGGTCGGAGAGACGTGTCGGCGCCCGCACGGCCGAGCGGACAGGCGGCCGAGCGGCTGAGCGGTCAGGCGGCCGAGCGGACAGGCGGGCGAGCCGCCGAGCGGTCAGGCGGCCGAGCGGACAGGCGGGCGAGCCGCCGAGCGGACAGGCGGCCGAGCGGACAGGCGGGCGAGCCGCCGAGCGGACAGGCGGCCGAGCGGACAGGCGGCCGAGCGGACAGGCGGGCGAGCCGCCGAGCGGACAGGCGGCTGAGCGGACAGGCGGGCGAGCGGCTGAGCGGTCAGGCGGGCGAGCGGTACGGCGGGCGAGCGGACAGGCGGCCCGCCCGGCTCAGGTCCGTCCCTCGCCCTCCTGCGCCGTCTTCAGCGCGGCCGACGGGGCCGTCCAGCGTGCCCGTACGACGGGAAAACCGGCCCGCTCGGCGTCGTCGCACACCAGCTCGTCGTCGTCCACGACCACGCGGACGTCCCGGTCGCGGGCGAGGCGGCGCAGGATCTCCAGCTTGGTGCGGCGGGCGGGCCTGCGGTCGTCGTTGCGCCGCATGTGCACCGTCCCGTCGGGCAGCCCCTGCGCGGCGAGCCAGGCGAGAGTGTCGCGGCGGCAGCGCTCGGGCCGGCCGGTGAGATACACGACCTCGCACTCCTGCGCGCTCTGAAGCACCAGCGCGATGCCCTCCGGGATCGGCGGGTCGGCCGGTGCGGCGGCGAAGAACGCGTCCCAGTCACGTGGCTTGCGCTCCAGGAACCGCTGCCGATGGGCCGTGTCGGCGAGCGTGTTGTCCAGGTCGAACACGGCGAGAGGACGTCTGCTGCTGTCGGTCACACGGCCACCCTAAGCAGTGGTCAAGTGGCCTGCGCGAGGAAGGCGATGAGCGCGGCGGTGAGTTCGGCCGGGGCGTCCTCCTGCACGAGGTGACCGGCGCCGGCGATCGGCTCCAGGCGCGCACCCGGGATGCGGGCGACGAGTTCGCGCCCCTTCGCCGGCGGGATCCAGGTGTCCTCCTGGCCCCAGCAGACCAGCGTGGGGATGCCGATCTCGCCGTAGCGGTGCTGCACCTGGTTGGTGTGGCGCTGGTCGGCCTGCGCGATCTGCCGGTAGAAGGCCGCCTGGCCCGGGTCGCCGAGCCAGGGCGCGACGAGCCGTTCCAGAACGGCGGGGTGCAGGCCGCGGCTGCTCGCCGAGCCGACGTGCTCACGCACCAGGGCGCCGTGCAGAGCGGGCGGCAGCTGCTCGAAGACGTCGGCGTGCTTGCCGACCAGCCGGAAGAACGGGGAGCCCCAGGGCTGCAGCGCGACCGGGTCGACGAGCGCGAGGGCCCGGTAGCGCGCCCCGTGCAGCAGATGCGCCCGCAGGGAGACGGCGCCGCCGAAGTCGTGGGCCACCACGAGCGGTTCCATCAGGTCCCAGTGCGCCAGGAGTTCGGTGAAGACCCGGCCCTGAGCCGCGAGGGAGACGTCCTGCCCGGCGGTCATCTGCGAGGCGCCGTAACCGGGCATGTCCCACACGAACACCTGGTGGCGGCGGGCGAGCGAGCGGGCGACGGCACGCCAGACGTACGAGGAGAACGGTGTGCCGTGACAGAGGACGACCGGGTCCCGGCCCGGCTCGCCGAGCGTGTCCCAGCGGACGTCGCCCGAGGAGCTGCGGAAGGTCTTGGTCAGCGGCCAGTCACTCACAGGCGGTGCTCCCAGGCGTCGTGGATCGGCCGTGACGCGTACACGCTAGCAACCGGCCGCGACCGACCGGAGACCCTTTCCGCCCGCGGCCCCGGCCGCCGGAGGAATCCTGGGGACTCCCAGGTGTTGAAGCAAGCATGAGCTCCGCGATCGCCTCGACCCGCTTCTCCGTCCTCGACCGCTCCCGCACCCGCGAGGGCCACACCGACGCGGAGGCCCTGCGTGACACCGTAGGGCTGGCCGGGGAGCTGGAGACGCTGGGCTACCACCGCGTCTGGGTCTCGGAGCATCACGGGGTGCCCGGGGTCGCCGGGTCCGCGCCGACCGTGCTGGCCGCCGCCGTCGCGGGCGCCACGCGGTCGATCCGGGTCGGCACCGGCGGCGTGATGCTGCCCAACCACCAACCTCTGGTCGTGGCCGAGCAGTTCGGGGTGCTGGAGTCCCTCTTCCCCGGGCGGATCGACATGGGACTCGGCCGCTCCGTCGGGTTCACCGGCGGGGTGCGCAAGGCGCTGGGCCGGGACAAGGACGACGCGGAGGACTTCGAGGCGCAGCTGCACGAGCTGCTCGGCTGGTTCCGCGGGACCTCGCCGACGGGGGTGCATGCGCGGCCCGCCGAGGGCCTGACCGTGCCGCCGTTCGTCCTGGCCATGGGCGAGGGCGCCGCGATCGCCGCCCGTGCGGGCCTGCCGATGGTCATCGGCGATCTCCGCAACCGCGACAAGATGCAGCGCGGCATCGACCACTACCGCACCCACTTCCGGCCCTCCCTCTGGGCGAGCGAACCTTACGTCGTCATCTCCGGAACCATCGCCGTGGCCGCCTCACCCGAGGAGGCCCGGCGACTGCTGATCCCGGAGGCCTGGTCGATGGCGTACTCCCGCACCCACGGCACCTTCCCGCCCCTGCCGCCCGCGGAGCGCGTCGAGGGCCTGCCCATGACGGACAAGGAGCGCGGCTTCTACGAGTCCGGTCTCGCGGGCCACATCGCCGGGACCGAGGACCAGGTCGCGCACGAGCTGGAGACGGTGCTGAAGGAGACCGGCGCACAGGAGGTACTGGTGACGACCAGCACGTACGACCGTGCGGCCCTGGTGGACTCGTATCGACGCCTCGCCCGCCTGTGGTGACCTCCCGGCCTCCGGCGCCCTACGACATCGCCCAAAGCTGGTCTACGAGATCGCCCGCAGCCTGCCGTGGGGCCGGTGCCGGAGTTGCTCGACGGCCTGAGCGGTCCGCTCGTCCGCGGGCAGAAGCACGACCAACTGCCGGCTGTCCGCCGCGAGTTCGAGGATCTCGCGGTTGAGCCGCAGGGTCGCCGCCGGACAGGTGGGTGATGCGGAGGGCTCCCCGTTGCGGAACCATGTGCCGGTTCAGGCGGCGCGTGAACTCGGGCCCGGCCACGGGGGCGAGCTCCGCGGTGAACCACTCGGAGAGCCCGTCGTCGTACGCCGCCGAAGGCGTCACCGACGAGACGCTGTGGCCCGACCGATCCCACCCTGATCCCCTACCGCCGCTCCAAGGCCCTCGCCGAGCGCACGGCCTGGGACTTCATGGAGAGCCACGCCGGCCCGACCGAACTGACCACCGTGCTGCCGCCGTCTTCGGCCCCGTCCTGACGGCGGACACGACCGGGTCCGTCGGCATCGTGGCCCGCATGATGACCGGCGAGATGGCCGGCATCCCGCGGATCGGCCTGGAGATCGTGGACGTGCGCGACCTCGTCGAGGTGCACATCCTGGCGATGACGTCACCGGCCGCCGCGGGCCAACGCTTCCTCGCCACCGGCGAGTTCCTGTGGAGGGCGGACATGGCACGCACCCTCCGCGACGGTCTGGGCGAGCGGGGGCCGCAAGGGGCCCACCCGCCAGGTCCCGGACTTCGTCATCCGCCTGCTGGCCCGCTTCCGCGACCCGTCCCTGCGGGAGATCACCCCCGCGTTCGGCCGCCGCAACCGCCACAGCACGGAAAAGGCGCGCACGCCGCTCGGCTGGCAGCCACGGACCGCCCGGCAGACGGTGCTCGACTGCGCGGAGAGCCTCATGGCGCAGGGCGCGGTGTGAGGGCGCGGCAACAGGCGCACCACCCCGATCATCAGGCACACGACAACCTTTAGTCTTCTCTTGTTGGTCTGCCTGTCGGGGGACACGGGGACAAGGGGGGAACAAGGGCCGATGAACGATGCCACCGAGGTGTTCCAGCCGTTGCAGGTGGACGATCCGCCCATGGTGGCCGGTTACCGGCTGGCCGCGCGGCTCGGCGCCGGTGGCATGGGGCGGGTCTATCTCTCGCACACACAGGGCGGACGGCCCGTCGCGATCAAGGTCGTGCGGCCGGAGCTGGCCGACGACCCGGCCTTCCGGCGGCGCTTCGGCCGCGAGATCAAGGCGGCACAGAGGGTCCGGGGTGCCTACACCGCCGAACTGATCGACGCCGACGCGGACGGCATACCGCCCTGGCTCGCCACGCTCTACGTGCCCGGGCCCAACCTGGCCGAGGCGGTCACCCGGCGCGGACCGCTGCCGGTGCCCGCGGTGCTGTGGCTGATGGCCGGAGTGGCCGAGGCGCTGCAGGCCATCCACGACGCGGGCATCGTGCACCGCGACCTGAAGCCGTCGAACGTGCTGCTGGCCGCCGACGGACCCCGCGTGATCGACTTCGGCATCTCGCTCGCAGCGGACGCCACCTGGCACACCGCCACCGGCTCCGCCGTCGGCACGCCACAGTTCATGGCCCCCGAACAGGCGACGGCCGGTGAAGTCACCGCGGCGACCGACGTGTTCGCGCTCGGCCAGACCGCGGCGTTCGCAGCGCTCGGCGAACCGCTCTACGGGGACGGCCCTTCAGCCACCGTGCTCTACCGCATCGTGCACTCCGAGCCCGAACTCTCCCTGCTCCCTGAGCAGTTGCGTCCGCTGATCGCCAAGTGCCTGGCCGCAGAACCCGCGGAGCGCATCACCCCGGCGGAGATCGTCGAGTGGTGCCGGCAGCGGCTGGGACGGGCCGCCGACGCGGGCGGCGGGCCGGCCGTGTGGCGGGAGGCCGCGGGACCCGAGGTCACCGTTCCCGCTCCGGCCCCCGACCCCACGCGCTTCCATACGATCGCGGCAGCGCAGACGATCCCCGCCCACGCGGGGCCGCTGCTCGCCCAACCTCAGCTCCAGACCCGGCCGATGGCACCGGGCGGACGCTCGGCCCGCCGAAGACGTACGGCGCTGGTGACGGCCGCCGCCGTGGCCGGGGGCGCGTTGCTGCTGACGGGGCTGACGTGGATGCTCCATGACGTGGCGCAGGGGCAGCGTTACCGGGATACGGCCGCGTCCTCGGGGCCGGGCTCGGAAGGGTCCGGGTCCGTGCGGCCGTCCCGGTCTGCGCTTGGGTCCGGGCCCGGGTCCGGATCGGCGTCCGCGTCGGCCGCGGGCACCCGCTCCCCGGAGCAGTCGAGCCCCTCCCCCACCGCGCCCGCGACCCCGCGACCCGTGCCGTACCCCCAGCAATGGCTGGACGAGAAGACCTCACTCAGCCTCGAAGAGCCGGTCGCCCACAAGAGCCGCAAGGGCGACATCCGCTTCGACTGCAAGCAGGTCGGCTGCGCGCTGCAGAGCGACACCAGCGACCTGGCCCTGCTCTACAGCAAGCCGGGCGCCACCTACGACTCGTGCCGCTCCGCCGTCGCCGGCGTGGACACCCACCGCCTCCCGCTGGCCGCCGTGGCACCCGGCAGCGAGATCTGCGTCCAGGGCCCTTCCGGAGCCATCGCCCTGCTCGTCGTCCAGGTGAAGTCGACCGCCCTGTGGGACAAGCCCGGGACCAGCTTCCTGACCGCTGACATGACCGTCTGGCGGAAGGCGTAGTCGCGTGGGGACCGACTTCACGCCGCGCCCCGGAAATTCTCAACTCCCTTCGAGGGTACGGAGTTAGCCTCAGCACTGCCATCGTCCAACGGGGAGGGGTACGGCATGCAGCAGCAGGACTGGGTCGGACGGGCGGGAGAGCTCTTCGAGGCCGCGATGTTCCGCGATGACGCGTCCGCGCTGGATCGATCCGACGAGGTGCTGGACGCGGTCGAGGCTCCCTTGTCCATGGCGCGGGGCAAGGTCCTGCACGTCCGGTTCCTCAACGACCGCGAGGAGAACGGCCGGGAACTGGAACTGTTCGAGCGCGCGGCCGAGTTGTACCGGCGGCTGGGGGACGTGCCGGGTGAGGCCGACGCGTTGTTCTGGATCGGGTGCTGGCATCAGGTGGTGAAGGGCGACGGCATCACCGGCAGGCCGTACTTCGAGCGGTCGTACGCGCTGGCGAAGTCCGTCGACGACCGGATGACGATGTCGTACGCGATCCGCCACCTCGGCTTCTCCGACAAGGACGCGGGTCGATTCGACCAGGCCCGCGAGCGGTTGACCGAATCGGTGACGCTGCGCCGAGCGATCGGCTTCCGGCCCGGGGAGGCGGCGGGCCTGGTGGCGCTGGCCTACCTCGCGGCCGAGACCGGTGACCGGCCGACGGCCTTCCGCCACCTCGACGAGGCGCAGACGGTCGCCGAGGAATGCGGTGCCAAGGCCGTGTCGGGGTGGGTGGAGCAGGCGCGCACGCTGATCGGCACGTAGGCGGGTCCACGATCACCTTTGTCGCCACGCCTTGTGGCTGGAGAAGCGATGAGACCGATCGACTACGACACCGAACAGCACGAGCACTACGCGCGCGGCCGGGTGCTCACCCAGCAGCAACTGCAGGTATGGATCAGCGCTTTCGCAGCCGTGCTGCCCGATCGGCGCCCGCTGACGGGGATGGACATCGGCTCGGGGACCGGCAGGTTCACGCCGGCCCTGGCGAGCGCGTTCGGGCCCGTCGTCGGCGTCGAGCCGTCGGACCGGATGCGCGAGGTGGCCCAGGCGCACTCCCCGCATCCCGGCGTGCGGTATCTCCCGGGCAGCGCCGAGGACATACCCGTGCCGTCCGGCAGCGCCGACTACGCGCTCCTGGGCTGGTCATGGCACCACGTCCGGGACAAGCCCCGGGCAGTCCCGGAGTTGGCCCGAGTGCTCAGGACCGGTGGGCGGCTGCTCCTGCGCACGAACTTCAGCGACCACCATCCGCGGCCGTGGTGGCTGGAGTACTTCCCCCGTGGCTACGAGGCGGACGCCTCGATATTCCAGCCGCTGCACGAAGTCATCGAGACGTTCACGTCGGCGGGCTGGCGCGTCGCCGACTTCCGCACGGTCACCGAGCCGTCGGCCGGCACCCGCGGCGACATGCTCGAACGGCTACGTCTGCGCACCCTCTCGTTCTTCGCCCAGCTCACTCCGGCCGAGCTCGAAGCCGGCTTCCGCCGGCTGGAACAGGCCGTGGCCGTGGACCCCGACGGCCCGGCCCCTGTGTTCGCCGAGCCGCTGCTCACGCTTGAACTGCGCTGATACGGACGTGAACGATCAGTCGCCGAAGTAGGCCTTGGCGACGGCGTAGGTGTCCTCGTAGAGGTGGTAGCGGGTGATGCGCCCGTCCCGGACCGTGGTGTGGAGGGCGAACGCCGTGTCGATGGCCCGGCCCGTCTTCCTGACCTCGGAGACCATGCGCCCGATGAGCACCACGTCGTCGCCGTCGGCGATGACCTGGCGCAGGTCGAACTCCTTGGCCCGCACATGGGTCTGCAGCAGCTCGAAGAACGTCCGCATGCCCTCTGCCGAGTCGACCTCCGGTACCCACGGGATGCCCGGCGGGTGCGGGATCGAGAAAGACACCGAGTCGGCGAACAGCGCCGCCGCCTCCGCATTCTTTCCCTCGGCGAGCAGCGGGAACAGGCGCTGCACAGTCTGCACCGGTGACTCTGTTGTCATGTGTGCCGACACTACAGGTGGGTTGGACGCTGCCGGGCGCACGGCGGTACTGCTACACCGACTCCCCCCGCTCCGCCCGAACAGCGATCGTCCCGTCCCTCGCGTCCACCACTGCGTGATCCCCGGCCTTCAGCTCACCCGACAGCAGCAGGTCCGCAAGCCGGTCGTCGACCTCGCGCTGGATCGTTCGGCGCAACGGGCGGGCGCCGAAGTCGGGCTGGTGGCCGATGTTCGCCAGGAGGTCGGCCGCCGCGTCGGTGACCTCCAGCGTGACGTCCTGGGCGTGCAGCCGGCGCCGGGTGTGCTCCAGGAGGAGTTCGACGATCTGGCGCAGCTGGGTGCGGTCGAGGCCTCGGAAGACGATGATCTCGTCGATGCGGTTGAGGAACTCGGGGCGGAAGTGCTGGTTCAGGATCGGCATCACGGTCTCGCGGACCTTGGCGTAGTCGTCCACGCCCGCCGCCAGGATGCGGTCGGCGCCGATGTTCGACGTCATGATGATCACGGTGTTCTTGAAGTCGACCGTGCGGCCCCGGGAGTCGGTGAGACGGCCGTCGTCCAGCAGTTGCAGCAGTGTGTTGAAGACGTCCGGGTGCGCCTTCTCCACCTCGTCCAGCAGCACCACGGCGTACGGCTGCCTGCGTACGGCTTCGGTGAGCTGGCCGGCCTCCTCGTGGCCGACGTATCCGGGAGGCGCGCCGACCAGTCGGGAGACGGTGTGCCGCTCCTGGAACTCGCTCATGTCCAGGCGGATCATGCGGTGTTCGTCGCCGAACAGCGCCGCGGCCAGGGCGCGGGCCAGCTCGGTCTTGCCGACACCGGTGGGACCGAGGAAGAGGAAGCTGCCGACCGGGCGGTTGGGGTCGCTCATGCCGGCGCGTGCGCGGCGTACCGCCCGGGCGATCGCGGCGATCGCCTCGTCCTGGCCGACCACCCGCTCGTGCAGGTGCTCCTCCAGCTTCATGAGCCGGGCCCGCTCCTCCTCGGTGAGCTGGGCGACGGGGATGCCGGTGGTGCGGGAGACGACCTCGGCGATGTCCTCGGCCGTCACCTTGGGCACCTGTGCCTCGCCCTTACCGGCCTCGGTGAGCTGTGCCTCGGTCTCCTTGATGCGGTCGCGCAGCTCCTTGGCGCGCTCGTACTCCTCGTCGGCGACCGCCTGGTCCTTCTCCCGGCCCAGGGCGGCGATCCGGTCCTCGATCTCGCGGGTGTCGGCGAGCGGCGTCTTGGCGCGCAGCCGGACCCGCGCCGCCGCCTGGTCCATCAGGTCGATCGCCTTGTCCGGCAGGAAGCGGGAGGTGATGTAGCGGTCGGACAGTTCGGCCGCCGCGACGACCGCCTCGTCGGTGATACGGACCTGGTGGTGGGCTTCGTAGCGGTCGCGCAGCCCGCGCAGGATCTCCACCGTGTCGTCGACCGTCGGCTCGCCGACCAGGATCGGCGCGAAGCGGCGCTCCAGGGCGGCGTCCTTCTCGATGTGCCGGCGGTACTCGTCGATGGTGGTGGCGCCGATCAGGTGCAGTTCGCCGCGGGCCAGAGCGGGCTTGAGCATGTTGCCCGCGTCCATGGCGCCCTCGCCGCCGCCGCCCGCGCCGACGACGGTGTGCAACTCGTCGAGGAAGAGCACCAGTTCGTGTCCGTGCTCGCTCACCTCGTCGAGGAGCTTCTTCAGCCGCTCCTCGAACTCGCCGCGGTACTTCGTGCCGGCGACCATGCCGGCCAGGTCCAGGGAGACCAGCCGCTTGCCTTCCAGTGTCTTCGGTACGTCGCCGGAGACGATGCGCTGGGCGATGCCCTCGACGATCGCGGTCTTGCCGACGCCCGGGTCGCCGACCAGGACCGGGTTGTTCTTGCTGCGGCGGGAGAGGACCTCGATGGTCTGCTCGACCTCCTCGTCCCGCCCGATCACCGGGTCGAGACGGCCGGCGCGGGCGTCCTCGGTGAGGTCGCGGCCGTATTCGTCGACGGTGGGCGTGCTGCTGGGCCGCTTGCGCTCGGCCGCGCCCTCGCCGGCGCCGGAGGGCAGCCGGGCGGGCTCCCAGCCGTTCTCGTTGAGGAGGTGCCCGGCCGCCGACTCCGGGTTGGCGGCCAGCGCCCGCAGCAGGTGCTCGGGGCCGATGTAGGAGGAGCCCTCGGCACGGGAGAGCTGGTAGGCGTCGAGCAGGGCGCGCTTGGCCGACGGGGTCAGTGTGGTGGGCTCGGTCTTCTCGCCGCCGGCCTCGGCGGCCTCCAGCCGCTCCCTGATCCGGTCCGGGTCCGCGCCGGCCTCGGTGAGCATCCGGCGGGTGGAGTCGTGCCGGGTGGCGGCGGCCAGCAGATGCCGGGCGTCCAGCTCCTCGCTGCCCTCGACCGCGGCGATGTCCCTCGCGTCGGCCACCAGCTCCCGGGCCCGCTCGGACAGCAGGCTGCCGATGTCGACCCGCTGCGCCCTCCGGCTCGGCGATCCACCCCCGGTGCCTCCGAAGAACCGGGACATCAACTCGTCGAACTCCTCGAAGGGACTGCGTCCGAAACCGAAACCGGGAGTAGTCATGTCCACGGGCCTTCCCTGCGGAGCCAGGCGTCCGTGTTCCAACCTGGCACAGACCCGGGACACCCGCACTCGCGCCGGTCACCGAGCGTGATGCACCGGGCGGGATTAGGATTGCGGGGTTTGTCCCGCCGCAGCAACCGAAGACCGTACGGAGTGCTCCCCTCATGCACGGCCCCCATGTCCCGCACGACGGCCACACCACCCCCGACGTCCACGACCCCTACGTCCGCGTCCGTGGTGCCCGCGAGCACAACCTCAAGGGCGTGGACGTCGACATTCCGCGGGACGTGCTGGCCGTGTTCACCGGAGTGTCCGGGTCCGGGAAGTCCTCGCTCGCCTTCGGGACGATCTACGCCGAGGCGCAGCGCCGGTACTTCGAGTCGGTGGCGCCGTATGCTCGCCGGCTGATCCACCAGGTCGGGGCGCCGAAGGTCGGGGAGATCACCGGGCTGCCGCCCGCGGTGTCGCTCCAGCAGCGGCGCTCGGCGCCGACGTCCCGCTCCTCCGTCGGCACGGTCACCAACCTCTCGAACTCGCTGCGGATGCTGTTCTCCCGCGCCGGGGACTATCCGCCGGGTGCCGAGCGTCTCGACTCCGACGCCTTCTCCCCCAACACGGCCACCGGGGCCTGCCCCGAGTGCCACGGTCTGGGGCAAGTCCACCGTACGAGCGAGGAGTTGCTGGTCCCCGATCCGTCGCTGTCGATCCGGGAGGGCGCGATCGCCGCGTGGCCGGGTGCCTGGCAGGGCAAGAATCTGCGCGACATCCTGGACGCGCTCGGGTACGACGTCGACCGGCCGTGGCGCGAACTGCCCGCCGACGCACGGGAATGGATCCTGTTCACCGACGAGCAACCCGTCGTCACGGTGCACCCGGTGCGCGACGCGGACCGTATCCAACGGCCTTACCAGGGCACGTACATGAGCGCCCGCCGCTACGTCATGAAGACCTTCTCCGACTCCAAGAGCCTCACCCTGCGCACGAAGGCGGAACGCTTCCTGGCCAGTGCGCCCTGCCCGGTCTGCGGTGGCAGCAGGCTGCGGCCGGAGTCGCTGGCGGTGACCTTCTCCGGCCGCACGATCGCCGAGTTCGCGGCGCTGCCGCTCACGGACCTCGACTCCGCGCTGCACGCCACCTCGGAGACCGCCCGCGTCCTCACCGAGGACCTGCACTCCCGGATCGCGCCGATCCTCGAACTCGGCCTGGGCTATCTCAGCCTGGACCGTTCGACCCCCACCCTCTCGGCCGGCGAGCTGCAGCGGCTGCGCCTCGCGACGCAACTGCGCTCCGGCCTGTTCGGAGTCGTCTACGTCCTCGACGAGCCGTCCGCGGGACTGCACCCGGCGGACACCGAAGCCCTGCTCACCGTCCTGGATCGGCTGAAGGCCGCGGGCAACTCGGTGTTCGTCGTCGAGCACCACCTCGACGTGATGCGCGGTGCCGACTGGCTCGTGGACGTCGGCCCGCACGCCGGAGAGCACGGCGGCGAGGTGCTGCACAGCGGCCCGGTGGCAGATCTGGCGTCGGTCGCCGAGTCCGCGACAGCGCGTTTCCTCTTCGGCCGCTCCCCCGCCGCCGCACGCCAAGTGCGTCCCGCACGAGAGGAGTTGAAGGTCGGCCCGGTCACCCGGCACAACCTGCGGGGCGTGATCGCCGAGTTCCCGCTGGGCGTGTTCACCGCCGTCACCGGCGTGTCCGGCTCCGGCAAGTCCACACTCATCGGCGAGATCACCGAGGACCTGGCGGGCGTGGAGCGGCTGGTCTCGGTCGACCAGAAGCCCATCGGCCGCACCCCGCGCTCCAACCTGGCCACGTACACAGGCCTGTTCGACGTCGTACGCAAGGAGTTCGCGGCCACCGAGGAAGCACGCGGGCGGGGGTACGGCGTCGGCCGCTTCTCCTTCAACGTCGCCGGGGGCCGCTGCGAGACCTGTCAGGGCGAGGGCTTCGTCAGCGTGGAGCTGCTGTTCCTGCCCAGCACCTACGCGCCGTGCCCGGACTGCGCCGGGGCCCGCTACAACCCCGAGACGCTCCAAGTGACGTACCGGGGACGGAACATCGCGCAGGTGCTGGACCTGACGGTGGAGAGTGCGGCGGAGTTCTTCGCGGACACCCCGGCGGTGGCCCGCAGCCTGGCCACCCTCCTCGACGTGGGCCTCGGCTACCTCCGCCTGGGCCAGCCCGCCACCGAACTCTCCGGCGGCGAGGCCCAACGCATCAAGCTGGCCAGCGAGTTGCAGCGCGGCCGCCGCGGCCACACCCTCTACCTCCTCGACGAGCCCACCACCGGCCTGCACCCGGCCGACGTCGAGGTCCTGATGCGCCAGCTGCACGGCCTGGTCGACGCCGGCCACTCCGTGATCGTCGTCGAGCACGACATGTCGGTCGTGGCCGGCGCGGACTGGGTGATCGACATGGGCCCGGGCGGCGGCGACGCGGGCGGCCGCATCGTGGCGGCAGGGACGCCGACGCGGGTGGCGGAGGCGGAGGGGAGCGCTACGGCGCCGTATCTGCGGCAGGTGCTGGACCCGCGGACGGCGTGAAGGTGGAAGCGGGCGCTCCGGCTCCCCGGGTCACAGAGCTGCCAGCCAGGCCGAAGCGTCGTCGGGATGGGCGAAGCGCACCGTTTCGAGGGGCGCGAACCGCGGATCGCTCGTACGGCGCGCGATCTCCTCGCTCCGGCCGGCGTGCTGGGACCAGGACCACCACACCGGGTGCTCCCTGCTGAACCAGCCCGCCCAGGTCTCCCGGTTGCCGCCGAAGACGCGCTCGCGGGTGAGCGTGCGCCGAAGCGAACGGCGCAGGACGCGAGGCAGCACGACGCGCTTGCCGTAGTCCAGCCAGAGCACCGTGTCGGCCTGCTCCCACAGCAGGTCACGCACCTCCGGACAGCCGATCGAGTCGATGATCCAGCGGGGCCCGGCGGCGATGCGCGACACCACCTCGGCCAGCTTGTCGTTGACGGCCCAGCCGGGACCGGCGAAGTACAGCGCGTCCATCTCGTGAAACGGCACGTCCAGGCGTGCGGCCACGGCCCGCGCGAGCGTGGACTTGCCCGCACCCGTGACACCGACCACCAAGATCCGCTTCATCCTGCGCACCCTACAGCGGCGGCGAATCCGCATGTCCCGCCCGGCGCCCGACCTATCGTGACCGCATGACCCTCACGCTCTTCGCAGGCATCCCGGTCGACGACTACGCGACGGCGCTGGCCTGGTACGAACGGCTCCTCGGCACCCAGCCGGCGTTCTTCCCGGACGACAAGGAAGCGGTGTGGGAGCTCGCCGAACATCGCTACGTCTACATCGAGCACCGTCCCGGCCACGGCGGCCACGCGCTGCACACCGTGTTCGTCGACGACCTCGACGCGCGCGTCGCCGGGATCGCCGAACGGGGTCTGGAGCCGACGAGCAGGGAGACGTACGCGAACGGCGTGCGCAAGGTGACCTACCACGACCCGGACGGCAACGAGTTCGGCTTCGGCGGCGCCTCAGCCTGAGCCGGCCAGGCAGCAGCGTACGAAGTCCTGGACGACGGGGTTGCCGTCGTCCGCCGGGGCCCAGGCCACGCCCACCCGGGTGGGGCCGACGCCGGCCACGGGGCGGTAGGTGATGCCGGGGCGGGCGTAGAAACGGGCGGCGGAGGCGGGGGCCAGGGCGATGCCGTAGCCGTTGGCGATGGCGGTGAGCCAGTCGTCGGGCTGGTCGGTGACGGCTCCGACGCGGACGGGGTTGCCCTCGCGTTCGTCGGTGGCCAGCCAGTGATCGCGCCACCAGCCCGTCTCGGCCGGCGCGGCCACGAACGGCTCGTCCCACAGCTCCCGGAAAGGGATCTCGTCGCGGTCGGCCAGCGGGTGCGCCGAGGCAAGGGCGACCCAACGGGGCTCGGTGAGCAGCACCTCCACCCGAAGGGCGTCCTGACCGGGGAAGGGCAGCCGCAGCAGCGCCACGTCCACGTCGCCGTCGGCCAGGCCGGCGCTCGGGTTGGACCAGGAGGCCTGCCGCATCTCGGCCCGCCAGCCCGGCCTGCGCTCCGCGAACGCGGCGACAATGCCCGGCGTCGCCTCGTTCGCGGCACTGGCCAGGAACCCGACCCGCAGCACCCGCGCCGCCCGGCTGGCCGCCCCCTTGGTCTCCCGTACCGCCTGCTCCCACCCGGCAAGCACCCCCGGCACCCGCTCGGCCAGCACCCGCCCCGCCTCCGTGAGCGCCATCCCGGCCCGCGACCGCGTGAACAACCGCACCCCGAGCTGCTCCTCCAACTGCCTGATCTGCTTGGTGAGCGCGGGCTGCGACACGTAGAGCCGCCCGGCGGCCCGGGTCAGGGTGCCTTCCTCCGCCACGGCGACGAAGGAGCGCAGCAGGCGGGTGTCCACGTCCATGCCTTCAGGTTATAGATGCCGGTACCGGACGCCTGGGCGATCGAGGAGGCCGTCGAGACCTCGGAGGAAGTCCACCGGGACCGGCCTCGATGAGCACGAGTGCCCGGAGCCGTCCGGGATGTGCGGCCGCGGCGAGTATGGCGGTGTGCCCGCCGAGCGACGGTCCGACCAGCACAGGCCTCCGCAGCGCCAATTGGTCGACGACGGCGAGGACATCCGCGACGTAGGCGGCAGGGGAGACATCCTGCGGGTGGCGCACGCGGCGCCGTGCCCGCGCTGGTCGACCGCGACGACCCGGTACCGGGAACTCAACCGCCGTGCCAGCGCGTCCCATTCACCCGCGTGACCGGCGAGGCCGTGCAGCAGCACCATGGGCTCTCCCGGCCCGCCCCAGTCCCGGCAGGCAAGCCGGACCCCGTCCCGCACGACCATCACGCGTCTAGCTGCGCTTCTTCTCTTCCAGCAACTCCACATAGTTGCGCGCCGCATTGCTCCCCTGTCTACCGGGAGACAGCTTCAGGATGGCCTTGTCTTTCTCAGGGTTGCCGCTGAGGTACGCCTCGGTGAGGACGTAGGGCAGCCCGTCCACGTTGAAGCGAATGCTCCCGTCCGGGTAAGCGCTGACGCGGATCTTCCGTCCGTCGGGGAGCTCGATCGGCTCGGCGACGAAGTGTGCCTTCAGCGGCGGTTCAGCCATACGTAACTCCGGGTCGTACGAACTCGGCAGGGCGACCAGCGTAGTCCTCGATCCCGGACTCGGGGGGAAGGTGACGCCGGCATCACGGCGAAGCCCCGGGAGTGGGGAATGGGTTGCCGCGGAGTCGATCCGCATCGTCCGGGCCGGTCTCGGGTCGGCTCAACCCGGGCGCCGGTCGTCCCGCATGTCGTCATGCAAGGAGGGGGCGTAGGAGATCCCGACGATCAGGCCGTCCGCCGTGAGAAGTCTGGCCACCGTCTGGCCCCACGGCTCGGTGCGGGCCTGGTGCACCAGTTCGAAGCCCGCGCGCTGAAGCTCGGCACCGGCGGCCGAGACCGCTTCCGCGTTCGCCACCTCGAACTCGATCGATGCCTGCGGGACCACGCGGTCGGCGGGCCATTGGGCCGTGCCGAAGCATGCCTCGGCCGCCTGCGAGAGCGGCCAGAGGCCGAAGTGCTTGCTGCCCGCGATGCTTCCGCTGGAGTAGTAGCCGTCGCCTTCCCCCTCCAAGGGCAGGCCAAGGGCCTCGATGAACAGCTTGCGGCTCTGCGGCGGGTCCGCGACGACCGCCGCCATGCTCGTGATGAAGAGAACGTCCATGCCGGTGGAATCTTCCTGCTGCGACTGGGCTGCAAGGGCCGGAGGGGCGGCATCGTCGACACCGCGTTCAGCGGCCGGACACCCCCAATCTATCCGCCTTCCGACACGTCCGCATCCATGCCATCTGGTTATAGATGCCGGTATTGGACGCGCAGGAGGTCACCGAGAAGGCTTGTCGGTGGGGGCGGGCACGGGCGGCTCGCCTGATCCGCAGAGCTGGTGCGTCGGAAGGGGCAGGGGATGTTCGCGGCTTACGTCGTCGTCACGGTCGCGGCGGTCGTGGCGGTCGCCTGGACCGCCGTGGCGGACTTCATGAGGGTGGAGTTCGTGCTCGGCAACATGGCCGAGGTCGGGGTGCCGCAGCGTCAACTGCCGCTGCTGGCCGCGCTGAAGGCAGCCGGTGCGGTCGGGCTGCTGTTGGGGCTGCTCGGCGTCCACGCCATCGGCGTCGCGGCGGCCATCGGGCTCGTTCTGTTCTTCGTCGCGGCGGTCGCCCTTCATCTGCGTACGCACGTGGTGCACAACCTCGCCTGGCCCGGCGGGTACTTGGTGCTGTCGGCGGCGGCTCTCGTCGTTGACCTTCTGCGATGAGAGCCGCCGCCCGCCGTGACCGTCAGTCCGTGGTGCGCAGGCCGGTGACCAGGTGGCGGGGCAGGCCGTGGGTGTCGTGGAGGTAGTGGTAGTCCTCTTCGCTCAGCGTGCCCTTGAACTCCGGGCGGGAGAGGATGCGCCGGCCTCGTTCCAGGAGTCTGGTGAAGCGTCGCTCCTCGTCCAGGAGCAGTCGGCGGACGAGGTCGGTGTCGCAGGTCTGGTGGAAGTGGTTCAGGGTGTGGTCGACCAGTTCCGAAGGCAGGTCGGCCAGGGTGCGTGAAGGGTCGTCGCGGCGGAGTGTGGTGAGCAGGCGGCGGATCAGGCGGCGCAGGACGTAGCCTCGGCCGGTGTTGGAGACGCGCACTCCGTCGCCGATGACGACGATGCCTGAGCGCAGGTGGTCGTGGACGAGGCGCATCGACCGTTCGTCCAGGTCCCACAGTCGCGGCAGCAGTCTCGTCCACGGTTCGAACAGGTCCGTCTCGTAGACCGAGCCTCGTCCCTGCAGGACCGTGAGCAGGCGTTCCAGGCCCATGCCCGTGTCGATGCCGGGCTGTCGCAGGGGTTGCAGGGTGCCGTCCTCATGGCGGTGGTAGCGCATGTGGACGTGGTTCCAGATCTCCACCCAGCGCGGGTCGGTGGTGGGCGTGCCCTGGGGCGGGGTGTCGGGGTCACCGGTCCAGACGAAGATCTCCGAGTCGGGGCCGCAGGGGCCGACGGGGCCGTTGGACCACCAGTTCTCGCCGCCGGTCTGCTCCACGGGCAGCCCCAACTCCTGCCAGGTGCACAGGGATTCGGTGTCTGGGCCGACCTGGTCGTCTCCGCCGAAGACCGTGACGTGGAGGCGGTCTTGCGGGATGCCGAAGCCGTCGCGGAGCAGTTCGTGTCCCCAGCGCAGGCTCCGGGAGTGGCCGTAGTCGCCCAGGGACCATGAGCCCAGCATCTCGAAGACCGTCAGGTGGGTCGGGTCGCCGACCTCGTCGAGGTCGGTGGTGCGCAGACAGCGCTGGACGTTGACCAGGCGCCTGCCCTGCGGATGCGGGCGGCCCAGGAGATACGGCGTGAGGGGGTGCATGCCTGAGGTGGTGAACAGCACCGGGTCCGTAGGCGGTGGCAGGAGGGTGCTGCCGGTGATGAGCCGATGTCCGCGCTCGCCGTAGAACTCGGTGAAGGTCTTCATGACCTGGTCGGTGTGCATGGCGGTCGTCCTTCGGGTCATGGGGCCGGAAGGGACCACGGGATCAGCAGGTGCGGGCCTATGAGGCCGCAAGACGGCGAGGCTGCGAAGCGAGCGTCTGCCACATCCCGGCGGTCCGTTTCCGGCCGCCGGGGAAAGGTGAAGAGGTCAGGCGTCGGCAGCCGGCGAGTTCGTCGCTCGCGCGGCCGCGATGGGGCTGCAACAGGTCCTGACCTTCACGGACGCGACGGTAGCAGGGAGCCGAAACTCCGTCGCCTGGTTTTCCGGTGGTGGGACGTTAGGGTCTGCTGTCATGCGACTGACGGTTCTCGGCGGCTGCGGTGCCTGGCCCACGGCCGTGCAGGCGTGCAGCGGCTATCTCGTCGAGTACGACGGATTCCGGCTGCTCCTCGATCCCGGGTACGCCAGCCTGCCGCGGTTGCTGCACCACCACACCGTCGACGCGGTCGACGCCGTTCTGGTCAGCCACGGGCACCCGGACCACTGCGCCGACCTCAATCCCCTGTTGCGCGCACGGGGGTTGAGCGACGATCCTCCGCCCGCCCTGCCGGTGTACGCCCCGCACGGAGCGCTCGATGCGGTGCTGGCGCTGGACCGGCCGAGCATGCTCGCCGCGGCGTACCGGCTGCACGAGTTCACGCCCGGCGACCGGTTCGAGATCGGCCCGTTCACCGTCGGCACCCGGCTGCTGCCGCACTTCGTGCCCAACGCCGGGATCCGGCTGGCCACGCCCCACGGGGTGCTCGCCTATACCGGCGACACCGGCCCCAGCGCCGACATCCCGCGCCTCGCCGAGGGCGCGGACCTGTTCCTCTCGGAGGCCACCTACATCCACCGGGTACCGGACGGCGACGCGCCCTGTCTGCTGACGGCGCGGCTGGCCGGTCAGTACGCCCAACAGGCGGGCGCGGCGCGGCTGGTCCTCACCCACCTGTGGCCGGGCACGGATCCGGCGACCGCCCGCGATGTGGCCGCGGAGCTCTTCGGGCGACGGGTCGACGTCGCCCTCCCGGACCTCGTCGTCGAACCGGCGTCCTGACGACGACGCGTCCTGTCTGCTGACGGCCGGGACGAGGGGCCGGCTCTATGCCACCAACGCGGTGTGGATCCAGCCCAGTTGACCCGCCGTCGTCGGCTGCGCCGCCCGCGCCAGCGCCCGCCGATCACCGTGTGCGCCCGCTGCGATGGCCTCGCGGACCTCGACCTCGGCCACCAGGCCCCGTGCCGTCAGCACCCGCCACACCGACGTCAGCAGCGAGTCGTCGCCGATGAAGGCGGGCACCGTGCTGGGTGTGCCGCCCTCGATCCGGTAGTGCAGGCGGACCGGCTGGACACCGACGCCCGCGTCGAGAGCGGCCTGGAAGGCGGCCCGCCGGAAGTTGCCCTGGGCGCGTCCGCACCAGGTGCTGCCCTCGGGGAAGACTCCGACGGCGTGGCCGTGGCGCAGCGCGTCCGCGATCTGGGCGACCGTCTGGGGCAGGGCGCGCAGCCGGTCGCGGTCGATGAACAGGGCGCCGCTGCGCGCCGTCAGCCAGCCGGCCACGGGCCAGCCCCGGATGTCGGACTTGGCCAGCATCCGGGCGGGGCGGACGGCGGCGAGCAGCGGGATGTCCAGCCAGGAGATGTGGTTGGCGACCAGGAGCAGGCCGCCGGTGGGCGCGGCGGCGCCGGTGATACGGACCTGGACCCCTGCGGCCCGTACGATCCACCGGCACCACCGCCTCACCAGCTCGGCGGGGATCCGCCCGCCGAGTGGCAGCAGCGCGATCCCCGCGAGCATCACGATCACGACTGCCGCCATCCGCAGCACGGCGCGCGGTACGGCCGTGGCGGACTCCGTCGCCTCTATGCACGCCCCGGGGGTGCAGGGAGCGCTGGGCTGCCAGGCGCTCATCACGCCGGCACGAGCGAGAGGAAGTGCCGCAGATAGCGCGGGTTGACCCGGCGCATCGACAGCAGCACGTACAGGTCGGCCACCCCGAAGTCCGGGTCGTGGGCGGGTTCCGCGCACACCCAGGCACCGAGGCGGAGGTAGCCGCGCAGCAGGGCGGGGAGTTCGGTTTTCGCGGCCGGGACGGCGGTGCCCGGCACCCAGGGCAGCAGCGGCCGTACGCGGTACTCCTCCGGGGCCAGGTGCTTGGCGCGCACGCGGTCCCAGGTCGCGGAGGCGAGCTTGCCGCCGTCGGCGAGCGGGATGGAGCAGCAGCCGGCCAGCCACTCGTGGCCGCGGTCGACCATGTAGCGGGCGATGCCGGCCCAGATGAGGCCGATGACGGCGCCGTCGCGGTGGTCGGGATGGACGCAGGAGCGGCCGACCTCGACCAGGCCGGGGCGGATCGCGTCGAGCGCGGCGAGGTCGAACTCGCCCTCGGAGTACAGCCGTCCGGCCACCGCGGCGCGCTCGGGCGGCAGCAGCCGGTAGGTGCCGACGACCTGGCCCGTGATCTCCTCGCGCACCAGCAGATGGTCGCAGTACGCGTCGAAGGCATCGATGTCGTGGCCCGGCTGCGCGGTGGCCAGCAGGGCACCCATCTCTCCGGCGAAGACGTCGTGCCGCAGCCGCTGTGCGGCACGCACGTCGGACTCGTCTCGGGCGAGTGAGACGCTGTAGCGGGTGGGCGCCGCGGGCTGCGGGGGACGGTCGAGCGTGGAAACGCCGTTCATGGCTCTCTCCTGGTCACGGGCCGGGGCGGCGAGGCGGGGGCGGCTGAGCGGTGTCGTGCGGTCCGCCGCCCCTGTTCTTCCGATGCCGACTGACCGTCGAGTAACCGGCGCAGAGCGCGCGGGTGTGAGGTTGCTGAACGGCTCGGGCCGCACCTGTCAGTTCGCCGGGGCGCAGTGCGACGGCCACCTGCGGGTCTCCCCCGGACCACTCGCGCCGCGCCACCGGGCCGGCCCGCCCGCCGCGGACCCAGCTCGCCTCCGACGACGAACCCGGCTCATATGGCCTAGCTGTACACGCGCGCACCGGCTCCTGCGGCAAGAGTGAAGTGCATGACCGAATCCGGAGCCGACGAGCGACGGCGTGGCACGGCCTCGTCCACCAAGCGCCGACGGACCGTGCGCGGTGCCGGGGAGGCCGCCCGGCGCGCCGCGGAGGAGCTGACCGAGCTGATCCGCCACCGCCTCGAAGGGGTCTCCGCGGTGTGCCGGGGCGAGGACGACGGCTGGATCGTCGACGTCGACGTGCTCGAACTGGCGCGCATCCCCGACACCACCAGTCTGCTCGCGACGTACCAGGTGGAACTCGACTCGGCGGGCGAGCTCGTGCAGTACCGCCGGGTCTCCCGCTACCGGCGCGGAGCCCAGGACCAGTGACCGGGCCGTCGCACAAGTCTCCCGGAAGGACCGCCGCATGACCGTCTACAACGACGAGGTCGTCTGTGCGCCGCGCGCCGGAACCCTCTACGACGTGATGGAACTGATTCTCGACCGCGGCATGGTGATCGACGTCTTCGTGCGCGTCTCGCTGGTCGGGATCGAGATCCTGAAGATCGACGCGCGGATCGTGGTAGCCAGCGTCGACACCTACCTGCGCTTCGCCGAAGCGTGCAACCGCCTCGACCTCGAACACGACTCGCGTTCCAAGACCGTGCCCGAGTTGTTCGGCGGCGGGCCGGTCTCCAAGACCATCGGCAAGGCCGGTGCCAAGCGCACCGCCCGCTCGCTGACCGGCAAGGTGAAGGACGTCCTGACCCCGGACGACGACACGGACGACGACGAGGCCGACGACGAGGCCGACGAGGGCTCCGAGCGCGCCGCCCAGCCGGAACGCAGGCGCCGCAGCCCGGCGAAGAAGGCCTCCAGTTCCTCGAGTCGCCGCGGCAGTGACGACGACCGCCCCCGGACCCGGCGCCGCAAGGCCGAGGAGGAGGAGTGACCGTGACGGCAACCGCCGCCCCCACCACCGCCGGCACGCTCTACGTCTACGGCATCGCCCCCGCGGGAATCCAGCCCCCGCGCGCGCCCGGAGTGGACGGCGCGGCGGTGCGGCTGCTGACCGAGGCCGGGCTGTGCGCGGCGGTCTCGGACGCCCCGGCTCAGGTCCGGGCTCGACGACGGGACCTGATGGCTCATCAGTCGGTGCTCGGCGAACTCACCGCGCAGGGACCGGTCCTGCCCATGCAGTTCGCCGTCCTCACACCGGACGCCGAGAACCTGCGCGGCCAACTACGCGCCGACCGAACCCACTTGGCGGCACAGCTGGAAAGCGTGCGGGGTTGCGTCGAGATGAACGTGAAGGGCACCGTCGTGCCCGGCTGCTTCGCCGACCTCGTGCACAGGGACGAGACCCTGCGCGCCCTCGCCCGCAAGACCCGCAACCGCCCCGGCTACGAGGCGAACGTACGGCTGGGCGAGGGGCTCGCCAAAGGCGTCACCCGGGAAGCCCGGCGCGCGGCACGCGAGGTGCTGGCCTGTCTGGCTCCGCTCGCCGTGCGCACGGCGCAGGGACCGGTCGACGACGAGCAGGTGCTGAGCACGTCGTTCCTGCTGCGCTCCGCCGACGAGCCCCGCTTCCGGCAGGCGCTCACCGACCGGGCGCGCGACGTCGGCGACCGGCTGTCCCTCAGTGTGACCGGTCCGCTGCCTTGCTACAGCTTCGTCGACGCGTCGTCCGCCCCGGCCGGCCGGTGACGCGATGGGACTCGTGAGCGGGCTCCTGCTGCTGCCACTGGCCCCGCTGCGCGGCACCCTCTGGATCGCCGACCACCTTCTGGAGGAGGCCGAACGCCAGATGGCCGACCCGCGTGCGGTGCGGGCGCGACTGGCGGCACTCAACCGGGCCCTGGAGGAGGGCGCGATCGACGAGGCGACCTTCGAGAAGGAGGAGGAGCGCCTGCTCCAACTCCTTGCCAGTCCGGTCCGGTTCACCGGTCGCAGCCCGGTGGCAGCGGCCCGTCCCGCACCGGGCGCGCCCGACCGGCGGCGGTGCCGCGAGCCTGCCCCCTCACGCCATCGGCGCCGCGGAGGCGCCTCATGACCGACCTCGGCACCTGGCCCCCGAGCGCGGATCCGCAGCCCGTCGGACCGCCCAGCGGCAGCCTCGCGGACCTGCTCGAACGGGTCCTGGACAAGGGCATCGTCATCGCGGGCGACATCAAGATCGACCTGCTCGACATCGAACTGCTCACCATCCGGCTGCGCCTGTTCATCGCCTCGGTCGAGACCGCCAAGAAGGCGGGCATCGACTGGTGGGAGACGGACCCGGCACTGTCCTCGCGCGCCGCGCGGGACGCGCTCACCGAGGAGAACGCGCGGCTGCGCGCCCGTCTCGAAGCCCTTGAGGAAGTCGACCCCGACACCCCGGCGGGAGCCAAATGACCACGGTCACCTGCGTGTTCGCAGTGACGGACACCCCACCACCGGACGAGGTGCTCGCGGTGACGCCCGGCCATGACGGCGGCGGTCCGCTGCGGGTCCTGTCCGCCGGCCCGCTGCATCTGATCGTGCAGCACGCTCCCGCGGCGGACTTCGGCGAGGAGGCGCTCGCTGAGCGCCTCAACCGGCCCGACGAGCTGGAGCGTTGCGCCCGGGCCCACCACCGCGGAGTGGAGACGGCCGCGAGCGCGGGCACGGCCGTTCCGCTGCCGTTGGCGACGCTGTATCTCGACGACGCCAACGCGGTACGCGCCGTGACCGCCCGGGAGGCGTCCCTGCGCGCCCTGCTGGACCGGCTGCGCGACCGCACGGAATGGGCGGTGAAGGTGCACGGTCCCGCCACCACGCGAGCGTGCGTCGCGGCCGGGGAGGGTCCGGCCGACGGGCGGTCCTACCTGCGCCGGGCGAGCGCGCTGCGGCGCACCGAGCGCGAGGCGCGCGAGTCGACCCTGGCGCAGGCCCATGCCGTCGACCGGGAGTTGCGGCGCTACGCCGTCGCCGCGACGCGGCACCGGCCGCAGAGCGAGCAGTTGACCGGCACGAACGTCCCGCAACTGCTCAACGCGGCCTATCTGGTCGACGACGGACGGCGCACCGACTTCGTCCGGGCCGTGGGCCAACTGGCCCGCGACGTCGGCCGCTCGGCCGTGGAGGTCACCATGTCCGGGCCCTGGATCCCTTACTCCTTCGCCCAGTTGGACGAGGCGGAGTGCGCGAGGCGTCAGGAGGTCCACGCATGACCGTGCCGGTCGTCGGCGCCACGGACCGCACGGCGGTCCCCTGGGACGGCCCGGAGCCGTACGCTCCCGTCGGGGTGCCGCTGGTCGACCTGCTCGACCGGGTGCTGGCGACCGGCGTCGTGGTCAGCGGTGATCTGGTGCTGGCCATCGCCGACGTGCCGCTGGTGCGGATCTCCCTGCACGCCCTGCTGGCGTCGGTCAGCGACCGGGTCCCCGCGCCCTGGTCGGACAGCGGGCCGCTGTGACCGCGCCACGCGCCCACGCGGTGGACCTCGATCCCGAGCGGGTCACCAGCGATCTGGCGGCCCTGGTCCTGACCGTCGTGGAACTCCTGCGGCAGCTCATGGAACGCCAGGCGGTGCGCCGTTTCGACGAGGGGACGCTCAGCGCCGAGCAGGAGGACCGGCTCGGCACCGCGCTGATGCTGCTGGACGAGCGCATGGACGAGTTGTGCGCGCAGCACGGTCTGCGGCGCAGCGACCTCAACCTCGACCTCGGCCCGCTGGGCCCCCTCCTCGCCGATCCCGGCGCATGACACCTCACGGAGTTCACTTCGCCGGGGCGCAGTGCTCCAGCCATCGGCGGGTCTCGGTCTCGTCGAGCACGCGCTCGAGGACGAGGTCTCCGGTCATGCGCGGGAAGAACCGGCCGGCGGGCCAGCCCCGCTGGTACGGCGGCGGGTCCAGGACGAGCAGGCGTACGCCGTCGACGACCGGGACGTCGGAGGGCGTGCCCTCGTTCCACACCCATTCCCCGCCCGGCGTCACGAGGTTGAAGGCGCCGGTGGTCGGCACCTGGCCCGGAGCGTCGCGGCAGACGGCGACCTCCTGGGCGGAGGGCGCGTCACCGGGGACATGGCCGCCGCCGACCAGGACCCCGGCGAGCAGGGTGTGCAGCTGGAAGTTGTCGCCGAGGCCGCTCATGCGCATCGCGTAGCCGGTGCCGGTGGGGCGGTGCAGCACCACCAGCGGTTCGTCGTCGAGGACGAGCAGGGCGTGGAAGAGGCACTTGAAGTCGTGGTCGGACGCTTCCTGGACGGGACGCAGCGCGGCCAGCAACTGGGCGCGCCGCTCGCCGAGTTGAGTCCGCACCGCGCCGTGGCTGAGCATGGCGACGGATGCCATCTCCCACTGCGGCAGCGTGCACCAGGCCACGGCCGCGTCCTCGCCGACCCGTGCGACCATCGCCTCGTCCAGGGCGTCCCCGTCCGGATCGGGCAGTTCGCCCCCGCCCGTCGCCGCCCAGCGCTCGCAGAACTCGCCCGCCGCGGCGAGCGCTTCGGCGAGTCCGTCGAAGATGTACGGCGCGCAGACGCTCGCGTCGGCGCCCCGCTCCACGCACGCTCCGGTCAGGACCGCGACCAGCGCGCGGGGACCGGGCGGCACGTCCGCCAGCAGTGCCGCGAGCCGTGGGCCGGCCTGGACGAACTCCCCGTCCGCGGCGTCGCCGTGGTGCTGCTGTATCTCCTGCATCGCGTGCTGGGAACGCTGTCCGTCCCGCTCGCGTACCGCGGTCTCGAAACCGGCGACGGCCTCGAGGAACCGCTCCCTCTCCTTGCGCCCGAAAATCATGCGGGAACCTTACAGAGTCCGCACATACGGGGCGGGGCCGGGGAGCACCACTCCCGGCCCCGCCCGTCCGCCCCCTCTCGGCGGACGTTTCCGCAAGCGCCGCGTGCTAGCGCTTGGCCACCTTGCGCGTGGCCCGCAGCCACTCCTTGTTCATGCTGGTGATGGACATCAGCGGGATGCCCTTGGGGCAGGCGGTGGCGCACTCGCCGGTCAACGTGCAGCCGCCGAAGCCCTCTTCGTCCATCTGGGCCACCATGTCGAGGACGCGGGTCTCGCGCTCGGGCGCGCCCTGCGGCAGTGTGTTCAGGTGGTTGATCTTGGCGGAGGTGAAGAGCATCGCCGCGCCGTTCGGACAGGCCGCCACGCACGCGCCGCAGCCGATGCACTCCGCGTGCTCGAAGGCGAAGTCGGCGTCCGGCTTGGGTACGGGGGTGGCGTGGGCCTCGGGTGCCGCGCCGGTGGGGGCGGTGATGTAGCCGCCGGACTGGATGATGCGGTCGAAGGCCGAGCGGTCGACGACCAGGTCCTTGATCACCGGGAAGGCGGAGGCGCGCCAGGGCTCGATGTCGACGGTGTCGCCGTCCTTGAAGGACCGCATGTGCAACTGGCAGGTGGTGGTGCGCTCCGGGCCGTGCGCGTCGCCGTTGATGACCAGCGAGCAGGCGCCGCAGATGCCCTCGCGGCAGTCGTGGTCGAAGGCGACCGGGTCCTCGCCCTTGAGGATGAGCTCCTCGTTGAGGGTGTCGAGCATCTCCAGGAACGACATGTCGGAGGAGATGCCGTCCACCTCGTACGTGGACATGGTGCCTTCGGCGTCGGCGTTCTTCTGCCGCCAGACGCGCAGGGTGAGCTTCATGCGTAGCTCCGCTGAGTGGGGTGGACGTACTCGAAGACCAGGTCTTCCTTGTGCAGGGTGGGAGCCTCGCCGGTGCCGGTGAACTCCCAGGCGGCCGCGTAGGCGAACTGCTCGTCGTCGCGGGCCGCTTCGCCGTCCGGGGTCTGCGACTCCTCGCGGAAGTGGCCGCCGCAGGACTCGGCGCGGTGCAGTGCGTCGAGGCACATCAGCTCGGCGAGCTCGAGGTAGTCGACGACGCGGTTGGCCTTCTCCAGCGACTGGTTGAACTCCTCGCCGGTGCCGGGGACCTTGATGCGCCGCCAGAACTCCTCGCGGATCTGCGGGATGCGCTCCAGCGCCTTGCGCAGTCCGGTGTCGGTGCGGGCCATGCCGCAGAACTCCCACATGAGTTCGCCGACTTCGCGGTGGAAGGAGTCGGGGGTGCGGTCGCCGTCGACCGCCAGCAGTCGCGCCAGCCGGTCCTGGGTTTCCGTCAGCACGTCCTGCACAAGCGGGTGTTCGTCCGTGACCGACTCCTGGTGCGGGTTGCGCGCCAGGTAGTCGTTGATGGTGGCCGGCAGCACGAAGTAGCCGTCGGCCAGGCCCTGCATGAGGGCGGAGGCGCCGAGCCGGTTGGCGCCGTGGTCGGAGAAGTTGGCCTCGCCGACCGCGAACAGGCCCGGGATGGTGGTCTGCAGGTCGTAGTCGACCCACAGTCCGCCCATCGTGTAGTGCACGGCCGGATAGATCCGCATGGGCACCTGGTACGGATCCTCGTCGGTGATCCGCTGGTACATGTCGAAGAGGTTGCCGTACTTGGCCTCGACGGCCCCCCGGCCCATGCGCGCGATGGCGTCGGCGAAGTCGAGGTAGACGCCCTGGCCGCCGGGACCGACCCCGCGGCCCTCGTCGCAGACGTTCTTCGCGGCGCGGGAGGCGATGTCACGCGGGACCAGGTTGCCGAAGGCGGGGTAGATGCGCTCCAGGTAGTAGTCGCGTTCGTCCTCGGGGATCTGGTTGGCCGGGCGGTCGTCGCCCCGGGCCTTGGGCACCCAGATGCGGCCGTCGTTGCGCAGCGACTCGCTCATCAGCGTCAGCTTCGACTGGTGGTCGCCGGTGCGCGGGATGCAGGTGGGGTGGATCTGGGTGAAGCAGGGGTTGGCGAAGTAGGCACCGCGCCGGTGGGCCCGCCAGATCGCGGTGGCGTTGGAGTTCATGGCGTTCGTCGACAGGTAGAAGACGTTGCCGTAGCCGCCGGACGCCAGGACGACGGCGTCCGCGAAGTACGTGGAGATCTCGCCGGTGATCAGGTCGCGGGCGACGATGCCGCGGGCCTTGCCGTCGACGATGACCAGGTCGAGCATCTCGGTGCGCGGGTGCATCTCCACGTTCCCGGCGGCGATCTGCCGGCTCAGCGCCTGGTACGCCCCGAGCAGCAGCTGCTGGCCCGTCTGGCCGCGGGCGTAGAAGGTGCGGGAGACCTGGACGCCGCCGAAGGAGCGGGTGTCGAGCAGGCCGCCGTACTCGCGGGCGAAGGGCACGCCCTGCGCCACGCACTGGTCGATGATCTCCACGGAGATCTGGGCGAGCCGGTGCACGTTGGACTCGCGCGCCCTGAAGTCGCCGCCCTTGACGGTGTCGTAGAACAGACGGTGCACGGAGTCGCCGTCGTTGCGGTAGTTCTTCGCGGCGTTGATGCCGCCCTGCGCGGCGATGGAGTGGGCGCGGCGCGGGGAGTCCTGGTAGCAGAACTGCACGACGTGGTAGCCCTGTTCGGCGAGTGTGGCACCGGCGGAGCCGCCGGCCAGGCCGGTGCCGACCACGATGACGGTGTGCTTGCGCCGGTTGGCCGGGTTGACCAGCTTGGCCTCGAAACGGCGCGTGTCCCAGCGCTCGTTGACGGGGCCGGAGGGCGCCTTGGTGTCGGCGACGGGCTCGCCGGTGACGTAATCGACGTACTCAGCAGGCATGTTCAGCTCACCACTCCGGTCATCACGCCCACGGGGACGGCGATGAAACCGGCCGTGAGCAGCAGTGCGAGGACGTTGCCGCAGGTCTTCAGTGCGCGGTCGCGGGTGCGGCTGCCGACGCCGAGGGTCTGTGCGGCGCTCCAGAAGCCGTGCTGGATGTGCAGGCCGAGCGCGAGCATCGCGACGATGTAGATGACGTTGCCGTACCAGGTGGAGAAGGTGTCCACGACGTTCTGGTACGGGTGGCCCTCCTGGAATCCGCCGGAGTGCACGGTGCCGGTGGTCAGGTCGAGGATGTGCCACACGATGAACAGGGCGAGGATGATGCCGCCCCAGCGCATGGTGCGCGTGGCGTAGCTCGCCTTGGGCTTCTTGTGCACGTACTTGCTGGGCCGGGCCCTGATGTCGCGGCGGCTGAGCTGGTAGGCGGAGACCGCGTGCGCGACGACCGCGACGACCAGCACGACACGGATCAGCCACAGCGTCCACTCGTAGTGCATGAAGGGCTCGCCGACGGTGCGCAGCCAGTGTGCGTAGTGGTTGAACTCCCCCGCTCCGAAGAAGATCTTCAGATTGCCGATCACATGCGCGACCAGGTACAGCAGCATGATCACGCCGCTGACTGCCATCACGGTCTTCTTGCCGACGGAGCTGTCCCAGACAGTGCGTGCCATGGACGGCCGTCGGTCCGTCCGCGTTGCCAGAGCCATGAGTCAAGACGCTAGAACCGAACAGGGCCATCGGTCCAAGACATGGTCCGGCTTGATTCGATAGCCGGAAGCTATCGTGACACCATGCAGTTCCAGCAGCTTCAGTATTTCGTCGCCGTCGCGGAGACCCGGCACTTCACCCGGGCCGCGGATCTGGTGCACGTCGCCCAGCCGTCCCTGTCGCAGCAGATCAAGGCGCTGGAGCGGGAGCTGGGGGCCGATCTTTTCCTACGGGCGCGCGGCAACATCAGCCTCACCGATGCGGGCGAGGCGCTGCTGCCGCTGGCCCGGCGCATCCTGGCCGACGCGGACACGGCCCGGCACGAGGTGCAGGAGCTGGTGCAGCTGCGCAGCGGCCGGATCCGGCTGGGCGCCACGCCGAGCGTGTGCACGGGCCTGCTGCCGGACGTGCTGCGCGCCTTCCACGACCGCTACCCCGGCATCCGGCTGCTGATCGAGGAGGGTGGCTCCCACGACCTCGTACGCGAGCTCGCCCGCGGCGCCCTCGACCTCGCCCTGGTCGTCCTGCCGCTGCCCACGCCGTCCCCGGCCCTGACCACGGTGGAGCTGCTGCGCGAGGACCTCGTCGTGGTCTCCTCCCCGGAGGCGCCCGCGCCGGGCGGCCCGGGCCGGCGCACCGTGCACGTCGCGGACCTGGAGGGAGAACGCCTGGTGATGTTCCGGCACGGCTACGACCTGCGGGAACTGACCGTGGCCGCCTGCCGCGCCGAGGGCTTCGAGCCGGACTTCGCGGTCGAGGGCGGCGAGATGGACGCGGTGCTGGGCTTCGTCCGGGCCGGTCTTGGGCTGGCCGTCGTGCCGCGCATGGTGGCCACCCGGTCGGGGCGCGGTCTGCGGGTGACACCGCTGGCCAGGCCCGGGCTGCACCGGACGATCGCGCTGGCCCACCGCAGCGATGTGGCTCCGCCGCGTGCGGCACGGGAGCTGCAGCGGATGCTGCTGGAGCGCTAGCGCGCCCGCCCCCGTCAGGTGGTCGCCCCCAGGTAGTCGCCCTCAGCACCTTGTTTCAAGGTACAGCTATCTGCATAATGCGGTTATGCATAAGCGGGTTATGGAATCGGCGGATGCGCAAGCGCCGCCGGAAGCGCTGATGATCGCCGTGGAGCAACTGGTGCTCTACGTACGCCGCAGCGCCACCGCCGGCGGCCTGAGCACCGCGGCCTCGTCCGTGCTCGGCTTCCTGGGCCGGGAGGGGGCGTACCGGCTGACCGATCTGGCCCGCACCCAGCGCGTGTCCCAGCCCAACATGACCCAGCTGGTGACCCGCCTGGAGCGGGCCGGGCTGGTCCGGCGCACCGCCGACAGCCGGGACGGGCGGGGCGTGCTGGTCGAGGCCACCGACGCGGGCATGGAGGTCTTCCGGCAGCGGCGCACCGAGCGCACCCAGGCACTGCAGGGGATCGTCGACCGGCTGACCGGACCGGAGCAGGACGCGGTGCGGACCGCTCTGCCCGCCCTCGCGCGCGCGATCCACGACCTCGACTGACGTTCGCCACCACCGTGACCCTCAACTCCCCGGAAGAGAACCGCACATGAGTGCTTCGCACGAGCGGGCCGCAAGCCCCTTCAAGCAGCCGAAGGCCGTCTGGGCCGTCGCGTTCGCCTGCGTGATCTCGTTCATGGGCATCGGTCTGGTCGACCCGATCCTGCCCGCCCTGGCCTCCAGCCTGCACGCCACGCCCAGCCAGGTCTCCCTGTTGTTCAGCAGCTATCTGATCGTGACCGCCGTGGCCATGCTGATCGTCGGCTGGGTCTCCAGCCGGATCGGCGCCAAGCGCACCCTCGTCGTCGGCCTCGCCGTGATCGTCGTCTTCGCCGCGCTGGCCGGCACCTCGGGCTCCATCAACGGCATCGTCGGCTTCCGCGCGGGCTGGGGCCTGGGCAACGCCCTGTTCATCGCCACCTCCCTGGCCGTCATCGTCGCCTCGGCCAGCGGCGGCTTCGGCGGCGCGATCATCCTCTACGAGACCGCCCTCGGCCTGGGCATCGCCGTCGGGCCGCTGCTCGGCGGCGAGTTGGGCGCCATCAGCTGGCGCGGCCCCTTCTTCGGCGTGGCCGTGCTGATGGCGATAGCCCTGGTGGCGACCCTGGCCTTCGTACCGTCGCTGCCCAAACCCGCCAAGCCCACCTCCCCCCTCGCCCCGCTGAAGGCGCTGCGCCACCGCGGTCTGCTGACCATGGGCATCATGGCGCTGCTGTACAACTGGGGCTTCTTCACGATGCTCGGGTACGCGCCCTACCCGATGGAGCTCAGCGCCCATGAGCTCGGCCTCGTCTTCACCGGCTGGGGCCTGCTGGTCGCCCTGTTCAGCGTCTTCTTCGCCCCGCGCCTGCAGGGCCGCTTCGGCACCGCGCCCGTCCTGTACGCCAACCTGCTCGGCCTCGCCGTCGTGATGGCCGTCATCGCCGCCGGCGTCGACACACCGACCGTGGTCATCGTCGCCGTCATCGTCAGCGGCGCCTTCATCGGCATCAACAACACCCTGACCACCCAGGCCGTCATGCTCGTCTCGCCCGTCGAACGGCCGGTCGCCTCCTCCGCATACGGCTTCCTGCGCTTCATCGGCGGTGGCCTCGCCCCGTACGTCGCCGGGAAGTTGGCCGACGCCACCGACCTGAGCGTGCCGTTCTACCTCGGTGCCGCCACCTTCGTCGTCGCCGTCCCGGTCCTGGCCAGTGGGCACAAGCTGCTGCGCAAGGCCGAGGAGAGCGCGGAGGAGGGCGAGCAGGTCGGTCCGACCCTCACCCCTGTCACGGCCCCCGCCGCGCCGGGTACGGCGCCCGTCATCGTCGCCGTGGGCGCGCACGACCGGGCCGCGGTCATCGTGGACGCGGCCGCCCGGCTGGCGCGCGAGAGCGGCAGCCCGCTGGAGGTCGTACACGTCCAGCAGACCGCGGTCGTGGAGGACCAGGCGGCCGACACCGAACCCGCCCACGCGGCGCGGAACGCGGTCACCCGCCACCTCGACCGGCTCGCCGCCCAGGGCGTCACCGCCACCGGCCAGATCCTGGTCAGCGTCGGCGACCACGCGGCGGCCGGCCGGCTCCTGGCCCGGCACGCGGCGCGGATCGACGCACGGGCGGTCGCCGTCGGACGCTCCCCGCGCGGCCCGCTCGCCCAGTTCACCGACGGCAGCCTGACCATGGCCCTGGCCCACAGCGCCGAGTGCACCGTCGTCCTCGTGGACCCCGAGCACAGCCCCCGGCCGCTGACCAGCGACGCACTCACCGAACTGCGGGGCAGTGCCGCCTGAGGAGTAGCACCGGCCCTGGCCCGTCGCTACCTTGTGCCCATCGGCCCTCACCCGGGGCTGCATCCGCAGGGGAGGCGACGGTGCCAGGGCAACGGCGTAGGCGCAGAGCGGCAGTTGCAGCGGTCTTGGCGCTGTGCGGCCTGCTGGGCACCGGCTGCTCGACGGCGGGGGACAGCGGTTCTGGCGGTGGATCGTCCGGCGATCCGTCGCCCGCCGCTTCGAGCCCTACGACGGCGCCGGCACCGTCCCCCGACGTCTCGAGCCGTGCGGCGGCACCGGCCCCCGTATCCGGTCCGTGGCGCGCCTGGGTCACCAAGCTCTCCGCCGCGGAGGCCCACGGCACCTGCGGCGCGACGGCGCACCAGGTGGTGTGCGCCACCAACTCCGGCGGATTCGTGGGGCGTTCGCGAGCCGACGGCGGTATCACTTGGAGCGTGCCCGCGAGCGACCACGGCAAGAGCGCCGGCCTGGTCCTCGACGCGGCCGACGAACGGGCCGTGACCGGCGCCGCCGGTGTGCTGCGCGCGGCGAACCTGCGGACGGGCACACAGGCGTGGACCCATCGACTGCCGTCCGGCGACGCCGCCGCCCTCGGCGCGGCGGGCGGCGTCGTCTACGCCCTCGACGCAACGGACCCCACGTCAAGTACCGCCGTCCTGGAGGCCGTTCAGGCCTCCGACGGCACCTCCCTGTGGCGCCGGACCGTCGCCTGGGAGTCGGGCGAGCCCCTCGCCGCCTTCCGGGGGCGCGTCTACACCGCCGACGGCACCCAGGTCACCGCCCGCGACGCCCGCACCGGCAACACCGTGGCGACCAGCCCCACGGGCTTCGAGTGCCAGCACCTCGTCTCCGGAGGCCACTACCTGCTCTGCACCGGCAGCCCGTACTCCGCCGTGGACGCCTTCCCGCCCATGCGGCGCCTGGACCCGACGACACTGAGGCCGCTGCCGACCCCGAGAAACACGATCGACAAACCCGTACACGGGCTGATCTCCGACGACGGGGTCGTGGTGTTGTACGAGGCCGGCGCAGAGGACACGAGCGCGGGCAACTGGAACGCCTACGACCTCAAGAGCGGCCGCAGACTGTGGAGTTCCTACGCCACCGAGGCGGATGCCGCCGTGGCCGGCGGCCGCTTCGTGACCTTCACCCCCGTCAACGACCGCGCCAGGCGGGGCCGCGTGATCACGATCGGCCTGCACGCCGGGCCCCGGGCGACCGGGGCCGCAGCGCCGCGCATGTCGGAGCCGTACCCGCAGACGAGGTACGGCGAGCACCCGCTGCTCGTCGTCCCGGGCGGCGACACGGGCCACCTCCTCGTCGTGGCGCAAACGCACGCGTCGCTGCGCTCGCTCCAACTTCCCTGACGGCGGCCGCTGTTCAGCCGGTCGCGTCCATCAGCGCCAGTTCGTGCAGCCGGTCCGGCGGGCCCGGACGGGCGTAGTACCAGCCCTGGGCCGTGTCGCAGCCCAGTATCCGCAGCTGCTCGGCCTGGGCCCCGGTCTCCACTCCCTCGACCGTCACCGCGAGGTCGAGGGAGTGGGCGAGGGAAACGATCCCTTCGACGATCTTGAGGTCGACGGGGTCCGCCGGGAACTGCTGCATGCTCTGGGTGAAGGAGCGGTCCAGCTTCAGGATGCTCACCGGCAGGCGGCGCAGGTTGGCCAGGTTCGAGTAGCCGGTGCCGAAGTCGTCCAGGGCGATGTCGACGCCCATCTCGGCCAGCCGGCGCAGCGGCTTGAGCAGGTCGTCGTCGGCCCCGATGAGGGCCGACTCGGTGACCTCCAGGCACAGCGCGTCCGGTGCGACGCCCGCGCGCTCCAGGATGTCGACGGTGTCCTGCACCAGTCCGGGGTGCGTGAGCTGGCAGGGCGAGAGGTTGACGTTGATGCGCAACGGGCCCGCGTCCACGTACCGTTCGCGCCACTCGCGGGCCTGGCGAACCGACTGCTCCAGCACCCAGCGGCCGAGCGGCACGATCAGGCCGGTGTGTTCGGCGAGCGGGATGAAGCGGTCCGGGCCGAGCACGCCGTGCTGCGGGTGCAGCCAGCGCACCAGGGCCTCGGCGCCGCGCACGCTGCCGTCGCCGAGGTGCACCAGTGGCTGGTACTCGATGAAGAACTCGCCCCGGTCCAGGGCCGTCGGCAGCGCGGTGGTCAGGCCGTGCCGGGTGATGGCGCGGGCGTCGGCCTCCTCGTCGGCGAGCTCGAAGCGGTTGCCGCCCGCCGACTTGGCGCGGTACATGGTGATGTCGGCGCTGCGCAGCACCTCCGCGGGGCCACGCTCGCCCGCCGGGCCCTCGACGATGCCGATGCTGCCGCGCACGGTCAGCTCGCGGCCGTCGATACGGATCGGGGCGAGCAGCGCGTTCATGATGCGCCCGGCCAGCTCGTCGACCTCGTGCTCGGTGTCGGTGCCGGTGGTCAGCGCCACGAACTCGTCGCCGCCGAGCCGGGCGACCATCTCCCCGGGCGCGGTCGCGCAGCCCTGCAGCCGGTCGGCGACCTCCACCAGCAGCCGGTCGCCGGCCGCGTGGCCCAGGCTGTCGTTGACGGTCTTGAAGCCGTCGAGGTCGAGGTAGCACAGGCCGAAGCGCTGGCCCTGCCCGGCGCCGAGCGCCTTCTCCAGGCGCTCGAAGAAGAAGGTCCGGTTGGGCAGGCCGGTGAGCGCGTCGTGGGTCGCCTCGTAGCGCAGCCGGAGGTTGAGCAGCCGCCGCTCGGTGGTGTCCTCCATGAGCGCGAGCTGGTACTGCGGTTCACCGTCGGCGTCCCGCAGCAGGGAGACCGTGAGGTTGGTCCACAGGACCGTTCCGTCAGGCCGGTAGAACGCCTTCTCGAGGTGGTAGTGCTCGCGCTCGCCGCGGACGAGCTCGTCGTAGAGCGTCCACGTCTGGGGCGCGTCCTCGGGATGGGTCCAGCCCCTGACGTTACGGGCGTTGAAGTTCGGCTCGGACAGGCCGAACATCCGCAGCAGGGCGCCGTTGACCTGGAGGATGTTGCCTTCCAGGTCCGCGATGCCGATTCCTATGGCCGCGCCCTCGAAGACCGCGCGGAAGCGGGCCTCGGTGGCGTGCAGCGCCTGCGCCACCACGCCCTGCGCGTTCAGCGCGGCCGCGGAGATCGCCTCCTGCTCGGCCCGCGTCCGCTCGCGCAGCGCCTGCGCGAACCCGGCGGCCATGGTGTGCTCCAACCGCGCGCAGCGGGCCCGCAGTTCCTCCGGGTCGCCCTGCTCGCCGCAGTAGAGCACCAGGTAGGCGTCGACGCAGTCCAGCGTGCGGGTCAGCGCGTCGGGGTCGGTGCAGTGCGCGGCGACCAGTGCGGCACCGACCGCCCGGCCCACCTCCGCGTCCAGGGTGCGGGTGTGCAGCGCCTCACTCAACCGACGGGCCAGCGGCAGGAGTTGTTCCTCGAACTCCGGCCGGGTCAGCGACGTCGAGGTCGCCGGGAAGACCGCCCGGCTCCAGATCGTCGCGAACCTGCGCAGTCTGTCCTCAGGCCCGTCCGGTTCCGCGCTCACGCCGTACGTCCTACGCCGGCGAACCCGGAGAAGGCAAAGGGATCCTCGTCCTCAGGCGCCGTCTGCGGCCGCCAGTGCGGCATCGACACCAGTCCCGGTTCCACCATGTCGTACCCCTTGAAGAACCGCGCGATCTCGTCGCGCGAACGCATGATCAGCGGGTTGCGAATGTCCTTGTACACGTCCACCGTGCCCGCGGCCCGTTCGGCCGGGAGCGGGATCCCCTCGTACGAGGCATGGGTGAGGATGAGCAGGCTGCCGGGCGCGAGCGCGTCGCGCAGCTCGGCGACCGCCGCGTACGGGTCGTCCTCGTCTTCCACGAAGTGAAGTATGGCAACGAGAAGCAGCGCGACTGGCCGATTCCGGTCGATCAGTCGCTCCACCTCGGGGCTCGCGAGGATCTCCTGGGGCTTGCGGAGGTCCGCGGCGGCGACCCCCGCGTTCTCGTTACCGTCGAGTACCACCTGGCTGTGCGCGACGGCGACGGGGTCGTGGTCGACGTACACGACGCGGGCGTCCGGCCGGGCCGACTGGGCCACCTCGTGGACGTTTCCGAAGGTGGGGATGCCCGAACCGATGTCCAGGAACTGGTCGATGCCCTCGTCCAGGGCGAAGCGCACGGCGCGGCGCATGAACGCCCGGTTCGCCTGCATGATCTTGGGGAGTCCCGGCATGAACTCCATCGCCTTGCGGGCCGACTCCCGGTCGACCTCGAAATTGTGCGAACCGCCCAGGTAGTAGTCGTAGATCCGCGAGACACTCGGCACCGAGATGTCGACGCTGCGTGGGGCCCAGGCGGGACGCTCCATCTAGCTCTCCAAGACGTAGGCGATCCGGTGTTCGAGCTGAGGCTACTGATCGCCCGCCAACAGGGCGAGTGGAACCGGAAATTGACCGTCCGTTCCCGGTCACTGCCTGCGGCAATTGCCACATTCGCCCGGTGAAGTACGGGCAACACACCAAAGCGGCCCGTCCCCTCCGTGCGGTGCGGAGGGGGCGGGCCGCGGGGGCCGTACGCGCGTCCGGTGCAATCAACCCTGGGGAGGTGATGCCTACTTCTTCGGCGCGCCGACCGGCTTTCCGTCGGGCGACATGGCGTACCACGTGCCGCCCACGCCCTGGCCGTTCACGTCGCCGGGAGCCTTGTCGCCGGAGAACGTGTACGCGGGCCAGCAGTCGACGGTCATCTGCTTGACGCCGTCGGGGCGGGTGAAGCCCATCAGGCCCTTCTTCTCGATGCCCTTGGTGTCGTCGGCCTTCACCGGGGTGACCGCCGGCCACTTCGCCAGGCAGGAACCGGTGCAGTTGGAGATCGGGTCGGGCCAGGCCACGTCCTTGATGAAGCGGTAGACCGTCATGCCCCGCTTGTCCACGACGATCTTGCCGAGCTTGGCGTCGTTGCGCACCGAGAGTCCGGGCAGGTTGGCCAGGGTGGCCTTCTTGCCGTCGGGGGCGAGCGCGTACCACTTGCCGCCCACGGCCTGGCCGGTGATGTCGCCGGCCTTGGCGTCCTTCGCGTAGCGGTACGCCGGCCAGCCGCCGATGGTCAGCTGCTTGGTGCCGTCGGAGCGGGTGACCTCACCGAGCAGGGTCTTGTCGATGCCCGCGCCGGCCGTGGCGTCGTCCACGGGGACCGGGGGCCAGGCCTTGGCACAGTCGCCGTCACAACTCGACTTCGGCGGCTCGGCGGTGTCCTCGTCGAAGCGGTACAGCGTCTTGCCGGCGCTGTCCGTCACCATCTTGCCGAGCTCGGCGTTCTGGGTGACCGCGAGCTTGCCCGCGGAGGCGGCCTGGGCCTGCCCGTCGGCGCCGTAGCCGTTGCTGGGGCTGGCGCCGGCGGAACCACCGGCGCCGACGCTGCCGTAGTCGCCGGCCGCGGCCGTGGCGCCCACATTCTGGCTGCCCACCGACGGGCTGCTTTCCTGACCGCACGCCGTCGTCAGCGCCAGCACAGCCGCAGCGCTCGCCACGAGTGAGGCGCTCCGCCAGGAGGTCTTCATGGTCAACTCCCCATAGATACAACGGTGTTGCAGCGCCCTGCTGCGCCGCCGCACGGCCATGGGTACGAATGCGACCACCGGTTGTGTTCAACCGCCTCACAAATTTCTTTTCGGAACCTGTGGCACCGGGGCGCCAACTCGCACACCAGTGCGCATCGACAGGCTCCCGAGGGCGAACCGGTCAAACGGCCGCAGTCGCCTGATCCTCCGTTCGTGCCAATCCCGGCGCGCTCCGGCGTGCCGCGCCGCGCCAGGCCTCATGATCTTCGTCGTGCATGGACCCGAAACGACCCAAACCACCATCACCACACGGGTGTTGGCGCTGGCGCTGCTGACCTGGCTCCTGGTGGGGATGCCAGCCGGTACGGTCAGGGCCGACGCCTGCGCGTACGCCTCGGCGGGCCCGGACGGCACCCAGGCTGTGGCGGTCGCCGGCGACCTCCCCTGGCCGATGCCACCGGAGTGCACCACGCCGCCGCCGACCCCGGCCCCGCCCCCTCCCCCGACACCGACTCCGACCCCGGCACCGCCCAAGCCGGCGCCCACTCCCAAGCCCGCGCCGAAGCCCAAGCCGCCCCCTCCCCCCGCGCCGGCCCCGCGGCCCGCCCCACCCCGCCCGAGCGCGCGTCCGACTCCCCCGCCCCCGCCGCCTCCGGTCCCCACACCTACCCCGACCCCCACGCCGACGCCGACGGTCAAGCACGTCCACCATCCGTCCGCGGCCCCCGTCGCCTACCCGCACTACCGGGCGCCGGTGCGGGCCAGGCCCACGCACGGCAGCACGTCACCGATCGTCTTCGTCCTGCTCATCACGGCACCCGCCGTGATCGCCGTCGCCGCGCTGCGGGCGCGCTGACTCCTGGAGGAAACTCTTGCCGGAATGGCTTGTTCTCACCCTCGCGATGCTGGCCGCGTGCGCCGTGGTGGTCATCGTCACCCTCGTACGGCACCGGGCCGCGCCCGAGGACGAGGACACCAGCGAGACCCCGGACGTCATCGAGTACATGACGATGTGGATCGGCGTGGTGTACGCCATCGTCCTGGGCCTGGCCATCGCCGGGGTGTGGGAGGGGCGCAGTGCCGCCGAGGACCACGTCCAGGCGGAGGCCGTCGCCCTGCACGAGATCTCGGAACGGGTGCGGGTGTATCCGGCCGACATCCGCGACCAGATTCGGGAGGATGTCAACGCTTATGTCGGACAAGTCGTCCATACCGAGTGGAGGACGATGGCCGACGACGGGCGTCTCACCCCGCGCGGCGACGAGCTCTTCGACCGCATCCGCGCGGACGTCACGGACTACCAGCCCCGGACGGACTTCGAGGCCCAGGCCTACCAGCCGCTGCTGGACCAGGTCACCGCGGCGGACCAGGCGCGCAGCGCCCGGGCCGACTCCATGGGGGCGACCATGCCGGGCGTGGTGTGGTTCGGGCTGCTCGCCGGCGCCGTGATCACCATCGGCATGGTCTTCGCGCTGCAGATCCGGCGCACCCTGCGCGAACTGATCCTCGCCGGGCTGTTCTCCGCCCTGATCGCGTTCCTGCTGTTCCTCATCTGGGACTTCGACGCGCCCTACACCCGCGGCATCACCGCCTCGGCGGACCCTTTCCTGAACCTCTTCCCGCACATCTAGCCGGGGCGGACCCACGCCCCGGAAACCGCCGGGGGGACGTGCGCCGCGCCGCCGCCGTCCCCTGGGTGGCCCACACCCATGACCCATTCGCACTACACCAATCGCGCACCGGCACGCCTGTTCCTAGCGTTTCGGTCATCGAGGTGCATTTCTCCCGAAAGCGGAAAGAGTCCGCACCTGCTCCTCGGGACCGGAGGAACACCATGCGCGCGATACGTGCCGCTTCGGCCGCGTTGCTGGGCGTCGGCGCCCTCGCCCTCTCCGCACCGGCCGCAGTCGCGAAGGACGACGGCCACAACATCACGCCGTTCGCCTTCAGCGTGCTGCCCTCGACCATCGCCGCCGGCGGTCACATCACCCTGCATGTGAACCGCGACGGCGACTGCAAGGGACCGGCCACGGTCCGCTCCGCGGTCTTCGACACGGTCGTCATCCCGCCCAGACAGTCCTGGGGCAACGCCACCGTCGACTGGGATGCAAAGCCAGGTGCGATGTACAAGGTGACGTTCACCTGTGACGGCGCCAGCGGCTCCACGGATCTGACCATCGCGGGTGGCCATCCGCGCCACCCCACGCCCGTGCCGGTCGACCCCACGCCGGTGCCGGTCAACCCGCACCGGGGCGTGCAGGCCGGCGAGGGCGGCAGCATCGCCGGGTTCGACCTCAAGGAACTGGGCATGGGCGCGGCGCTCATCGCGGGCTCCGTCGGAGCGGCGTACTACTTCTCGCGCCGACGCGACGAGGACGGCGCCTGACGGGACGACTTCGCCCCGGAACCACTGTTGGGTTCCGGGGCGAAGTCAACGTGCGAGCAGCGCTCCCAAAGGGGACGGTCCCACAACGGGAAGGTCCTGAAAGGCGAGGGTCAGATCCGCCTCTCGGACCTGCGCCGCAGCCAGAAGAAGCCACCGGCCAAGACCGCCGCGGCCACGAGCCCGCCGCCGATGGCCATGTCCGTCGGCGTCGCACCGCTGGTGTTGCTGCCGCCCAGACCGCCCTGGACACCGCCGATGACGGTGAAGGCGGCCGGGTTCGTCAGCGACTTGCCGTTGCAGTTGACGGTGATGCTGTGCGAACCGTTGCGAGCGTCCCGGTTGACCGTCGCCGTACCTCTGGACGTCTGCGAGTGGTCGACCGGGGTGAGCGGCGTGCTCCGAAACGCATCCGAGGTCGCCGTGCCGCCGGCCGGGCAGCCGTCGACGGTGATGGTCAGCTGGCCGCCCCGGGCGATCACGCTGGGCAGGGCGACGATGTTGCTCGGGTTGATGTTCATGCCGTCGGCCTCGGCCGCCGGTGTGGCCAGCCCCAGGGCGGCGACCGCGGCGGCAGAGACCGCCAGGGCACGATAAGTACTCATGTGATCCTCCGCGGAAGGCACCCCGGGGGCCGTCCCCGGTCTGTCGGCGAGAAAGCGCCTCCCAGAAAGACCCTCAGATGCCGTGGACGCGCCCGCATTTCGGCAACAGCGGGTAATGGTCCGTACCGGTGAGAAGACACGCCGGGCAATTACCTCGCATTGCGATATCGCCGCAGGTCACGGGAGCATCGGAAAATTCCGGTCCGCGGCAACTCGTATGGCGCACCGAAGTCGTTCGGGCCACCCGTTCGCCCCTGCCCCGTCGCCGGTTGCCCGCACGGCATTTAGCGTTGCCGTATGCGCGAATGACTCGGCGACGGCCGCGTCGAGAGGGGTGACGAATGGATGCGTCGGAGCTGGCCGAAGCGGCTGAAGAGGAGGAGCGGCGCAAGAAGCGTGCTCCGTGGGGCGTCATAGCGCTTGTTCTGCTGACCGGCCTCGCCCTCATCCGCAACGGCTCGGGCGAGTTCGACGTCGGCCCGCCGCAGCCCGCCAACGCCGCGGCGGCGGACAGCCGCGTACCCGGCGCCGCGGCCAACAAGGTCCAGCCCCTGCCATACGCCCTGCCCGACCGGGTTCGGATCCCCACGATCCGGGTCGACGCACCGGTACTGCCGGTCGGACTCGACGCGGACGGCTGGGTGTCGGCGCCGCCCCCCGAAGACCCCAACCTGGCCGGGTGGTTCACCGGTGGGGTCACCCCGGGCGAGAAGGGCACCGCGGTCGTGGTCGGCCATGTCGACAACAAACAGGGCCCGGCCGTGTTCTACAACCTCGGAGCCCTGAAGAAGGGTAATCGCGTCGAAGTCGCCCGTAAGGACGGGAAGACGGCCGTTTTCGAGATCTACGGCATCGAGGTCTTCGACAAGAACAACTTCCCCGGCGACCGCGTCTACGCCTCCAAGGGCGACCCGGAATTGCGGGTCATCACCTGCGGCGGCGATTTCTCCAAGAAACACGGCTACGACGGCAATGTCGTCGTCTTCGCCCGCCTGGTCGAGGTGCAGTAAAAGTTCCCCGGCCGGACGGGCGGAAATGCGACGGTACTCGGCGCCGTCTCTGCGCGCTTATGCGGGGCGCCGTCTCGGCACGGTGATGTGGTAGCCGGAATCCAGCAGATGCGGCAGCCACTTGTGCAGGGCGCGGACGGTCTGCGAGCGGTTGCCCCCGGCGTCGTGCGAGAGCACCACGACACCGGGGGCGGCGCCGTGCTCGATCCGGCGGACGATGGTGCGGGTGCCGGGCCTGGTCCAGTCGAGGGAGTCCACGGTCCACGCGAGAGGCTCCATGCCCATTTCGGCGCCGAGTTGGAAGGCCGCGCGGTTCCAGGCGCCATAGGGCGCGCGGAACCACTGCGGCCGCTCCCCGTACGCCTTCTCGATGACGTCGCTGGTGCGCTCCATCTCGGAGCGGATCTTCGAGCGCCTGAGCCGGGTCAGCAGCGGATGGGTCCAGGTGTGGTTGCCGACGAGATGTCCGTCGTCGGCCATCCGGGCCAGCAGGTCCTGGTTGTCGACGGCCATCTCCCCGCACACGAAGAACATGGCGCGCACGTCGTAGTCGGCCAGCGTGTCCAGGATGCGCGGCGTGTAGCGGGGGTCGGGCCCGTCGTCGAAGGTCAGCACCATGGTGCGGCCGTGCCCGGGCAGCCGCAGGAACGGCTCGTGCCGTACGACGGTGGGGGCGGGCGCGGCGCGCGGCGGGCCCCCGTATCCGGTCAGTGGCTGCAGGCGGTACGTGGAGGGGCTGAGCACGGCGCGCGCCTGGGGTCCGGCGGCCGGAGCGGGGGCTGGCGCGACCGTTCTCTCCTCTCCCCCGTCCAGCGCCAGGGCGCCGGCGCCGCCTGCCGCGGCGAGAGCGGCGGCGCCTGCGATCAACACCCGGCGCCGCGTGAGCAACTGATCCTTCTTCATGGATCATCAGTCGCCCCACCTGGGGCCCGCCGCCGACAGCAACACGGCAGCGGCACCGGGAAAGCACCCGCCCGGCGCAAGCAGCCGGACCAGCGACGGCGTGTCGGCGGCGGGTGCGCGGGCCGCCGGCCGTCAGCGGCGGCGCACCAGCGGGAACGGCAGGGTCTCGCGGATCGTCAGGCCCGTGAGGAACATGACCAGACGGTCCACGCCGATGCCGAGGCCCCCGGTGGGCGGCATCGCGTACTCCAGGGCGTCGAGGAAGTCCTCGTCCAGCTCCATCGCCTCGGGGTCGCCGCCGGCGGCCAGCAGGGACTGGGCGGTCAGCCGCCGGCGCTGCTCGACCGGGTCGGTCAACTCCGAGTAGGCGGTGCCCAGTTCCGTACCGAAGGCGACCAGGTCCCAGCGCTCGGCCAGCCGCGGGTCGGTACGGTGCTGACGGGTGAGCGGGGAGACGTCGGTGGGGAAGTCCTTGTAGAAGGTGGGCAGTTCCGTCTTCTCCTCGACCAGGCGCTCGTACATCTCCAGGACGACGTCGCCGCGCCCGTCCTCGGCGGTGTACGGCACGTGCGCGCGGTCGCACAGCCGGTGCAGTCGCGGCAGTTCCGTGTCGGCGTCGACCTCCTCCCCCAGCGCCTCGGAGATCGCGCCGTAGACGGTCTTGACCGGCCAGGCGCCCGAGATGTCGTACTCCTTGCCCTCCTTGCGGGCGACGGGTGAGCCGAAGGCGGCCGTGGCCGCGCCCTGGATCAGGTCGCGGGTGAGGTCGAGCATCACGTCGTAGTCGGCGAAGGCCTGGTAGGCCTCCAGCATCGTGAACTCGGGGTTGTGCTTGTAGGAGACGCCCTCGTTGCGGAAGGTGCGGCCGAGTTCGAACACCTTCTCCAGGCCGCCCACGCACAGCCGCTTCAGATACAGCTCGGGTGCGATGCGCAGGTACAGATCGAGGTCGTAGGCGTTGATGTGGGTGGTGAAGGGGCGTGCGTTGGCGCCGCCGTGGATCTGCTGGAGCATCGGCGTCTCGACCTCGAGATAGCCGCGCTCGAGCAGGCCCTGGCGCAGCGCCTGCACGGCGGTGGAGCGGGCGCGGATCGCCGCGCGGGCGTCGGGGCTGGACATCAGGTCGACGTAGCGCATCCGGACCTTGGCCTCGGGGTCGGCGAGGCCGTGGCGTTTGTCGGGCAGCGGGCGCAGGCACTTGCCGATGAGCTGCCACCCGGTGACGAAGATCGTCGGCTCGCCCTTGTCGCTCACGCCCGCCGTGCCCGTGACGGTGATGTGGTCGCCGATGTCGGTGTCGGCGGTGAAGCGGTCGAGGGCGGGGCCGGAGCGGTCGCGGGTGAGGGCGAGTTGACGGTCGCCCGACCAGTCGCGCAGCACGGCGAAGACGATGCCGCCGAAGTCCCGTACGAGCATGATCCGGCCGGCGACGGTGACCTCCTCGCCCGTTCGGACGTCGGCCAGGGCGTGGGTGAGGCGGGGGATGCCGACCGGGTAGGGGTCGACGCCGTCCGCGCGCAGCCTGTCCAGGGTGCGGTGCCGGATGCGGACCTGTTCGGGCAGGCCGGCGTAGGGGTCGCCGGGCCCGGCCTCGTCCCCTCCGGCGAGGCCGAGCGCCGACAGCGACGGCAGGCCCTCGGTGGTGGCGGGCCTGGACGCGCCCCTCGGGTGCCCCTTTCCCCAGAGTTTGCGCATGGAAGGTACGGAGACGAAACCCTCGGCGATTCCGGAGGCCAGGCCGATGCGGGCGAGGGAGCCGGTGTCGCCGTAGCAGATGAAACGCGGGTACCACTGCGGGCGGTACTTGGCGTTGGACCGGTACAGGGCCTCCAGCTGCCACCACTTGGAGAAGAACAGCAGCAGGCGCCGCCACAGCCGCAGCACGGGTCCGGCGCCGATGCGGGCGCCTTCCTCGAAGGCGGAGCGGAAGACGGCGAAGTTCAGCGAGATGCGGTGTACGCCCAACTTCGGGGCGACTGCGCACAGCTCGGCGACCATGAACTCCATGACGCCGTTGGGCGCGCTGCGGTCACGGCGCATCAGGTCCAGGGAGACACCGTCGCGGCCCCAGGGCACGAAGGACAGCAGGGCCAGCAGGCGGCCGTCCTCGCTGAGCGCCTCGACGAGGAGGCAGTCTCCGTCGTCCGGGTCGCCGAGGCGGTCCAGGGCCATGGAGAAGCCGCGTTCGGTCTCGGTGTCGCGCCAGGCGTCCGCCTTGTCGACGACCGCCTCCATCTCCTCGTCGGTGAGGGTGGCGTGCCGGCGGATGCGGCAGTGGGCGCCGGTGCGGCGCACCCGGTGCACGGCCTGCCGGGTCACGCGCATGTCGCGGCCGTCGAGATCGAAGTCGGCGACGCGCAGGATCGCCTCGTCGCCGAGCTGGAGCGCGCCGAGTCCGGAGCGGGCGAAGGCCCGGGCGCCGTCCTCCGAGGCGCCCATGGCGGCGGGCGCCCAGGCGTGCCTGCGGGCCACGTCCAGCCAGGCGGCGATGGCGTGCGGCCAGGCCTCCCGGTCGCCGACGGGGTCGCCGCTGGCGAGGCAGACGCCGGCCTCGACGCGGTAGGTGACGGCCGCCTTGCCGCTGGGCGAGAAGACGACGGCCTTGTCGCGGCGGGTGGCGAAGTAGCCGAGGGAGTCCTCCTCGCCGTAGGCCCTGAGCAGGGCGCGGATGCGGTGCTCCTCGTCGCCGTGCAGGGCGGATTCCATGCGCTGCGAACGGAAGAGGGTGGCGGCGGCGTTGAGCAGGGCAAGGGCGCCGAGCAGGCCGAGCAGGAAGTACAGGCCGCGCGGTGGGCTGCCGTCGAAGGAGCGGCTGGAGACCAGGCCGCCGCAGACGCGGTTGGCGGCCCACAGCAGGCGCTGGCTCTCCGGCAGGGTGCCGGGGAACAGCTCCACCAGGCCCCAGCCGACCAGGATGCCGACGAGCAGCCCGGCCAGCAGGACGAGCAGGGCCCGGCGCAGGGCGGCGCGGCGGGTGGCGGCGTAGAACTCCCGGCGGGCGACGATGAGCAGGGCCAGCGCGAGGGAGCAGACGACGAGGGAGCCGAGGGACTCGGCGTACAGGCCCAGCGCCACACCGAGGACGTCGGTGAGGACCAGCAGGCCCAGATAGATGACGACCAGCCACCAGGCGACCTTCTTGCGGGCGGCGGTCGCGGCGGCGAGCAGGAAGAGGAAGACGGCGTAGGCGAGGTTCGCGCTGACCGGGACGATGATGAGGTCGAGGAAGCGGACCACGGGACGCAGCACGACGCGCAGCGGCCGGATGAGCGCCAGCAGGACGCACAGCAGTCCCAGGGCGCCGAAGAAGGTCCCGAAGGCCTCCGGCACCTTGCTCATCGGCCCGTGTCCGGGCGGCTGTATCGGGCCCGTCGTCGCCTGGGGCGGGGAGGCCTCCGCGGTGGCACTCATGCTTTCGAGAGTAGGAACTGCGGGGCCGCCCCGCCCGTCGAGCCCGGATATCGGTGCGACCTGCGGCCTCCGATAGCCTCACAGCCGTGACGGAACACCACTCGCATCAGTTCGAGCGAGGCACGGACGGGCCCAAGGTCATCGTGGTCGGGGTGGACGGCTCCGATACCTCGATGCGCGCCGCGGCATATGCCGGTGGCCTGGCCCGGCGCCAGCGCGCGCTGCTCGCCGTCGTCTACGTGCAACCGGTCATGGCCGCCGGCGCGGCCATGGGAGCGCCGGTCGCCGAGACCACGGACGAGATCGCCGAGGAGCTGATCGCCTACATCCGGGACGCGACCGAGCGGCTCAAGGGGATATTCGAGGTGCGCTGGGAGTTCCACACCTTCCGCGGCGACCCCTACAGCGGCCTGGTGAAGGCGGCGGACGAGCTGAAGGCCGACGCGGTGGTGGTGGGCGCCTCCGAGCAGGCCGGCCACCGGATCGTGGGCTCGGTGGCGATCCGGCTGGTCAAGGCCGGGCGGTGGCCGGTGACGGTGGTGCCGTAGGACTCGTTCGCCGCGCGGGTGTGTGCGCGGCGTCTTCCCTCCCTCGCGCCTCTGAGCCAACATGATCGGCGGTCAGCCGTTGCCGAACGTGAAGAGGTGAGGCGCATGGCCCGGCTCCGTATGGGCGAAGGCATTCTCCGCCGCAAACCGATCGAGCACATCGACGAGACCGAAGTGGGCGAAGGCCCGCGTCTGGAACGATCGTTGGGGCTGTGGCAGCTGACCGCGATCGGCGTCGGCGGCATCATCGGCGCCGGCATCTTCACCCTCGCCGGCACTGTCGCCAACGGCACGGCGGGCCCCGCGGTCCTCGTCTCCTTCCTCATCGCGGGCGTCGCGAGCGCCGCGGCTGCGCTGTCGTACGCCGAGTTCGCGGGCCTCATCCCGAAGGCCGGTTCGGCCTACACCTACGGCTACGCGGTGCTCGGCGAGTTCGCCGGCTGGTTCATCGGCTGGGACCTGCTGCTGGAGTACACGGCGATCGTGGCCGTCGTCGCGATCGGCATCTCCGGCTACTTCAGCTTCCTCGTCGAGGACATGGGCGCGGAGCTGCCGAAGTGGATGCTGGGCGCCCCGAGCACCGGCGACGGGCACAAGGTCGACCTGTTCGCGGCCATCCTGTGCCTGCTGATCGCGTATCTGCTCAACCAGGGCATCAAGAACGCGGCCCGCTTCGAGACGTTCGTCGTGGTGCTCAAGGTCCTGGTCGTGCTGCTGGTGATCGGCGTCGGCGTCTTCCACATCGACACCGGCAACTACCACCCGTTCTTCCCCTTCGGCATCGGCGGCGCCTTCACCGGTGCCGCGACCGTGTTCTTCGCGGTCTTCGGCTACGACGCCATGTCGACCGCGGCCGAGGAGTCCAAGGACGCGGCACGGCACATGCCGAAGGCGATCATCTACTCGCTGATCATCTCGATGGTCCTGTACGTGGCCGCCTGCCTGGTGCTGACCGGCATGCAGAACTACAAGGACATCGACCCGGAGAGCGGCTTCTCCTCGGCGTTCAAGGCGGTGGGGCTCAGCGGTCTCGCGGACGTGATCGCGGTGGGCGCGATCATCGGCATCCTCACCGTGATGTTCACCTTCATGCTGGGCGTGACCCGGGTGTGGTTCTCCATGTCCCGGGACGGGCTGCTGCCCAAGTGGTTCGCCAAGACGCACCCCACGCGGCACGTGCCGACGCGCGTGACCTGGATCGTCGGAGTGGCGTCGGCGATCATCGCCGGCTTCCTGCCCATCGCCGAGGCGGCCGAACTGACCAACATCGGCATCCTGTTGGCGTTCGTGGTGGTCTGCACGGCGGTCATCGTCCTGCGTTACCGCCGCCCCGACCTCCCCCGCGCCTTCCGCACCCCATGGATGCCGGTCGTGCCGGCTGTGGGCATCGTCGCCTCCATCTGGCTGATCACGTACCTGCAGTGGCAGACGTGGGTGCGGTTCGCGGTGTGGTTCCTGATCGGGGTCGTCATCTACTTCGGGTACTCGTACAAGCGGTCGGAGCTGGCACGGGGCCAGAGTTCGGCGGCGGCCGGGGACTAGGGAGTGTCAGTGCCGGACCAGGCAGAACGGATGCCCTGCCGGATCGGCGTAGACGCGCCAGCTCCGCACGCCGGAACCCTCGTCCAGCAGCGTCGCCCCCGAGGACAGCACCTGTTCCTGTCCTCGGTCCAGGTCCGCGACACCGAAGTCCAGATGGAACTGCTGTGGCCGCGTCGGGTCGGGCCACTGCGGCGGCTTGTGGTCAGCCACCCGCTGGAAGGCCAGGACGAGTCCGGACGGCGTGTGCAGGGTCGCCCAGCCGTCCCCCAGGGCCCATCGCCGATCCTCCCGATTGACAGCCCCACCGAGCAACGCCTGGTAGAACTCGGCGAGTTGCGTCGGCTCGGAACAGTCCAGCACCACACACTGCACGTCAGCGATCACAGGCCGATCCTAGGCGCCGTCCGAGTATCCCGACCCTCGATGTCCCGAGATCGCAGCGACAGGCTCAGGACGCCGGACTCTACGACCGCGTCAGCCCAGGGGGTTGGCGCTGTCGCGCGGGGAGGCCATGCCGGGGGTGAAGGGGATGTTGATGTCCGCCTGATGCAAGGGGTCGGTCGTGCAGAGGAGCGGCCGGTCATGCACAGGCATTGGGCTACTCGCCCATCACCAAGCCGTCCTTCGCCGCGCCGCGGCTCAGCACCACGTCCCGGATCGCGTCGCGTACGGCCTTCACTTCGGCGCCCTGACGGAGGGCCTGGTTGAGGTTGACCACGCGGCCCGCGTCGACGTCGAAGAGCTGCGGGATGAACTCCGCCTTGGTGACCTCCCAGCGCCCGCCCGGCTTCGCGGGCGGGGTGAAGGTGAAGCGGCCGAGGGTGGACTCGTTGCCGCGCGGGTCCTTGGCGCCCTCGTTGTTGGTCATCTCGCCGGCGATCTGGTCGCCCATGCCGTAGATCACCCAGGTCCCGTTGACCTTCTCGTACGCCTGCGGGACATGGGCGTGGGTGCCGAGGATGAGGTCGATGTCGGGACGGCCGCCCGTGCGTGCGGCGGTGAGCTGCTGGGCCAGGGCAAGCTGCTGCTGGTCGGGGGCGTCCTGCCATTCGGTGCCCCAGTGCAGGGAGACGACGACCACGTCGGCGCCCGCGCGCCGGGCCGCCCGGGCGTCGGCGACGATCGCGTTCTCGTTCATGAGGTTGACGGCCCAGGGCTGGCCGGCGGGCAGCGGCTTGCCGTTGGTGTCGAAGGTGTAGGCGAGGTGGGCGACCTTGGCGGGGCCCGCGCGCAGCATCGTGACGGTGTGCGCCTCGGCCTCCGTGCGCGCCGAGCCGGCGTGCCGTACGCCCACCGCGTCGAGGGCGTCGAGGGTGCGGCGGATGCCCTGGGCGCCGTCGTCGAGGCTGTGGTTGGAGGCCGTGGAGCAGCCGTCGTAGCCGGTGGCGGCGAGGCCCTGGGCGACCTCGGGCGGCGACTTGAAGTCGGGGTAGCCGGTGTAGTCGCCGTTCGCGCCGTAGACGGTCTCCATGTGACACAGCGCCAGATCGGCGCGGGAGACGACGGGTTTGACGCCGGAGAGCATCGGGCGGAAGTCGTAGGCGTTGCCGCCGCCGTCGAAGCGCGCGCGGTCGATGATGGGGCTGTGCGGCAGGACGTCGCCGGAGGCGACGAGCGTGAATCCGCGCGCCGCGGCCGGTGCCGGCCGACCGGCGGCGGTCGAATGACGGTGCTGGGCCTGACAAGCCGCGCCCGCGGCCAGAACGACCGTCAGGGCGAGGGCAACCTGTCGTCTGCGTGCAATCATCGGCTCACCCCACTGTGATCCTATTTACGGACAAATAGGTACGAAGATAAGGGCGTCCCCAAACAACCCCGCTACGCCGATTGGCCCGTTCGGCATCCCCGTCCGGCGCCCACGTCCGGCGCACGGTACGACCGCGCGCGCCGTCCGGAACCGTTCGTCGAACCGTTCGCCGACGCGATCGACCGTCCGCCGCAGATCCCGGTGCGCTCTCTGTCCCGGGGCGGCGGCCTGCGGTGCCATACGGCCATGACGGCCGGACCCACTCTCACGAACGCGACGACCGCCGAGCACGAACTCGCCGCGCTCCAGCGGGAGCACGGACGGCCTCTCTTCGCCCTCCTGCTCCGGCTGTGCGACGGCGACCGGCAACGCGCCGAAGACCTCGTGCAGGAAACCCTCGTACGCGCCTGGCAGCATCCCGAGGCGCTGCGCGCCGACGACTTCGACTCCGTACGGCCCTGGCTGATGACCGTGGGGCGGCGGCTCGCCATCGACGCGCGGCGGGCCCGGCAGGCCCGCCCGCCAGAGGTGGGGGACGCGATCCTGGAGAACACCCGAGTGATCGGTGACCACGCCGAACGGGCCGCCGCAGCCCTCGATGTGCGCGAGGCTGTGAAGACACTCACTCCCGAGCACCGTGAAGTCCTGGTGCTCGTGTACTTCCAGGGGGCGAGTGTTGCGGAAGCCGCGGAGGCACTGGGGATTCCGCCCGGTACGGTGAAGTCCCGCGCGTACTACGCGCTGCGCGCCCTGCGCCGGGTGCTTCCGGGATATGCGGCCGACCTGCAGTGAAACGGACTGCCAAGTCAAACCTCGGTAAAGCGCCTTGCTGAAGACATGCCTTGAGCAATGGGCTGTCCTCATCCGTGTTCCGGACTGGGGGCCCGGGGTCCCGGACGGGATCTTGGGCCGGGTGACGCGCACGCACCGGAGGAAGGCAGGAAGGGATGCTGCACAGAGGTCACAAGAGCACGGACGGAGCCGGCGGCGATGAACTGGTCGTCCCCATGGCCTGGCTGTACGCCGAGTACATCGCCGACGAACTGCTGCGGACGGGCGACCTGATGCCGCCGACGTCCTTCGAGTTCCGGGCCGGTCGCGACGCCCTGGCGCTGACCATCTTCCTGTCGGACACGGACGGCGAACTCCCGGGCATCCGGGTGGTCTCCCAGCTGGAGAACTGGCTGTCGCTGACGGCCTACGACCAGCCGTGGCAGGACTGGGTGCGCGAACGGATGGCCCTGCTGGGCGCCGACGCGGCCGAAGCTGGCGGTCCCGCGCCCGACCTGGAACTGGCGGAGGCGGCCTGGCGGTGGCTGGAGGAGACCGAACTTCTGGCGCCCGATCTGAACGCGGTGCCCGGCGGCGCCGTAGTCGGCGAGGACGACGGACCGAAGGTGTGGACGAAGGCGTGGCAACTGGGGCTGCCGCTCGGGCATCTCGCCATCCACCTTTTTTAGCCACGTCCGTTCTCGGACCAATCCGCGGGCCCGGCCGCTCCGAATCCCTTGGTTGCGATTCTGTGGATGCCTTGAGTGATTCGACTGTCTGGTGCGTACCGGTGGGAGCAAGGAGTAACACCCCCCGCACCCAACGGCACGAGGATTCGGCATGTGGTCGTCCCAGGAGAGGCATCGCGACGTCGCCGCGTACGCGCTCGGCGTGCTGGACGAGGCGGACGCCTTCCGCTTCGAGGACCACCTCATGGAGTGTGCGCGCTGCGCCGCCTCCGTGACCGAATACGGGCCCATCACCCGGCAGATGATGCTGTACCGCCGGGCGACGCCACGGTTCGTCAGCCACATGACCAGGCCCGGCCCGCAGCTGCTGGACACGCTGATGGACACCGTGGCGGCCCGGCACCGGGCCGGCCGGCGGCGCTTCATCTTCGCCTTGGCGGCGTCCGCGGCGATCGCCGTGACCGGGCCCGCCATCACGATGGCGGCGGGCCACGGCGGCGGTGACAACACCGTGCGCATGGCGGCGACCGACGCCCACTCGGGCGTCTGGGCGCAGGTCACGTCCGAGGACGCGGAGACGGGCAGCCAGGTCAAGCTGGAGATCAAGGACGGCGCGGGCCCCCGCTCGTGCCGGCTGATCGCCGTCGGCCACGACAACTCCGAGGAGACCGTGACCAGCTGGACCGTCCCCGGTCACGACGCCCGCCCGATCACCATGCGGGGCAGTTCGGCCATGCACACCGACGACATCGCCCGCTACGACGTGCGGACGGCCGACGGCGAGCACCTGGTGACCCTTCAGGCCCACTGACCCCAGGCACGGGTGGGGCCCGCCGCTACTTCAGGAACCGTGACATCCTCCGGTCCGCCAGCGGCTTGCCGCCCGTCTGGCACGTCGGGCAGTACTGCAGCGAGGAGTCGCTGAAGGAGACCTCGCGGATGGTGTCGCCGCACACCGGGCAGGGCTCGCCGGTGCGGCCGTGCACCCGCAGGCCGCTCTTCTTCTCCGCCTTCAGCCGGCCCGCCGCCACGCCGCGGGAGCGCTCGACGGCCCCGGTGAGCGTGTCTCTCAGCGCCGTGTAGAGGCGGCCGGACTCCTCGGGGGTGAGGGACGCGGCCAGCTTGAAGGGGGACATCTTCGCGGCGTGCAGGATCTCGTCGCTGTAGGCGTTGCCCACCCCGGCGATCAGGCTCTGGTCGCGCAGCGCGCCCTTGAGCTGGCGGCGCTCGGACTTCAGCAGGTCCGCGAAGCGTGCGGCGTCGAAGTCGTCGGCGAGCGGGTCGGGGCCCAGGCGGGCCACGCCCGCTATCTCCTGGGGGTCGTGGACGACGTAGACGGCGAGGCGCTTCTGGGTGCCCGCCTCGGTGAGGTCGAAGCCCTCCCCCGTCTCCAGGGCGACGCGCAGGGCGAGCGGGCCCTTGCCCGGCCGCGGCGGGCCGTCGGGGAGTCTGTCCTTCCAGTGCAGCCAGCCCGCGCGGGCCAGATGGGTGACGAAATGCGGGCCGCCGTCCGTGGCCAGGTCGAGGAACTTGCCGTGCCGGCGCACGCCGGTGACCTCGCGCCCCTTGAGGGCGGAGAGCGGCGGGTCGTAGGTCTTCAGGACGCTGATCGCGACGGGCAGCACCCGCACGATCTCGTGACCGACCAGGTGCTCCGTCAGGAAGTCCTTGAGCGCTTCGACCTCGGGCAGTTCCGGCATACGTCCAGAGTGCCACCCGGCACCGACAGTGCCAGGTGGGATCGGTTCAGTCTCCGTCCGGGACCAGGAACTCGCACCAGACGCACTTGCCGCCGCCCCGCGCCTCCACGCCCCACGCGTCGGTGAGCAGGTCGACCAGGAGCAGGCCCCGCCCGGAGACGCCCGACTCCCCCGCCTCGCGTCGGCGCGGCAGGGCGCTTGAGGAGTCCTCGACCTCCACGCGCAGCCGGCGGTCGCTGCCGGTGAGGACCCGGAGGGTGACGATGGCGGCGCCCTCGGTGTGCATCAGCGCGTTGGTGATCACCTCGTCGGCGACCAGCTCGATCTCGTCGGCGCGCTCCGCCGCCCCCCAGGCGCGGACCGCGGCGCGGATCATGTGCCGGGCCTGGGTGAGGGCCTCGGGGTCGCCGGGTGCCACGTGCTGCTGGAGCCGGCCGCCGGCCTGCGTGGTGTCCAGGCCGCGGCGGCGCAGCAGGAGCAGGGCCACGTCGTCGTCGCCGCCGCGCTCCTCGGCCACGTCGATCAGGCAGTCGGCGAGGTCCCGTACGTCGTCCGGGCCTGACGCGATGAGCGCGGTCAGCACGTGCACGCCGTCGTCCAGGTCCGCGCCGGGCTGTTCGACCAGGCCGTCGGTGCACAGCAGCAGGGTGTTGCCGGGGTCCAGCTCCAGGGTGCCTACCGGGTACTCCAGGCGCCCGAACTCCGCCGACAGACCGAGCGGCAGCCCGCCCGGGACGGGCACCCGGCGGCAGCTGCCGTCGGTGTGGCGGATCAGCGGGTCGATATGGCCGGCCCGGACGACCTGGACCACGCCGGTGGACAGGTCGGCCTCCGCGTACAGGCAGGTCGCGAAGCGGTCGGTGTCGAGCTCGTGCAGGAAGACGGAGGCGCGGGCCATCACGGTGGCGGGGGTGTGGCCCTCGGCGGCGTAGGCGCGCAGGACGATGCGCAACTGGCCCATGACGGCGGCCGCGTGCGTGTCGTGCCCCTGGACGTCGCCGATGACGGCGCCGACCCGCCCGCCGGGCAGCGGGATGAGGTCGTACCAGTCGCCGCCGATGTCGCGGCCCAGGGAGGCGGAGCGGTAGCGGACGGCGACGTCGGCGCCGCGGACGCTGGGGATGGTGCGCGGCAGCATGGCCTGCTGGAGGCCGGAGGCGAGGTCCTTCTCCTGTTCGTAGAACATGGCGCGCTGCAGGCTCTGGGCGATGCTGCTGCCGAGGGCGAGCAGGACGTTGCGGTCCTCGGCGGAGAAGCCGCGCCGGTCGTTGTAGAGCAGGCCCATGGCACCGATCGGCCGGGCCTGGACGATCAGCGGCAGATAGGCGGCCGACGTGATGTTCAGGTCGGTGATGTGCGGCCACAGCAGCGGATAGCCCTTGGCGAACTCCTCCGGCGACTCGATGAAGCGCGGCGTCAGGGTGCGTACGGCGTCGCTCATCGGGTAGGGCTCGTCGATCCGGGTGACCAGGGTGCCGGGGACGAAGCTGCCCGCCGGGCCCTCCGCGATCAGCCGGATGCGGCCCGCCTCGACCAGGCCCATGACCAGGCTGGTGGCGCCGAGATGGGTGAGGCCGTGGGTGTCCTTGACGACGTCGATGACGTCCTGGACGGTGCGGGCGTGGGCGAGGGCGGCCGTGGTGATCTGGACGACGTTGGTCTGGTGTCGGCGGGCCTCGTCCTGGGCGTCCCGCTCGTGGCGGGCCTCGCTGTCGCCGAGCTCCTGGGTGGCGTCCCGGACGATGCCGATGATCCGGCGCGGTCGGCCCGTCTCGTCGCGCCGGATGTAGCCCTGGGTGTGGGTCCAGCGCAGGGTGCCGTCGCGGCGGCGCAGGCGGAAGTAGGCGCCGTAGTTCTCGCTGCCGTCCTTCATGGCCTGGGCGACCAGGCTGTCGAGGCGGTAGGCCTCGGCCGTGGGGACCCGGACCGCGAGGCTCTCGGGGTGGTCGTCGTACTCGTCTGGGCGCAGGTCGAAGACCTCGTGGGCCTGGGCGTCCATATGGAACAGACCGCTGTCCAGGTCCCAGTCGAAACTGCCCATCAGGTTGAGCGCCAGGATCGGGTCCGGGTGGGCGGGCCAGTCGTCCGGGAGAGACAGGGCGCTCGCTCCCCGATCAACCATGGGGCCACCTTGCCAGTAATCGCCCGATTCTTCGACCGGGGAGCACGCGGGACTTCCTGGCTCCCCGGCCGTCGTCGGTGGTCAGCTCTGCAGGACGCCCGTGGGGCTGTCGAAGATGATGCTGGTCGTGGTGTCGTCGGGGATCAGGCCGCCGCTGTCGGGCTGGTCGGGGTTGTCCGGCACGGTGTCGGGGCCGGTCTCGTCCGGGTTCGCCGGGGACGCCGGGTCGTTCGGCGAGGACGGCGTTGCCGGGGAACTCCGCGGGTGCCCGGGCGTGGTCGTCGTGGGCGGTACGGCCGAGGCGGTCGCCGTCGGGCAGCCGCCGGCCCCGGAGGAGGACGTCGCAGGAGTCACGGCGTCGGTGGCGCCCGGCTGGACGGTGACGGTCGGCTCCGGGCTCGTGCAGTCTCCGGACGGGTCGGACGGCGACGGAGTCCGGTCGCCGGGGGACGTGCCGCCGGGGCTCTCGCTCGGGCCGGTTCCGGAGGCACTGGCGTCCGGACTCGGCGTCGGCCGTGGGGTGAGGGTCGCGGGCGGGGGCACGACGTGGTCGTGCTGGACATCGTGGCCGACGTGCCGCTCGATCCACCTCCGGTGGCCGACGTCGATGATCGTGATGTCGGTGATGACCTGCGGCGTGGGTGTCACCACGATCACCTGGGCGGGCCGGTAGCCGGGCCAGGCGGCGCCCTGGCTCCGGCCGCCCTGCGTCGTACCGGCCGCCTGGAGCGGGTTGCCGCAGGCGCAACGGACCCGGGGCATGCCGCGGTTGTCTACGAGGACGGCGGTGCCGGCCTGGAGCACGGACTGGAAGCTGGTGGTCCGGCCGCCGCGGTAGCCGTGGTTGGTGACCAGGGTGTCGGCGCGCAACTCCACCGGGGCGAGGCCGCGCAGATAGTCCGGGAGGGATGCCGGAGGGACGCCGGCGACCTGGGCGAAGGCGCGGGCCTTGGCCTGGTCCGAGGTCAGTTGGCCGATCTGTCGGTCCACGTCGCAGCTGCCGACGTGGACGGTGCCCGCGTAGAGGCCGGGCATGGAGCCAGAGATCGCCCGTGGCGTCTGCGAACCGTCGGTCCGCGCCGAGTCGTCGGGCTGGGCCGGACCGGTGACGGGGGACGGGACGACCGTGGAGCCCGTGAAGGGGTCCGGGCCCCGGTCCGCGACGGGCTGGAGGAAGACCTCCGCGCCCGCCTTCGTGTCCGCCTCACCGCTGCCGCTGCATCCGGCGACGAGCAGCGCCGCCGAGAGCAAGCAGGCCGTGGCGAGGGTTCGGGTGGCTGTCCGCACCTCGTCCTCCCACCTCATTTCGGGCAATTCGCCACTATTGTTTGCTTCACCCTCTTGGGTTACGCAAGCGGAAGACGGATAAGCGGAGAGTGACGCAGGGTTCGGCGCGACAAGCGCGACGGGCGCGAGAATGGGAGCGAGGAGCGCACGACCGTGGACTGGTTCACCGCACCCGGGTACTGGCTGAGCCGGCTGGTCTTCCAGCGGGCTCTGGCCGGCCTGTACCTCGTGGCGTTCCTGACGGCGGCCCTGCAGTTCCGGGCGCTGATGGGCGAGCGGGGCATGCTGCCCGTCCCCCGCTTCCTCGACCGGGTGCGCTTCCGGCAGGCCCCGAGCCTGTTCCAACTGCACTACTCCGACCGCTTCTTCGCGGCCTGCGCGTGGACGGGCTGCGCGGTCTCGGCGGCGCTGCTCGCCGGGGCGGACTCCCAACTCCCCCTATGGGCGGGAATGTTGCTGTGGTTGGTCCCCTGGGCGCTGTACCTCTCGATCGTCAACGTCGGCCAGACCTGGTACGCCTTCGGCTGGGAGTCCCTGCTCCTGGAGGTCGGCTTCCTGGCGGTCTTCCTCGGCAACGACGAGGTGGCCCCGCCCCTCATGGTCCTCTTCCTGCTGCGCTGGATCCTGTTCCGGGTGGAGTTCGGCGCGGGGCTGATCAAGATGCGCGGCGACGCCTGCTGGCGAAAGCTCACCTGCCTGGACTACCACCACGAGACACAGCCCATGCCGGGCCCGCTGAGCTGGTTCTTCCACCACCTGCCCCTGCCCCTGCACCGGGTCGAGGTGGCCGCCAACCACGTCACCCAACTCGTCGTGCCGGTGCTCCTGTTCACCCCTCAGCCGATCGCGACGGCCGCGGCGTCCCTGATGATCGTCACCCAGCTGTGGCTGGTGCTGTCGGGCAACTTCGCCTGGCTGAACTGGATCACCATCGTGCTCGCCGTCTCGGCGCTGCGACTCCCGGCCCACGCACCCTCGCCCGCGCCCGGCACCCCCCTCTGGTACGAGATCCTGGTCCTCGCGGTCGCCGCGCTGCTCCTCGCCCTCAGCTACCAGCCGGTCCGCAACATGATCTCCCGCCGCCAGGTCATGAACCGCTCCTTCGACCCCCTCCACCTGGTCAACACCTACGGCGCGTTCGGCAGCGTCAGCCGGCTGCGCTACGAGGTGGTCATCGAGGGCACGGACGAGGCCGTACCGCGCGAGGACTCCGACTGGCGGGAGTACGAGTTCAAGGGAAAGCCGGGCGACCCGCACCGCTGGCCCCGCCAGTTCGCCCCCTACCACCTGCGCCTGGACTGGCTGATGTGGTTCGCCGCCCTCTCCCCCTCCTACGCCGGCGCCTGGTTCAGCGCCCTGGTCGAACGCCTCCTGGAGAACGACCGCGACACCCTGCGCCTCCTGCGCCGCTCCCCCTTCCCACCCGACGCCCCGCCCCGCTACATCCGCGCGCGCCTCTTCCGCTACGAGTACACGAGCTGGCGCGAACTGCGGGAGACGGGGGCGTGCTGGGAGCGGACGTTCGTACGGGAGTATCTGCCGCCCACCCGGCTGGCGGGGGTGGCTCAGAGATCGTGAGCCTGCGGAGCGCGCGGGCTACCGGCCGGTGTCCTGGTACGGGGAGGCGCAGTAGTCGACGTTGTCAATGATCACGCACGCCGTGAAGAGGATGATCGGGTTGCTCTCGATGTTGGAGGTCATGTTGCAGTTGTCACTGCCGGGGCCCTTGAAGTCCGACAGCCTCTGAGGGCCTCCGACCTTGCGGTAGTAGTGGACGGCGACCCCCCAGTTGTCTCCATAGGAGTCGCAGATCTTGACGGCGCCGTTCGCACCGTAGGACACGGCCGTCGCGCGGATATGGGCGCCGTAGGCGACGACGGAGGTGCGGTTGGCGGCCTGCGCGGGTCCCGAAAGCGCCAGTGGCCCAGCAGAGCCGCTCCTGCGGTCAGTGCACGCCCTGTCTTCCGATACCTGGTCAGGAATCTTCCCCTCTCGGCGGCCCGGCGGGCCTGTTGCCCCATGAGAGGGAGGCGAGCCGCCGAGTGTGACACCGACACCCCGGGAGGTGACCCACGTCTCAAAGACCGTAGACCCGGGCAGCCGTAGCTTCGAAGACCTCGGCGTGCTCGGCGGCGCTCAGTCCCGCCGCCAACTCCCCTGCTGTGTCCAGAACTTCTCCGTACGTCGCCCGCTCCGTGCACACCGGCCAGTCCGAGCCGAACATCAGGCGGTCGGGGCCGAAGGCCTCCAGGGCCGTCTCGGCGTAGGGGCGGAGGTCGGCGATGGTCCAGGTGGTGGAGGCGGCCTCGGTGAGCAAACCCGAGAGTTTGGCGGTGGTGTTGGGGAGCGCTGCGAGGGTGCGGAGGTCGGCGGACCAGGGGGCGAGGGTGCCGGAGGCGATGGGGGGTTTGCCCAAGTGGTCCAGCACGAAGGTCAGTTCGGGTAGGGATGCCGCCGTCTTGGTGCAGGCCGGGAGTTGGTGCGGCAGGACGATCAGGTCGTAGACGAGGCCCGCTTCGGCCACGGCGGCGAGGCCTCGGCGGACGTCCGGGCGTAGCAGCCAGTCGGGATCCGGTTCGCTTTGGACCTGGTGGCGGATGCCCTTGAGGTGGTGGCCGCCGGGGAGTTCGCGCAGGCGGGCGAGTTCGTCGGTGATGTCCGGGCGGGTGAGGTCGGTCCAGCCGACGACGCCCGCGATCAGGTCGTGCGAGGCGGCCAGGGCCAGGAACTCCGGAGTCTCCTCCGCGACGGTGATCGTCTGGACGAGGACCGTGCGGTCCACGCCGGCCGCGCGGGCCTCGGGTTCGAGGTCGGTGACGGTGAAGTCCCGTCGGATCGGGCTGCCTTGCGGGATCCAGTCCTGGTCGCGGACCGACAGGTCCCAGACGTGGTGGTGGGCGTCGACCGTCATGGCAGCTCCCAGACGACGGGCAGGCCGGCTTGCGCGCCCTCGTCGGAGTAGTCGTGCACCACGTCCAGCAGTTCCGCCATGCGGGCCTGCCAGGCGACGTTGACCGGGAGCTTCTCCAGCTCGGCGAGGAGGCGGGCGTAGTCCTCGCAGTCCAGGAGGTGGAAGAGGTCGGTGCCGCTGCGCCAGATCGTCCAGGAGGTGGCGCCGGCCGCGCGGATCGCGTCCGTGAGCTCCTTGGGCACCTCACGGTGGGCGGCCTCGTACTCGGCGACGCGGTCCGCGCGGACCTTGGTGTGCAGGGCGACTCTCAAGACGGCTCCTCGGTGGGGACGGGGGCGTCGGGGGGCAGGAGGCCGGTGTCGCGCAGCTCCTGCCAGAAACCGGCCGGTACCTGTGCGGCGAACTGCTCGGCGCAGTCGCGGGCTTCGACCGCCGAGCGGGTGCCGACCAGGACGCTCGCGACCGCCGGATGCGCGGCACAGAAGGCGAGGGCGGCGGCGCGCAGGGTGGTGCCGTGCCGGTCGGCGAGGGTCTTCAGGCGCAGGGCGCGCTCCAGCAACTCGGCTGGCGCCTGCGCGTAGTTGTACGTCGCTCCCGGCTTCGGGTCGGCCAGCAGGCCGGAGTTGAAGGCGCCGCCGACGACGACCGACGTGCCGCGTTCCTGTGCGGCGGGCAGCAGGTCGGCCAGCGCCCGCTGGTCGAGCAGGGTGTAACGGCCCGCGCAGAGCACCATGTCGACGTCGGTGTCGCGGACGAAGCGGGTGAGCATCTCGGCCTGGTTCATGCCGGCTCCGACGGCGCCGACGACGCCTTCCGAGCGCAGCTTCTCCAGGGCCGGATAGGCCTCGTGGAAGGCCTGTTCGGCGTGGTCGTCGGGGTCGTGCAGGTAGACGGCGTCGACGCGGTCGAGGCCGAGCCGGGTCAGGCTCTCCTCCAGGGAACGGCGGACGCCGTCGGCGCTGAAGTCCCACACCCGGCGGTGCGTTGCGGGCACGGCGAAGCCGTTGGCGAGGTCGTCGCCGCCCGCGTCGGACGGCTCCAGGCGTCGGCCGACCTTGGTGGAGATCGTGTACTCGGTACGGGGGCGTGCGCGCAGGGCGGCGCCCAGCCGCCGTTCGGACAGGCCGATGCCGTAGTGCGGCGCCGTGTCGAAGTAGCGCATGCCCGCCGACCAGGCGGCGTCGATCGCCTCGTGGGCCTGTTCGTCGCTCACCGCGGTGTAGAGGTTGCCGATGCCGGCGGCGCCGAAGCCCAGCGGGGCGACCTCGACGCCGCTCCTGCCGAGGACGGTCACTGGCTCACCGGCCGCAGGCGCAGGCCCTGCATGCCGCCGTCCACGGCGAGGGAGGTGCCGGTGGTGGCGCCGGACAGCGGGCTCGCCAAGTAGGCGACGGCGGCCGCGACTTCGTCGGCCGTGACGAGGCGGCCGGTGGGCTGGCGGGCCTCCAGGGCGGCCCGTTCGGCGGCGGAGTCGGGGGCCTTGGCGAGCAGGCGGCCGATCCACGGGGTGTCCACCGTGCCGGGGTTGACGCAGTTGACGCGGATGCCCTCGCGGACGTGGTCGGCGGCCATCGCGAGGGTCAGCGAGTACACAGCCCCCTTGGAGGCGCTGTAGAGCGCGCGCTGCGGCAGGCCCGCGGTGGCGGCGATGGAGCAGGTGTTGACGATGGCCGCGTGCTGCGAGGCGCGCAGGTGCGGGAGGGCCGCGCGGGCGACGCGCACCATGCCGAGCACGTTGACGTCCATGACGCGGTGCCACTCGGCGTCGTCGTTGTCCTCGACGGTGCCCTGGGCGCCGATGCCCGCGTTGTTGACCAGTACATCGAGTACGCCGTGTCCGCCGAGCTCGGCGACCGCGGCCGCCACGGCCTCGCGTACGGAGGCGTCGTCGGTGACGTCGGCGCGGTGGGCGAGCAGCGGCTTGTCGACCGAGGAGGGGTCGAGGTCGAGGACGGCGACCTGGGCGCCGCGGGCGGCCAGGAGTTCGGCCGTGGCCCGTCCGATCCCGGAGGCCCCGCCCGTCACCAGAGCCTTCAGGCCCTCGAAGTCCGTCATGCCGCCCGTCCTTTCTTCGCGTCGCGGTCGGCGGCCCAGAACGCGCCGTCGGGGAAGGAGTACCGCGCGATCGACTCGGGCCGCATGGCGGCCGAGAAGCCCGGCGCGGTGGGTGCCGTGTAGTGAGCCTCGCGGATCACCACAGGATCGAGGAAGTGGTCGTGCAGATGGTCGACGTACTCGATGACCCGGTTCTCGGTGGACCCGGAGATTCCGATGTAGTCGAACATCGACAGGTGCTGGACGAGTTCGCACAGGCCGACGCCGCCGGCGTGCGGGCAGACCGGCACTCCGAACTTGGCCGCGAGCAGCAGGACGGCGAGGTTCTCGTTGACGCCGCCGACGCGGGCCGCGTCGATCTGGACGATGTCGAGGGCGCCGGCCTGGAGCATCTGCTTGAAGATGACGCGGTTGTGCACGTGCTCGCCGGTGGCGACCCTGACCGGGGCGACGGCCTCGCGGATCGCGGCGTGCCCGAGGATGTCGTCGGGGCTGGTGGGCTCCTCGATCCAGTACGGGTCGAACTCCGCGAGCGCCTTGGTCCAGCGGATCGCCTCCGCCACGTCCCAGCGCTGGTTGGCGTCGATGGCCATACGGATGTCCGGGCCGATCACCGAGCGGGCGACGCGGCAGCGCCGTACGTCGTCCTCCAGGTCCGCGCCGACCTTCAGCTTGATCTGCTTGAAGCCGTCGGCGACCGCCTGCGCGGCGAGCCGGGTGAGTTTCTCGTCGCTGTAGCCGAGCCAGCCCGCGGAGGTGGTGTAGGCGGGATAACCGCGCTCCAGCAGGTGGGCGGTCCGCTCGGCGGCGCCCTGCCGTCCGCGGCGCAGGATCTCCAGCGCCTCCGCGGGTGTCAGCGCGTCCGTCAGATACCTGAAGTCGATCTGCTCGACCAGCCATTCGGGGTCGGCCTCGGCGAGCAGCCGCCACAGGGGCTTCTCGGCACGCTTGGCCGCCAGGTCCCACACGGCGTTGACGACCGCGCCGATCGCCATGTGCATCACGCCCTTCTCGGGCCCCAGCCAGCGCAGTTGGCTGTCGCCGATCAGATCCCGGTAGAGCGTTCCGGGGTCGGCGCACACCTCGTCGACGGACCGGCCGACCACGTGGTGGCGCAGGGCGTGGATCGCGGCGACCTGGACCTCGTTGCCCCGCCCGATGGTGAAGGTGTAGCCGTGTCCCTCCGGCCCCTCCCCGCGCTCCTCGGATTCCGTGCGCAGCACGACGTACGCGGCCGAGTAGTCGGGGTCCGGATTCATCGCGTCGGAGCCGTCGAGCTCGCGCGAGGTCGGGAAACGGATGTCGTGGGTGTCGACCGCGGTGATGCGGTGGGAGGGGTCGGGCGTCGGGGACACGGATGGCCTTTCGGTCGGGAGCAGGGAGCGGTCAGTCCTGGGCACGGCCGGTGGTCACGCGGGCGAGGATGAGCGCGAGCAGGATGATTCCGCCGTAGATGGCGTCGATCCAGAACGACGGCACCTGGGCCATGGTGAGCATGGTCTTGACCACGCCCAGCAGGAGTACGCCGGTGAGGGCGCCGAACATGGTGCCCTTGCCGCCGTCGAGGCTGATCCCGCCGATCACCGCGGCGGCGAACACGGTGAAGATCATGTTCTGGCCCTGGTTGGCGCCGATCGCGCCGACGTAGCCCGTGTACATCAGGCCGCCGATCGAGGCGAGGACGCCGGCGACGACGTAGACGCCGAGCCGGACGCGGTCGACGCGGATGCCGGCGGCGCGGGCCGCCTCCAGGTTGCCGCCGATCGCGTACAACGAGCGCCCCACACGGTGGTACTTGAGCACCAGCCCGGCGACGGCGAAGGCGGCGGCGGCCACCCACACGGAGAGCGGGATGCGCAGGAACGTGGTGGTGGCCAGCGAGAAGAACGAGTCGGGCATGCCGAACAGCGTCTTGCCCTTGGTGGCGCCGACGAGGAGCCCGCGCAGGATGATCAGCATGGCGAGGGTGACGATGAACGCGTTGAGCTTCACCTTCACCACGAGGATGCCGTTGAAGGCACCGATGGCCGCGCCCACCAGGGGGATGGCCAACAGGGCCAGCCCGGCGGGGAGTTCGGTGCCCCAGCCGGCCTGCGCCGCGGGCAGCACCAGCAGGGCCGCGACGGCCGGTGCGATGCCGACCACCGACTCCAGCGACAGATCGAACTTGCCGGTGATCAGCACCAGCGACTCGGCCAGCACCACCATGGCCAGCGACGCCGACGAGGCCAGGATGGAGATCAGCGTGGCCTCGGTGAAGAAGGAGTCGTTCAGTACGGCGCCGAGCAGGAGCAGCAGCAACAGCGCCGGAACCAAGGCGAGTTCGCGGGCGCGCCGCACCAGTACGGCCCGCGCCGCCCGGGCGTCCGGCACGCTCACCGCCTTCACCGGCGGCGCCTTGGTGTCAGCCATGGTGGTCCACTCCTTCGATGGAGGCGATCAACTCGTGGTCGCGCCAGCCTGCCGGGTGCTCGGCGACGACGCGGCCGTGGAAGAGGACGAGGACGCGGTCGCAGCGCCTCAGGTCGTCGAGTTCGTCGGAGACGACGAGCACGGCGGTGCCGTCCTCGCGGGCGCTGTCCACGCGGGCCAGCAGCGACTCCTTGGACTTCACGTCCACGCCCGCGGTGGGGTTGATGAGGACGAGCAGCCGTGGGTCGGAGGCGAGGGCGCGGGCCATGACGACCTTCTGCGCGTTGCCGCCCGACAGGTCGGACACGGGCTGGCCGGGGCCCTCGGCGTGGATGTCGAGGCGGTCGATCAGCTCGGTGGCGACGCTGCGCCTGCGGTCGGTGCCGACGAAGCCGAAGCGGCCAAGCCGGTCCAGGACGCTCATGGTGGCGTTGTCGCCGACGGTCATGCCGGTGATCAGGCCCTGGTCGTGCCGGTCGCGCGGGACGCAGCCGACCCCGGCCTGCAGCGCGGCACGGACGTCGCCGAACGGCAGCCGCTTTCCGTCGAGTCGGGCTGTCCCGCCGGTCGGCGTGCGCAGGCCCGCGAAGGCCTCCGCCAGCTCGATCTTGCCGCTGGCGGAGGAGCCGGCGAGTCCGACGACCTCACCGCGCCGGACGGTCAGGTCGATGTTCTCGTACGTCTCCGAGGTGAGCCCGCGGGCGTCGAGCAGGACCGGCGCGCTGTCGTCGACGATCTTCTCCTGCACGCCCTGTTCGGCGAGGGTCTCGATGGACTCCCCCGCCATGGCCTCGATCAGCGCCGTCCGCGGCAGGTCGGCGACCGGGGCCGTGGTGATCCAGCGGGCGTCGCGCAGCACGGTGACGGCCTGGCAGACCTCGTAGACCTCCTGGAGGTGGTGCGAGATGAACAGGAAGGTGACGCCCGAGTCCTGGAGCGCGCGCATGCGGTCGAAGAGCCGCTCGATCTCGCGGTTGTCGAGCTGGGCGGTGGGCTCGTCGAGGATGATGAAGCGGGCGCCGAAGCTCAACGCCCGTGCGATCTCCACCATTTGGCGGTCCTCGACCTTGAGGTCGGCCGTACGGGCCTCCGGGTCGACGCGCACGTCCCAGGTGTCGAGGAGCTGGGCCGCCTCGCTCCTGAGGCGGCGCCAGCTGATGAAGCCGCGGTGCACCGGCTGGCGGTTGATGAAGAGGTTCTCCGCGACCGTCAACTCGGGTACGACCGTGGGGTGCTGGTAGACGCAGGCGACCTTGCGGCGCCAGGCGTCCCGGTCGGCGAGCGCGGGTGCGGGCTCGCCGTCGAAGCGGACCGTGCCCTCGTCCGGTGCCTCCAGGCCGGTGAGGACACGGACCAGGGTCGACTTGCCGGCGCCGTTGCGGCCGACGAGTGCGTGGGACTCGCCGGCCAGCACGGTGAGCCGGCCGTCCGCGAGGGCGGTGGTGGGTCCGTAGCGCCTGACGACGTCCCGCGCCTCGACGAGGGGCACCACCGCGCTCCCCTCGGCCAACGGGCTTTCCTGGGTGCTCATTTGACCGTGTTGCCCCAGAGCTTGGAGTCGTCGACGTTCTCCTTGGTGACCAGCGGGGCGGGCAGCTGGTCCTCGAGGATGCCGCTGGGCAGCTTGACGATCGTCGAGTCGTGGTCGGTCGGGCCGGGCTTGAAGCTCTTCCCCTGCATCGCCGCCTTGATGTAGTACATGCCGTACTTGGCGTAGGCGTCGGCGGGCTGGGAGACCGTCGCGTCGATCTGGCCCTTGCGGATGGCGTCGAACTCCTGCGGGATGCCGTCGTTGGAGACGATGACGATGTGGCCCTTCTGGCCCACCGTCTTGAGCAGGTTCTTCGACTTGAGGGTCTGCAGGGTGGGGGCGAGGTAGACGCCGCCGGCCTGCATGTAGATGCCCTTGATGTCGGGGTTGGCGTTGAGCAGGGTGTCGAGCTTGGAGGCCGCGGTGTCGGACTCCCACTTGGCGGGGATCTCCAGGACCTTGAGCTTCGGGTACTTCTTCTTCACGCAGGCGCGGAAGGCCTCGGAGCGGTCGCGGCCGTTGACCGAGGCGAGGTCGCCCATGATCTGCACGACCTTGCCGCTGGTGACGTGCGCTCCGAGGTAGTCGCAGGCCTTGGTGCCGTAGGCGACGTTGTCGGCGCGCACGACCATGGCGACCTTGCCCTTGTCGGGCGCCACGTCGACGGCGACCACCGGCACGCCCTTGCGGTCGGCCTGGTCGAGGCCCGCCTCGATGGCGGCGCTGTCCAGCGGGGCCACCACCAGGCCCTTCACGCCTTGGTTCAGCTGGTTGTTGATGTCGGTGATCTGCTGCGAGGGGTCGCTGTTGGAGTTGACCGTCTTCAGAGCGTCGACGCCTTCGGACTTGGCCATCTTCGGCACGTAGTCGTTGTACGACTGCCAGAACGGCGAGGTCAGCAGGGGCAGGATCACGCCTACCTTGCCGCTGCCGCCGCCTCCCCCGGCGCTTGCGGAGCCGCCGGTGTCCTTGGTGCTGCCGCAAGCGGCGAGCGCGAGCGAGGCGCAGGCGGCGATGGCCGCCACGCCGAGGATGTTGGACCTGTTCCTTTTCCGCACTGTCGTGCCGGGCATCTTGGCGGCTCCTCGTTGAGCGGGTTCGAGCAGATGACGGCATACTTATCAGACCACTTCCCTGAAACAACACCCCCGTACCCCATATTTTGTGGCTCCAGGGCCATAGTGGTCGGACCACTCTGCTGGTTAGACTGCGGCGACCCGGTGACTGGAGGCGCGGCGTGGACGAGACAGCTCCGCAGAAGGGCACCGTGACGCAGCGGGCCATGGAGCAGATCAAGGCGATGATCGGCGAGGGCCGCCTCGAGCCCGGCCAGCGGCTGCCCACCGAACGCGACCTCGCGGCCCAACTGGGCATTTCCCGCAGCTCGATGCGCGAGGCGATCCGCGCGCTGACGGTGCTCGGCGTGCTGGAGGCCCGGCACGGCTCCGGCATCTACGTCACCCAGCTGGAGGCCGGCGACCTGCTGGAGACCTTCGGCGTGGTCGCCGACCTCTCCCGCGGCCCGCAGCTGGTGGAGCTGCTCGAGGTGCGGCGCATCCTGGAGTCGACGGCGACCGCGCTGGCCGCCGCCCGCATCACACCCGACCAGCTCGCCGAGGTCGAGAAGCACCTCACGGCGATGAACGCCACCGACGACCCCGAGGAGATCCTCGCCCACGACCTCGCCTTCCACCGCGAGATCGCGGCCGCCGCGGGCAACGACACCATGGCGGCCATCCTGGAGGGCCTGTCCTCGCGCACCTTCCGCGCCCGGGTCTGGCGCGGATACCAGGAGGAGGGCGCCTTCGAGCGCACCCGCCGCGAGCACGCGGCCATCCACCGCGCCCTGGTCGCCCACGACCCGGAGGCGGCACGCGCGGCGGCGGCCGCACATGTGGGCGAGGTCGAGCAGTGGTTGAGGACGCAACTGGGCTCGTGAGCCCGGGAGAAGAGGAGGGTCGTCTCCTCCTCACGGCGCCCCCATTCCGTCGTATTTTCGACCCCCGGTTCTCTGCTCAGCTGCCATCGACAGCCGCGGAGCATCCGGGATTGCCCCGCTGTCACTCAGCTACGGGGGTACGGCTGTGAAAGCCTCTCAGAGAGCGTGACCCCGCCGACGACTCGTCGGGCCACCCGCGCGTAGCCCAACTGGGCGCCCGCGCTTGAACTGCGCCGGGTCAGGTCCTGGCCAGCCGGAGCGTGACCAGCTCGAAGGGGCGCAGGGCCAGGCGGATCGCCGGGCCCTCCCGCTCCGGTGCGGCCGCGTCGGTGAGCGGGCGCTCCAGCAGGTCGGTCACGGCCGCCCCGGCCAGCGGGAAACCGGCCGTGAGCGTGGCCCGGGTGCGGGCCCCGTGCGCCTCGTGCAGGCGCACGATCACGTCGCCGCTGCCGTCGTCGGCCAGCTTGACGGCCGTGACGACGACCGCGTCCCGGTCGACGCCCACCAGCGGCGCCACCTCCCCCGCGCCCGTCGCCCGCCGCTCGGGCAGGTTGATCCGCCAGCCCTCGCGCACCGCGTCCGCGATGCCCGCGCCCGGTACCAGCGCATGCCGGAAACGGTGGACCCCCTGGTCCGTCTCGGGGTCCGGGAAACGCGGGGCACGCAGCAGGGACACCCGTACGGTCGTGGTCGTACCCCGGTCGCCGTCGGTGCGTACGCCACGGGTCACGTCGTGGCCGTACGTCGAGTCGTTGACGAGGGACACGCCCCAGCCGGGCTCCTCGATGTGCACGAAGCGGTGGTTGCAGGCCTCGAACTTGGCCGCCTCCCATGAGGTGTTGGTGTGCGTGGGCCGGTAGAAGTGCCCGAACTGGGTCTCCGACGCGTACCGTTCGGCGTGCACGTCGAGCGGGAAGGCCAGCTTCAGGAACTTCTCCGTCTCGTGCCAGTCCACCTCCGTGTCCAGCACCAGGCGCCGCTCCCCCGGTGCCAGCGACAGCACCTGCGTGACGTGCGAGGCACCGAAGGATCGGACGATCCGCACCGACGCGCCGTCCGCGCCGGGGGTCACCTCGTCGGCGTCCGTGAGGTCGGTGACGGTGTTGCGGTAGAACTCGTCCACGTCCCAGGCGTCCCACATGTTCGGGAAGTCCGGGTGGAGTTGGAGGACGCCCGCCGCCCGGCCCGGGGCGATCGTCTCCCGGTCGGCCGCGAGATCGTAGGCCGAGACGACGAGTCCGCGGGCGTCGACGGCGATCCGCAGCAGGCCGTTGTCCAGGACGTGGCCGCCGCCCTCGCGCGGTGTGAGGACGGTGCGGCCGTCGGCGACGGGCGCGGCGGCACCGCCCGACGGGACACCGGCGCGGGCGTGCGGCGCCGAGTTGAACACCAGCGGCGTCGAGCCCTCGCCTGCCAGGGCGCGCTGCGCCGCGTCGATGATCCCGGTCAGCTCCTCGGCGACGCGTGCGTAGGTCGCGCGGGCCTCACGGTGCACCCAGGCGATGGACGACCCGGGCAGGATGTCGTGGAACTGGTGCAGCAGCACCGTCTTCCAGATGCGGTCCAACTCCTCGTGGGGGTAGGCGAATCCGGTGCGTACGGCGGCCGTCGCCGCCCACAGCTCGGCCTCGCGCAGGAGGTGCTCGCTGCGCCGGTTGCCCTGCTTGGTGCCGGCCTGGCTGGTGAGGGTGGCCCGGTGGAGTTCGAGGTAGAGCTCGCCGACCCAGACGGGCGGCTCGGGGTATTCGGCCTCGGCCTTGGTGAAGAACTCCGCCGGGGTCTCCCAGGCGACGGTCGCCGAGCCCTCCAGGTCACGCAGCCGGGCCGCCTTGGCGACCATCTCGCGTGTGGTACCTCCGCCGCCGTCGCCCCAGCCGGTGGGCGCCAGGGAGTGGCGGGCGACGCCCTTGTCCTTGAAGTTGCGCGCCGCGTGGGCGATTTCGCTGCCCTTCATGGAGCAGTTGTAGGTGTCGACGGGCGGGAAGTGGGTGAAGATCCGGGTGCCGTCGATGCCCTCCCACTGGAAGGTGTGGTGCGGGAACCTGTTCGTCTGCGACCACGAGATCTTCTGGGTGAGCAGCCGGGTGGAGCCGGCCGCGCGGATGATCTGCGGCAGACCGGCGGCGAAGCCGAAGGTGTCGGGCAGCCACGCCTCGTCGTTCTCGATGCCGAACTCGTCGAGGAAGAACCGCTTGCCGTGCACGAACTGCCGGGCCATCGCCTCCGAGCCCGGCATGTTGGTGTCCGACTCCACCCACATGCCGCCCGCCGGCACGAACCGCCCGTCCGCCACGGCCTTCTTCACCCGCGCCCACACCTCGGGCCGGTGCTCCTTCACCCAGGCCCACTGCTGGGCCTGCGACATGGCGAAGACGAAGTCCGGCTCGTCCTCCAGCAGCGCCGTCATGTTCGCCGTCGTCCGCGCGACCTTGCGGACCGTCTCGCGCAGCGGCCACAGCCACGCCGAGTCGATATGGGCGTGCCCGACGGCGCTGATGCGGTGGGCGGAGGGCACGGCGGGCGCCGCCAGGACACCGGTCAGCTGCGAACGAGCAGTGTCCGCACTGCCGTTGACGTCCTGGAGGTCGACCGCGTCGAGAGCCCGGTCCACCGCGCGCAGGATGTCCCAGCGGCGGGCGGACTCCACGGGCAGCTCGGCCATCAGCTCACCCAGCACCTCCAGGTCGATCACCAGCTGCCACACCGTCTCGTCGAAGACCGCGAGGTCCATACGGACGAGGGTGTACTGCGGTTCGGCGCCCGCGGTCTCCCTGTCGCCCAACTGCGTGGGCAGGAAGGGGTGGTAGTCGAGGATGACGGGGTTGGAGGCGGCCTCGACGTGCAGGCGCACCTCCTCCCCGCCGGCGACGGGCGCGCCGATGCGCACCCATTGGTTGCGCGGGTTGAGGCCCTTCACGGGGGTGCCGTCGGGCCGATAGACCAGGCCCTCGCACTGGAAGCCGGGCATGTTCTCGTCGAAGCCGAGGTCGAGGATCGCCTCGACCGCCCTCCCGGCCCAGGCCTCGGGGACCGTTCCGGTGACACGGAACCAGCTGGTCCCCCATGGAGCACCCCACCGGGCGCCCACCTCGATCGGCTCGGGCTCGGCCGCCAGTCCCTCGGCGACCGGCACCGGCCCGCCGGGCGCGTGCCACACCGCGACCTGGAGCGGCACTGACTCGGGATACACGGCGGGGCGGATGCGCTCGTCGAGGACGCGCTTGAGACGGGCTTCGACCAGGCTGCGGTCGTCATGCATGCGGGGTGCTCCAAGGGTGGGGGCGGATTGCGGGTGTTACCAGGGGTGGGTCACGGTGACGGGGTCCGACGAGGTGTACAGCTCCCCCACCGCACGCAACTCCAACCGCGCCTCGCTCTCGCCCTGTTCGGGTTCGAGTCCGGCGAGAAAGTAGGCTTGCTGGCCGGTGGCGCCGAGGAAGCGCCGGGTGCCGTCGGGCAGCAGGCGGTGCAGCGTGTAGTGCCGTACGCCGCATGGGGCCGCCTTCCAGGCCAGGCGCAGATCGCCGCCGGAGGCGGCGGTGATGCGCAGGCCGGAGGGGGCGGCGGGCGTGACGACCGCGTCCCGGACGGCGAGACCGCCCAGCCGCCACTTCACCGGGCCGCCGCTCGCGGTCAGCCGCACGCCGATCGCATGGACGGTCCCGGACAGCCCGGTGAGCGGCACGCTCACGGTCTGCCAGCCCTCACCCGACTCCACGGGCCGACAGGTGTACGGCGGTGCCGCACCCGCCGCGCCCGGTTCTGCGGTGGCCACCGCGAGCTCGACCCGCACGGCGCCCGCGTCGGTCCGGTGCGTCAGTTCGACCACCGTGTCCGCGGTGATCGGCAGCCGGGTCGCATACAGGTCCAGCACGGCCGGCTGGTCCAGCGCGCCGTCGACCAGGACACTGCTGCCGCCGCGCCAGGCGTCGTCGAAGTCGAAGGAGACGGTGGGCCGTTGACCCTGCGTGCGCACCACCCAGCGGCGCGAGGGCAGCCGGTCCTGGAGCCCGAGATGGTTCCACGCCGCATCGGAGGTGACCGCGCCCTCCTCGTACCAGCGCAGCCCGTGCCCGGTGTTGAACGTGCTCGCGAACGGCACCCCGCCGACCGTCGAACGGTCCGCGACCGGCACCGCGGGCGCCCGCCAGGGATCGCCGGCGTCCGGCCGGGAGGGGTCGAGGGAGCGGCCGGTCCAGAACCGGTCGTCGGCGGCGTGGAAGTCGCCCGGGGTGCGGGAGTCGGGCAGATGGCTGTGCGTCCACTCGGGCCGGTAGAACCCCACCGACGTGACGTGGAACTTGGTGGTGGGCACGATGGCGTCCCAGTTCACGCTCGTGCCGGAACCGTTCGACTCGACGTCGACGCCCGCCCACAACTCGTAGCGGCTACGGCCCAGTTGATCGGCGGTCTGCCCCGACGAGGCCAGTGAGGTCGGGCTCCACCGGAAGTCGACGAACATGTCGTCGGCGGCCTGGAAGAACGCCTGGTTCTGGCTGTTGAGTGCGCCCTGCCAGCTCACCGTGCCGCCCACGGTCATCGCGTCGTACCAGGTCACCCGCTGACCGCGGGCGACGGCGAGCGACTTGAGCTCCTTGACGAAGCCGAGCATGTCGGCGCCGAGCGCGCTGTTCCCGCCGCCGGTCTCGGCGTTGACGAACCACCCGTCGAAGCCGTACGCGGCGGCGACCGCCACCAGTCGGGCGGCGAGCGGGTAGTGCCCGGAGGCGTCCTTCTGCACCAGGTCGCGGGTCCACTGCAGCTGCCCGCCGTAGGCGGTGGGCGGCAGGAAGATGTTGCCGAGGACGGGCACGCCGTGGCGGTGGGCGGCGTCCACGACCGGGGCGTTCGGCGCGAGGATCAGTCCCTCGCCGGACGAGCCGCCCCAGAACACCAGCTCGTCCATGTACGCCCAGTGCGTCAGGGCGTAGTAGTCGGCCGTCGCCGCGCCCTGCGAGGGGTTGCTCGAGGTCGGCCCGAAGGAGACCAGCGACTGGATACGCGCCTGCCCGCTACGGGCGGTGGTGTTCGCCGGGGTCGGCGTGAAGCGGTCCGCGAGCGGCACGGACGCGGCGTTGAAGGCGAGGTCGGCGTCGTCGGCGGCCTTCCAGCGTTTCAGGCTGCGCCAGGTGATGCCGGCGCCGGGGCTACCGGAGGGCAGCGAGTCCGGGTACCAGTACGAGGCGTACGGCGGCGTGGCGGCGGCCTTCGTCCTGTGGGGTGCCGCGACGGCGGGCAGCGGCGAGAGCAGGGACGCCGCTGCCGCGGCGCCGGTGACGAGGACGGTGCGTCTGGTGGGGTTCACGAGCTGGTGCCTCCTTGTGGGGATGGGAGTACCTGTTCGGGAGTGACGACCTCGGTGATGCCCCGTGCGCTGAGGTGGTCCTTGTCGTCCGCCTGGCTGTCCAGGACCGTCGTCGGGCGGGCGCCGTCGGCGGTCAGCCGGAAGAAGGCGTCGAACACCTCTCCGCCGGGGGCGCAGTGTGAGCGCCGGGCCGGGTCGGCGGGGACGGTGAGGGCGGTGGTGCGGGGGGCCGGTGGCGTGAGGGTGCGGGCGCGGGCGGCCGCGTCGGCGAGCGCGCGGGCCGTGTCCTTGGGCTGCCGGTCGTTGGTCAACAGGCCGAGTCCGTATTCGAGTTCGGGGAAGTCGGCGAGGTCGCGGGAGACGTCGTGGGAGCACCACCAGGTGATGCCCCACAGGTCCGGGCAGTCCAGGGCGTGGGTGACGGTGGCCTCGGTGAATGCGGCGGCGTGCTCGGGCGGTACGAGGGGTGCGGGCGCGCCGACCTCCTGGAGCCAGACGGGGCGGTGCGGGTCGTCGGCCCATGCCTTGGCGAGTTCGATCAGGTAGGCGGCGTGGTGTTCGGTCGGTACGGCGGTGCGGCCGTGGCGTTGGGCGGTGCCGTTGAAGACCCAGGAGTGCACGGCCGTGAGGGCGCCGTGGCGGGCGGCCTGGGCGGGGGTGAAGGGCTGGTCGTCCTGGTACCAGGTGGCGTCGTACTCGGCGTGCAGATGGAGCTTGCCGGGGGCGCCCTGCTCGCAGGCGGCGAGCATGCGCGCCAGCCAGGCGTCGATCTGATCCTCGGTGGCGCGGTCGGGGTCGGGGTGCGGGCCGGCGGAGAACTGGTTGACCTCGTTGCCGAGCGTCATGCCGAGGAAGGTGGGGCGGTCGGCGAGGGCGGCGGCGAGGGTGCGCAGGTAGGCGGCCTGGCCGTCGAGGACGTCCGGGTCGGTGAAGAGGTTGCGGCGGTGCCAGGTGCGGGTCCAGGCGGGCAGGTAGTCGAAGCTGCTCAAGTGCCCTTGCAGGCCGTCGACGTTGACGTCGAGGCCGCGTACGGCGGCGTCGTCGACGAGCTGGACCAGCTGCTCGACTGCGCGGGGGCGGATCAGGGTGCGGTTGGGCTGGAAGTAGGGCCACAGGGGGAAGACGCGGATGTGGTCAAGGCCGAGGGCGGCGATGGAGTCGAGATCGGCGCGTACGGAGTCGGGGTCGTAGTCGAGCCAATGGTGGAACCACCCCTTGCTGGGGGTGTAGTTGACGCCGAAGCGCACGGCAGAAGGCATGCGGTGTCCTGTGTCCTTGAACTCGGGTGCGGCGGTCATCCCTTGACGGCCCCCTCGCCCACGCCGCGGAAGAAGTACCGCTGCAGACAGGCGAAGAGGGCGATCAGCGGTGCCACGGCGATGACCGTGCCCGCGGCGACGAGGCGTTCGTCGTTGGCGAAGGTGCCGTGCAAATAGTTGAGGCCGATGGTCAGGGTGAACTTGGAGGGGTCGCTGAGCACGATGAGCGGCCACAGGAAGTCGTCCCAGGCGCCCATGAAGGCGAAGATCGCGACGACGGCGAGGGTGCCCTTGACCGACGGCAGGGCGATGCGCAGGAAACGCTGCCAGGCGTTGGCGCCGTCGACGTAGGCCGCCTCCTCGATCTCGTAGGGCAGGTTGAGGAAGGCGTTGCGCATCAGCAGCACGTTCATGGCGCCGATGCAGCCCGGCAGGACGACACCTATGAGGGTGTTGTTGAGGCCGAGCTCCCGCATGGTGGTGAACTGGGCGATGATGATGCCCTCCACCGGCACGAGCATCGCCAGGATGAACGTGAGGGTGGCGATGCGGCGGCCGCGGTAGCGCAGCCGGGCCAGTGCGTAGCCGGCCAGGGCCGAACCGACGCAGTTGGTGACGACGTTGCCTGCGGCGACCTTCAGGGAGTTGAAGGCGTAGTCCCACACGGGGATGGTGTCGGCGACCCGGGTGTAGTTGTGCAGGGTGGGGTGGGCGGGCAGGAAACTCGGCGTGGACCTGTAGATGTCCTCGGTCGGTCCCTTGAGCGAGGTGGACAGCTGCCACAGGAACGGGCCGACGGTCAGGGCGAGGACGGCGAGCAACAGCGCGTAGCGCAGGACGAGTTCCCACACCCGGATGCGGCGGCCGTGCTCGTCGGTGACGCGGGATTCACGGACGGGAGCCGGTGTCTCGGCGGGCCGTACCTTCTCGGCGACGCTCATGTCTCCTCCCTGCGGTCGGCGCGCAGGACGAGGAGCATCAGCGCGACGGTGACGACGAAGACGACGAGGGAGAGGGCGGAGGCGTAGCCGACGCGGCCGGTCAGGCCGGTGCCGGTGCGCTGGACCAGCATCACCAGCGTGGTGTCCTCGCCGGCCGGACCGCCGCTGGGGCCCGCCATCAGGTACACCTCGGAGAACACCTTGAAGGCGGCGACCGAGGAGAGCGCGCCGACCAGGACCATGGTGGAGCGGACGGCGGGGACGGTGACGGCGAGGAAGCGGCGCACCGCGCCCGCGCCGTCGACGGCGGCGGCCTCGTGGAGTTCACGGGGCACGTTCGCCAGCGCCGCCAGATAAATGATCATGTAGTAGCCGAGGCCCTTCCACACCGTCACGGCCATCGCGCTCAGCAGGAGCAGCCACTGGTCGCTGAGGAAGCCGACCCGGCCGATCCCGATGCCTTCCAGCAGGGAGTTGATCAGGCCGCGTTCGTCGAGCAGCCATACCCAGATCAGCCCGACGACGACGATCGAGGCGACGACCGGGGTGTAGAAGGCGGAGCGGAAGAAGGTGATGCCGGGGATGTTCTTCTGCACCAGCAGCGCGAGCAGCAGCGGCAGGATCACCAGCGCGGGCACGACGCCGACGACGTAGAGCGTGCTGTTGCGCAGTCCGATCCAGAACATGTCGTCGTGCAGCAGCTCGCGGAAGTTGGCGAGCCCGACGAACTCGCCCGGGATCAGCGTCCGGCGGTCGGTGAAGGAGTTGATCACCGTGGAGACGAACGGGTAGAGGATGAAGATACCGGTGATCAGCAGCCCGGGAGCGGCGAACAGCCAGGGGCTGGTGGGCAGTTGGCGCCGCACTCGCCGCATGCCTCCGGCCCCGGGCACGCGCCGGCCGGACAGGGTGGACAGGGCCATCTCCGAGTCCTATCCCTGCTGCTGGAGCAGCGTGTTGCACTGCTTGACAGCGTTGTCGAGCGCTTCCTTGGGGCTCTCCTTGCCCTGGAGCGCCTTGGCGACCTCGTTGCGCAGCGCCGTCTTCATCTGGTCGCTGAACAGCACGGGCGTGTAATTGACCGCGTTCTTCAGGGACTTGGCGGCGGCGATGCGCACCCGCGTCTCGTCGGTGCCGTCCTCCTTGGTGAAGTACGGGTCGTCGAGCGAGCCGGCGGTGGAGGGGAAGATGGCGACCTTCTTCGCGAACGACATCTGGTGCTCGGCGTCGGTGACGTAGTGCGCGAAGGCGACGGAGGCGGGCGTGTGCTTGGTCTTGGAGTTGACCATCACCCCCATCACGTACATGTTGACGTGGCCGGTGCTGGTGATCTGGTCGGTGATGCCGATGTTCTTGTACAGGTTCGGCGCCTGCTTCTTGAAGTTGCCGAGGTCGAGGGCGCTGCCGGGGTTCATGGCGACGGCCTCGGTGAGGAACTTCTTGCCGGAGGACTCGGGGGTCGCGGTCAGCGCCTGCGGGTCGAGGGCCTTGGCGTCGTACAACTGCTTGTACTTGGTGAGCAGTTCGATGCCCTTGGCGTCGTTGAAGGTGAAGGCGCCGCCCTGCTTGTCCATCAGCTCGACGCCGTAGCGGCCGAAGTCCTCGATGGTGGGGACGTTGGCGAGGGTGGCGACCTTGCCGTCGCTCTTCTTCGCCATCTGCAGCGAGTCGGCGAAGAGGTCGCCGTACGTCTTCGGCGGCTGCGCCGGGTCGAGCCCGGCCTTCCTGAACAGGGACTTGTTGTAGAACAGCGGCCCGGTGTTGAGGTACCAGGGGAAGGCGTACGTGCCGGTCATGCCCGGTATCTGATGGCTGGCCCAGGCGCCGGCCAGGTACTCCTTCTTGTACTTGGCGGCGGACTTGTCGAGGTCGAGTGCGAGGCCGGCCTTGGCGAGCGGGGCGACGAGGTCCGGGGAGACGTTGACGACGTCGGGCAGGGTGCCGCCGGCCGCGTCCGCGCTGATCTTGTCGGCGTAGCCCTCGGCGGGCTGGTCGATCCACTTCACATGGGTGCCGGGGTACTTCTTCTCGAAGTCGGTGATCAGGCCGTCGAAGTACGGCTTGAAGTTGGCCTTCAGGTTCCAGGTCTGGAAGGTGATGTCGCCCTCGACCTTGCCGGAGGCGTCGGAGGATCCGCTGTCGTCGCCGCCGGAGCCGCAGGCGCTCAGCGGCAGGACGAGAGCGGCGACGGCTACGGCGGCGAAGGTTCTGCGGGATGTGGGCACGGTGACACGACTCCCTCGGAGTGTCGTTGGCGGTGACGCCAGGGACCATGCCCGGGGCGTTCATGAGAAGTCAATGGATTTGCCTCCACTAAAGAAATCCATTCCTCATTAGTGCAGGTCAAAGCTGTCGTGATCGAGGACTTGCGCTTCATCACTAATGCGCTTTACCGTTCTCGCACTCAAGCGCATTAGCTACGACTGCCGAGAAAAGGGTGAGCCAGGTGCCAGCCAGGCGTTCCCCGGCCCGCCGGCCGACGATGAAGGACATCGCTCAGCGCGCCGGTGTCTCCGAGAGCGCCGTCTCCTTCGCGCTCAACGACCGCCCGGGCGTCTCCGAGGTCACCCGCGATCGGGTGCGCAGGGTCGCCGACCAGCTGGGCTGGCGGCCCAGCACGGCGGCGCGCCAGCTGTCCGGGGAGGGCGCGGCGACGGTCGGCTTCGTGCTGGCCCGGCGCGCCGACACCCTCGGCGTGGACTCCTTCTTCCTCCAGCTCGTCTCGGGCATACAGGAGGTGCTGGCGGAGCGGCATCTCGGCCTGCTGTTCCAGGTGGTGGAGGACGTCGCCGACGAGTGCGCGGTCTACCGCCGCTGGTGGGCCGAGCATCGCGTGGACGGCGTCCTGGTGGTCGACCCGCGCACCGACGACCCGCGACCCGGCCTGCTGGACGAACTCGGCCTGCCCGCCGTGGTGATCGGCGGCGCTCCCGACGAACGCCACCCCGGCCTCTCCACGGTCTGGGCGGACGACGCGGGCGCGATGGCCTCCGTCGTCGACGAGCTGTACCGGCTGGGCCACCGCCGCATCGTGCACATCGCGGGCCTGCCGGGCCTGGCCCACACCGAGCGCCGGGTGCGCACCCTGCGCACCGAGGCCGAGCGACGCGGCCTGCACGAGGTCGAGTCCGTGACCACCGACTACTCCGACGTGGAGGGCGCGGCCGTGACCCGCCGCGTCCTGGGCCGGCCCGCTCCCCCGACCGCCCTGATCTACGACAACGACGTGATGGCCGTCGCGGGCGTCGCCACCGCGACCGAACTCGGCTTCACCGTGCCGGCCGACGTGTCGGTGGTGGCCTGGGAGGACTCGGCTCTGTGCCGCATGGTCCGGCCCTGGCTGTCCGCCCTCTCCCGCGACAGCGTGGAGTTCGGCCGCACCGCGGCCAGGGAGCTGACCGCACTGCTGGACGGCGGCCCGGCGCGCACGGTGCGGGTGCCGGTGCCTCAGGTGGTCGTGCGGGAGAGTACGGGGGTGGCCCGGGGGGCATGAGCCAGCCGAGGCCGCCGACCGATCAAGCGCGGCCCGAGCAACAACGAAGGTGAGAGAGTCCGCCCCATGGACGATGCAGACGGCCGCAGGACCCGATGGTGGGCGGCGCTGCGCCGCACCCCGGTGGCCGTCTGGAACGACGACGTCACGGACTGGGCCGCCGCCCTGACGTACTACGCCGTCCTGGCCCTGTTCCCGGTGCTGCTGGTGATCCTCTCGATCGTGGGGCTGACCATGCCCACCGCGAAGCCCGAGGTCATCGACCGCATGGCGCAGGCCGCCCCGGTCGCGTCGCAGCCTTTGCTGCGCAGCACCCTGCGGCAGCTGACCGGACAGCAGTCGACGGCGTGGACGCTGGTCTTCCTCGGCGGGGCGGGAGCCCTGTGGTCGGGCTCCAGCTATCTGAGCGTCTTCCGCCGCGCGCTGCACTCCATGCACCGGATCAGCGCGCACCGCCCGGTCTGGCGCACGGCTCCGCGCATCATCGTCACGGCCCTCGTGATGATCTCCTTGCTGCTCATCTCCACACTCACGCTGTTCCTGACCGGCAGCCTGGCCCGGCGGCTGAGCCGTGCGCTGGACCTGGGCAGCGGCCCGCAGGCCGCGTGGGACGCACTGCGCTGGCCGGTGGTGGCCGTGGCCGCCGTGGCCATGGTGCTCGTCCTGTACCGATCGGGCCCCGCGTCGTCCCGCCCGGTACGCCGGATGGCGCCGGGCGGCACCTTGGCGGTGGTGCTCCTGCTGGCCGTCTCGGTCGGGTTCGCCGTCTACACGTCCCACATCGGCGCCTACCACCGTCTGTACGGCTCACTGGCCGGCGTCGTGATCTTCCTGATCTGGCTGTGGCTGTCCAACCTGGCCCTGCTGATGGGCGCCCAGTTCAACGCGGAGCTGGCGAAGCCGGTGCCACGGGCGCCGGTCGAGCGGCCCGTACCGGTGACGGAACACTCGTAGCACTGCTTGCGTCCCGGCTCTTCGGGTACAGCGTTGGAATATGGGATGTCCCCGCAGGACCGGATCTTACGGAAAGTGATGCCTTCGTGACTCTTCCCGGCGGCGCCGACGACCGCGCGGAGGGCTTGGGCGACGATCCGAGCGCCGACGCGCGAGAGATCGCCGATGCCGTGGAGCGTCTTGCGAACCTGTGGTCCGTGGCCGCCCAGGAGGCGGCCGTACGGCTGTCCCTGCACCAGCTGCGGGCGCTACGGGCGCTGGAGGCGGCGCCGGAGCTGAATCTCACGGGCCTGGCGGAGCGGCTGGACATCGGGCTTCCCACCGCCAGCCGGCTGTGCAACCGGCTGGAGGCCGCGGGGATGCTGGAGCGCACGCTGCACCCGGACAACCGCCGCGAGGTGCAGCTGACCCTGACGGGTCAGGGGCGCCGTGTGCTCAAGGACGTGGCCCGTCGGCGCGCCCAGGCCCTGGCGGGCGTCCTTTCGTCCATGGCGCCCGCGGAGCGGTCGGCACTGGTCAGCGGCATGAAGGCCGTTCTCGCCACACCGGACGAAGCCGGCTTGCGGCCGCCGGAGGACCCGTAGGTCAGCGGTTCGGCCGCTCTTCGTGAGGGCTCGCGACCTCGCGGCCCGTCCAGTCGAGGCAGACGACGGAGGCGTCGGCGAGGAGGTCCTCGCTGCCGACGTGTTCGATCAGTCCGGCGACGACCGAGCGCGCCGCCTCGTGCGGGGAGGTCTCGCGGGTCGCGCCCAGGATCTGGCGCAGGACGCCCTCCCCGAACATGTCCCCGGCCACCGACCGGGGGCTGTGCACGCCGGTGCTGAGCACGACCAGGCGGTCGCCCGGCTCGACCTGGAAGGCCTGCTCCTCGTACGGGGTCTCCTCGAACATGCCGAGCGGCATCTGGGCCTCCAGGCCGACGCGTTCGACCGTGGTGCCGCGCTGCCGGTACAGCTGCGGGGACCCGGCGTCCACGGCGGACACCGAGCCCGTGGCGAGGTCGAAGCGCAGCAGCAGGGTGGAGGCGTACTTCTTGCCGCCGTACTGGGAGAAGAGGGCCTGGTCGGCCAGGCACGCCTGGTCGGCGAGGCCGATGCCGGCGCGGCGGGCGTTGCGCAGCGCGCCGACCGTGAGGCTGGTGAGCAGGGACGCGTCGATGCCCTCGCCCATGCCGTCGGTGACGCTGAGGGTCAGGTGGTCGGCGGTCGTGGACCAGTCGAAGTTGTCGCCGCCGATGGCGTAGGCCGGCTCCAGATGGGCGCCGATGACGAACTCGTCGCGGGCGCATCCCCGGCCCGGCAGGAGCTGCCACTGCATCTCGGCGGCGAGGGTGAGACGGCGGGTGCGGCGGGCCTGGAGGTAGAGGTCGGTGTCCCGGCTGGCCGTGGTCAGCTCGTGGCCCAGCGCGGTGGCGAACTCGCCGAGCCGGAGCACCGTGGCCGGGTCTGCGGCGGTGCCGGGCACGTGGACGGAGAGCACTCCGAGGCGGTCGCCTCGGACGGTGACGGGCAGGTGGACCAGGTCCGTGGCCGGGGCGGCGGTGACTTCCAGCACCGGCTTCTGGGTGGTGAAGGCGGTACCGGCGGGGCCGTCGTACGCGGACACCGGTTCGCCGGTGTCCGGCAGCTGCTCGACCGGCTGCAGAACCGTGAGGGCGTAGTCGGCGAGCAGCAGCGTCACCTCGCCCGCGCCGAAGCGCTCCGCCAGCAGACGGCCGGCGGTGGCCACCAGGGCGTGCGGCGGAGCGGACCGCAGCCGGGCTTCCACGGACGGGACCGCGTCGGAGCTGTTCACGAAGTCTCCATCCTCTCCCCTTGCCACCTCCACGCTATCGCGACGGATGCCGGTACCTGGATGGGGGCCGATGCCGTGCGGCCGTCGTCCGGGTCAGCCCGTTCCCGGACGGGCCGCGGGCACGCCGGTGATCCAGGCTGCGACGGTGACGACCGTGCCCCGACCCGGCGCGGTGTCGATGCAGAACTCGTCCATCAGCCGCTTGGCTCCGCCGAGTCCCATCCCGAGGCCGCCCCCGCTGGTGTAGCCGTCGGCCAGCGCCTGCTCGACATCGGCGATTCCGGGTCCGGTGTCGGCGAAGGCGAGCTGGAGCCCCCGCCTCGGGCCGCTCTCCAGCGGGGTGATCTTCGCCTGGCCCCCGCCTCCGTGGACCAGGGTGTTGCGGGCCAGCTCGCTGGCCGCGGTGACCAGTTTGGTCTGCTGCACGAGCCCGAAGCCGAGCTCGGCCGCGACCTGCCGCACCTGGTGACGCAGCCACGCGAGATCCGCGTCCGAGCCGATCGGCAGGCTCGTCGTGGTTGCGGGGTCGGTCGCCGTCACGTGCCCACCTCAGGACCGCCCGGGACGGACTGCCGTAGCCACTCGAAGGCGCGGTCGACGTCGAGCGTGGTCACCAGGCCGGGCAGCGTCAGGCCGAGTTCGACCAGGGTGATCGCCACCGCGGGGCGCATGCCGCACAGGACGGTACGGGCGGCCGGCAGGCGGGCGTTGGCGGCGATCTCGGCGATGATCCGGCCCAGGAACGAGTCCACGATCTCGACCCCGGAGACGTCGATGACCACGCCGGTCGCCGTGCTGCCGGCCACCCGGTGGGCGATGTCCTGCTGGAGCTGCTCGGCCGTACCGTCGTGCAGCTCCCCCTGGAGGGTGACCAGCAGGACGTCCCCCAGCGCCAGGACCGGCACCGTGGCCATGTCGGCCGGAGGCGGGAAGGTCATCGCGGGGTCGCACCTGCCAGGCGGTGGGAGACCTCGATGCCCTGCTGGGTGAGCGCGTGGGCCAGGGCGTCGGCGAGCGAGCCGCAGGTGAGCACCGGGCCCAGGTCGATGCCCAGGTGCACGATGGTCTGCGCGATGGCCGGGCGGATGCCGGAGACGATGCAGTCGGCCCCCATCAGACGCGCCGCGGCGACCGTCTTCATCAGGTGCTGCGCGACGAGCGAGTCGACCGTGGACACGCCGGTGATGTCGAGGATCGCGTAGCGGGCCCGCTGCTCCACGATGGCCTGGAGCAGCGACTCCATGACCACCTGGCTGCGGGCGCTGTCCAGCGTCCCGATCAGCGGCACGGCGACGACGCCCTCCCACAGGCTGATCACGGGGGTGGCCACTTCGAGCAGTTGCAGCCGCTGCCGCGCGATCAGTTCCTCGCCGGCGTCGACCGTGGTCTGCATGATCACCAGACGCAGCGTCCCCATCAGGACGGTCAGGGCCAGCAGCACCTCCTGCGCCTCGGCGTCGCCCGGCCCGCGGCTCTCGTGGCGCAGCAGCTCGGAGGCCGCCACCCGCAGAACGGCGGCCTCGTCCGCGATCCGGGCCGGTCCGAATCCGCTACGGGCCCGGGAGGCGGCCATACGCCCCAGCTGATCACGCACGGAGTCGAACCCGGGTGCCGCGACGTCCTCCAGCCGGCCGCTCGACGCCACCTCACGCAGGGCGTCCACGACGGCCTTGCCCGCCTCGACGGCCTCGTCGCGCGAGACGGTGAAGACCGAGCGGAACAGAGCCGCGTCCGCCCATCGCTGGGCGATCTGCTCACGGCGGCGCTCCAGGAAGGCTCCCAGCTCCCGCGCCGCCGCATCGGCCGCCTCCTGCTCCGACACCCCGCATCGACTCCCTTCCGTACGAACGCTGCGCCACGTCCGGCACACTCCGGCAATTATTGCCACACGACAAGTATTGACGCCGTGCGTGCCGTGGAAACGACACCGCATCGACACATCGGCGGCTCGCGCAGGCGGCTCAGTGCCCGCGCCAGTCCAGACAGACCACCACCGCGTCGTCCTGCGGGGCGGACTGGCCGCGATGGCCGGTCAGCTCCCGCAGCAGGGCCCGCGGCACCTCGGCGGCGGACAGCAGCCGGGTGGACGTGATCGCCCGCGCCAGGGCGGCGTCTCCGTAGGCCTCGCCCTTGGGGGAGGCGACCGCGTACACCCCGTCGCTGACGAAGACGAGCCGGTCGCCGGGCTCGGCCTGGAACTCCTGGACCACGTAGTCGGTCTCCTCGAACATCCCCAGCGGGAGCTGCGCCTCGAAGTCGACGCGCTCGACCACGCCCTCCCGCAGCCGCAGCAGCTGCGGGGATCCGGCGTCCACGACCTTCACCCGGCCCGTGGACAGCTCGAAGTCCAGCATCAGCACCGACAGGTAGCAGCGCCCCCGGTAGTGGGCGTAGACCGCCTGGTCGGCCAGGGCGGCCTGGTCGTCGATGGCGATACCGGCCCGCCGGGCGTTGCGCAGCGCGTTGATGGCGAGGTTCGTCAGCAGGGAGGCCTCTATGCCCTCCCCCATGCCGTTGGTGACGTAGAGCATCAGGCGGTCCGCGTCGGTGGACCAGTCGAAGTTGTCACCGAAGATCGCGTAGGCCGGCTCCAGCTGGGCCCCGAGGTCGTACTCCGGCCGGGAGCAGGAGCGGCCGGGCAGCAGCTGCCACTGCATCTCGGCGGCCAGGGTCAGCCGGTCCTTGCGCCGGGCCCGCAGGTAGACGTCCGTGTCGCGCTCGGCCACGAGCACCTCGTGCGCCAGCACCTCGGCGACGTCCGCCAGTTCGCCCAGCAGCTCACGCACGGCCTCCCGGTCCCGCATGGTGACCGACAGCACCCCCAGCCGGTCCCCGCGCACCGTCACCGGCAGATGCACGCGCACGGCGCCGTCGCGGACGCCCTCCAGGAACGGCTCCTGTGCGCCGAAGGCACGGCCGGCTGGGCTGTTGTGCACCGACACCGCATCCGCGGTGTGCGGCAGCTCGGACACCGGCTGCAGGACGGTCAGGCCGTAGTCGGCCAGGAACAGCTCGACGGACTGCGCCGCGTACTCCTCGACGAGCACGCGGCTCATGGCGTCGAGCAACTCATGAGGGGCCGCCGTGCGCAGAGCACGCTCAGCGGTCAAAAATCTGTTCACGATGGGAGCTACACCATTCCTTCGTCTGACACACGGGACCGGCTCCGGGCGACGAGCCGGTCCGGGTCGAGCCGCACCGACTGTCCGAGCCATCTCTTGCCGCTTCCGGCACCTAGTACGCTGACGACCGTCCCAGTACCTGCGAGAGTGTGACGGTGACTGTCTTCCGCCCCCGCCCCGAGGCCGCCGAGGTCGCACGCATGACCTTGACGACGGTGGAGCTGCTGGAAGTCCTGTGGGGCAGGGCCTCGACCGCGCCGGCCTCTCCCTCGCAGCTGCGCGTGCTGTTCATGGTCGAGCACCAGGACGGGATCAACCTGCGCTCCCTCGCGGACTCCCTGGCCTCCACTCCCCCGTCCACCAGCAGGCTCTGCGACCGGCTGGTGGCCGCGGGCTTCCTGGAGCGCGTCGTCAGCTCCGCCGACCGGCGCGAGGTGCGGCTGCACCTCAGCAGCCACGGCCGCGCCTTCCTCGACGACCTGCGCTCGCGCCGGGAGCGGGAGTTGCAGGCGGTGCTGGAGCTGATGCCCGCCGCCAAGCGGACCGCGCTCCTCGAAGGACTGGAGGCGTTCTGCGACACCGCTGCGTTGCAGATACACGACAGCGCCTCGCACACCTCTGGGGACCGGACGGCCTGAACACCGGGCCGGGCCACCGGGCGGCCCGACACGACGGGGCCCGGACGGCCGGCGCACGGAGCGGAGTCCGCCCACCGGAACATTGCAGATCCTTCCCCGTGCAGTACGACTCGCATACTTTGTTGCCTCATGGCCATAGTTGTCAAACGGCAACTGTTGTGCAGCGGCCTGCCACAGCCAGGCACGGCGACGCGGCGCGAGGCGGTGCGGCGAACGCGGTGCGGCAGCGGCGGAGCCGAGGCCGCCCGGCGGTCAGCCGGTGGTGAGCATGCCCTCGCGCAGACCCGCCAGGAGACGGGAGAGCAGCCGGGAGACATGCATCTGGGAGACGCCGAGGCGTTCGCCTATCTCGGCCTGGGTGAGTTCCTCGACGAAGCGCCAGTGGATGATCTTGCGGTCGCGGTCGCCGAGTTCGGCGATCATCGGCGCGAGGGCGTGGAAGTCCTCGACCAGGCCGAGGGCGGCGTCCTCGTCGCCGATGAAGTCCGCCAGTGCGGCCTCGCCGTCCACGCTGCCGTTGATCGCCGCGTCCAGGGACGCCGACTTGTAGCCGTTGGAGGCGAGTTGGGCCTCGACGACCTCGCCCTCCGGGAGGCTCATCAGCTCGGAGAGCTCCTTGGTCGTCGGGGTGCGGCCCAGCCGGCTGCGCAGTTCCTCACTGGCGCGGGCGAGTTGGAAGCGGGCCTCCTGGAGCCGGCGCGGTACGTGCACGGCCCAGGTGGTGTCGCGGAAGAACCGCTTGATCTCACCGACGATGTAGGGGATCGAGAAGGAGGTGAACTCGACCTCGCGGATCAGCTCGAACCGGTCGATCGCCTTGATCAGGCCGATCATGCCGACCTGGACGATGTCCTCCATCTCCTCCGGGCCCCGGCTGCGGAAGCGGCCGGCCGCGAAGCGCACGAGGGACATGTTCATCTCGATCAGCGTGTTACGGGCGTACTGGTACTCGGGCGTGCCCTCCTCCAGCACCGACAGCTGGTCGAAGAACAGCTTCGAGAGCTCCCGTGCGTCCTTGGGCGCGACCTTGGAGGGGTCTGCGATCTCCGGCACGTCCAGCGTCTGCTCGGCAGTCTGCGCGGTCGTCGCCGTCATCTTGCGTCCCTCCCGGTCGGTAAGTTCTGGTCCCGCCGGGCCGAAGCCCGGCAAGCACCCTGATACCCCGGTCGCCGAGCGGCATTCCTCGAACCCTCGTCGCCGCCGCTCGGCTCCGGGTGCCGCGAGGCGTCCTCCTCAGTAGCGGGCGGTGCTCTGCAGCAGCGGCGGATACACCGGGCTGGTGACGCCGTCCACGGTGGCGCCCGCGTACTTGAGCATGGGTCCGACCTGCCGGTTGAGCTCGTACGGGAAGTTGAGGCTGGGCGCCGACACCTCGTCCAGGAGCGCCGTCTGCCGGGCCGTCAGCTCCACGTCGAGACCGGCGAGGTTGGACTCGAGATGGTCCAGGGTGCGCGGGCCGATGAGGGTGGAGCTGACGCCCGGCCGGTTCTGCACCCAGGACAGGGCGACGGCCGCCGGGCTCGCGCCGATCTCCTCCGCCACGGCGGCGAGCGCCTCGATCACCGTGAACTGGGCCTCGCTGGGCTGCCCGAGGACGGCCGACCGCCGGGCGTCGGCGGGATCCGCCTGCCCGCGGCGGTACTTGCCCGACAGATAGCCGCTCTTGAGCGGGCTCCACGGAAGCACGCCCATGCCGGCGTCCTGCGCGAGCGGGACCAACTCGCCCTCGATGGTGCGTTCCAGGAGGGAGTACTCCATCTGCAGGGCGGTGACGGGGGTCCAGCCGCGCAGCAGGGCGGTGGTGTGGGCCTTGGCGGTGAACCAGCCGGGGGTGTCGGAGAAGCCGACGTAGCGGATCTTCCCCGCGGTGACGAGGTCGTCCAGGGTGCGCAGGGTCTCCTCGATCGGGGTGGAGCGGTCGTAGTTGTGCAGCCAGTACAGGTCGACGTAGTCGGTGCGCAGCCGCCGCAGCGACTCCTCCAGCTGCCCGATGATCGCCTTGCGGCCCGCGCCGCCGCCGTTGGGGTCGCCGAGGTGGAGGTTGCCGTAGAACTTGGTGGCCAGTACCAGGCGGTCGCGCAGGCCCGGGCGGGCGGCGAGGAAGTCGCCGAGGATCGCCTCGGAGTGGCCGTTGGTGTAGAAGTTCGCGGTGTCGACGAAGTTCCCGCCCCGGTCGAGGTAGGCCTCAAGGATCTTCTCGGACTCCTCGACGCCGCAGCCGAAGCCGCCGTCCTCGCCGAAGTTCATCGCGCCCAGGCAGAAGGGGCTGACCTTGAGGCCGCTGCGACCGAGACCGACGTACGCATCGAGTGCCATGAAATGCTCCGTGAGAGATGCGGAGAGAAAGGGACACTTCGAGGAAAGCAGCCTGAGCAGGGCAGTTGTTAGTGCGATCCCGTCGGCCTCTTGCACGATCCTGTCGAAGTCGCCTGGGTCGGTCTTGCGGTGGGCCCGTCTCCGGCATTCAATCGAGGGGTGTCCATGGAGGAGCTGCGCACCCTGATCGCCCGGCACGTGGGCCGGTCCACCGCTGCGATCGACGGCCTGCTGCTGTCCGCCGAGTACCGGCCGACGCCGCCGCAGGCGGGCATCGCCGACCCAGTGCTGGCGCTCGTCGCCCAAGGCGCGAAGCGGATCGTCCTGGGCGACCGGGTCTACGACTACGGCGCCGGACAGTACCTGGTCGTGCCGCTGGACCTGCCGGTCACCGGCCATGTCACCGAGGCGAGCCCGCAGCGTCCGGAGCTCGGCGCGGGTCTCGCCCTCAGACCCGCCGCGATCGCCTCACTGCTCCTGGAGACGGACGCGGCCCCGGCCGGCAAACCCCCTTCCCCGCCCCTGGCGGTGAGCGACGCCTGCGCCGACCTCGTCGACGCCTTCGTCCGCATGATCCGGCTCCTGGACCGCCCCGCCGACATCCCGGTGCTCGCCCCGATGCTCGAACGGGAGATTCTCTGGCGGCTGATCAACGGTCAACAGGGCGCGCTGGTACGGCAGATCGGCCTGGCCGACAGCCGCGTCACCCAGATCGGCCGGGCCCTGCGCCAGATCCGCGACCACTACAGCGACGTTCTGCGCGTCGAGGACCTGGCCCGCATGTCCGGCATGAGCCTGTCCCCCTTCCACCGCCACTTCCGCGCGCTGACCGCGATGACCCCGATCCAGTACCAGAAGCAGATCCGCCTCCAGGAGGCCCGGCTGCGCCTGATGAGCAGCACCGAGGACGTGGCCACCGTCGGCTTCGCGGTCGGCTACGACAGCGCGTCCCAGTTCAGCCGCGAGTACCGGCGCCACTTCGGCCTCCCACCGGGGCGGGACGCGAGCCGCCTGCGCGCCGAACCGGACGACGCGTCACCCGGTGCCCGGGCTCTGCCCTGCTGAATCAGAGCCTGAACAACGCCCAGACGACCTTCCCGCCGTCCGCCCGCGGGTTCCAGCCCCAGCCGTCGCTCAGCGCCGAGACGACCTGGAGTCCGCGGCCCGACTCCGCGAGTTCCTCCGCCTCCACGGCCACGGGCCCCAGATCGCTCTCGCCGGTGACTCCGCACACCGCGCAGGACCAGCGGTCCCAGTAGGCGAGCCACAGCGCCGGCTGCAACTCGCCCTCGGAGCGCGGGGACCGGCCGTAGCGCAGGGCGTTGCTGACCAGTTCCGAGACGGTGACCGCGACGTCGTCGATACGGTCGCGGGTGACGCGGTCGGCGAGGGTCGTCCTGATGAAGTCGCGGGCGATGTGCGCGGATTGGGGCAGGGGCGGTACGACGAGGACCGAGCAGCGGGCGGGGCCGTGGCCGTCCTCGGAGGCGGGTGCGAGGGGGAAGGTGATCCCGGGTCCGGGGCGGCCTATGTGATCCACGGCCTGGCACAGCCACTGCCAAGTCGCCTCGATACGCGGGGGGTCGGCCGGTTCTGCGACTTGCTCTGCGGACATCGCGACCCCTGGTACCCCTGCGGAGAGAACTGCCGAGCGCTGCACCTGTGCGAAGTATCGTGCTACGCCCGCAAGTCTGTACGCAAGTGCATCGGCAATTACCGCTGCAATTGCAGACGATCTTGCAAGCGGCGCGCGCCGGGCGCTATCGTCCCCCGCACCACCCGTGGATGCAATTGAAGATGCAATTGCAGAGCCGGTAGCGCGACTTCATCTCAAAGAGGCATTCAAGATGCAGCACGTGAGCAACGGCATACCTGCCACCCAGCTGAGAGGGGCGATCTGGCGCAAGAGCCATCACAGCAACCCCGAGGGCAACTGCGTCGAACTCGCCGCACTCCCGGACGGAAGTGTCGCCGTGCGCAACTCCCGTCACCCCGAAGGTCCGGCTCTCGTCTACACCAGCGCCGAGATCTCCGCCTTCGTCCGCGGCGTGAAGGACGGCGACTTCGACGGCCTACTCCCCGGCGGCTGAGGTTTCGCACACCCGCGGGCGGCCGGAAGGCGCAGGTCAACGGCAGGCGCCTTCCGGCCACTTCACGCACCGCAGCCGTTCGGCACCACGGTGCTACTCTCCTTGGTTGAGTCCCGGAAAACATGCAGACGCAGCCGGCTCGGCGGCCGAGGGGATGACCATGACCGCAGTTCGACCCGATCCGATCGCCACCGGCTCCGACGTCCTCAGCCTCCGGCGCGGCGGTCCCACCGTGCAGCGCATCATGCTGGGCACGCGCCTGCGCCGACTGCGGGAATCCCTCAACATCAGCCGGGACACGGCCGCTTCGTCGATACGCGCCTCCGACGCCAAGCTCTGCCGCATGGAGCTCGGCCGCGTCGGCTTCAAGCAGCGCGACGTCGCCGACCTGCTCACGCTCTACGGCGTCCACGAACCCGACGCCCGCCAGGAGTACCTGGACTCGGTGCAGCGGGCCAACGAACCCGGCTGGTGGCGAGCGTACGGAGACGCCTTCCCCAACTGGTTCGAGCAGCATCTGGGCCTGGAGGAGGCCGCCTCCCTCATCCGCACCTACGAAGTCCAGTTCATCCCCGGCCTGTTGCAGACCCCCGACTACGCCGAGGCCGTCATCCGCCTCGGCCACCCCATCAGCTCGCCCGAGGCGATCCAGCGCCGCGTCGAGCTGCGCATGACCCGGCAGGCGCTGCTCTCCGGGCCGGACGCGCCGAAGCTGTGGGTCGTCGTGGACGAGGCCGCGCTGCGCCGTCCGCTCGGCGGGGCCGGTGTGATGCGCGCACAGCTCGAGCACCTCGTCGAGGTCGCCGCGCGGCCCAACGTCACGCTCCAGGTGCTGCCCTTCCACGTCGGCGGCCACGCGGCGGCCGGCGGCCCGGTCACCGTGCTGCGCTTCCCGGTGCCCGACCTGCCCGACGTCGTCTACCTCGAGCAGCTCTCCAGCGCCCTGTACCTGGACAAGCCCGATGAGGTCGACCACTACCTCGCGGTCATGGACCGCCTCAGCCTGGTCGCCTCCCCCGCCGGTGACTCGGTGTCCTTCCTGGAACAGGTCCTCGAGCAGACCTGAGCGCGCCCCGGCACAACACCGGTGCGCCCGGCGGCTATCGTGCGCCAATGACGCCACCGATCACCACCACGCTCAGTGAGGCGGACTTCGCCGTCCCGATCGAGGACCGCTGCTTCGAGGACTATGTGCCGGAAGCGGTCTACGTCTACGGCAGCATCACCGTGACCGAGGACGACATCCTGCGCTACGCCCGCGAGTTCGACCCGCAGTTCATCCACACCGACCCCGAGGCCTCGCTGAAGGGGCCGTACCAGGGCCTGATCGCCAGCGGCTGGCACACCTGCGCCCTCATGATGCGCATGTACGCCGACCACTACATCAGCAAGGCCGGCGGCCTGGCCTCCCCCGGCGTCGACGCACTGCGCTGGGTACGGCCCGTGCGCCCGGGCGACAGCCTCTCCCTGCGCACGACGATCCATGAGGCCCGCCTCTCACGCTCCAAGCCGGACCGCGGGCTCGTCCACACCGGCATCGAGGTCCTCAACCAGCACGGCGAGCCCGTCCTGACCATGACCGCGGTGAACTTCCTGCTGCGGCGGGCCGCCGCCGGGGACCAGGGCGGCGGCCGGTGATCACACAGGCGTGGGCGGGTTGTCCAGCAGGTCCCCGGCGTGCTCACCGGTGACCAGGTAGACCACGCGCTGGGCGATGGAGACGGCATGGTCGGCGAAGCGCTCGTAGTAGCGCCCGACCAGGGTGACGTCGACGGCCGTCTCCACGCCGTGGTGCCACTGGTCGTCCAGCAGGTGCTGGAAGATCAGCCGGTGCAGCTCGTCCATCCGGTCGTCGTCACGCTCCAACTGCAGTGCGGCGTCGACGTCCTGAGTCATGATCACCTCGGCGGCCTGCGCCATCAGCCGCTGCGCGAGCTGGCCCATCTCCAGGATCGTACGGCGCAGATCGCGCGGCACCGCCTGGTCGGGATGGCGGCGCCGGGCCAGCGTGGCGACGTGCTGAGCGAGGACTCCGCAGCGCTCGAGGTCGGCGCTCATCCTCAGTGAGGTGACCACCACCCGCAGATCGGTGGCCACGGGCTGCTGCCGGGCCAGCACCGTGATCGTCTTCTCCTCCAGATCCCGCTGCATGACCTCGACCTGCTCCTCGGTGGAGATCACGCTCTCCGCGAGGTGAAGGTCGGCGTCCAGCAGGGCACTGGTCGCGCGGCCCATGGCGGAACCCACCAGGTTCGCCATCTCCACCAGGGCCTCCCTGATCGATTCCAGCTCCTTGTGGTAGGTCTCTCGCATCCGTCCCTCACCGTCCCGTTCCCAGCCTGCCTGCACCGGCTGCCAGATTCCCACATGATGCGCAGGGCGTCTCCAGGGAACCCGGCACAGCAAGAGATGCGGCACAGTCGGAGAAGGGAGCCCGTGGATGCACGCTCTGGTCGGCTGGCTCACCGGCCTGTCCGGGCCGGTGGTCTACGCCGTGATCGTGGCGCTGGTCTTCACCGAGGACGCGCTGTTCTTCGGGTTCGTCCTGCCGGGCGAGACCGCCGTGATCGTCGGAGGTGTGCTGGCCCGGCGGGGCACCGTGGACCTGCTCTGGCTGACGGTCGCCGTCGTCCTCGCGGCGATCGCCGGGGACAGCGTCGGCTACGAGATCGGTCGGCACCTGGGCCCGCCGCTGCTGCGCACCCGGCCCCTGCGGCGGCGGGCCAAGCGGGTGGACAAGGCCCGTGACCTGCTGCGCAGACGCGGCCCGGCGGCGGTCTTCGTCGGCCGCTTCCTCGCCTTCCTGCGCTCGCTGGTGCCCGCGCTGGCGGGCGCTTCGAGCATGGCGTACCGCCGTTTCCTGCTCTACAACGCCCTGGGCGGCCTGGTCTGGGGCCTCGGGAACGTCGCCGCCGGCTATGCCGCGGGCGCCGCCTTCCAGCGCGTCGAGGGCGTCGTCGGCAACACCGTCGCCCTGATCTCGGCGGTACTCGTCGTCGTGGGACTGATCGTCTGGCGGGTCCGCCGGCACCGCCGCTCACAGGCCTGACGGGACGGTCCGGGAGCACGGGACGGTCACCGGAGCTCGGGACGGTCACCAGAGCGCCGACACCCTGGTGACCGCCTGTCCTGCGGGTACCCCTAGATCCGTGAGCGGTACAACTGGAAACGATCGACTTGCACGGTCCCCCGCGCCGCCGTGATCCGCAGCCGCCACCGGCGGGCCCGTACCGGCGACGGCAGGAGCAGGATGCGGCTCGCGCCGACCGTTCCGGCCCGGGTCACCTCCGTCCAGGCACCGTCGCGGTACGCCTCGACGACGCAGCTCTCGATCTGCTGGCCGTGCCGGATGTCCTCCGCCAGCCGGACACGGTCCACCTCGCGCTCGGCGCCGAGGTCGACGGTCCGCTCCCGGGACGAGCCGGTGACCCGCGCCCCGCGGGCCAGGTCCTCGGGCAGCTCGTGCGCGATCCGCTCACGGAACTCGCGCAGCCGGGTCACGTCCGTGTCGTGCAGCCGGCCGTCCGTGTCCGGCGGGACGTTCAGCAGCAACACCGCGTTGCGGCCCACGGATCCGAAGTAGATCTCCGTCAACGTGTCCACGCTCTTGGGCAGCTGGTCCGCGTGGTAGAACCAGCCGTCGCGGATGGACACGTCGCACTCGGCGGGCCACCACCGCAGGTAGTCGGTCGTGGGCTGCGCCTTGGCCAGCGCGTCGCGGCTGCCCTCGTCGGGGGTGTCGTAGGACAGGGCCCAGTCGGTGCGGCCGTACTGGTTCTCCTTGACCGGGACGACGCTCCATTCGTCCTCGCGCGCCAGTCCGCTCTCGTTGCCGACCCAGCGCAGGTCGGGTCCGGTGACGGCGATCGCCGCGTCCGGGGCGAGCGCGCGGACCAGGGTGTACCAGCTGTCCCAGTCGTAGTCCTCCACCTTGCCCGGCGGGATACGGCCCTGGGCGCCGTCGAACCACACCTCGTCCACCGGCCCGTACTCGGTGAGAACTTCGTAGAGCGTGTTGAGCATATGGGCGCCGTAGTCGGTGGCCGGCAGTTGGAAGGTGCGCTCCGGCGCGCGGTCGTCACTCTCGGCCGGGGTCGGGATGGTGCGGCCGGTGCGGGCGCTGCCGTTTGCGTACACACCGTGCAGGTACTGGTTCTCGTCCGCGGGCGAGAGGTAGACGCCGACCTTGAGGCCGTGGCGGCGCATGGAGTCGGCGAAGGAGCGCAGCACGTCGCCGTGGCCGCCCTGCCAACTGCTCGACGCCACCGTGTGGTCGGTGTAGCGGGAGGGGTAGAGGACGAAGCCGTCGTGGTGCTTGACGGTGAGGATGGCGAGCTTGAAGCCGCCGTCGCGCAGGCTGCGGGCCCACTGGTCGGTGTCGAGGCCGGTGGGCTGGAAGACGTTCGGGTCCTCGTCGCCGGTACCCCACTCCAGGCCGGTGAAGGTGTTCACGCCGAAGTGCAGGAACGCGGTCTGTTCGAGGGACTGCCAGGCGATCTGCCGTGCGGTGGGCCGGACTTGGGCGGCCTTGCGGACCAGGTCGTCCGCAGTGTCGTCAGGACCGACGGGGATGCGGGAGCGGTCGGCCGGGGAGGCCGGCGCGGCGGCAGCGGGCAGGGCGGGTGCGGCGAGCGCGGCGGCCGACGCGACGGCCGAGGTGACGAAGAGGCGTCTGGAGAGGGCCATGTGATCGGAGTTCCTCGGGGTCGGAGGGTGGCGCAGTCGGTGGTTCAGTGAGCGGTGAGGTGCCAGATGGCGGGGGTGTGCTGGTCCGGCGGGTACTGCACGAGACGGCCGTCGTCGCCCACGCTCAGCGCCATCTGCGTGATCGTGTTGACGAGCTGGTGGCCGCCGGACGCGCCGACGAGCTGCCAGCGCTGCAGCGTGCTGGAGGGGTCGCAGGTCTTCCAGCTCGCCGCCAGACCCGGCTGGAGCGGCGCGTTGAGGGTGAGCGTGCCGCCGCTCATCTCCAGGCAGCCCTCGTCGCCGCGGACGCTCGCGTAGCCGTCGGCCGTGCGGGTGACCTGGGCGTCGAAGGAGAGTCCGGCCGTACGGAAGGTGTAGGTGCCGTCCGCGACCGGCAGCCGGGTGAGGTCGCGCCATCCGGGTGCGTGTCCGACGGCCGTGCCGCGCGCGGTGAACGCGTCGTAGGTGGCGTCGGGGTGCGGGTCGCCCCAGGTGGCCTGCGCGATGTGCCGCAGTGCGGGCCAGAGTGCGGCGGAGACCTCGTTCTCGGTCTCCCCGCGGCCGTTGTCCGGCCACAGGCTGATCTTCGCGCCGGTGATCCCCTTGCCGGAGGCCAGCTTCTCGCCCTCGAAGCTGCGCGGGTCCCAGCTGTGGTCGTACAGGGACCTGGTGTCGCTGTGGAAGCCGCCGCGGACGAGGTAGAGCGAGTAGGCGGCGTTCATCAACGGGTAGCCCTGGGCGATGATCCGGCTGGGTTTGGTGGTCACGTTCAGCCAGTGCTCGACGGTCGTCCCGGCGGCCACCGGGACGGTGTTGGCGCCGGTCAGGCCGTCGTTCCAGATGCGCAGCTGCTTGCCCTTGGCCGCCGCATAGGCGTGGACGCTGTTGATGAAGTCGATGTAGGCGTCCTGCGGGGTGGCGCTCGCGCCGTACTTGTCCTGGGCGTGGCGCAGCATCTGCGGGTACTTGGAGTAGTCGGAGCCGAGCATGTACTCGTCGGCGCCCATGTGCCAGGACTTGGCCGTGAAGACCTGGGCGTACTCGTCCATCAGGCCCGTGTAGTAGTCGAAGGCCGACGGCTGGGTGACGTCGAGCCGGGCGGGCTGCTTGTTGCCGTCGGAGTCGGTCAGCTGGAGATCCGGGCGATTCTCGATCCACGGGTCCATGTGCCCCGGGGAGTTGATCTCGGGGATGATCTCGACGTGGTACTTCTCGCCGAGGGCCACCAGCCGGCGGATCTCGTCCTTGCTGTAGTAGCCCCAGGTATTGGCCTCGGGGTGGGCGTCGCTCTTCACCTTCAGCTCGACGAGCAGCTGGTTGAGCTTGTTGTACGCCATCTCGCGGACGAGGTTCTCCAGCCAGGGCAGCGTGATGTGGATGTAGCAGGCGCACACGCCGACGCCGCGTTCCTTGTAGCGCGGGGTGTCCGTGGTGCGTCCGGCGGGGATCCGGTCGCCCTGGGCGAGGAGTTGGAGGAGGGTGCGGGTGCCGTAGAAGGCGCCGGTCTCGGTGGCGCCGGTGACCGACAGCCGCTTGCCGGCGTGGAGTTCGTAGCCCTCGGCGCCCAGGGAGCTCCTGGACGCCCGGACGTCGATCTCGATGTCGCCGGTGCGGGCGCCGCCGCGGACGACCGGGACGCTGCCGTGGCCCGCCGCCTCGAGATCGTCGGCGAGGGTGCCTGCTATCCGGCGTTCGGCCGCGCTGCCGGCGACCAGCCGGACACCATGGCTGTAGGTGTAACTTCCCTGCTCCGCCGTCCAGTTGGTCAGCGCGGGCACGGTGACCGGCGCCGTGCCCCGGTCGTCCCGCGCGAGGGCCGAGGTCGGCGCCATCAGCAGCGTCAGCGCCGCCGTGACCCCGAGCAGCCGCAGCAGTCTCTTCCTGAACTCAGCCATGCCACTCCACCTTGAACACCCACACGTGCTGTCCCGCCTTGCGGGCCGACTCGGGTACGTCGATCACGAGTGCTCCGTTGCTGACGGTCCAGGTCAGCGGCCGGTCGTGGCCGAGCATCGTCACCTTGTCGCCGGCCCGGACCGGTACGGGCGCCTCCACGGTGAGCTTGGCGCCCGGCCGGGTCAGGGAGTGGATGTAGAACGCCTCGTCGGGGCGGATCGTGAAGCGCAGGTCGTCGCCGAGCTGGGCCATGCGGGACCAGTACGTCGTGTCGTAGATCGCCTCGCCGTTGACCTTCAGCCAGGCGCCCGTCTCGCGCAGCCGGGTCTGCATGATCTCCGGGATGGTGCCGTCGGCCCGCGGGCCGATGTCGAGCAGGAAGTTGCCGTTCTTGGAGACGATGTCGACAAGGCTGTGCACGACCTCCTCGGCGCTCATGTAGGCGTCGTCCGGGGTGGCTCGGTTGTAGCCGTAGCTGCGGGGGTCGAGGCCGCGGCTGGCCTCCCACTTGGCGACGACGGTGTTGTCGTACGTCGTGTACTCGGGCGTGGTGAAGTCGTGGAAGCCGATGCCCGAGCGGTCGTTGACCGTGACGTCGATCGGACGGGCCCGGTTCTTGGCGTGGTCGAAGTACTCGGCGAGGACGTGGAGGCTGTCGTTCGCGCCGCCGATGTCGCACCAGATGATCTCCGGGTCGTAGCCGTGGATCAACTCCAGCATCTGCGGGGCCTGGAAGTCCTTCACGTAGTCCTTGCCCGCGGTGTAGCCGGTGTAGGGCACCGGCTCCAGCGTGTACGGGTTGCGCGGGGCGTGGCCCATCCACGGGTTGTCCGGGTTGAACCACTCGGGCATCGAGAAGTACAGGCCGCGGTGGAGTTCGGGCGCGTACCGGCGCGACGCCGCGAACAGCTCCTTGACCAGGTCCCGCTTCGGGCCCAGCTTCACGGCGTTGCGGTCGGAGACCTTGGTGTCCCACAGGGCGAAGCCCTCGTGGTGCTTGGAGGTCAGCACGTGGTACTGCGCGCCCGCGTCCCGGAACAGCTCCACCCACGCGCGCGGGTCGAACTTCTCCGCGGTGAAGCGCGGGATGAAGTCGTCGTAGGCGAAGTCCGCGCCGTAGGTGTCGCGGTGGTAGGCGTACGTGGGGTTGTTCGGGTCCTGCATCTGGTCCCAGTACCACTCGGCGTACTGCACGCCGACCGGCGCCCAGGCGGGCACCGAGTAGACGCCCCAGTGGATGAAGACGCCGAACTTCGCGTCGTTGAACCAGTACGGCGCCTGGTGGCCGGCCAGCGAAGCCTCGGTGGCCTGGTAGTCGGCCGTGCCCAGGGTCAACGTGCGTCGCCCGGTGGCGGCTTGGGCTCCCCGCCCGCGGACGGTCACCGCGCCGTCCTGCCGGGTGCCGGGAGCGGTGCCCGCGCGGTTGCGGATGCCGACGTGGACGCGTGCCTGCTCGCCGGGGTCCAGGCGTCGTATGCGGGCGGGTTCGACGGTGCGGGCGCCGGGGACGTCGACGCGCACGGTCACGTCGTCGCCGCTCAGGATGGCGACGGTACCCGCGTTGACGACGGTGGCCTCGACGCTCTGGGCGCCGGTGGACTCCAGCAGGGAGGAGGTGGAGCGGGCGTCGCGGAGGGTCAACGCCCTTCCCTGGGCGGCGGGTTGGAGGGAGAGCGCGAAGACGTGCAGGGAAGTCTTGTTCTCCTGTGCCGGGTTGGTCACCGGCAGGGTGAGGGCGACGGCCTCACGCCCCGGGTCGAGCCAGACCTCCGAGGTGCCGATGCCGACGCTGTGCTCGTCCTTGGTACCGTCCGGCTTGTAGCGGTACGGCGCCGACAGCGAGCCGCCCGCCGCGTACCAGTCGGCGCCGCCGAGGCCGGCGGTGCTGGTCGTGCCGTCGGCGTAGTGGACGGTGGCCTTGCCGGAGGCGTTGCCGTAGCTGCCGGCGGTGAGGAACACGGCCGACAGGTAGCGGCCCTTGGGCAGCTCGACGCGCTGGCCGAGGGCGACGACGTTGTTCTTGGCGCCCGCCGTGGCGGCCGGGAAGTCGAAGACGATGCCGTCGACCTCGACGCGGCCGGCGGGCAGTTCCTCGCCCGGGAAGGTGTAGCCGGAGCCGTCGAAGTCGCCGCCGCGGGCGGCGGCGGTGTCGAGGCCGTCGTTGTCGTAGAGGGTGTCGAGCGGGACGGGGACCGGGTCGGGGACGGTGGCCCACTGCGGTGGTGCGGCCTGGTCGTCGCCGGTGGAGGTGGCGGCGCGTGCCTCGCCGGGCACCGCGAGGGGCAGGGCGGCCGCGGCGGCGACCGTGGCCGCCGCACCGAGGACCTGACGTCTTGGATACGGACTCACACTCATGAGCGGCTCCCAATTCATCGGATGTCTGATGATTGGACGGGCTCGTAAGCCTGTCAATGGGGCCAGGATGAGCCAAAGTTGAGCCAGTGATCGGATGAGCTGCGGTCCCGAGGGCGGTGACCGAAAGGTCCTCGCCAAAAGTCCAAGAACAGCGCCGCGATTGTCCAAGGGCAGTAGCTCTCGACGTGCGGCCCGCCGCGGGGCAGAGTGCTGTGCGTACTGACGAGTAAGCCCAGGCTTCGCATCCCCGAGGAGCACCCGTGACCAGCTGGGTCGGCCGGACCGCCGCCGAGATCGCCGCCGCCGTACGCGAGAAGCGGGCCACCCCTCGTGAGGTGGTGGCCGAGCACCTGGACCGGATCGAGCGGCTCGATGCGCGCGTGGGGGCGTTCCGGGTGGTGCGCGCCCGGGCGGCGCTGGCCGAGGCGGACGCGGTGGCCGACCGCGGCGACCTGGCCGAACTGCCCCTGGCCGGCGTGCCGGTGGCGGTCAAGGACAACCTCGCGGTACGCGGCGAGTCCAACCGGGTCGGCTCCGCGGCGACGCCGGCCACGCCCGCCGAGGAGGACCACGTCACGGTGGCCCGGCTGCGGGCGGCGGGCGCGGTGATCGTGGGCCTGACCAACGTGCCCGAACTGTGCGTCTTCGGCACCACCGAGGGCGTACACGGCACCGCCCGCAACCCCTGGGACCTGACCCGCACCGCGGGGGGCTCCTCGGGCGGCAGCGCGGCCGCGGTCGCCGCCGGCCTGGTGCCGATCGCGCTCGGCAACGACGGCATGGGCTCGCTGCGCATCCCGGCCGCCAACTGCGGCCTGGTCACCATCAAGCCGGGACACGGCGTGGTCCCGGCGGGCATCGGCGAGGGCGACTGGTTCGGCATGTCCGAGAACGGCCCGATGGCCACGACCGTCGAGGACGCGCGCCTGATGCTGACGGTCCTCGCGGACACCGACGCGCTACGGCCGTCCGAGCCGGCCATGCGCAGGGTCGCCGTCTCGCTGCGCAGCCCGCTGCTCGGCGTCACGATCAGCAGCCCGTACGCGACCGCGGCCCGCGACGCCGGCGGCGTCCTGATCAAGGCCGGCCACCAGGTCCGGCGCGCGGACCCGCCCTACCCGCTGTCGCTGAGCACCATGTCCCTCACCCACTGGACGGCCGGCACGGCGGTCGACGCCAAGGACCTCGACCCGCGCCTGCTCACCCGGCGCACCCGCGTGCACGCCGCCATCGGCCGCCGCTTCGTGAACAACGTCCGCACCAGCGACAGCCGCGAGCAGCTGCGCCGCCGCATGGAACCGTTCTTCGCCGAGTACGACGTCCTGCTCACCCCTGCCCTGGCCCGCCGCTCCCCCAAGTCCGTGGCCTGGCACGAGCGGGGCTGGCTGCCCAACCTGCTCGCCAACACCAACTACTCGCCCCTGACCCCGCCCTGGAACCTCGCCGGCTGGCCCGCCATGGCCGTCCCCTTCGGCACACTCCCCTCCGGCGCCCCCACCGCCGTCCAACTGGTCGGCCTCCCGGGCTCGGAGACGCTGCTGCTGGAGATCGCCGGACAACTGGAGCAGCTGCATCCGTGGGAGCGGACGGCCCCGCTCGCCCAGGGGGCCGGTCGATAATCGCTCGACGCCTCCTGCGGGCTGCGGAAAACTCCCCCCGATGACGCAACGAACCGATACGCCTCCCGCCTGGGACGAACGCACGCAGCTGACCACCTTCCTGGACTACGCCCGTGCCACCGCGCGGGCGAAGTGCGAGGGGGTGTCCGCGGCAGACGCCCGTAAGGCCCCGCTGCCGAACTCGCCGCTGATGACGATGTGCGGGCTGATCAGCCATCTGCGGTGGGTCGAGCACCACTGGGTCCAGGTGATGTTCCTGGGTGAGGAACCCGCGGGACCGCTCACCGAGGCCACCGACGACGACCCCGACCCGGAGATGCGGACAGCGGTCGACATCCCGCTGCCCCGGCTGCTGGCCGAGTACGAGGATCAGAGCGAGCGCTACCGTCGTCTGCTGTCCGACCACGACCTCTCCGCACGGGCCGCACGTCCCATCCGCGACGGCCGCCACGTGGATCTGCGCTGGGTGCTCCTGCACCTCATCGAAGAGATCTCCCGCCACAACGGCCACCTCGACATCGTGCGCGAACTCGTCGACGGCCGGACCGGCGTCTAGCACGTAGCGGCAGAAAAATCCGGTGAAGGACGGACCGCCCCCGTGCTTGCATGGGGGCATGCTTTCCACCGACCGACTGCTCGCCTTCGCGGCGCTGTCCTTTCTGCTGATCGTGGTCCCTGGGCCGAGTGTGCTGTTCGTGGTCGGGCGGGCGCTGGCGCAGGGGCGGCGGGCCGCGTTGACGACCGTCGTGGGGAACACGCTCGGGGCGTATCTGCTCGTCGTCGCAGTGGCCGTGGGCATCGGGTCGCTCGTGGAGCGCTCGGTGCTGGTGTTCACCGTGCTGAAGCTGGCCGGCGCCGCCTATCTGGTGTTTCTCGGGATCAAGGCGTGGCGGGCGCGGGAGTCGCTGCGGGCCGTGTTCGCGGGCGAGGCGGAGGCCCACAGCGGGCTGCGCACGTTCTGGGAGGGGTTCGCGGTCGGGGTGACGAACCCCAAGACGATCGTGTTCTTCGCGGCCGTGCTGCCGCAGTTCGTCGACCGTGAGGCGGCCCACGTCACGCTGCAGATGCTGCTGCTGGGGGTGGTGTTCAACGCCATCGCCCTCGCCTCCGACAGCGTCTGGGGCCTGGCGGCGTCCACCGCACGCGACTGGTTCGCCCGCTCCCCGCGCCGGCTGTCGATGGTGGGCGGGGCCGGCGGGCTGACGATGATCGGCCTGGGCGTGACCGTGGCCGTCACCGGCCGCAAGGACTGAGTCGGCGGGACTTTCGCAACAGGTCCTACAGCGCCCGGTGCATCACGTGCAGCCCCACGCGCCCGTACCGGGGATGCTCGTAGGCGTCCGGCACCGTGCCCAGGATCGTGAAGCCGAGCGACAGCCACAGCTCGACGGCCGGGTTGGTCTCGACGACGGCGTTGAAGACCATCGCGTCGAAGCCGTCGGACCTGGCGGCGGCCAGGATGTGTTCGGCGAGGGCGCGGCCGAAGCCGCGGCCGGCCTGGTCCGGATCGACCATGAAACCGGCGTTGGCGATGTGGGCCGCGGGACCGCCGTAATTGGGAGTGACGTAGGCGGAGGCGACGACGGCGCCGGTGTCGTCCTCGACGACGTAGACCCGCTTGGCGGGGTTCATCCACAGGACCCGGGCGGCCTCCTCGGAGGTGTCCGGGTCCCAGGCGTAGGTCTCGCCGGCGGAGACGATGCGGTGCCAGAAAGGCCAGATCCGCGGCCAGTCGTCGGCCGCGGCTTCTCTGATCTGCATGGGCGTGAGTCTGGCACGCCCATGCGGTCGGCGATCGCGAGGATCCTGCCGGGTGGCTCAGTCCACGCTGGGCAGGATGTGGGGCTCGGCCAGGTCTTCCTCGTAGCCTGCCAGGCGGATCGGTGCGGATCGGGCCCACACGTCCAGGCTGCCGATCTCGCCGGGCCGACGGCCGGCGCGCTCCGTGCGTTCCTTGGGGCGCTGTTCGCGATTCGTCTTCTCTGGTGTCACCGCGCACTCCTTATGTGTCGGGTCACCCTCGGGGCGTGCCGGCCACTCTGCGGTCCGGCGCCTGACGCCCGCTCAGGTGTGAGTCGAAAGCAGTTCGGACGCGGTGGCGCCTGCAACTCGTCTGAGAACAGGCCGCTGTGAACCGGCTTGCCCCGGGACGGACGTGGGTGTGGGTTGGACCCGGTGGAGCTGTCCGTCCGATCCAGATTAACCAAATGAGCGGAGGACCGCTCTATGGGGCTCAAAACTTGGGCTTAATGTCCTAAGTTATTCGACTTCAGCCCTCTCTTCTGTCACTCGTTCGGCCTACAGACGTGCCGAACGGCCAACACGCGTTCCATGCTGGGTCCGAGAGACACGTCCGGGAGGGGGACGTCATGGCGTCGGTCACCTTCGACAGAGCCACCCGGTGCTTCCCGGCGATGGACCGGCCGGCCGTGGACTCGCTCGACCTCGAGATCGAGGACGGTGAGTTCATGGTCCTCCTCGGTCCCTCCGGGTGCGGGAAGTCGACGTGCCTGCGCATGCTCGCCGGCCTTGAGGACGTCGACTCGGGTTCGGTCCTCATCGGCGTCCGGGACGTCACCCATCTTCCGCCCGGGGACCGGGACATCGCGATGGTGTTCCAGGACTACGCCCTGTTCCCGCATTTGTCGGCTGCCGACAACATGGGGTTCGCCCTGAAGATCGCCCGCATGGCCAGGCCGCGGGCCCGGCAGCGGGTGCAGCACGCCGCCGCCGTCCTCGACATCGAGCAGTACCTAGGCCGCCGGCCCGGCACGCTGGCCGGAGGCGAGCAGCAGCGGGTCGCGACCGGGCGGGCGCTCGTGCGGGACCCGCGGGTCTATCTGATGGACGAGCCGCTGTCGAACCTCGACGCCCGGCTGCGCGTGGAGACCCGCACGCGGATCGTCCGGATGCAGCACCACCTCGGCATCACCACCGTGTACGTCACCCACGACCAGCTCGAGGCCATGGCCGTCGGCGACCGCCTCGCGGTGCTCAAGGACGGCATGCTCCAGCAGGTGGGCACGCCGAGGGAGGTCTACGCGCACCCGGCCAACACCTTCGTCGGCGGCTTCATCGGCTCGCCCGCGATGAACCTCTTCCGGCTTCCGCTGTCCGCGGCCGGGGCCCGGCTCGGCGCCCTGGACATACCCCTGGCCCGCGGCACGCTGCGGGCGGCCGGCACCCGCGAGATCGTGCTCGGCGTCCGGCCCGAGCAGTTCGAGTTCCTCTCCCGCGAGGACCGCGAGACGCCCGGGCTGGATCTGGTCGTCGACTCCGTCGAGGACACGGGCGCGGTCGTCTACCTCCACACCACCGCACGCTCCGGCCCGGAGCACACCGAGATCGTCGTACGCCTCCCGGGACGCCCCACCTACGGCACGGGGGCCTCGCTGCGGGTGGCGATCCGCGCCGGGGACGTGCACTGCTTCTCGGCCGTGACGGGGCAGCGGCTGCCCGGGGACACGGCACCGGTGAACTGAGCCGCAACCCGGCGCACCGAACAGGCCACGCAGTTCAAGTCCCGTTGGCCGAATCGCAAGGCGGCCATGATCTGCTGACGGACGGCAACGGCTTGTCCTGCGGGAGGACCGACGCATGGAGCTGCGCAGTGTCGAAGAGCTGATGGATCTGCTGTACGCCTGCCGGGGCTCGTGGGACGCCCCGGGCCTGATGAGGGGCCGGGTCGACCTGCACCAGCACGCGCTGCAGACCGCCGCGCTGCTGCGGCGCCGCCGCCCCGCCGACAAGGAACTCCAGGTGGCGGGTCTGGTGCATGCGATCGGCCCGCTGCTGCGGCCGGGCGACGCGGCCGCCCACCCCGGCAGCGCCGCGGACGCGGTGCGCGGCCTGCTCGGCGAGCGCGTCGCCCGGCTGGTCCGCGAGCACCACCGCTCCGGCAGGCCCGCCGACGACGATCTGGCCCGTCTGCGCCAGGCGGACGAGGAGGGCCGCGCCCCCGGCGTCGACGCCGGGGTGCTGGAGGACTGGCGCACCGTGCTGGAACTGGTCGCCGCCCGCAACTCCCGTCTCGGGGCTGTCGACTGACGGCCCGTCATGAGACGGTACGGCGATGACGTCGTCGTACGGGCTGAGGGGCAGGGCCGCCGTCGTCACCGGGGCGACGCGCGGCATCGGGCGCGCGATCGCCGCGCGGCTGGCCGAGGCGGGGGCACAGGTGTGCGTGACCGCGCGGGACGCGGACGAGGTGCGGCGCACGGCCGAGGAGCTGGGCGGCGTGGGGCTGGCCGGCGACGTCGGGGACCCGGAACATCTGCGGGCGGTCACGGAGCTGGCGCTGGGTACCTTCGGCCGGATCGACGTGGTGGTCAACAACGCGGCGACGAACCAGCCGTACGGCCCCCTCATGGACGTCGACCCGCAGGCCTGGCGGGAGGCGTTCACGGTGAACGTCGAGGCGCCGTTGCGGCTGGTGCAGTGTGCGTGGCGGGCGTGGATGCGCGAGCACGGCGGCGCGGTGGTCAACGTCTGCACGGAGGGCGCCGGGCACGTGGGGCCCAACGTGGGCGCCTACGGCACGAGCAAGGCGGCCCTGCTGCACCTGACCGCTCAGCTCGCCGGGGAGCTGGCGCCGAGGGTGCGGGTCAACTCGGTCTCCCCCGGCCTGGTGCGCACCGAGATGGCGCGGTTCGTGTGGGAGGCGGGCGAGGACGAGGTCGCGGCGGGGCTGCCGCTGGGGCGCATCGGCGAGCCGGACGACGTCGCACGGGCCGCGGTCTGGCTGGCCTCGGACCAGGCGGAGTGGATCACCGGCGCGGATCTGCTGGTGGACGGGGGGACACGCGTCAGGACGGCGTACCCCGGGCCGGGGTACGCCGTCGGTGACTTTCTTCGCTCATACGCACCACCTCGCTCCTGACGGCGGCTACGGCTCCCTCATGGGAACAGCGCGATGCCCAGGATGACGATGACGATGATGAACACGACGATGGCGACCGTGCCCCACGTCCGGGGGTGCTTGTAGGGATCTGCCGGGGCACCGCCTCGGGGCCTGTCCTCCGGTATTTCCGACTGGTCCGTACGGTCGTTCGCGTAGAACTGCTCATCGGTGGGATAGCGGTTGCGCGGATCGTCGTGCGCTCGCGGATCGATGTTGCCCGGACTGCCCATGATCACTCCCTGACGCGGTTGCCAGCAGGAGCCGGGTTCCCGACGGACGCCGGGCCACACGCACGATCGTGGATCACCACTTCCCGGGCGCGTAGTCCTTCAAGAAGACGCCGTACAGGTCCTCGCCCTGTTCGCCGCGCACAATCGGATCGTAAACCCGGGCGGCCCCGTCGACCAGGTCGAGCGGAGCGTGGAAGCCCTCCTCGGCCAGGCGCAGCTTGTCGTAGTGCGGGCGCTCGTCGGTGATCCAGCCGGTGTCGACGGAGGTCATCAGGATGCCGTCGGCCTGGAACATCTCCTGGGCGCTGGTCCGGGTGACCATGTTCATGGCGGCCTTGGCGGCGTTGGTGTTCGGGTGGCCCGCGCCCTTGTAGCCGCGGCCGAAGACGCCCTCCATGGCGGAGACGTTCACGACGTAGGCGCGTCCGCTCGCCGCCTTCTTCGCGGCGACGGCCATGGCCGGCCGCAACGCGCTGATCAGGATGAACGGCGAGGTGTAGTTGCACAGCTGGGTCTCCAGCAGCTCGACCGGGGAGATCTGGTCGATGGTCTGCACCCAGGTGTTGCTGTCGACGACGTCCGGAACCAGGCCGCCGGCGTCGATGGCGGTGCCGTCGAGGTGCCGGGCGACGCTGGCGTTGCCCGCGACCAGCGCGAGGTCGGCGACCTTCTGCGCGTCCAGGCCGCTGGTGCCGAGCGGCAGGGCGGCCAGGCCGTCGACCGCGCCGGAGTTGAAGGCGCCGATGACGTGGTGGGCGGGCAGCTCACCGGCGGGCAGCGGCGCGCTCTCGCCGTCGACGAGGGCCGCGTAGGCGGAGGGCAGGCGGCGCACGGTCTGCGTGGCGTTGTTGATCAGGATGTCGAGCGGGCCAGCCTCGGCGATCTGCTCGCCGAGGGCCACGGCCTGCGCCGGGTCGCGCAGGTCGATGCCGACGACCTCCAGGCGGTGGATCCAGTCCGCCGAGTCGTCCATGGCCTTGAAGCGGCGGATGGCGTCCTTGGGGAAACGCGTGGTGATCGTGGTGTGGGCGCCGTCGCGCAGCAGCCGCAGCGCGATGTACATGCCGATCTTGGCGCGGCCGCCGGTGAGCAGGGCGCGCTTTCCGCTGAGGTCGGCGCGCACCTCGCGCTTGACGCGGTTGACGCGGGCGCAGTCCGGACACAGCTGGTGGTAGAAGTAGTCGACTTCCACGAACCGGGACTTGCAGGTGTAGCAGGAGCGCGGGCGCTGGAGTATCCCCGCGATCTTGCCCTCGCCGGTGGCAGACGACGGCAGCAGGCCCTCCGTCTCGTCGTCGATGCGCTGGGCCGAGCCGGTCGCCGTGGCCTCCGTGACCGCCTTGTCGTGGGCGGTCTTGGCGGCCCGGCGCTCCTGGCGGCGGCGCTGCTTGACGGTGCGGTAGACGCCCGCGGTGGCCCGGCGCACGGCGATCGCGTCCGGGTGGTCGACCTCCAGCTTGTCGAGCTCCTCGAGCACGCTGAGGCAGACGGCGAGCCGTTCGGGGTCGATGCCGGGCCCGAAGACGATCTCGTCCGTGATCGCCGAGCCGTTGTCTGTCACCGTCATGGCCGCTGCCGTTCCCTGCTCTTCCGTGGCGGCGCTCCGGTCGCGCTCGCTTTCGAAGGGCGAATTTTAACGGAGCGCCGGGCCGGTCCACCAAACCCGGACCCTCAGGAGCCGCAGGCGGCGATCAGCGCCTGTACCTCCTCGGTGAGGGCGGCGGCCAGGACGTCCAGGTCGGGTACGGCCTTGGCGTCGGCGACGAGGCCGTAGTGGACCCGCCCGCGGTAGGTCGAGACCGCCACCGCCAGGGACTGTCCGCGGGCCAGCGGGGCGAACGGGTAGACCTCGGTGACCGGGTTGCCGCCGAGCTTCAGTCCGAGGCTGGGCAGCGGCACGCTGGTGACCAGGATGTCGAACCAGAGCCGGGCGGCCTGGCTGACCAGCGGGCCGCCGAGCCGGTGGCCGAGCGCGGGCACATGGTCGGCGAGCAGGGCGACGGCGCCCGCACCCCGGTTGGGGCCCGCGTCCTTGTTGCGGTCCATGGCGGTGCGCACCGCGTCGAACCGGCCGAGCGGGTCGGGGTCGTCGACGGGAAGCCGTATCAGGTAGCCGGAGAGCCGGTTGCCCTGCGGGTGGGCGGTGCGCGGGCGGCGCTTGGAGACGGGGATGAGGGCGCGGGGTGCGACGCCGTCGCTGCCGTCGCCGCGCTCGTCCAGCCAGCGGCGCAGGGCGCCGGCGACGACCGCGATCAGGACGTCGTTGACGGTGCCGCCCTGGGTCTTGCGTACGCGCTGCACGTCGTCGAGGTCGATGACGACGCCGGCGGTGCGGCGGGTGCCGGTGGCCTCGGAGGTGAAGGCCGAGGAGGAGCGCATGCCGAGGCTGGAGACGGCCACGGAGGCGCCGATGTCGAGGGCACGGCCGACGTCGGACAGGGCGCCCCTGACCAGGCCGGGCAGCTTGCGCACATCGGGCAGCAGGCCGCGCCTGGGCTCCTCGGGGCGGGGCTTGCGCTCCGGCAGGTCCATCGGGTCCAGGACGGCGGCGGCGAGCGTCAGCGCCCGCAGGCCGTCGGCCAGGGCGTGGTGGAACTTGAACAGCACGGCGAAGGAGACGCCGTCCTCGCCCGGCAGCACATGGGCCTCCCACGGCGGCCGGCCGCGCACCAGCGAGCGCTCCATGAGCCGGCCGGCCTCGGCGTGGAAGTCGGCGGTGGGCGCGTGCAGGACGACGTGGTTGAGGGGGTCGAAGTCGGGGTCGGGCTCGCGGCTGGCGCTGCCGAAGGACATCGGCTTGAGCGGCGAGGGCTGCCACAGGTCCCGGATGCGCATCCGCAGTCCGGGGACCGCCGCGGCCCGCGAGGCGAGCAGGTCTGCGGCGTGGGCGCCGGCGGTGGGCGAGTGCGCGGAGAACACCCCGAGGGCACCCAGGTGCATGGGGTGCTCGGCGGACTCGATGTTCCAGAACGCCAGGTCGAGTGGAGCGAGCAGGTCAGTGGTCAATGGCTTGCCTCGCGTCGACGGACGGGTGAGCCAGCAGTCAACCTCTCCGGGGAGATTACGGTCAAGTACGATCACGCTACGCACAGTTAACAGCAGATTAAGTCCCGCCCCCCTGTTGAGGGACGGGACTCATGTGACTCCTGAGGTCACTTCAGCGCAGGTGGCGCCGCCTTCGGTGACGTACCCCACTCAGACGGCTGCGGGCCGACCGTGAAGTCGAGCGAGCGCAGAGAGCGCAACGAACCGGTCGTCAGATACGTCCGGTCGTACGCCTTCTTGTCCGTCCGGGCCGACTGGATGTACCGGTCGGTGCCCGAGGTGCCCTTGGCGGTGATCGTCAGGGCGCCGCGCGGGTAGTAGTGGCGGTCCAGGGTCAGGTCGACGCGGTCGAAGACCGGTGTGGACAGCCCCCAGGTGTCGTAGCCGGGCTGGACCGGGAAGACGCCGATCGAGGACAGCACGTTCCAGGCGGACATGGTGCCGAGGTCGTCGTTGCCGGTCATGCCGGTCGGCGTGTCCGTGAACAGGGTCAGTGCCGCGTGCACGACGTCGGTCGTCTTCCACGGCTGCCCGGTGGACAGATAGGTGTACGGAGCGATGAGGTCGGGCTCGTTCTGCGGGTTGTACTTGTCGGCGTTGTAGTAGTCGTAGGGCCCGTTGACCCACACCTCGCGGGCCGTCTTCGCGGGGTCGGCCAGCAGCTGGTCGTAGGCGAAGAACGAGTCCAGCCGGGCGTTCGCGGCCTGCTCGCCGCCGATCAGGGAGACCATGCCCGGCAGGTCCTGCGGCACCAGCCACTGGTACTGCCAGGACGTGCCCTCGTGGAAGCCCTCGCTCTGCGCAGGGTCGGCCGGGCCGGTGAAGGCGCCGGAGGCGTCACGGGCGCGGAAGAAACCGGTCGAGGGGTCGAAGATGTGGCGGTAGCTCTGGGCGCGGCCGGCATAGCGCGCCGCGTCGGCGTCGTGCCCGAGGTCGCGGGCCATCTGCGCGAGCATCGCGTCCGACAGGGCGTACTCCAGGGTCGCCGAGGCGCCGTGGTCGTAGTCCGAGTCGCCCGGCTTCACGTGCGGGCGGTTCTTGATGTACGGCGCGAACCCCTCGGAGATGTACTCCTTGTTCGCCTCCCGGCCCACCGCCGGCGAGTCCGCGGGCGGCACCCCGTCGGCGTTCTGCTTCAGCGCCCGGTACGCCCGCTCCTCGTAGCCTCCCAGCAGGCCCTGCTGGTAGGCGTTGGTCAGGAACGGGGTGACCGGGTCGCCGGTCATGATGTTCGTCTCGACCGTGCCGTAGCCCCACTTGGGCAGCCAGCCGCTCTCCTCGGAGATCTTGATCACCGAGATCGCCATGTCGCGGGCCTCGCGGGGCGCGAGCAGCGACAGCAGCTGGGACTGAGTGCGGTAGGTGTCCCACAGCGACCAGTTCTGGTAGTACGTGAAGCCCTTGGTCCGGTGGATCTTCTGGTCCCAGCCGGTGTAGCGGCCGTCGACGTCGCTGCCGATGTTGGGCGCGAGGAAGGACCGGTACAGCGACGAGTAGAAGGTCCGGCGCAGACTGGCGTCGCCGCCCTGCGCGCGCACGTCGTCCAGCCGGTCCTCCCACGCCCGGTCCGCCCCGTGGCGCACGGCGTCGAAGGAACGGCCGCCCTCGGCACGGAGGTTGACCGCGGCACCGTGCGCGTCGACGTACGACAGGGCCGTGGTCGCCTCGACCGTGCGGTCCTTGGTGGTGTCGAAGCGGACGTAGGCGCCGCCGGAGCCGGCCTTGGAGCCCGAAGTCACGGTCGAGCCGTCCCAGGTGCCGTACGTGGTGAAGGGACGGTCGAAGCGGGTGATCGTGTAGACGGTGTACGGCTTCGTGTCCTGGCAGAAACCGCGGCCGGTGATGGCGGTGCGCACGGTGCGGTTGTCGAGGACCTCGACCTTGCTCGACACGCCGGTGTGCAGCGACTGGGCCGCGTTCAGCAGGACGTTGGCCTTGTCGGTGGCCGGAAAGGTGTAGCGCTGCACGCCGGTGCGGGCGGTCGCGGTGAGCTCGGCCCGGATGCCGGTCTTCAGGCCGACCTCGTAGTAGCCGGGGCTCGCCTTCTCGTCGTCGTGGCTGAACTCGGCCGCGTACTTCGCGTAGTCCGTCTGCGTGATGTCACCCGTCGTCGGCAGCACCGGCAGGTCTCCGCCCAGGCCGCAGCCGACACCGGACAGATGGACCAGCGAGAAGCCGCGGATGTGGTTCTGCGCGTAGTCGTAGCCGGTGTTGTGGCCGGTGTCGGGCGAGAACTGCACCATGCCGAAGGGCACGGCCGCGCCGGGATAGGTGTTGCCCTCGTTCTGGGTTCCGATGAACGGGTTCACCAGGTCGGTGAGGTGGGTGTCGCTCGGCTCGGCGGCCCGGGCGGCGGGAACGGCGAGCAGCGAGGACGCTGCCACCGCTCCCGCGAGGCCCAGACGCAGGCGCCGGGTCCATCTCATACGGGAAGACCTCCGTCGGGTGGGTGCGGATCATGGCCTGGAGAGCCACCTCTGACAACGTTGTCTCCTCCGATAACAACGTTGTCACTGGCAGCAGTTGGCATGACAACACGGATTCCGGCGTGCGTCCAGGGACATGACAAGAGCGGAGTGGCCGGGCCGCCGACCGCGCGGACAATGGAGACAAGGCCACCTCCGCGGAGAGAAGGCGAGAACGATGCCCAAGGTTTCCAGGGAATCGGCCACCGGGGGCGGGGACTACGGTCCGGTCCTCGATCGCGCCGAGGAGTTCGCCGACCAGGCCGTGAACTTCCTGACGTTCCGCGAGAACGTCGACCACAGCGCTCTGCTCAAGGGACTGCCCGACGACCGCTGCCAATGCCCGCACTGGGGCTATGTGTTCACCGGCAGGCTCGTCTTCCGCTACGCCGACCGGGAGGAGACCTACGAGGCCGGTGACGCCTTCTACGCCCCGCCCGGCCATGTACCGGTGCACACCGAGCCGGGCACGGAGTACCTGCAGTTCAGCCCCGCCGACGAGCTGCGGCGGACCAGCGAGGTGATCATGGAGAACTTCCAGTCCCTGCAGGCCCAGGGCTGACCGGCCCGGCGCCTACGACACCACCTGGCCCTTCCCGAGGGCGATCACGCCGCCCTTGGAGACGGTGTACAACTCCGCGTCCCGCTCCGGGTTGACGCCGATCGTCGCGCCCGGGGGCACCTCGACGTTCTTGTCCAGGACCGCTCCGCGCACGACCGCGCCCCGCCCGATGTGGACGTTGTCGTGCAGGATCGAGCCCTGGACGACGGCTCCGGGGTCGACGAGGACGCCCGGGGACAGGATCGAGCGGGTGACCTGGCCGCGGATGAGGCAGCCCGCGCTGATGATGGACTCGCTGGCCATGCCGCCCGCGTTGAAGCGGGCCGGGGAGAGCTGGTTGGAGTGGGTGTAGATGGGCCACTGCCGGTTGTAGAGGTTGAACGCGGGCCGCTCGGCGATCAGGTCCATGTGGGCGTCGTAGTAGGCGTCCATGGTGCCCACGTCGCGCCAGTAGCCCTGGTCGCGGGTGGTCTCGCCGGGCACGTGGTTGGCGCTGAAGTCGTAGAGCTGCGCCTCGCCGCGGTCGGTGAGCTGGGGCAGGATCGAGCCGCCCATGTCGTGCACGGAGTGCTCGTCCTCGGCGTCGCGCTGCAGCGCCTCGATGAGCGCCTTGGTGGTGAAGATGTAGTTGCCCATGGAGGCGAAGACGCACTCCGGGTCGTCCGCCAGGCCCGGCGGGTCGGCGGGCTTCTCCAGGAAGCGCTCGACCGACAGGCCGTCCGTGCCCGGGGAGATCACCCCGAACTGCGAGGACTCCGAGCGCGGGACGCGGATGCCGGCGACCGTGACGCCCGCGCCGCTCTCGATGTGCTGGGCGAGCATCTGGCGCGGGTCCATGCGGTACACGTGGTCGGCACCGAACACCGCGACGTACTCGGGCCCTTCGTCGTAGACGAGGTTCAGGGACTGCAGAATGGCGTCCGCGCTGCCCAGGTACCAGCGCGGGCCGAGCCGCTGCTGGGCCGGGACCGGGGTGACGTAGTTGCCGAGCAGGCTGGACATCCGCCAGGTGGTGGTGATGTGCCGGTCCAGCGAATGCGACTTGTACTGCGTCAGGACGCAGACGCGCAGGATGTCGCCGTTGACGAGGTTGGACAGGACGAAGTCGACCAGGCGGTACGTGCCGCCGAAGGTGACCGCTGGCTTGGCCCGGTCCGCGGTCAGGGGCATCAGGCGTTTGCCTTCTCCGCCCGCCAGTACGATCCCGAGCACCGAAGGTCCGCCACGACGCATGACCGCTCCCCTCACCGTGGATGATCCATGCTTGCCCCTGCCCAGGGCGGTGTAAGCCTGTTCGAACAACTACCGCCGTTCTGTTCATCTAGTCCTGTTTGAGGGTCTCCTCGTAGAGCCGGACCGTACGGCGGGCCACCGCGTCCCAGCCGAACTCCTCCACCGCACGCTCCCGCCCGGCCTCGCCCATCCGCCGCGCGGTCTCCGGGTCGCCGATCACCGAGTCCAGGGCCTGCGCGAGGGACGCCTCGAAGCCGTCGTCCACGTCGACGAGCAGGCCCGTCCCGCCGTCGTCCACGACCTCGGGGATCCCGCCGACCCGGGAGGCCACGACGGGCGTCCCGCAGGCCATGGCCTCGAGGTTGACGATGCCGAGGGGCTCGTAGACCGACGGGCAGACGAACGCCGCCGCGTGGGTCAGCAGCTGGATCACCTCGGGGCGCGGCAGCATCTGCGGGATCCAGTGCACGCCATCGCGCGTGCGGCTGAGGTCCTCGTAGAGCTCGCGGAACTCCCGGTCGATCTCCGGTGTGTCGGGTGCCCCCGCGCAGAGCACGACCTGCGCGGACGGGTCGATGTCCCGCACCGCGCGCAGCAGATGGGGCACGCCCTTCTGCCGGGTGATGCGGCCGACGAACAGGACGAAGGGGCGCTTGGCGTCCAGGCCGATGCGCTCCAGCACGTCGGTGCCGTGGTCGGGGCGGTACAGCGTGGTGTCGATGCCGTTGTGCACGATGTGGACCCGGGCGGGGTCCAGCGCCGGGTAGCAGCTGAGGATGTCCGCGCGCATGGCTCCGGAGACGGCGATCACCGCGTCGGCGGACTCGATCGCGGTGCGCTCGGCCCAGCTGGACAGGGCGTATCCGCCGCCGAGCTGCTCGGCCTTCCAGGGCCGCAGGGGCTCCAGGGAGTGTGCGGTCATCACGTGCGGGATGCCGTACAGCATCTTGGCGAGGTGGCCGCCGAGGTTGGCGTACCAGGTGTGGGAGTGCACGAGCTCGCGACCCTCGACGCCGGCCGTCATCGCGAGGTCGACGGAGAAGGTGCGCAGCGCGTCGTTGGCGGTGTCCAGGGCGGCCCAGGGGCGGTGGCGTACGACGCCGACGCCGCGGCCCTCGCCCCAGCAGTGCACCTCCAGGTCGACCAGGGAGCTCAACTCCCGGGCGAGGAACTCCACATGGACGCCCGCGCCGCCGTACACATCCGGCGGGTACTCCCGGGTCAGCAGTCCCACTCGCACCCGCAACCCCCAGCTCTCGGCGACCGGTTCCCTCATGGTCACCCAGATGTGTCGCGCGCGGAAGAGCGCGGCGGCCGTAGGAAGCAACAGTCGCCGCACACGCCACCGCCCGGCACGCGGTAGTACAGGCAGCAGCTGCGGCGCCGAAAGGCGGTGCCGGTGAGGGTGCCGGTGGCGGACAGCAGGGGGTGGGCGAGGAGTTGCGCGGTCAGGGCGCGGGTGCGGGCGGCGGCCTCGGTACGGCCGTGCCGGGCCGCCCACTGCTCCAGCTGCCGGGCGGCGCCCGCCAATGCCGAGGCCGCGTTGCCCCACAGCAGGCCGGGCGCGATGCGGTGGCGGGCGCGCAGGGCCGCCGTCAGCGGCTCCAGGTGGCCGTGCAGCACGGTGCCCGCGACGCTCGCGGCATGGGCGGGCAGGGCGCGGACCTCGGACAGCCACAGGTCGTCGGGGGCGGCGGCGTCGGGGTCCCAGTGCAGCAGGGCGGGATCGAGGTCGGGGATACGGTCGTAGAGGGCGGCGCAGCCCAGCGTCACCGACCACAGGCGGGCCGCGAGACCCTGCTGGGCCACCGAGGCCGCGATCCGCGACTCGGGGGCGTGCAGGGATCGGGCAACCTTTTCGACCCGAAAAGTAATAGGATCTGCTTCAGCGTCGGATTCAGCATCCGAGGACTGGTCACCGTACGCGCGGGCGAGCGCCGGCAACGGCCCCTGCGGCGTCCCGCCGGTGCGCAGTACGAAGAAGCCGCCGAGCGGTTCGAGGGCGGCGAGATCCTGGTCGAGCTCCACGAAGGGCAGTAGTACCCGATCCGCGAAAACCAGTGGACCCCAGGGGGCCCTAAGGGTTCCCCTTGGGGGGTCTCCACCCGCTGTCGCCCACCTTGGGGAGGACAGCGCCCGATTCGTACTCCATCGGCAGTAGGACCCATTGACTGCTCAGGGACGACGACGGGAAGAGATCGGCAAGGCATCGTGTTGGTTATGAAGGCCGACCGTTCGTCGCGCGGGGCGCACCGCCCCCGCCACACGCAGAGGAGCAGCTCATGAGTGCCCTCGCGTTGTCCGTTCTGCTCTCGCTCGTCTCCGCCGTGGCGTACGCGGGCGGGGCGATCGTGCAGGAGCACGTGGCGGTGTCCTCCCCCGACCAGCAGTACGCGCCGCTGCGCCGGCCGACCTGGTGGGCCGCGGTGGCGCTCAACGGCCTGGGCGGACTGCTGCACGTGGTGGCGCTGGCCTACGGCCCGCTCAGCCTGGTGCAGCCGCTCGGCGCGCTGACGATCGTGTTCGCACTGCCGATGGCGGCGCTGTTCGTCGGCCGCAGGGCCGGTGCGACCGCCTGGCGGGGCGCGATCATGGCGACCGTGGGCCTGGCCGGTCTGCTGTCCCTGGTGGGTTCCTCCGAGTCGCAGTCGCTGTCCACCACCCAGCGGGTCGCCGTGGCCGTCATCTCCGGCGGTGTGGTCGTGGCGCTGATGATCGCGGGCCGGGCCGCCCACCGGCACCCGGCGGTGCGCAGCATGCTGCTCGCCACCGCGTCCGGCATAGCGTTCGGCATGTCCTCGGTGTTCACCAAGACCGTCGCGGTCGACTGGACCGGCGGCGTGTCCGCGGCGGACCTGCCCTTCCTGGCCGTGATCGGTGTCTTCGCCACGGCCGGCATGCTGCTCTCCCAGGCCTCCTACCGCGGCGCGGGCCTCGCGGCCCCGCTGGCCACGCTGACCGTCGTGAACCCGGTGGTCGCGGCCGCCGTCGGCATCACGATGTTCGGCGAGAGCTTCCGCTACGGCACCACGGGCACCGCGCTCGCCCTGAGCTGCGGCGTGGTGGCGGCGGGTGGCCTGATCCTGCTGACGACGGAGCGCCTCACGCGCACCGCCACCGAGACCGCGCCGGAGCCCCAGGGCGTACCGGAGCCGGTGGAGCCCGCGATCGCCGCATCCGCGGCCGGGCCGACGCCCGTCGAGGAGCTGCTCGCCACGATCCCGGAGCAGCCGGCGGACGCGCCCCGCGAGGAGACGCTGGTCCCCACCCAGGTGGGTCCCACCGTCTTCGCCGTGGCCTACGACGCGGACGACTCCCCGGCCGGCGACCCGGCCCGGTACCGCTTCTACGGCCCCTTCTACGGCGGCTCGTACGTCCCGATGCCGGACCTCGACCGGCATCGGGAGCGCGTCAAATCCTGACGCCTCCGGCCCTGAGATAGGCGACAGGGTCGATGTCGGAACCGAAACCGGGCCCGGTCCGCACCTCGAAGTGCAGATGCGGGCCCGTGGCGTTCCCGGTCGCGCCCGAGCGGCCGATGCGCTGCCCGCCGCCGACGCCCTGCCCGGCCTTCACGGAGATCGCCGACAGATGGGCGTACTGGCTGTAGCGGCCGTCGGCGTGCCGGATGACCACCTGGTAGCCGTAGGAGCCGCCCCAGCCGGCGGAGACCACCCGGCCCGCGGCGATCGCCTTGACGGTCGTGCCGGTGGGTACGGGGAAGTCGACGCCGGTGTGGTAGCCCTTCGACCAGGAGGAGCCGGCCTCGTGGTACGGGGTGCCGGTGGAGCCGGGGACCGGCGCGACGAGCGAGTGACTGCCGGTGGTGGCCTTCTCCTCGGTGGCCGAAGAGGCCTTCTCCGTCTTGGCCTTGTGGTGTTTGGGGTGCGTGGACGAGCTTGTGTCGCTCGCCCCGGTCGTGTGCGTGGCGGGGGCCTTGCCGTGGAGGTTCAGCCGCTGGCCCGGCAGGATCAGGTCCGGGTCCGCGCCGATGGTCCCGCGGTTCGCCGCGTACAGCCGGTGCCAGCCGCCGCTCACGTGCTCGGCGTCGGCGATCTCGGAGAGGCTGTCGCCGCGCACCACGGTGTACATCTCCGCGCTGCCCGCCCGCGACTGGGGCGTGGTCTGCGGCTGCACGTCCTGCACGGAGCTCTTCCTGACGCTGCTGCCGGTGCTCCGGGCGCGCCCGTCGGGGTGGACGTCCGCGGTGCCGCCGTCCCGGGTCAGGCCAGCCTTCACCGAGCACACCGGCCAGGCGCGCGGCCCCTGTCCGTCCAGGACCTTCTCGGCGACGGCGATCTGCTGGTCCTTGGTGGCCAGATCCGCGCGCGCCGCGTACTTCGTGCCGCCGTACGCCTCCCAGGTGGACCGGGTGAACTGCAGTCCGCCGTAGAAGCCGTTGCCGGTGTTGACGCTCCAGTTGCCGGTCGACTCGCAGGCGGCGACCTTGTTCCAGGTGGACACGTCGGCGGCATGGGCGGTGCCGGCGCCGATCAGCGGGATCGCCATGCCGGCGCTGCCGGCGGTGACGGTGAGTGAGGCGCGGTTGATCCTGTTCGGCTGATACCGGCGGTGCCGGCCGCGTAGGGCCATGGAGATCCCCCTCGACATGCGTCAGAAGGGCCAAAAGTAAGCGCCGCGAACAGGCCATGACAAGGCGGCAATCGGCCGCTCTGAACACACAAGCACCCAGATATTCACGGCAGTTGCACACCGGCCGAGGCGGGTGGGACTTCTGGTGCGTATCTGCCTGCGGCACGTCGGGACACCCCGGACATGCGCCCGGCGTACCGGCAAGCCAGGATGGTCGGTGGGGCGATACTGACGGGCACGACCGGCAGCACCGATAACGGATCCTTAGGAGCCAAACCGAATGAGCACTTCAGCCCAGATCGGCGTCACGGGACTGGCGGTCATGGGCCGCAACCTCGCCCGTAACTTCGCGCGCAACGGCTACACGGTCGCCTTGCACAACCGCACAGTGGCGCGTACGAACGCCCTGGTCGAGGAGTTCGGGAACGAGGGCGACTTCATCGCGGCCGAGACCGCCAAGGAGTTCGTGGCGGCACTGGAGCGGCCGCGGCGCCTGGTCATCATGGTCAAGGCCGGTGAGCCCACCGACGCGGTGATCCACGAGTTCGCCCCGCTCCTGGAGCCCGGCGACATGATCATCGACGGTGGCAACGCGCACTTCGCCGACACCCGGCGCCGGGAGCGCGAACTACGCGAGCAGGGCATCCACTTCGTCGGCATGGGCGTCTCCGGCGGCGAGGAGGGCGCGCTCAACGGCCCGAGCATCATGCCCGGCGGCCCCAAGGAGTCCTACGACTCCCTCGGCCCGATGCTGGAGAAGATCTCCGCGAAGGCGAAGGACGGCTCACCCTGCGTGACGCACGTCGGCCCCGACGGCGCCGGCCACTTCGTGAAGATGGTCCACAACGGCATCGAGTACGCCGACATGCAGCTGATCGGCGAGGCGTACCAGCTGCTGCGCGATGTCGCCGGGTACTCCCCCGCGCAGATCGCCGAGATCTTCCGCACCTGGAACACGGGCCGCCTGGACTCCTACCTGATCGAGATCACCGCCGAGGTGCTGTCCCACGTGGACGCCGCGACGGGCAAGCCGTTCGTGGACGTCGTGGTGGATCAGGCGGAGCAGAAGGGCACCGGCCGCTGGACCGTCCAGATCGCCCTCGACCTCGGCGTGCCGGTCTCCGGCATCGCGGAGGCGGTCTTCGCCCGCTCCCTGTCCGGTCACGCGGCGCTGCGCGAGGCCTCCCGCGGCCTGGCCGGCCCGAAGGCCGCTCCCCTCTCCGAGTCGGAGGCGGCGGCCTTCGCCGACCGCGTCGAGCAGGCGCTGTACGCCTCCAAGATCGTGTCCTACACCCAGGGCTTCCACGAGGTCCAGGCAGGCAGCGACGAGTACGACTGGGACATCGACCTGGGCGCGGTCTCCGCGATCTGGCGCGGCGGCTGCATCATCCGCGCGGCCTTCCTGGACCGCATCCGCGCGGCGTACGACGCCCGCGCCGACCTGCCCAGCCTGCTCTCCGACGACACCTTCGCCCAGGAGATCGCGGCCGCGCAGGACGACTGGCGCGAGGTGCTGATCGCGGCGACGCGCCAGGGGGTTCCGACGCCGGGCTTCGCCGCGGCGCTGGCGTACTACGACGCGCTGCGTGCCGAGCGGTTGCCTGCGGCGCTCACGCAGGGGCAGCGGGACTTCTTCGGAGCGCACACGTATCGGCGGGTGGACCAGGACGGCGCGTTCCACACGCTGTGGGGCGGGGATCGGTCGGAGGTTTCCGCCTAGCGGGGCGGGGGGTTCTTTGATTGCGCGTGTGCGGGTTGTTCCTGGCTCGTCGCGCAGTTCCCCGCGCCCCTGAGGGCGTTGCGGTGGGCGGTGTTCTCACACTCGCCCACCGCTTTCGCTTTCTTGGTCCGCCTACCTCAGAGGTGGGCCCGGCTGCGGGTTCGGGACCGGTTCCGGGCCCGGGGGGACCGGGGACGGGGAGGGGTCCGGGGTGGGGGTCGGGGGTGAGGGCGGCTGCGGCGGCGGAGTGGGCTCCGGGCCGGGAGGCTGCGGAGTCGGAACCGGTGAGGGATACGGGTCGGGGGGCTGCGGGTCCGGTCCGCCGGGTGTGGGTCCTGGTGGCACGGGCTCGGGGTACGGGTCGGTCATGGGGTCCTCCCGCCAGTCGGTCGACGTCGGCTCTCGACTAATCCCCCGCGTACCCGACGCCCGCCTCCCCACTCACCCGCCCGCAGGACGGTGAGGGCCCCAAGTGGGCCTGCCGTCAGCCGATGCGGACCGCCGCCGCGGCCGCGGCGAGGCCGGGGCGGGGGCTGGACAGGACCGGGACCGTGGTCGTCGTCAGGTGTTCGGCCGGGGCCATGGAGCCCTGGGCCAGGACGATCGCGTCGGCGTCGGTGACCGTGTCGATCGCGGCCGCGACGAGACGGGCGCAGCCCTCGGTGTCGCCGGACTCGAAACGGGCCCAGGCGCCCTCGACGAGGCGGGTGCGTACGTCGATGTCGCGTCCGGCGCGTCGCGCCTCCTCCCGGATCAGGGACGTCGTGGGGCCGAAGGTGCTGTCCACCGTGGCCAGGACCACGATCCTCGGGCCGGCGGCCACCGCGGCTGCCGCCATCGGGCGGTCGGACCGGAGGACGGGTACTCCGGCCGCGGTCGCCTCCGCGACGGCGCCGATGGTCGAGCAGGTGCACAGGACGGCCGAGGCGCCCTCGCCGACTGCCTTGTCCAGGACGGCTCGTACCTCGTGCGCCACCGCCTCGGGGCCCTCGCGGCGGGCCCGGGCCAGCAGCTCCTCGTCGACGAAGTGCCGGAGTTCCAGGGCCTGGTGGTGCTCGTCGCGCAGGGCGTCGAAGACCGGGACGTGCCGGGGCGAGGTGTGCAGGAGGGCGAGCATGTGGTCGCGGGGCCTTTCACGGGCAGGACGTACGCGGACGTGGTGTGCCAGGTTTTCATGCGCGGGGCAGCAGCCGCACGGCCGTCTCGGCGATCACGTCGGGTGTCGGTCCCGCGTCCAGTGAGGCGCCCCTCTCGTCCGGTTCGAGCGGTTCGAGCGCGGCCAGTTGCGAGTCGAGCAGCAAGGGGGGCATGAAGTGGCCTCTGCGGTGGTCGAGGCGTTGCTCCAGCAGCTCGTGACGGGCCGTCAGGTGGAGGAAGAAGACGCCCGGACAGGCCGCCCGCAAGGTGTCCCGGTAGCGCCGCTTCAGTGCCGAGCAGGCGACGACGCAGCCGGTACCCGCCGCCTGTCGTTCGTGCAGCCAGTGGCCGACGGCCTGCAGCCAGGGCTCGCGGTCCGCGTCGTCGAGCGGCACGCCGGCCGCCATCTTGGCGATGTTGCCCGGCGGATGGGCGTCGTCCGCGTCCGCGAAGGGAAGGTCGAGCCGCTTGGCGAGCAGCCGGGCCACCGTGGTCTTGCCGGTGCCGGAGACCCCGATGACCACGATGCACGGGACGCGAGGCTCGCTGCTGCGGGACGTCACGGTGCTCTCCTGCCGGTGCGGCCGTTCAGAGGTGGTCCGGTGGAAGCGCCGGATCGTGGAGCAGGGCCTCCCGGCGCCGTAGGCCGTCCGCGTGCCGCTCGCGCGAGGGCGGCCCGTCCGAGCCGGCCGGGTACTCCTCCATGGGCACAAGGTCCTTCTCCCAGGCGGACAGGACGGGCTCCAGGAGCCGCCACGCCTCCTCGGCCTCGTCGCCTCGGATGGACAGGGCGGGGTCGCCCCGCAGGACGTCCAGCAGGAGCCGGCCGTAGGCGGGCAGGCCCGGCGGTTCCATCCGCGCGGTCAGTTCGAGAGGGGCGAGCTCGTCGGTGTGGGCGCCGATGCCCGTCAGGTCCAGGGCCAGCCCCTCCGGCTCGAGGTTGAAGCGCAGCACGTTGGGCAGCGCCTCCCCGCTGTGCCCGAAGGGCAGATGCGGCACGGGGCGGAAGCGCACCGCGACCTCCTTGCGGTCCGCCCTGAGCGCTTTGCCGCTGCGCAGCCGGAAGGTCGTCCCGGCCCAGCGCCAGCTGTCCAGTTCCAGCTCCACCTCGGCGTACGTCTCCGTACGGCGCTCGGGGCGCACGCCTTCCTCGTCGACGTAGGCGGGCAGGTCGTGGTCTGCGATCCGGCCGGCCTGATAACGGGCGCGGCGCGTGCGGTGGACGACGTCGTACTCGGTCAGCATCCGCGCGGAGCGCAGTACGTCGACCTTCCGGTCGCGCAGGTCCCGCTCGCCGAGGGTGACCGGCGGTTCCATGGCCACCAGGCAGAGCAGCTGCAGCAGGTGGTTCTGGAGCATGTCCTTGAGCGCCCCGACGTGGTCGTAGTAGCCGGCCCTGCCCTCCAACGCCAGCGTCTCGTCCCAGATGATCTCGATCTCGGCGATGTGGGTGCTGTTCCAGATGGGTTCGAGCACGCGGTTGGCCAGGCGGCTGCCCAGGACGTTCTGGACGGTCGTCATGGCCAGGAAGTGGTCGACGCGGAACACGGCCTGCTCCGGTACGAGGTCGGCGAGCAGCCGGTTCAGCTGCTGCGCACCGGCCAGGTCCTCCCCGAACGGTTTCTCCAGCACGATCCTGCTGCCCGCCGGCAGGCCCGATTCGTGCAGGGCGGTGACCACGGGCGGGAAGAGCGCCGGGGGGAGGGCGAGGTAGACGGCGACGGGGCCGTCGCCCGCGATGGCGGCGGCGGCCTCGGCGGGGTCGGTGACATCGGCCCGCACGTAGCGGGCCGCGGCCGTGATCGCCTGCCGGGAGGCGGCCGGATTGAAGTCGTCGTGACGCTCGTACTGCTCGGCGATCCACTGCCGGTACCGCTCGGTGTCCCAGTCCTCCCTGCCGGCTCCGGTCCACTCCAGGCGGTCGCCGAGGTGACCTGCCGCGTGCAGGGCGGCCAGCGCGGGCAGCAGATAGCGCGCCGTGAGGTCGCCCGTCCCGCCGAAGACGGCCAGCCGGTTGATCATGTCCGTCCGCCTGCCTTCGCTCGGGCGAGGTTCACGCCACTGGCGATGACGCCGATGTGGCTGAACGCCTGCGGGAAGTTGCCCATGAACTCTCCTGTCGAGGGGTTGATCTGCTCCGACAGCAGCCCCAGCGGGCTGCTGCGGGCACACAGCGAGGCGTACAGCTCTTCGGCCTCCTCGATCCGGCCCTGTCCGATCAGGTTGTCGACCAGCCAGAAACTGCACAGCACGAAGGCGCCCTCGTCGCCCGCCAGGCCGTCGGGGGACTCCTCGTGCAGATAGCGGTAGAGCAGGCCGTCGCCCGCCGACAGCCGCTCGGCGACGGCCTTGGTGGTCGCCACCATCCGCGGGTGATCGGCCGGCATCACATGGCGCAGCGGGAGCGCGAGCAGGCTCGCGTCCAGCAGGCCGCCCCCGTCCAGGTGGGCGCTCAGGGTCTGGGTCTTCTCGTCCCAGGACTGCTCCAGGACGAGCCGGCGCAACTCCTCGGCCGAGGCCCGCCACTCGGCGACCCGCCCGGGCAGGCCGAGCCGCTCGCCGATCTGCGCGGCCCGGTCCAGGGCGACCTGGCACAGCCCGGCCGAGTACGTGAACACCCGGCCCTCGCTGCGCACTTCCCAGATGCCCTGGTCCGGCTGCCGCCAGGCCTGTTCCGCGGTGTCGGCGAGCCCGGCCAGACCGGCCCACAGGGCGGGCTGGATCTCACCGCCGGAGCGCAGCCACTGGTGGGCGCAGTCCAGGATCTCGCCGTAGACGTCGTGCTGGCGCTGGTCGGCGGCGCCGTTGCCCCAGCGCACCGGGGCGGAGCGCTGGTAGCCCTCCAGCTCGGCGTCCTCGACCTCGTCCGGTACGAGCCCGCCCCGCAGGCCGTACATGATCCTCGGCCGCCCGCTGTACTCGAAGGCGTCGAGGACCCAGCCGAGGAAGGCGTCGGCCTCGCCGCGGAAGCCGATGCGGCGCAGGGCGAACACCGCGTACGCCGCGTCGCGGATCCAGGCGTAGCGGTAGTCCCAGTTGCGGATGCCGCCGATGGGCGCGGGCAGGGAGGAGGTGGGTGCCGCGACGAGCGAGCCGTTGGCCCAGTCGTCGCACAGCTTCAAGGTGATCGCGGCCCGCCTGACCAGGGGCTCCTCGGGGCCGCCGTAGTCGAAGTGCCGCATCCAGCGCCGCCATGCGTCGGCGGTGGTCTGCAGCATCGTGTCGGTGTCGAAGCGGTGGTGGCGGTGGAAGCGGCCCCAGGACAGCACGAGATCGAGGCGATCGCCCTGCCGCAGGTCGTGGATGCTGTGCAGACCGGTCAGGGGCCGGTTGGAGCGCAGGTGGAGGCGCAGGTCCGGCCGCCGGGAGGGGCGCACTTCCAGTCCGCTGAACAGGGCGCGCACCTGTGCGCCGCCGCGGGGCTCCAGGTCCGCGCGCAGGCGGACGCTTCCGTCCAGCACGACCGCCGAGCGCACGAGTTCGGACCGGTCGGCCGGGACGTCGTCGGTGAGGTCTGCGCCGGAACGCAGGACCAGTGCATCGGTGACGCGCACCAGGCCGGTGCGGCTGCGCAACTCGGTCGTCAGGATGCCGGTGTCCGGTTCGTAGCGCTGCCGCGCCTCCACCAGGTCCTCCGGCGCCAGGGTGAAGCGGCCGCCTCGCGCGTGGTCCAGCAAGCCGCAGAACAGCGGCTCGGCATCGAAGCGGGGCAGGCACATCCACGGGATGGAACCGTCCAGGCCCACCAGGGCGGCGGTGGCTCCGTCCCCGATGAGGCCGAGATCCTCCAGCGGCAGATAGCCGTCGCGGCTTCGGACCGGCCGGAACGGCGGATCGGGATCGTGCATGCGCAGTCTTCCTCCGAGGCGGCGGCTCGTGGCGATGGTCCTGTCGGGCTGCGATGCAGAACGAGTCGGCGCCCTGCGCCTGGGGGGCCGTTGCCTGCGCCGCTCTTGCTTCCACGTTCGCGGGAATGGGGCTGGACCGCGATCCGGCCGACCGATGCAATGGTGCTTTCCGGTGATATCAGGAGTCGCTCGGCGCAGCGGCCCTGGATGCCGCGCCCGGGCCCCCGGGGCTCACTCCTCGCCGCCCCGGACCACGAGAACCGGACAGGCGGCGTGCTGAACGCAGTGCTGGGCCACCGATCCCAGCAGCAGCCCCGAGAAGCCGCCGAGCCCCCGGCTGCCCACCACGAGTACGGCGGCGTCACGCGACGCGTCGATCAGCACGCCGGCGGCGGTGCCGTAGCGCGCCTCGACACGTACCTCGACCGAATGCGGCGACGGTCCCAGGATCTCTTCCACGGCTTGCGTGAGTTCTCTGCGCGCCTGACCCTCCAGTGCCGCCTCGTCCGAGCTGGACGGGGGCAGCCAGGCGCGGGCGCCGTAGAGGTGCGGGATGTTCCAGGCGGTCACCGCCTCCACCACACCCTTGGTGAGCTCCGCCTGGCGCGCGGCCCAGCGCAGGGCCAGCTTGGACGATTCCGAACCGTCCACCCCGACCACGATGCGGTCCGTCTTCTCCTGCTGGTCAGCCATGCTGCCTCCTCGACCGGGCACTGGCTTCCAGAGTCCTGCCTACGGCATCAACTGCGCAGTCCGGGCAGGTCCAGACGGGGGCGGGCAGTCCTGTCCAGGGGGCCGGGTCGGGAGGGTGCCCGATCGAAGGTGGCCGAGCGGGCCGTACGCGACCTGTCAGAACCGCCCGGGGTGCTCCGCCAGCCAGCGCTTCGCCGCCCGCAGCAGCTCCGGGTCGGCCGCCGGGGCCTCGTCGGGGTGGCGCTCGGCCCACTTGACGACGTACGGGCACAGCGGGGCGACGACGACTCCGTCGCGCTCGGCGATGGCGTACAGCTCACGGGCGAGCGAGCCCGCGATGCCCTTCCCCTCGTGGGCCGGCTCCACGAGGGTGTGCACGGGGACCAGGGCGTGTGCGGGAGCTTCGAGGACGAAGTACTCGATGTGGCCGACGACGTCGCCCTCCGTGCCGTCGCCGATCGCCTCCAGGCGGCCCGCCGCCCGGTCGTCGCGGATCTCGATCTCGCTCATCGGCACGCTCCTGGTCCGAAGGTGGTGAAGGTCAGGCCGAAACGGCCTGCGGGCTGCGCTCCTGGTCCGAGCCCGGCACCGGCTCGGACGGGTCGGCGCCCAGGGCGACGATGCGGTTGTCGCGGTCCACGTGCACGACCCGCGGTTCGAGTGCCCTGGCCTCGGCGTCGGTCACCTGAGCGTAGCTGATGATGATCACCAGATCGCCGGGGTGGACGAGATGGGCGGCGGCGCCGTTGATCCCGATCACGCCCGAGCCCCGCTCGCCCTCGATGACGTACGTCTCCAGGCGCGAGCCGTTGGTGATGTCGACGATGTGCACCAGCTCGCCGGGCAGCAGGTCGGCGGCGTCGAGCAGATCGGCGTCGATGGTCACCGAGCCGACGTAGTGCAGGTCGGCCTGGGTGACGGTGGCGCGGTGGATCTTGGACTTGAACATGGTGCGCAGCATGGGCTGAGGCTCCCGTGGTGAAGAGGGTCGCGTCCCGCGGTCGGGTACGCGCCGACGCCGCACAGGGTACGGCGGGCGTCCGTCCCGTGCCTATGGCGCCGGGCTCGCTGACGACGCGATCTAGGTCACCTTGCGCTTTGCGACTCCTGAGGTCGGCCTCGCCGACAGATGCTTTCGAGCTGTCCGACTTTGTCTTCACGCTGGGCTGTACGAACCCCACCCCGCCGCTCAAGGTGGATCTGGTCCGCGAGCACCCGGTGCCGGCGCCCCCGGCATGAAGCGGGTGCCGTACATGGACCTCAGCGCAGGCCATGTGCAACGGGCCCGTCGGGGACCGCGCCCTGAAGTTCGCCGCCGGCGGGCGGGCCTACGGCACCTGTACTCGCGATCGAAGGGGATGGACATGAACACGTACGACTACGTCATCGTCGGCGCCGGATCCGCGGGCTGCGTTCTCGCGGGGCGGCTGTCGCAGGACCCGGGGGTCCTGGTGGCGGTGATCGAGGCGGGCGGCCCCGACACCTCTCCGGACATCCATGTCCCGGCCGCGTTCCCTCAGTTGTTCAAGTCCGACCTCGACTGGGACCTGGACACCGAGCCGGAGCCGGGGATCGGCGGGCGGCGCGGATATCTGCCCCGGGGCAAGGTGTTCGGCGGCTCCAGCTCGATGAACGCGATGATCTACATCAGGGGCAGCCGCGCCGACTACGACGGCTGGGCGGCGGCCGGGGCCACCGGTTGGTCGTACGACGAGGTCCTGCCGTACTTCCGGCGCTCCGAGGACAACGAGTGCGGTGAGGACGAATTCCACGGTGTGGGCGGGCCGTTGACGGTCAGTGAGGGACGGTCTGGGCATCCGCTCGCCTCGGCCTTCGTGCAAGCCGCCCAGCAGGCCGGGCACAAGGCCAATGACGACTTCAACGGCGAGTCCCAATTCGGTGTCGGGCGCTACCAGTTGACGCAGCGTGGGGGCATGCGCTGCAGCACCGCCGTCGCCTATCTGCATCCCGCGCTCGAGCGGCCGAACCTGACCGTGCTGTCCGCGGCGCGCGCCCTGCGCGTGGTGGTCGAGGGCGGCCGGGCGGCCGGTGTGGAGGTGGAGCGGGGCGGCGCCGTCGAGGTGGTCCGCGCCGAGCGCGAGGTCATCCTGTCCGCGGGCGCCTACGAGTCGCCGAAGCTGCTGATGCTGTCCGGGATCGGGCCGGCCGCGGTTCTGTCCGCGTTCGGCATCGAGGTCGTAGGGGACCTGCCGGTCGGTCAGGGGCTGCAGGACCACTACATGGCGCTGCTGAACTTCCGCACCGACGCCGAGTCGCTGATCAGCGCGGCGAGTCCGGAGAACGCCGCGCTGCTGCAGGGCGAGGGCCGCGGCCCGCTGACCTCCAACATCGGTGAGGCCGGCGGGTTCTTCCGCAGCCGTGAGCGGCTGGCCGCGCCCGACGTGCAGTTCCACGCGGCGCCCGTGCTCTTCCACCAGGAGGGGCTCGGCCCGGTCGCCGAGCACGGTTTCGCCTTCGGTCCGTGCGTGCTCTCCCCGACCAGCCGCGGGGCGGTGACCCTGCGCTCCCCGCGCCCGGACGCCGCGCCCCGGATCGTGCACAACTACCTGACGACGGCCGAGGACCGGGACTGCATCGTCGCCGGGATACGGATCGCCCTGGACATCGCGGCGCAGCAGGCCGTGACCGACCTGGTCACCGGTCCGTTCGGGGAGATGCCGGCCTCGGATGCGGACGCCGACCTGCTGGCCTGGGCGCAGCGCACCGGGCAGACGCTGTACCACCCGACGTCGACCTGTGCGATCGGCGCCGTGGTCGATCCCGAGCTGCGCGTGTTCGGCGTGGCGGGTCTGCGGGTCGTGGACGCGTCCGTGTTCCCGGCGGTGACGCGCGGCAACACCAACGCGCCCACGATCATGGCCGCGGAGAAGGCGGCCGACCTCATCGGCGCGGGCAACACCCCCGCGGGAACGGCACAATGACGGCGTCCGTGCCGAGGACCGGCCGGGTGTGCGCGATCGCCCGCTACCGCACAGCGGCTGGGACCGGCTGCCGCTGAGCGATCTCAGCACCGAGGTGTGGCTGCCGCCCGGCCGACACCGGGGACGTGGGCGTCGTGCTCGGCACCGCGACCGCCCACGGCGGCCCGCCGACCCCTTCCCGGAGATCAACAACCCCATGATCACTGCCGCGTCCGGCACCGACCGCCCCGATCACCGGCCCCGCTCCACCCCCGGAAAATCATCGGCACACCCATTGACGGGACCTCCCCGGGATGCAAAGTATTCACTTCTGCATGCACTTTAGTGTGCACTCCCGACCTCCCTCCCTCAGGAGCGGCCATGTCGCTAGCCCCGGAAGTCTCCCTCTCACCGCTGCGGACGAGATCCACCGACGACCCCGCCGTCGTGGCCGAGCAGCGCGCCGACGACTACAGCAACCATCTGGTCCCGCTGACCGCCCGCGTCGGGCGCTGGCAGCTGACGATGTCGTTCTGGTCCCTGCTCAGCGCGATGGTCTGGCTGTTCTACGGCGCCCTGGCGGCCAGCCTGTACGGCACCGTCGACGCGCTCATCGCCATCGGTGTCTCCGTCGTGACGTACTCCCTGATCAACGCCCTGTTCACCCGGTGGAGTCTGCGCAGCGGCCTGAACAGCACCCTGCTCTCGCGCCGGATGTTCGGCGTGCTCGGCGCCTCGCTCACCGCCCTGCTCATCGCCGCCAACGCCACCTACTACGCGGTCTTCGAGAGCAGCACGCTCGCGGTCGCGTTCGGCCACTACACGCCGAGCTGGGACATCCGCATCTGGTACGCGATCATCGTCGTCGCCATGCTGCCGCTGATGCTCGGCGGCGTGCAGACCTGGATGGCACGGCTGAACGGCATCCTGCTGCCGCTCTACGTCGTGGGCATCATCGCGGCCGTCGTGTTCGCCGCCGTCCGCTTCCCGGGCGCCTCGGACTGGCTCTCCTTCGGCGGGGTCGTCCCGCCGCAGGCACGGGCCCTGCCCGGCTGGCTGCTGGGCGCGATCCTCTACATGGGCATCTACCTGTGCATGCCGGTCACGGCGGACTTCGCGCGCTTCGCCAAGGTCGAGGACGAGGGCTTCCACCGCAAGGTCACCTTCGGCTGGGTCTTCTACATCTGGCTGTTCGCCGCGAACGGCGCGGCCGGCATCTTCCTCGTCCGCGCGGCCATCCCGGACCAGCCCAGCGCCGAGACCGGCGTGGTGCAGGCGATCATCGCGAGCCTCGGAGTGGCCGGGCTGCTTCTGATCGTGGTGTCCCAGGCCAGGATCAACAGCATCAACTACTACCTGTCGTCCGCGAACTGGGGACGGCTGATCAGGGACCTGACCGGCGTCCGGCTCAACCGCGCCCTGCTGGTCGTCGCCACCTCGGCCGTGGTGTTCCTGCTGATGCTGACCGACGTCTTCAGCTATCTGCAGTCCGCGCTGACCTGGCAGGGCGTGTTCCTGGTCAGCTGGGTCGGCATCGCGCTGACGCACTACGTGCTGGTGCCGCAGGACCGCGCGGCCGGGCCGGAGTTCCGCGCGCTGCGCCTGCCCCGGGTCACCTGGGGGCTCGCGGCCTGGGTGCTCGCCTCCGCCGTCGGCATCTTCCTCGCCGAGGCGCACGGCGTGCCCGCGGCGCTCGCCGGAGCGGCGCCGCTGGTGGCGCTGGTCGTCAGCGCGGTGCTGTACGCGATCGCCGTGAAGCTGCGCCCGCCGGCCGTCCCGGACCGGCCCGACCCGCGCGCCGAGGTGGCCGAACCGGCCGGCACCTGGGCCGAGTGCCACCGCTGCGAGAAGGCATACGTCGTCCTGGAGATGGACCGCGAGCCGGCGGCGGGCGGAGCGGCGGTCTGCGACGCCTGCGCCACGGCGAGCCTCGTGCCCGGACGCTCCTGACCTCCCCCGACAGAAGAAGGTAGACAGAATGGCTTTCGACAGCCTGTTCCGCACCGGCGCGATCGGGGACCTGACCCTGCGCAACCGCGTCGTGAAGTCCCCCAACACCACGGCCACCTGCAACCCGGACGGCACCGTCAGCGAGCGCACGGTCAGCCACTACCGGCGGCTCGGTGAGGGCGGCACCGGCCTGGTGATGGTCGAGTACACCTACGTCGACGACGACGCCAGCAAGTCCATCCACGGCCAGCCCGGGGCCAGCCGGCAGGACCACGTCCCCGGCCTCGGCCTGCTCGCCGACGAGGTCCGTTCGACCGGCGCGGCGGTCGGGCTGCAGCTGGTGCACGCCGGACGCCAGCGCTTTTTGGGCACCAGCCCGATGAAGTCGGCCTCGACCTCCTCCTGGGAGGTGGCCGAGATGCCGTTCGGCGTGGTCCCGACACCGCTGACCGTCGACGAGATCGCCGGGGTGGTGCGCAGCTTCGGCGAGGCCGCGCAGCGCGCGTACATGGCGCGGTTCGACCTGGTGGAGGTCCACGCCGGGCACGGCTACATGATCACCAACTTCCTTTCCCCGCACACCAACGACCGCACCGACGAGTACGGCGGCTCCTTCGAGAACCGCGCCCGGATCCTGCTGGAGATCGTCGACAGCGTCCGGGACCGGGTGCCGCGCAGCTTCCCGCTCAGCGTGCGGCTGTCGGTGACCGACTACGAGCCGGACGGCATCGTGCTCGAGGAGACCGTGGAGCTGTGCCGGCTGCTGGAGCAGCACGGCGTCGACGTCATCCACGCCTCGGGCGGGCACCACGCCCTGCAGCAGTGGGAGGTCAGCTCCTGGTACATGCCGCGGCAGCCGCACCGCTGGGGCTGGGAGACGATCAAGGACGCGGTGTCCATCCCGGTGATCGCCTCGGGCTCGCTGATCACACCCGAGATCGCCGACGAGATCCTCACCTCCTCCAGCGCCGACTTCGTCTCGCTGGGCCGCGCCATGCTGGCCGACCCGGACTGGGCGAACAAGGCCCGCGAGGGCCGCCAGCTGGAGATCGTGCCCTGTATCCGCTGCAACGACGGCTGCCTGGAGCGCGGCCTGGACCAGAAACGCAGTACGGGCTGCACGGTCAACCCCGAGGTCACGGAGGAGGGCCGGTTCCCGATCGGCACGGCCCCGGTGCCCAAGCGGGTGGCCGTCGCCGGAGGCGGACCGGCCGGACTGCGCGCCGCCGCGATCCTGCACGACCGCGGCCACACGGTCGTCCTCTTCGAGCCCGGCGAGCTGGGCGGAGCGCTCAACCACGCTCTCGGATCGACCGTGAAGCAGGACCTCGCCGGGTTGCGCGAGCACCTGGTGCACGAGGTGACCCGGCGGGGGATCGAAGTCCGCCAGGTGGCCGCGGACGCCGCCGTCACCGGCGGGTTCGACGAGGTCGTGGTCGCGACCGGGGCTCCGCAGCGCACCTTCACCGGCCCCGTCGCCGAGGCTGCCCTGGTGCTGTCCCCGGCCGACATCACGGCCCGGCGCGAGGACCTGGCGGGGCGGCGTGTGGTGGTGGTCGGCGGCGGCTTCCAGGGCTGCGAATCGGCCCTGCGGCTGGCCGAGCTGTCCGGCACCTCCGTCGTCGTACTCGAAGCCGGCGAGGGCCTGCTGCGCGGCGACGAGGTCAAGTACGACGCGCTGGTGCTGCCCAGCCGTCTCGACGAGACGGGCGTCGAGGTGCGGACCGGTGCCGAGGTCGTCGCCGTCGAGGCCAAGGGCGTGCGCGTGCGCCGCGCGGACGGTACCGAGGAGGCCGTGGAGGCGGACGCGGTGCTGCTCGCCCTCGGCCGGGAGCCGTCGTCCGGCACCCTGGCGGCCGAGGTCGAAAAGGCGGGCGTACCGGTCACGGCCATCGGTTCGGCCACGGCGCCGGGGCGGGTCTACGACGCCCTGCACACGGCGTTCTTCGCGGCCCGCCTGATCTGACCCCGGCCCTGCTGCCGCCGGTGTCCCGGCGGCCCGCCCAGGCCCCGTCGAACGGGGCGGGGCCGGGCTGCGGCACGCCCTGCACGGGCGCGCCGCCGCGGCGAGAATGGCCGGGTACGCGGGTCCGCGGACACGCAGAATTCCGCGCCAGGTCTTGCCGCACACAAAAGTGCATGCAAAAGTGTGTTCAACCCACCGGAGGAGTGTGACGGATGGACTCGACACTGTCCCGGGTCCCGGCGGACACCGCGCTCTACGCGGAGGTCCTCGACTGGATCCACACCGAGGCCGAACTACTGGACGATCTCCGCGAGCGCGAGTGGCTCGAGACCATGGTCAGCCGCGACATCACCTACACCGTGCCACTGCGGCAGACGGTGGAGCGGGCCCGCGGACGCGGCTTCGCCAAGGACACCTACCACCTGCTGGAGAGCTACGGCTCGCTCGGCAGCCGGGTCGCCCGCAACGAGACCCAGTACGCCTGGGCGGAGGACCCGCCCTCCCGCATCCGGCACTTCGTCACCAACGTCCGGGTCCGCGCCACCGAGGAGCCCGACACCGTCGAGGTGCGCAGCAACCTGCTGCTGCACCGCACCCGCCAGGACCAGAGCGTCCCGCAGCTGCTGTCCGGCGAGCGCGTCGACCTGCTGCGCCGCGAGGACGGCCGGTTCATGCTGCTGCGCCGCGACGTCCTGCTCGACCTGACCGTCATCCGCACGCACAACCTGGCGATCTTCTTCTGAGCGAGGAACCCATCATGACGAGCCACACCGACACCGGCCGGCTGCTGGACGCGGTCGCCGAGGGCGCCGACCGGGGCAGCATCCCGGCCACCATCTTCGGCAACCCCGACCTCTACCGCCAGGAACTGCGCAACGTCTTCGGACGCTGCTGGGTGTTCCTCGCCCACGAGTCCGAGATACCCGCCAAGGGCGACTACGTCCTGCGGAAGATCGGCGAGGACAACTTCATCGTCGTGCGCGACGAAGAGGGCGGCGTCAACGTCCTGTTCGACGCCTGCCGGCACCGCGGCGTCCAGGTGTGCCGCGCGGACTCCGGCAACACCTCCCACTTCCGCTGCCCGTACCACGGCTGGACGTACAACACCAAGGGCAACCTGGTGGGCGCCCCGCTGTGGCGCAACGCCTTCGGCGGCATGTCCAAGGAGGGCAACGGCCTGGTCAAGGCCGCCCAGGCCGACTCCTACCAGGGGCTCGTCTTCGCCACCCTGGACGAGAGCGCGCCCCCGCTCAAGGAGTACCTGGGCGGCATGGCCTGGTACCTGGACCTGCTCTTCGGGCTCAACGAGCACGGCATGGAGGTGCTGGGCCCGCCGCAGCGCTTCGTGATCGACGCCAACTGGAAGTCCGGCGCGGACAACTTCTCCGGCGACGACTACCACCTGGGCACCCTGCACCGCTCGGTGTGGGAGATCGGCGCCTTCCCGGTGCCGTTCCGGGAGAACATGATGGGCTATCACATCCAGGCCTCCCCCGGGCACTCGCTGTCCTTCTCGATGGCCCCGGACGAGAACGAGCCCGGCCCGAAGTTCTTCGGCTTCCCCGAGGAACTGGCGCAGACCTTCGACACCAGCAGGATCAGCGCCGAACAGCTCTCGGTCGCCCAGCGCTCGCGCGTCATGGTCGCCAATGTCTTCCCCAACTTCTCCCTCCTCGCCCTGCCCATGACCGAGGACGGCGCCCACCACGCGCCGACCGGCATCCTCACCCTGCGCACCTGGCAGCCGCACGGCCCCGGCCAGGTCGAGGTGTGGAACTGGTTCGCCGCCTACAAGAACCTCACCCCCGAGCAGAAGGACCGCGCCTACCGTGCGGGTCTCGGCACTTTCTCCATGGGTGGCGCCTTCGAGGTCGACGACACCGAGCCGTGGATCACCGTCGGCCGCACCGGCCGCTCCACCGCCGCCGAACTCCTCGACTTCCAGCTCAACTACGAGATGGGCAAGCCCGGCATCGGCATCTCCGAGCCGGTCAAGGACTGGCCGGGCCCCGGCCGCGTCCAGTGGACCCGCTACGAGGAGGGCGTGCAGCGCAACATGTACGCCTTCTACGCCGACATGATGCGCGCCGCTCCCGGCACCTGGCCCGACCTGGTCTTCCCCGAGAGCCGGGACGGCGCCCCGCAGGAGGCGAAGGGCAGCCATGAGCAGCAGGCTTGACGGGCAGGTCGCCCTGGTCACGGGAGCGGCCGGCGGCCTCGGCTCGGCGGTCGTGCGCCGCTACCTCGCCGAGGGCGCCCGCGTGGTCGCCGCCGACCTGCGACCGGATCCGCTCCGGGAACTCGCCGACCGGCTCGGCCGCCCCGCCGGACTGGCCGTGGTCGCGGGCGACGCCTCCGACTGGAAGACCTCCGTGGAGATGGTGGACACCGCCCACCGCCACTTCGGCCCGATCGACGTCTACACCTCCTGCGTCGGCGTGTACGACCACAACGTGCGCCTGGTGGACCTGCCCGGCGAGCAGCTGGCCGAGGCCCTGCAGGAGTGCTGGCGCATCAACGTCGGCTCGATCCTGGTCAACCTCCGCGCCGCGCTGGACGACCTGATCGCCACCCGCGGCCGGGTCGTGCTCACCGGCTCCTACGCCTCCTACGCGGCCGCCGGCGGCGGAGTGCTCTACACCTCCTCCAAGCACGCCGTGCTGGGCGTGGTCAAGCAGCTCGCCCACGAACTCGCCCCCAAGGTGCGGGTCAACGCGGTCGCGCCCGGCGTCCTGCCCACCGTCATGACAGGCATCGGCGCCCTCGGACAGGGCACGCGCGACGCCGTCCTGCCCGGCACCGAGGACGCCCTGCCGCTGCACCGGATACCCACCGGAGACGACCTGGCCGGCCTGTACGTCACCCTCGCCTCGGCGGCGGACACCGCGGCCGTCACCGGCTCGGTGCTGGTGGCCGACTCGGGACTGCTCGCCCGCGGTCTGGCCGCACCGGCGGGAGGTGACGACCTGTGAGCACCCCCTCCGCGGTCAAGGACCTCTACGCGGCGCGTGGCCTCGGCGGCCGGCTCACCCCCGGACGCCGGCCGGCCCTCCTGGTCGTCGACCTGATCAACGGCTTCACCGACCCCGACTGCCCGCCCGGCAGCGACCTGGACGCCGTCGTCGCCGCCACCCGCACCCTGCTCGACCGGGCCCGGGCCACCGACACCCCTGTGGTGTTCACGACCATCGCGTTCGCCGCCGACGGCGTCGAGGGCACGCTGTGGCTGCGCAAGATGCCGGCCCTCAAAATCCTTGCCGAGGGCAGCCGTTGGGTCGAGACGGACGAGCGACTCGGCCGCACGGGGCACGAACCCCTCGTGGTCAAGCGCGCCGCGTCCGCCTTCGCCGGCACCGGACTCACCGCCCTGCTGACCTCCCTCGGCGCCGACAGCCTGATCGTCACCGGGGCCACCACCTCGGGCTGCGTCCGCGCCACCGCCGTGGACGCCTGCGCGGCCGGCTACCCGGCCTTCGTCGTCGCCGACTGCGTGGGCGACCGCGCCGCGGCACCGCACGAGGCGAGCCTGTTCGACATCGACGCCAAGTACGCGGACGTCGTCGGCCTGCAACACGCCCTGTCCCTCCTGCCCGATCCGTCGACCGGGAGGGCCGCCTCATGACCGCCGCCCCGACCCTGGCCCACACCGGCGCCACCCTCACCGCGGCCGCCCACCCCGCGATCACCCCCCGGCTGGTCGTCCCCGGCGCCGCGGACGCCCCGCTCGGCCTGGACGCCGAACACGACCTGGGCACCTACCTGCCCCGCGTGTACGACGCCGACCCCGCCGTATTCCTCGACACTCTTGAAGCCTCCGGGCTGCGCGGCCGGGGTGGCGCCGCCTTCCCCGCCCACCTCAAGTGGCGCGGCGTCGCCGCCGGCGAGGGCCCCCGCGTGGTCGTCGCCAACGGCGAGGAGGGCGAACCCGCCTCCGCCAAGGACCGCTGGCTGCTCACCCGCCGCCCGCACCTCGTCCTGGACGGGCTGCTGCACGCCGCCCGCACCGTCGGCGCCGACCGCGCCGTCGTCTACCTCTCGCACCCGGAGACCGTCCAGGCCGTCCGCACGGCGCTCGACGAACTCGCCGCGGACGGCGACGAACGCGCCCACCGCGTGGAGATCCACACCGTGGAACCCACCTACGTGGCAGGCGAGGAGAGCGCGGTGTGCCGCTCAATCAGCGGCGGCCCCGCGCTGCCCACCGCCAAACCACCGCGCCCGCACGAGAGCGGCGTCGACGGCCGGCCCACCCTCGTCAGCAACGTCGAGACGCTGGCGCACGCCGCCTGGATCGCCCGGCACGGCGCCGAGGCCTACCGCGCCGAAGGCACCGACACCTCGCCGGGCACCACCCTGGTCACCCTGGGCGGCGCCTGCGCCCGGCCCGGCGTGTACGAGGTCCCGCTGGGCCTGACGGTGCGGCAGCTCTTCGACGAGGTCGGCGGCGGCCTCGCCGACGGGGTGCACGGCGTGCTGATGGGCGGCTGGTTCGGCGGCATGCTGCGCCACGACCACCTCGCCACCGCCTGCTGCTACGACGCGCTGCGCACCCTGGGCAGCGGCCTGGGCTGCGGGGCCATCACCGCCCTCGGCACGGACGACTCCCCGCTGCGCGTCGCCGCCGAACTGTCCGTCTGGTACGCCCGCGAGTCCGCCGCGCAGTGCGGCGTGTGCGTCAACGGCACCAAGGCGATCCGGGACACCTTCGCCCGGCTCGCCGACGGAGCCGGCACCGCGGACGACACCGGCCGCCTCGCCCGTTGGGGGCAGACCCTGCCCCGCCGCGGCGCGTGCGCCTTCCTGGACGGGGCGGCCACCCTGGCCCGCTCCGCCGTCACCCAATACCCGGAAGTCTTCCCGGCCCTGCCGTGACCGAAAGTGAGGAGCCATCAGATGAAAGCCGCAGTCGACGCGACCAAATGCAACGCCTACGGGACCTGCACGGAGATCTGCCCGTCGGTCTTCCAGCTCGACGAGTGGGGCTACGCCGCCGTGGTGGGCGACGGAACCGTCCCCGCCGAGGCCCTCGAGTCCGCCCGCGCCGCGCTGGCCGACTGCCCCGAGAAGGCCATCACCCTGACCGAGGACTGACCCGCGTCACCGCACCGGACACCGGCACCACCCAGGAGGGAACACCCATGGATCTCGGCCTCACCGGCCATGTCGCCGCCGTCACCGCCGCCAGCCGCGGGATCGGGGCCGCCGTCGCCCGCCGGTTCGCCGCCGAGGGAGCGACCGCGGTGGCCGCCTCCCGCACCGCCCCGGCCGTACCGCAGACCGGTCCCGGCCGCGTCCTGCCCGTGAAGCTGGACCTGTCCGACGCGGCGGCGACGGCCCGGTTCGTGCCGGACGTCGTCGCCGAGCACGGCCGCGTCGACGTCCTGGTCGTCAACACCGCGGGACCGCGCCTCGGCCCGTTCCTCGACACCACCGACGAGGACTGGGCGGCGGGCTACGACCTGCTGCTGCGCCCCGCCGTACAGCTCGCCCGGGCCGGCGCGCGGCAGATGGCACAGCAGGGCGGCGGCTGCATCGTCTTCCTCACCTCCACCTGGGTGCGCCAGCCCGCCCCCGGCGGAGTGCTCTCCTCCTCGTTCCGCTCCGCGGTCGCCGCCATGGCCAAGCAACTGGCCGCCGAGGTCGCCCCCTTCGGGGTGCGGGTCGTGCAGGTGATGCCGGGCGCCACCGGCACCGACCGGATGCGCGACATCGTCGCCGCCAAGTCCGCCGCCAACCGGACCACCGAGGACGAGGAGATCGACAAGGTCGTGAAGGACATCCCACTCGGCCGCTGGGCCGAGGCCGAGGAGATCGCCGACACCGTGGCCTTCCTCGCCTCACCGCGCTCCTCGTTCACCACCGGAGCCTCGCTGACCGTCGACGGCGGCGCCGTCCGCTCCCTGCCGTAGCCGCTCCCCCGCGGCCCCCCTCGTCCACGCACCCGAAAGGACCCCCGCCATGCCCCGTACCCTGCGCGAACTCTTCGTCGAGCAGCTGCGTCTGTGCCACGTCGGCACCGACCAGCAGGTGGCCGTCATCGCCGAACTCGGCCAGAAGGGCGAGTACGTCGAGGCGGCCGTCGCCGCCGCCCGCGACCTCGGCGCCTCCGCCCTGGTGCTGACCGCCTCCAGCCTGTCCAACCCGATGCTGCCGCCCTACGAGGCCGACGGCCGCGAAGTGCCCGCGCTGCTCGCCGCCGCGGCCGAGTGCGACATGGTCGTCGACGTCACCGTCGGCGGGCTGATCCACTCCGACGTCCGCACCCGCATCACCGGCAACGGCAAGCGGATGCTCTTCGTCGCCGAACCCGCCGACGTACTGGAGCGGCTGATGGGCGACCAGGCCCTGCGCGCCTCCGTCGAGGCGGGCGGCGACCGGCTGCGGGCCGGCTCCACCCTGCACGTCACCAGCGCCGCCGGCACCGACCTGACCGCCGACATCAGCGGCGGCGACCTGCCCATCACCCACCAGTGGGGCTACGTCGACCAGGAGCACCGCTGGGACCACTGGCCGAGCGGCTTCGTCGCCTGCTTCCCGCACGACCGCACCGCCGAGGGCCGTATCGTCCTGCAGCCCGGCGACGCGCTCATCCCCTGGCAGCGCTACGTCCGCGACGAGGTCGCCATCAGCGTCGAGAAGGGCTTCATCACCGAGGTCGAGGGCACCGGCGCCGACGCCCACCTGCTGCGGGACTACTTCGAGGCGTGGGACGACAACGAGGTCTACGCCGTCTCCCACATGGGCTGGGGCCTGCTGCCCGCCGCCCGCTGGTCCGCCTTCGACGTCTATGACCCGCGCAGCCTCTACGGCCAGGAACTGCGCTCCACCGCGGGCAACTTCATGTGGTCCACCGGGCCCAACCGCTTCGCCGACCGCGAGACCCCGGCGCACCTGGACATCCCGATGCGCGGTTGCACCGTCCGTATCGACGGTGAGGCCGTGGTCGTCGACGGCCGGCTCGTCTGACCCGACCCTCCTCCCCCGCCACAGCCCAAGGAGGCACCGTGGACCGCACCACTCTGGAGCAGGCGATCCTCACGCTCGCCCGGGACCAGGAACTGCTCCGCTCCTTCCGCGCCGACGCCACGTCGGTCGGCGCCGGCCTCGGCCTCGACGCCGAATGGTCCGGCGTCATCGCCGCGGGCGACCGCGACCGGCTCCGCTCCGCCGGTCTGCCCGACGGCGTGACCATCCTGGTCAGCCGCTGGTTCGCCGACGACCTGGCCGACTCGGCCAGCACGGGCGCCTTCCACGTCGACACCACATCGCCGCTGCCCGACCCCGACGTCCCGGCCAACCTGGTCTTCGCCGGCGGCGCCTCGCACGTCCCCGACCTGCTGGCCCGCCCGGAGATCGACCCGCCGGACGCGGTCGGCCGGCTCACGGCCGGGTACGAGCGGCTGCGCAAGGACCTCGCGGCGGCCGACCCGGACGTCCTGCTGATCACCGCCGACTGCCACTTCCAGTCCTTCCGCACCGGCGCGTACGTCATCGGCACCGGGGCGTCGTACTCCGGTTCCATGGAGTTCTTCAAGCGCCCCGACCTCGATCTGACCGTGAGCGGGGCGCCGGAGCTCGCCCGGGCGATGGCGAACGCGATCCGCGCCGAGGGCCTGGAAGTGGAGGAGAGCCCCGAATTCCCCCTGGACCACGGCCAGATCGTGCCGCTGCGGCTGCTGCTGCCCCGCCCGGACCTGCCGGTGGTCCCGATCGTCACCCAGCCCGGCCGGTCCTTCTCGCCGTTCGGCGCCCGCGTCTTCGGCGAGGTGCTGCGCGACGTCCTGGAATCCCGCGACCTGCGGGTGGCCGTGCTGGCCACCGGCGGCCTGTCGCACTGGCTGGACCCGGGCAAGTTCGGCAAGGCCGACGTGGAGTTCGACACCTATCTGCTGCAGATGCTCCAGGCCGGCCGCGGCACCGACATCGCCAACCTCGAGCCGTACGCCCTGCTCGACCACGGCCAGTACGAGTTCCCCAACTGGCTCATCATGCTGGGCATGGTCGGCCCGGGTGTGCGCGGCGAGGTCTACGCCTACGAGCCGATGGAGGCCTCCGGCGGCGGCTGGGCCGTCGTCAACATGGTCCTCCCGCAGCAGGGCGCCCGCGATGAGTGAGCGACGCCTGCTGCGGGTCGGCCTGACCCAGTGGCACGCCACCGGCGACCCGGCGCGCAACACCGAGCTTGCCCGCACGGCCGTCGCCCGGGCGGCGGCCGACGGCGCCGATCTCGTGCTGCTGCCCGAGAACGGGCTGATGCTCGGCACCGGCGGCGACATGCGCGCGCACGCCTTCACCCCCGACTCCCCGGAGATCACCGAGCTGCGCGAGGCGGCACGGCGGGCCGGCACCGTCGTGGTCCTCGGCGGCATGAAGCACCGCAGGCCCGACCGGGTCACCAACTCCGCGCTCGTCATCGGCCATGACGGGGCGGTGCTGGGCGCCTATGACAAGATTCACCTGTTCGACGCGCGGATCGACGGGCGCTCCTTCGAGGCGTCCGGTGTGGAACAGGCCGGCTCCGAGCCGCTGCTGCTGGAGGTGAACGGCGTCACGGTGGGCATCACCATCTGCTACGACGTGCGCTTTCCCGAGCTGTACCGCTCCCTCGCCCGCGCGGGCGCCGAAGTCCTGCTCGTCCCGGCCGCGTTCACCCGCACCACCGGGCGCGCCCACTGGGACGTGCTGCTGCGCTCGCGTGCCATCGAGAACGGCGCCTTCGTCGTGGCCTCGGCCACGGTCCACGGCGAGCAGCCCGGCGCCGACGCCTTCGACACCTACGGGCACGCCATGGCCGTCACCCCCTGGGGCGAGGTCATGGCCGACCTGGGCGAGGCACCCTTCGCCCACCGCGTCGTCGAACTCGACCTCGCGCAGGTGGCGAAGGCCAGGGCCGCCCTGCCGGTGCTCCAGCAGATCCGCACCGACGCCTACGCCCGCACCCCCGGCCGACTGAACGCCGGCGCCACCCGCCGACCCGAGCCGACACAGGAGCCCGCACGATGAGTGACCGACAAGACGACGGCATCGTCCGTCACGGCGACTGGATCGGCATCGGCAACGAATTCACCGGTGTCCGGCTGCGGAAGGTCTTCACGCCGCAGGGCGAGCGGCTGGAGATCGAGGTTCCCAAGCGCGGCCACCGCATCCTGCTGGACGCCATGCAGCTGGAGATCGTCGCCGCCCAGGACCCGGAGCGGTTCAGTGAGCTGTTCGCGGTCCAGTTCGGCTCCGACGAGGAGGACGGCAACTGATGGCCAGGTCAGGGCGCACCGTGGAGGAGATCTACACCGAGCTGCGCGACCGTATCGTCGACGGCACCTACGCGCCGGGCATACGGCTGTCCCAGCAGGCCGTGGCCGACGAGCTCAGCGTCAGCCGCACCCCGCTGCGCGAGGCCCTGCATCGCCTGGAGGCCGACGGGCTCGTCATCGCCGAGGCCAACCGCGGCATGACGGTCAGCCCGGCCCACCACGACCAGGCCGAACAGTCGTACGCGGCACGGCTGTTGATGGAGCCGCCGCTGGTCGCGGCCCTGGTCAAGGAGATCACCGACCAGGACATCAAGGCCATGGGCGAGGCCCTGGAGGAGATGGACCGCCTCGCCGGGCGCACCCGCGACTTCCAGAAGGCGCACCTGCAGTTCCACGCCACCCTCCTGCACCGCTACCCGCCCCTGCTGGCCGAGATCACCAACCAGCAGTACTCGCGGATCTTCCGCCACCAGCGGCTGTACATGTCCCGGCCCGCCGTCCCCGAGCACTTCACCCAGGTCGACCGCCAGTTCCTGGAGGCCGTGCGTGCCCACGAGGGCGAGCTCGCCCGCCAGTTGCTCGAACTGCACCTGATCGACGCGGCCCTCGGCATGGCACTCGACATCGATCCCGACTACCGCTTCGACGCCCTGCTGACGGCCGCCAAGGGTCTGGGCGTGCACCTTCAGCACGCTCCGGACGGCAGCGTCACCCGGCCGGTGCGCCTGGAGTGGGTGCGGCCGGGCGCGGTCGCCATGCCGCAGGCCCGTACCGCCAACGTCGAGCACCGTCCCGCCGACTGACCTCACCCGCAGTCGCCTCCGGGCCGCGCCAGGGCCGCCGGTTGTCCCGCGGCCTTCCCTCGGCGTGCCCCGCACACCTTCTTCCTCCCCCTCGTGCTTCCCCTTGAAAGGGCACCCCCATGAGCAGCGCCTACCGCATCGGCATGATCGTCCCGAGCTCCAACACCACGATGGAGACGGAGATCCCGGCCATGCTCCAGGCCCGCGAGAAGATCCGCCCGGAGCGCTTCACCTTCCACTCCGCCCGGATGCGCATGCAGCAGGTGACGCCCGATCAGCTGGCCGCGATGGACGCGGCCTCCGACCGCTGCGCCGTCGAACTCGCCGACGCCGACGTGGACGTCATGGCCTACGCGTGCCTGGTCGCCATCATGGCGCAGGGCGCCGGCTACCACCGCCGCAGCGAGGAGCGCCTCGGCGCCGCGGCCGCCGAGTCGGCGGGCGAGCGCAAGGCGCCGGCGGTGCTGTCGTCGGCGGGCGCGCTCGGCGAGGCGCTGCAGCATCTGGGCGCGAAGAGGATCTCCGTCATCACGCCCTACATGCAGCCGCTGACGACCATGGTCTGCGACTACCTGGAGGCCGAGGGCCTCCAGGTGCACGACGCGCTGAGCCTGGAGGTGCCGGACAACCTGGAGGTGGGCCGGCTGGACCCGGGCCAACTGCCCGGCCTGGCGCAGAAGGTGGACACCAAGGGCGTCGACGCGCTGGTGCTGAGCGCCTGCGTGCAGATGCCGTCGCTGCCCGCCCTGCAGACCGTCCAGGACGCCTTCGACATCCCCGTGGTGACCGCGTCCGCCGCCACCGTCTGGCGCACCCTGCGCGCCCTCGACCTCGACCCGGTGGTCCCGGGCGCCGGCGCCCTGCTGGCGGGCTGAGCACCGGGGACCGCTTTCGCAACCCGCTCCAGGGGGTGTCTGACAATTCCCGTCGTCCGCTCGGAGGGCGGGCCCCGCGGCGTCTGGTGCGTGCGATCGCAAGGCGCCGGACCGCTCGCGTGGCGGAGTCACGTGGGCGGTCCGGCAACGCGGCTGGGGGCGCCCCCTCTGGGGGAGTGCGTGCCAGGCGCCGCGGAGCAGGCGGGAATTGTCAGACACCCCCTAGGCCGCGGGCGCGACCTCGGTGCCCTCCTCGAACTGCGTCCGGTACAGCTCCGCATACCGTCCGCCCGCCGCGAGCAGTTCCTCGTGCGTGCCGCGCTCGGCGATCAGACCGGCCTCGATCACCAGGATCACGTCCGCCGCCCGCACCGTGGACAGGCGGTGGGCGATGACGACGGCGGTGCGGCCGGCCAGGGCCTCGGTCAGGGCCTCCTGGACGGCGGCCTCCGAGGTGTTGTCGAGGTGGGCGGTGGCCTCGTCGAGGATGACGACGCGCTGGCGGGCCAGCAGCAGACGAGCGATGGTCATGCGCTGGCGCTCGCCGCCGGAGAGGCGGTAGCCGCGTTCGCCGACCACCGTCTCCAGGCCGTCCGGCAGGGACCGTACGAGATCGTCGAGGCGGGAGCGGCGCAGCGCGTCCCACAGTTCGGCGTCGGTGGCCGCGGGGGCGGCGAGCAGGAGGTTGGCCCGGACGGTGTCGTGGAAGAGGTGCCCGTCCTGGGTGACCATGCCGAGCGTTGCCCGCAGCGAGGCGGCCGTGAGGTCACGGACATCCGTGCCGCCGATGCGTACGGCGCCCTCGTCCACGTCGTACAGGCGCGGCAGGAGTTGCGCGATGGTCGACTTGCCCGCGCCGGAGGAGCCGACGAGAGCGACGGTCTGGCCCGGTTCGGCGCGGAAGGAGATGCCGTGCAGGACCTCGGCGCCGCCGCGCGTGTCGAGGGAGGCGACCTCCTCCAGGGAGGCGAGGGAGACCTTGTCGGCGGACGGGTAGCCGAAGCGGACGTCGTCGAACTCGACCGCGACCGGGCCGTCGGGCACGGCGCGCGCGTCAGGCTTCTCCTCGATGAGCGGCTTGAGGTCGAGCACCTCGAAGACGCGCTCGAAGCTGACCAGGGCGCTCATCACCTCCACGCGGGCGCCGGCGAGCGCGGTGAGCGGCGCGTACATCCGGGTCAGCAGCAGCGCCAGTGAGACCACCGCGCCCGGCTGCAGGCTGCCGCGCAGGGCGAACCAGCCGCCGAGGCCGTAGACGAGCGCCAGGGCCAGCGAGGAGACCAGGGTCAGGGCGGTGATGAACACCGACTGGGCGGTGGCGGTCCGTACCCCGATCTCGGCGACCCGGCGGGCGCGCGCGGCGAACTCGACGGACTCCTCCTCGGGACGTCCGAAGAGCTTGACCAGGGTGGCGCCGGGGGCGGAGAACCGCTCGGTCATGCGGGTGCCCATCGACGCGTTCAGCTCGGCCGCCTCCCGCTGCATACGGGCCATCCGGCTGCCCATGCGCCGGGCGGGCACCACGAAGACCGGGAGCAGCACCAGTGCGAGCAGGGTGATCTGCCAGGACAGCGTGAGCATCACGACGAGCGTGAGCACCAGGGTGACCAGGTTGGTGACCACGCCGGACAGCGTGTTGCTGAAGGCACGCTGCGCGCCGATGACGTCGTTGTTGAGTCGGGAGACCAGCGCGCCCGTACGTGTGCGTGTGAAGAACGCGACCGGCATCCGCTGCACATGATCGAACACAGCCGTGCGCAGATCGAGGATGAGCCCCTCGCCGAGCGTCGACGAGAGCCTGCGGCCGAGGATGCCCAGGGCCGCCTCCGCGACCGCGATCAGCGCGATGAGCAGGGCCAGGTGTACGACCTTGCCCTCGTCGCCGCCCGACACGATCGCGTTGACGACGCGGCCGGCCAGGACGGGGGTCGCGACGGCGAGCAGTGCCGTCACCACCCCGAGCAGCACGAACTGCGCCATACGGGCGCGGTGCGGGCGGGCGAAGGCGGCGATACGGCGCAGCGTGGCACGCGCCACAGGATGCCGTTGCTGCTGGGCCGTCATGACACTGTGCAGCTGTGTCCACGCTGTGGTCTCCATGCTCATGGGAGAGAACTTAGAACCTCGAGCGTTGTTGAGGTCAACACTTCCGCTGCTCCGTCCCCCCGCACGAAGGCATCCATGGCCCTGCCTCCCCAGCCGCTTCCCGTCCGTAAGACGCTGTCCGCGATCCCGCAACCCGCAGTTGGCGCGGTGCGGAGAACCTCTCCAGGTGTGACTGCGGTTCAACTTCCCCAAGGCCCTCCTCCGGGACGACTCCCCCGTCGCGTCCCGGTCCGCCAGATCCTGTGCCTGGTTCCGCTCCTGCTGGTCGCCGTCGTCGCCGTGCAGCACCGGTCGGTCCTCGAAGAGGGCTTCGGTCATCTGCGGGCGGCCGAGTGGCCGTGGCTGCTGGCGGCGGCCGGTGCCACCTGTCTGACCTGGGTGGCGGCCGCCTTCACCCGGCAGGGCGCGGTCGTCGACCGGCTGCCCAGGCGGCGGCTGCTGGCCACGCAGTTCGCGGCCGGCTCGGCCAACCACCTGCTGCCCACCGGTCTCGGCGCGGGGGCGGTGAACCTGCGCTTCATGACGGTCTGCGGCATTCCGCTGGCCCGCTCCTCGGCCGCCCTGGCCCTGTATCTGCTGGCGGAGTCCGTCACCCGGGTGGCGCTGCTGATCACGCTGCTGCTCGTGTTCCCCGGCGCGCTGCGCTTCGGCAGCCTGCTGCCCCACGGCTCGACGGCCCCGCTGCTGCTCGCCGTCGCCGCGGTCGTGCTGGTGGCCGCCGCACTCCTGCTTCTCGTACGACGGCTGCGGACGGCCGCGCTGTCCTTCCTGCGCACGGCGCTGGGCGAGCTGCGCTCGGTGCACACCCGTCCCTCCCGGGCGCTGGCGCTGTGGGGCGGTTCGCTCGCCTTCCCCGCGCTCCAGGCGGCCGGGCTGGTCCTGGTCGGCCTGTCGCTGGGGCTGCCGGTGCCGCCCGTGCACATGGCCGTGGCGTATCTGGCGGCTACGGTCGCCGTCGCGGTGGTGCCGACGCCGGGCGGCATCGGCTCGGTGGAGGCGGCGCTGATCGTGGCGCTGGTGGCGGCGGGCGCCCCGGCCGCCGTGGCCACGGCCGTCGTCCTCGCCTACCGGATCATCACGGTCTGGCTCCCGCTGGTGCCGGGAGCGTTGACGCTGGGCGCACTGGTGCGGCTGAAGGTCATCTGAGCCGGGCGGACGTCACCACGGCACGGGCTCGCCGTCCCGGAAGAAGCCCCCGCTCGGCCCGTCGTCGGGCAGCGTCGCCGCCCATACGATCCCGGCGGCGCCCTCGCCGACGGGACGGCCGCCGCGGCCGCCCATGTCGGTGGCGACCCAGCCGGGGCAGATCGCGTTGACGAGGATGCGCGGCCCGCTCAGCTCACCGGCGAGCAGCCGGGTCAGGGCGTTGAGCGCGGCCTTGGAGACGCTGTAGGCGGGCGTCCCGCCACTCATCGACTCGAGCGAACCGCCCTCGCTGCTCACCATGACCACGCGAGGGTGCGGGCTGCGCCGAAGCAGCGGCAGCAACGCCTGGGTGACGCGCCAGGCACCGAACAGGTTGGTGTCCAGCGCGCGTTGGACCTCGCCGAGGTCGGCGGTGCGGGCCTGGGCCCAGGTGTCGTAAAGGATGGCGGCGTTGTTGACGACGACGTCCGTGCGCCCGAACTCGCGGGTGACCCGCTCGCTCATGGAGGCCACGCTCGCGGCGTCGGCGACGTCGAGCCGTACGGCGACGACCCGCTCCCCGCTCGGGTCGATGCGCGCGGCGGCGGCCCGGCCCTTGCCGAGGTCGCGCGAGCCGAGCACGACGCGGTGGTCGCGCCCGGCGAGCTGCCGTACGACCTCGTACCCGATGCCGCGGTTGGCTCCGGTCACGACGGCGACCGGCAGGGCCACGCCTTCGACCGCCATCAGGAACACTCCCTCTGTAGGGAACTTCAGCCTCGCACAGGAAAACTCGCACAGGAAAAGGGGACCCGAGATGCCGGTCCGTACCGAGCGCCAGGGACACGTCAGCACCGTCGTCCTGTCCCGCCCCGAGGCCCGCAACGCCGTGGACGGCCCGACGGCCGCCGAACTCGCCGACGCCTTCAGGGAGTTCGAGGCGGACGAGGAGGCGCGGGTGGCGGTGCTGTGGGGCGAGGGCGGCATGTTCTGCGCGGGCGCCGACCTGAAGGCGATCGGCACCGAACGCGGCAACCAGGTCGCGGAGGACGGCGACGGCCCGATGGGCCCCACGCGGCTGCGGCTGTCCAAGCCGGTGATCGCGGCGGTCGCGGGGCACGCGGTGGCCGGCGGTCTGGAACTGGCCCTGTGGTGCGACCTGCGGGTGGCCGAGGAGGACGCGGTCTTCGGCGTGTTCTGCCGCCGCTGGGGCGTACCGCTGATCGACGGCGGCACGGTGCGACTCCCCCGACTGATCGGTCAGAGCCGCGCGATGGACATGATCCTCACGGGCCGCCCGGTCCCGGCCCAGGAGGCGTACGACATGGGCCTCGCCAACCGCGTGGTCCCCACCGGCGCGTCCCGAACCGAGGCGGAGTCCCTCGCCGCCGAGATCGCCCGCTTCCCCCAGGCATGCCTCCGCGGCGACCGCGCGTCGGTACTGGAACAGGCCGGCCAGGACGAGACGACGGCCATGCACGGCGAACTCCGCCACGGAATGAGCGTGTTGACGGAAAGCCTGGAGGGGGCGGCCCGGTTCGCCTCGGGGGCGGGGCGGCACGGGTCGTTCCAGGACATGTGACGGACCCGGTTCGGCCTCGCTGCGTTCCCGTGCGGTACCACGGTGCCCGGTACGGCAGGATGGGCGGTCGTACATTCGGATTCGAGCAGGTGGGAACGTGACGACACTTCACATCCGGTACTCCGCGGCGCCGTCCGCCGCAGATCGGCTTTCCGGAGGTGACCGGTGAACCGCGCAGTCACCGTGGACGACCTGGTCATCGCCGGAATCGCGGTGGCCGCGGGCCTGTTGGCCGCGTTCCTGCTGCGCGTTCTGCTGCGCTGGCTGGGCAAGCACGCCGACCGCACCCGCTGGAGCGGCGACGACGTCATCGTCGCCGCGCTGCGAACGGTGCTGCCGTGGGCGGCGATCGTCGCGGGCGCCGCCTCGGCGGGCGCGGCGCTGCCGCTGACCAGAACCGTTCAGAACCACGTCAACCAGGTGCTGACCGTGGTGCTCATCTTCGTCGTCACCGTGACGGCGGCCCGGGTGATCGCCGGCCTGGTGCGGGCGGTCACCACCTCCCGTTCCGGCGTCGCCGGATCGGCCACGATCTTCGTCAACATCACCCGGGTGCTGGTCCTGGCGATCGGCTTCCTGGTGGTGCTGCAGACGCTGGGCATCTCCATAGCGCCGCTGCTCACCGCCCTGGGCGTGGGCGGACTCGCGGTCGCGCTCGCGCTTCAGGACACGCTCGCCAACCTCTTCGCCGGCATCCACATCCTCGCCTCCAAGACCGTGCAGCCCGGCGACTACATCCGGCTGAGCAGCGGCGAGGAGGGCTACGTCGAGGACATCAACTGGCGTCAGACGACGGTCCGCGCGCTCTCCAACAACCTCGTCGTCATCCCCAACGGCGAACTCGCCCGGACGAACATGACCAACTACATGCGTCCCGAGCAGCGGCTGACGATCCTGGTGCAGGTGGGCGTCGCCTACGACAGTGACCTGGACCACGTCGAGCGCGTGACGACGGAGGTCATCGGCGACGTGATGACCCACGTCGACGGCGCGGTCCCGGAACACGAGCCGGCGATCCGCTTCCACACCTTCGGCGACTCGCGCATCGGCTTCACGGTCATCCTGGGCGTGGGCGAGTTCAGCGACCAGTTCCGCATCAAGCACGAGTTCATCAAGGCACTGCACCGCCGCTACCGCGAGGAGGGCATCCGCATCCCGTCGCCCGCGCGCACGGTGGCGCTGCAGCAGGGCTCCGTGGTGATCCCGCAGCAGCGCCACGCGTACGAGGAGGCGGGCGACGCGAGCGCCACCCGCCTCGACTGACCTACAGGGTCGCCGAGTTGTCGTGGTAGTGCCCGCCCCTGCGGCTGTGCGGTGAGGCGAGCGCCGAGTTCACCGGCGTGACCGTCCAGTCCGGGTGGCCTGGCATCCGCGGCGTCTTCGTGCCGTACAGCCAGTCCGTCAGGAAGCCGGACTGGTCCTGGCCCGAGACCTCCGAGGCGACGGCGATGTAGTCCTGCGTCGTCGCCGAGGAGTTGCGGTGCCGGTCCAGAAAGGTCCGCTCGATCGCGCTGAAGACGTCCTCGCCGACCGCCTGGCGCAGGGCGTACAGGACCAGCACGCCGCCCAGATAGCGCTGGCTGTCGAAGAGATCGGCCGCGTTCGGCGCGGCCACCGGACCCGAGTCGTGGCGCCACTGGTCGCCGCGGGCGTAGGTGTCCTTCATCCGGGCTTCCATGGTGGTCAGGCCGAGGGAGTCGGCCCAGCCGCGCTCGTACCGGTAGAGCAGTCCGTAGAAGTCGGCGTGGCCCTCGTTCAGCCACAGGTCGGCCCAGTTGCCGGGGCTGACGAGGTTGCCGAACCAGGAGTGGACCAGCTCGTGCATCATGTGCGAGCCGATGCTCTTCTCCGGCTGGAGCAGGAAGTTCGGCTTGTACAGGGTGAGGGTCTGCGTCTCCAGGCCGGTGAAGTCGAAGGCGTTGGCGTCGTCGGAGTTGCACGGCAGCAGCCCGTACGTCTCGAACGGGAAGGCCCCCAGCCGCGCCTCGAGCCACTGGACCAGGTTCGGGGTGAGCGCGAGCGCCGGTTCGAGGGCGGCGGCGCGGGCGGTGGGCACGACGTCCCGCAGCGGCAGGCCGTTGGGGCCCTGCCGGTCCTTGATCACGTAGTCGCCGACGGTTATCTGCACCAGTTCGGTGGCGATCGGCGAGCGGGACCGGTAGCAGTACGCCGTACGGCCGCCGGACAGGCTCTCGGTGCCGGTCTGGACGCCGTTCGCGACGCCGCGCAGCCCGCTCGGGACGGTGATGCGGAAGCTGAAGTCGGCCTTGTCCAAGGGATGGTCGTTGCACGGGAAGGCGGTGTGCGCGGAGTCCGGCTGCGGGCACAGCGCGAAGCCGTCCGGCGTGGGCACCCAGGCGGTGTGGGCCAGGGTGCGGCGCGGGTCGGCGGAGTACTCCACCCGAACCTTGCCCCGGGCCCGCGCGGCCAGGGCGGTCTTCGGCGTGATGCGCAGCTTCTCGCCGGCCTGCTCGAAGGTGGCCTTGTGGCCGTCGACGCGGACCGTGCGGATGTCGAGGCCGAGGGCGTCGAGGGAGAAGCGGCTCAGGGCCTGGGTGGTGGTCAGCGAGATCGTCACCGCGGCGTCGACCAGCCGGGTCGTGCCGTCGTAGGCGATGTCGAGGTGGTAGGCCGAGACCCGGTAGTCGTCGTTGCCGAGGCCGGGGAAGACGGAGTCGCCGAGGGTCTCGGGGCCCGGGGTACCGGGGTCCTTCAGGTTGGAGGGGCGGGCATAGGCCGCGTTTGCCGTGGTCAGGGCGGCTGCGGTACCGATCAGGGCGGCCACGGGGGCCGTCACTCTGGCGCGATATCTCATGGTCAGCTTTCGCTCGGGCGGCCGGGTGGTCAGATCCGGCCGTCGACGATCAAATGCACGATCAACTTCCAGGACCCGGCAGGGACCCCTTTGGTTGCACCAACAGCCGTTTCGCCCGCACCGCCGGGGCGCATCGACCGCTCTGATCGGGTACCGGAGTGTGGGACGTGTGGCCGACCCCTTTCGAGCCCGGCCCGCTCACGAGATATCTTGATGTCGAGCAATGTTGCAGACGTGGAGCGGAGCACCCGGTGACTGACTCGACCATCTTCTATACGCACACTGACGAGGCCCCGGCCCTGGCGACGTATTCCTTCCTGCCGGTGGTCCAGGCGTACGCCTCGCAGGCGGGTGTCGCCGTGTCCACGCGGGACATCTCGCTGGCCGGACGCCTCATCTCGGTGTTCCCGGAGTACCTGACCGAGGACCAGCGCATTCCTGACGCGCTGCACGAGCTGGGCGAGCTGGCCAAGACGCCCGAGGCCAACATCATCAAGCTGCCGAACATCTCGGCGTCGATCCCGCAGCTCAAGGCCGCGGTCGCCGAGCTGCAGGGCCAGGGCTACGCGCTGCCGAACTACCCGGACGACCCGAAGACCGACGAGGAGCGGGAGATCCAGGCCCGCTACGACAAGGTCAAGGGCTCCGCCGTGAACCCGGTCCTGCGTGAGGGCAACTCCGACCGCCGCGCCCCCGCCTCGGTCAAGAACTACGCCCACACCCACCCGCACCGCATGGGCGCCTGGTCCTCCGACTCGAAGACCAACGTCGCGACCATGGGCGAGAACGACTTCCGCTCCACCGAGAAGTCCGTGGTGATCTCCGAGGCCGGCTCCCTGCGGATCGAGCTGGTCGGCGAGGACGGCACCACCACCGTGCTGCGCGAGTCCGTGCCGGTCCTCGAGGGCGAGGTCGTCGACGCCTCCGTGATGCGCGCCGCCGCGCTGAACGAGTTCCTCGCCGCGCAGGTCGCCCGCGCCAAGCAGGACGGCGTCCTGTTCTCCGTGCACCTCAAGGCGACGATGATGAAGGTCTCCGACCCGATCGTCTTCGGCCATGTCGTGCGCGCCTTCTTCCCGAAGACCTTCGCGAAGTACGGCGAGACGCTCGCCGCGGCCGGCCTGTCCCCGAACGACGGACTGGGCGGCATCTACAAGGGCCTGGAGGCCCTGCCCGAGGGCGCCGAGATCAAGGCCTCCTTCGACGCCGAGATCGCCGACGGCCCCGAGCTGGCGATGGTCGACTCCGACCGCGGCATCACCAACCTGCACGTACCGTCCGACGTGATCGTCGACGCCTCGATGCCGGCCATGATCCGCACCTCCGGCCACATGTGGGGCCCGGACGGCCAGGAGGCCGACACCCTCGCGGTCCTGCCCGACTCCTCCTACGCGGGCGTCTACCAGGCCGTCATCGAGGACTGCCGGGCCAACGGCGCCTACGACCCCTCGACCATGGGCTCGGTGCCGAACGTCGGCCTGATGGCGCAGAAGGCCGAGGAGTACGGCTCCCACGACAAGACCTTCGAGATCAAGACCGCCGGCACGGTCCGCCTGGTCGACGGCGGCGGCAACGCCGTCATCGAACAGCCGGTCGCCCCGGGTGACATCTTCCGCGCCTGCCAGACCAAGGACGCGCCGATCAAGGACTGGGTGAAGCTCGCCGTCACCCGCGCCCGCGCCACCGGCGACCCGGCGGTGTTCTGGCTGGACGAGACCCGCGCGCACGACGCCAACCTGATCGCCAAGGTCGAGGCCTACCTGCCGGAGCACGACACCGAGGGCCTGGACATCCGCGTCCTCGCCCCGGTCGACGCGACCAAGCTGTCGGTCGAGCGCATCCGCCGCGGCGAGAACACCATCTCGGTGACCGGCAACGTGCTGCGTGACTACCTCACCGACCTCTTCCCGATCCTGGAGCTGGGCACCAGCGCCAAGATGCTGTCGGTCGTCCCGCTGATGGCGGGCGGCGGCCTGTTCGAGACGGGCGCCGGCGGCTCCGCGCCGAAGCACGTGCAGCAGCTGGTCAGGGAGAACTACCTGCGCTGGGACTCCCTCGGCGAGTTCTTCGCCCTGGTCCCGGCCTTCGAGCAGTACGCCACGGCCACCGGCAACGCCCGCGCCAAGGTGCTGGCCGACACCCTCGACCGCGCCACGGCGACCTTCCTCAACGAGGACAAGTCCCCGACCCGCCGCGTCGGCGGCATCGACAACCGCGGCAGCCACTTCTTCCTGTCCCTGTACTGGGCGCAGGAGCTGGCGAAGCAGACCGACGACGCGGATCTGGCGAAGGCCTTCGCCCCGCTCGCCGAGACGCTCGCCGCGAACGAGCAGAAGATCGTCGACGAGCTGATCGCCGTCCAGGGCAAGCAGGTCGACATCGGCGGCTACTACCAGCCCGACCCGGCCAAGGCCGCCGCGGTCATGCGCCCGTCGGCCACGTGGAACGAGGCGCTCGCGTCGCTGAGCTGACGCGCCTGGCCTCGACGGCCCGTTCCTGACTTCGCCCCGGCCGGCACACTGCCCGGCCGGGGCGAAGCCGTGTCACGAACGGCGTAGCCCGGCGGGAGATCGGTGGCCCGGGTCGGTGTACTGGGCGCAGGGGAAACCGAACTGAGGAGGCCCTCCTATGGCTGTTGTGCTGTCCCTCACCTGGACAGGGCTCACGCCCGATCACTATGACACCCTGCGAAACGCGGTCGACTGGGAGAACGACCAGCCGGAGGGCATCGCCCTGCACGTGGCCTGGTTCGACGCAGGCGCGCTGCACGTCACCGACGTCTGGAACGACCAGGCAAACTTCCAGCGCTTCTTCGCCGAGCGGCTGATGCCCGCCATCAAGCAGGCCGGCATCACCGGCGAGCCCGAGGTCACGTTCTCCCCGATGCACCGCCGTTTCGTCGCCTCCGGAGTCAGCGGCGTCGGCTGACACCCGTCCGGTCGGGCAGAACGAGCTCCAGCTCCAGCCACCGGGCCAGATCCTCGGTCTCCCGGCCGATCTCCGCGCTCATCGCCTTCGTGAACGGCTCGTCCTCATGGAGGGCGTTGACACGCAGGACGCCGGCCTTGCGGTCGGCCGCCGCGTCCAGCTTGCCGACCAGCCGGTCGCCGTACAGGACCGGCAGCGCGAAGTAGCCCCAGCGGCGCTTGGCGGCGGGCTTGTACATCTCCAGTTGGTACTCGTACGCGAACAGCTCCGCCATGCGCTTGCGGTCGTGCACGAGGCGGTCGAAGGGGGAGAGCAGGGCCGCCCGTCCCTCGAAGGGCAGGCCCAACTGGGCCGGATCCACCCGCCACTTGCCCCGGACGCCCTCGACGACGGCCGGCTCGCCCGCCTCGCCCACATCGGCGGGCTCGACCTGGCACTCCGGTCCGCGGGCGCGGGCGATGCCGAGGGCTCTCAGCCGTCGCTCGTCGCGCAGGCGCAGGGCGTCCTCGACCGGGAGGGGCGCCGTCCCGGGATAGACCCGGTCGGCCAGGTCCCACAGGCGGTCGCCGCCCCGGCGTCCGGCGACGGCGACCTCGCCGCGCTGCACCATCAGCTCCAGGAGCTTGGTGACGTTGCGGTTGTTGGTCCAGCCGCTCGATCTCCACGGCTCGGCGCAGGTGTCCGGCAGCTCGCGGGAGGGCAGGGGCCCGTCGGCTCCGAGCCTGTCGAGGATGTCCCGGCGGCAGGCTTCGTTGGCCGCCACCCACGTCCGGTGGTACTCCCGCCACGACGACGGCGTCCCCCGCTCGGGCCACTCGGCCATCTCCGCGCGGTACAGCGCGAGGTCCTCGGCCGGCCGGACCATCGCCTGCAGCTCCACCAGCGTCCGCTTCTCCAGCGCCGCGGCCAGCTCGTCCGGCGCGTACGCCGATCCGAGTCTGCTCCACGCCACGAGGTCGGCGTTGGGCGCGACCGCGGCGATCGGGTCGATCTGCAGCAGGGTCAGCCCGCGCACCACGTCGAGCAGCCCGTCCGGCCGCGTGGCATCCAGGAGTTGGGCGCGGACGGCGATACGCCGGGCGTCGGTGCGCGAGAGCTCGTGGACGGTCATGGATCGAGAGTAGGCGAGGGGTCTGACAAGCCCACCCTGCGAGGCCGGGGCCGGGCGGGACCGCTGCGCGATCATTGGCCGTGGGTCGTTTCCGCGGCCCTGGCCGCATCGCCACCCCAGGAGCAGCAGCCCATGCCCCACAGCGCCCCGTCGTTCGCGTACCTGCCCGGCGCCGCCGACTCCCCCGTGATCCTCCATGTGCCGCACTCGGCGCGGGACATACCCGCCGACGTACGCGCGGGCATCGTGCTGGACGACGCGGCGCTGGAGCGGGAGCTCGACCACATCACCGACGCGCACACGGCCGAGATCGCCGAGGCGGCGGCCGAGCTGTCGGCGGTGACTCCCTGGAGGTTCGTCAACAGGCTCTCGCGGCTGGTCGTCGACCCCGAGCGCTTCCCCGACGAGCGGGAGGAGATGCTGTCGGTCGGCATGGGCGCGGTCTACACCCGCACCACGCACCGCGAGGCACTGCGGCCCACGGCCACCGACCCCGAGCCGCTGATCGCCCGCTACTTCCGGCCGTACGCCGAGGCCATGACCGAGGCGGTCGCGGACCGCCTCACCACCACCGGACGAGCCGTGATCATCGACGTCCACTCCTACCCGACCGCCCCACTCCCCTACGAACTCCACGGCACGGGCCCCCGCCCACCGATCTGCCTCGGCACCGACCCCTTCCACACACCGCCCGAACTGCTCGCGGCGGCGAAAAAAGCGTTCGCACCCTGCGGGGAAACGGCCCTGGACAGCCCCTTCGGCGGCGCCTACGTACCACTGGAGTTCTACGGCAAGGACACCCGTGTCAGCGCGCTGATGGTGGAGATCCGCCGCGACACGTACATGATCGAACCGGGCGGCCCTGCCACCCCCGCACTCACCCGCCCGGCAACGGCCCTGTCCACACTCGCCGCCGCCGTGACGGGATGCTGACGGGCCGACTGGCCGCGCCTCAAGTCCGGTCACGTAGCAGGCTGTTGCACGGCGATCACGACCCGTATCGTGCCGTGCGTGAACCGCGATCCCGAATCCCGTGAGGATCCCGATGAGGGGCCCGGTGACCCGGCACCCAATGCCGCGGACTCGGAGAATCCAGACGGGCCGGCACCGGCGCAGCCGACCCCGGTCCGCGTCACCGAACCGACCCAGGACGAGCTGAACGCGCTGCCCGCGGAACGCCGTTGGGAGCTGCTCCAGCAGGAGAAGCAGTACGAAGCCGAGGAGCGGGAGCGGCGGCGTCAGAGCCGGCACCAGTGGTTCAACAGCATCGGCATCCTGTTCGGAGTGTTCTTCGCCGCGGCCGGCCTGGTCGCCACCGCGTTGTCGTGGCGGACCGGGCAGAACGAATTGCGCACGGCCCGGGAAGGCCAGATCATCGACCGGTACACCAGAGCCACCGAGGAGCTGGGCGCTTCGGGGCGTGATGTCCGGACCAGTGCCGTCTACGCCCTGGAGCGCATCGCCCACGACTCCGCGCGGGACCGGGCCACCATCATCGATGTGCTGGCGGCGTTCGTGCGCGAACACGATCCGGCGACGTCCGTCCCGGACGCCAAGCTCCCGCCGGAGCCGGATACGGACGTCCAGGCCGCGCTGACCGTGCTGGGGCGACTCCCTCGTGCGTCGCATGAGTTCACCGACCTGCACCGGATCAGGGTCCCTGGCGTCGAGCTGCCGACCCGGACACTGTCGGGGATGAACCTCTTCCGCGCCGACCTGAAGGGCGCGAACCTGGCCTTTGCGCGCGCGAGCTACATGAACCTGACCGAGGCGAACCTGAGCCACGCGGAGCTGAGCGACGCACGTCTGACGGGCTCGTCTCTGAGATATGCGGACCTGACCGGAGCGAATCTGGAGGACGCGGATCTCAGGGGTGCCGACCTGACGGGTGCTCGGGGCATCACCGCGGCGGCGATCCGGAAGGTGGCCAGGACGGACGTGACGACGAAGTTCTGACCAGGTGTCCCGTTATCTCGCGCGTGATCACCGGCCTCCGCCTGGAGCACTCCCGCGCGACAGCCCCCGCGCGCAGGCCCAGGGTGGGAGGCATGAGCGAGGAGATCAGCACGTTGACGGAGCAGGTGCCGCCGCCGGTGCGGGAGTGGCCGGCGCTCGATCTGGGCGGGACCGAGTTCGATCCGGTGCTCGCGGAGCTGATGCGTGAGGGGCCGTTGACGCGGATCCGGTTGCCGCACGGTGAGGGCTGGGCGTGGCTGGCCACCCGGTACGACGACGTGAAGCTGATCACGAACGATCCGCGGTTCAGCCGTACCGAGGTCACCCGCCGCCAAGTCACCCGGCTCGCCCCCAACTTCGCTCCCCGGTCCGGCTCGCTCGCCTGGGCCGACCAGCCGGAGCACAACCGGCTGCGCAAGCCGATCGCGGGCGCGTTCACGGTGGGTGCGATGAAGCGGCTGCGGCCCCGGGCGCAGACCATCCTCGACGGTCTGGTGGACGGTGTCGTAGGCGATGGGCCGCCGGCCGATCTGGTCGAGCGGGTGTTGGAGCCGTTCCCGATCACCGTGGTCAGCGAGGTGATGGGGGTACCTGTGGCGGACCGGGAGCGGGTGCACGCCTGGACGCGCCAGATCATCTCCACCTCCGGCGGGGCCGAGGCCGCCGACCGTGCCAAGAAGGGCATGTACGGGTGGATCACCGCCACCGTCCGCGCACGGGCCGGCAGCACGGACGAGGACGTGTACTCGCTGCTCGGTGCCGCCGTCGGCCGCGGTGAGATCAGCGAGGAGGAGGCCGTGGGCCTTGCCGGACCGCTGCAGATCGGCGGCGAGGCGGTCACCCACAACTGCGGTCAGATGCTGTTCCTGATGCTCTCCCACCCGGAGTTGAAGGAGCGCGTCAAGGAGCCGCACACGCGCGAAGAGACGCTCGACGAGCTGCTGCGCTTCATCCCGCACCGGGCCTCGGTCGGGCTGGCCCGTATCGCCCTGGAGGACGTGGAGCTGCACGGCCACCGCATCACCGCCGGCGAGCCCGTGTACGTCTCCTACCTGGCCGCCAACCGCGACCCGGAGGTCTTCCCCGACCCGGACCGGATCGACCCCGACCGCGACCCCAACGCGCATCTGGCGTTCGGCAACGGCCCGCACCACTGCACCGGAGCCGTCCTCGCCCGCCTGCAGACCGAACTGCTCGTCGGCACGCTGCTGGAGCGGCTGCCCGGCCTGCGGCTCGCGGTGCCCGCCGACGAGGTCGTCTGGCGCCGCAAGACCATGATCCGCGGCCCGCAGACCCTGCCCGTCACCTGGTGAGGGCAGGGCCCCGGAACCTCAGACCGTCAGCCAGTCCGTGACGAGCACGCCCTCGCCGGTCCGCAGCCGCAGCGCGAACGGGCCGGCGGGAGGCTCGCCGTAGGTGAAGCGCCCCATGGCGTCGGTCTCCAGGGGCGAGCCCGAGACCGGGCCGCTGAGCACCTCGATCCCGGCCGTCTGGGGCGGCAGCACCTGCCCCATCAGGCCCTGCGCGGACAGTTCCACGTCGACGGTCACCCCGCCCGCGTGGAACGTCAGCATCCGCGGCACGTCCACCGCTCCCCGCACCGGGATCGCGTCGACGACCGAGTCGAACGTCAGCTCGGCGATCTTCTCGTCGAGGTCGTGCAGCGCGAACGCCTCGACGGCGATCTGGCGCAGCTCGGGCGGCACCGGGTCCAGGATGGCCGTGGCCCGGCGCAGTTCCTCCTCCAGCAGGTCGAGTTCCAGGTCGTCGCCCTGCAACTCGCCCTCGAAGGCGTCCTCGCCGCTCATGTCACTCATGTCGTCGTCCATGTCCCTCACACCGCTCCCCGTGCCTCGAGTCGTGCCCGCAGGCGCCGCAGACAGCGCTGGCGGAGCGGTCCGATGCTGCCCACGGCGATCCCCAGCGCCGCGGACACCTCCTGGTAGCTGGGCGGCGGCGTGGACATCAGGACCCGCAGCAACTGCCTGCAGCGTTCGCCCAGTTCCTCGAACTCCTGCCACAGGTGCCGGATCCGCTCGCTCTGGGCGGCCGCCTCCTCCAGGTCGAGGAACGACTGCTCGGGCGTACGGTCCTCACTGACCCGGTCGAGCAGCTGCGGATCGTCCGTCGGGGTCAGCCGCCTTAAGCTCTTGAGCACCTTCAGGCACTCGTGCCGCGCGGTACTGGCCAGCCATGCCCCGGCCTTCTCCGGTTCCCGGATCCGGCCCAGGTGCTGGGCGAAACGGAACCAGGCCGTCTGGTACACCTCGTGCGCGTCGGCCTCGGAGAGCCGGTGCGAGCGCACGACGGACCACACCAGTGGGCTCAGCCCTTCCACGAGCGCCTTCCAGGCCGCCGCGTCACCGTCGACGGCGGACTGGACCAGCGCGCCGACATCTGCTCGGTCCACGGTTCCACCCCTCGAGTACGGCATGACATCGTACGCCGTGGAAGGGGCCGTTCCTGACCTCATGCTCCGGGGGACAGCTGCACGACCGAAGCCGGGCGCCAGCCGGCCGGGCGCAGCGCCGGTACATGCGCCCCGCGCACCTCCGCGAACTCGGTGTTCGCGGTGAGCAGTTGTTTGCACGCGGCGCGCGCGTCGCCCTCCTTGTTGGCCGTCATGTAGGCGGCGACCATGCCTGCGGCCACGGGCGCCGCGAAGGAGGTGCCGCTCCAGTGCGCGTAACCCTCGAACATCACCTGGTCGGCCTTGGCGGCGGTGGGCGTGCCGGCCTCGCTGAGCGCCCCGGTGTGGCGCGGGTACTGGCAGGTGCAGGCGTAGCCGAAGCCGAAGCGGCAGGCGTCGTAGGTGGAATGCTGGTACAGGTACGGCACCGGTGCGTCGAAGCCGGTCAGCGCACTGGTCAGGCGCTCGCCGGGGGCGAAGGCGCTCACCCAGGCACCGTGGTTGGAGAAGCAGGCGCCGAACTCGCCGTCGCTGCGCAGCGCGCCGACCGACAGGACGACGTCCGCGAAGTCGGGCAGGGAGGCGTAGGCGGCGGGCCAGAACGGGGTGGCGCTGGCGTTGTTGCCGGCGGCGGCGACCATCAGGGTGCGCTTCCCGCGCAGTTCCTGCATGAAGCCCTCGACGCCGAGCAGGCCGTCGACGCGGCCGTTTGAGGTGCCGGCGGACAGGCTGATGATGTCCGGCCAGCCGTGCTCGTCCACCGCCGCGAACAGCCGCTCACCGAACTCGGACTCCAGGATCGCGCCTGCGTCGTTGAGGGTGCTGCGCACGGTGATGTCCGTGTTGGGCGCGACGGCCGCGACCAGGCCCGCGATGAAGGTGCCGTGGCCGACGTACTGCAGCAGGTTGCCCTGGTCGTCGGTCTCGATGCCGTGCAGGTCGCCCTGGACGTGGGCGAGGAGGGGCACCATGCCGTAGTCGTGCGTGAGGCCGTTGTCGATGACCAGGACGCCGACCGCGCTGTCCGCGTCGTGCCGGCCCTCGGCCGCGGCCGGGTTGGTGCCCTGGGCGAGCGGGGCGGGCACGGGCTCGTCGCCGGGACAGGAGTTGACCGCGATCGACACCACGTGGTTGCGGCTGACGAGCCGGCGCTGCTGACGGCCCTCGTGCTCGCGCATGGCCCGCAGGGCGTGCGCGACCGACCGGTCGCCGTGCCGGTCGCCGTGGCCCGGGTCGCCGACCTGGATGCGGGTGATGCCCGAGCGGTTGGTCTCCGGGCTGACCCGCTGCACACGGTCGGCGCTCAGGCCGGTCGCCTCGGTGAAGTGGGTGCGCACGGTGTCCTCGACGAGCCGCGCCTCCTCGCCGTCACGAGCCAGGACCACACCCTTCTCGTAGATGAACTCGGCCGCGTCGTCGGGCCCCAGGGCCAGGGAGACATCGGGCATCGAGCGCTGGATCTGGTCGAATTGCTCTCGGAATCGCTGAGGCGCCATGGCAGGTCCTCCCGTTGAGGCGGCAGTCGTCAATCAGAGTCTCGGGGCCTTTGGTTGATACAGCACCAAACCGGTGTGGCCGCTACCAGGGGCCACTACTATCCGTGGAGTGACAGGGGCAAGCGACACGGTGCTCGAACTGCTGCCGATGGTGTTCGCCGACCCGGGCGAGGCCCGGGCCCGGGCGCAGGGCGTACTCGACGCCGATCCGTCGCCTTGGCGCGCCTCCGTCGCCCACCAGGTGATCGGCATCTGGCAGCGCGACTGGGGCGACATGAAGATCGCCCTGCACCATCTGCGCCAGGCCCGCGACCTCGCGGCACGCGCACAGGCACCCGACCGGGAGGCGGACGTCCTGGCCGCGCTCGGCGTGGCGCTGGTGCACGCCGGCCGCACCCGGCAGGGCCTGGAGGCGCTGGAGCGGGGCGTCACCGTCAGCAGCGGCCACACCCGCGCGCGGGTGCTGTTCCGGCGGGCCTACGCCTCCTGGGTGCTGGGCCGCCACCGCGAGGCACTGGACGACGTACGCCGGGCCATCCCGGTGCTGCGCCAGGCCGACGACGTCATCTGGACGGCGCGCGCGCTGACCTTGCGGGCCACCGTGCATCTGGCGCTCGGCGCGGTGGACCGGGCGGACGCCGACTTCACCGCGGCCGAGGCGCTGTGGGACACCACCGGCCAGGACCACGACAAGGCGGACGTGGTGGAGAGCCGGGGCCTGGCCGCCTTCCGCCAGGGCGACATCCCGGCGGCGCTGCGGCTCATGGACGAGGCCGAGGAACGCTACGCCAAGCTCGGCACACCGTCCTTCATGCTCTCCATCCGCCGCTGTGACGTCCTGATGGCGGCCGGGCTCGCCCCGGAGGCGCTCACCGTCGCGGACGCGGTGATCGGGGCGCTGGACGGCATCGGCGGGCAGTCCACCCGCAAGGCGGAGCTGCTGCTGGTCGCGGCCCGCGCGGCCCGGCTCGCGGGCGACCCGCACACCGCGATCGCGCGTGCGGCGCTGGCGGTGCGGCTGTTCGCCGGACAGCGCCGCACCTGGTGGGAGACGCACGCCCAGCTGGTGCTGCTCCAGGCGCGGGTGGCCTCCGGGCGCCGCTCGGGACGGCTGGTCGCGGACGCGGCGGCGGTGGCCGAACGGCTGGCGTCCTTCGGCGCACCGGCCGCGCCGGAGGCCTCGCTGCTGGCCGGCCGGATCGCGCTCGGCCTGGGCTGGACGGCGGACGCGGAGCGGCATCTGGCCGTCGCCGCCCGCAGCCGGCACGGCGGGCCGCCGCTGGCGCGGATGACGGGCTGGGCCGCGCAGGCGCTGCGGGCCCGGGCGGCCGGCTCCGGGCGGGGCGTGCTGGAGGCGTGCAGGCGCGGCCTCGACGTGCTCGACGACCACCGGATGACGCTGGGCGCCTCGGAGCTCAGGGCCCGCGCCACCGAGCAGGGCGCCGAACTGGCCGCGCTGGCGCAGCAGGCCAGCCTCGACTCCGGCGGCCCGCGCCGGCTGCTGACGTGGAGCGAACGCTGGCGGGCCACCGTCCTGACCGCACCGCCGACCAGGCCGCCCGCCGACCCCGCCCTGCTCGGCGATCTGACCGCGTTCCGGGAGATCGCCGCACGTGCGGAGGAGGGACGCAGGGACGGCCGCCCGATCCCCGTCCTGGAGCGCGAACAGCGGCGTCTGGAGCGGGAGATCCGCGCCCGGACCCTGCACCTGAAGGGCGCCGCGCCCGGTGCCGAGGACCGCTTCGAGCCCGCCCGGCTGCTGCACCGGCTGGGCGAGGTACGGCTGGTGGAGCTCGCCGTGCTCGACGGGCGCGTGCAGGTGCTGTTGTGCGGTCAGGGGCGGGTGCGGCGGTTCGAGGCGGGGCGGCTCGCCGACGCCGAGACCGAGACCGAGCATGTGCAGGCCGGGCTCCGCCGGCTCGCCCATCCCGGCGCGGAGGGCCGGCTCCCGGTGGTCGAGGCCATGGGCCGCCGCCTGGAGGAACTGCTGCTCGGCCCGGCCGCCGCGCACCTGGGTTCCGGGCCGGTCGTCATCGTGCCGCCGGGCCGGCTGCACAGCGTGCCGTGGGCGCTGCTGCCCTCACTGCGCGAACGGGTGCTGAGCGTGTCCCCGTCGGCGAGCAGCTGGCTGCGCGCCCGCGAGACCGAGCCGCCGCCCGGCGGCCGCCATGTCCTGGTGCGCGGCCCGGGCCTGGCCACCGGCGGCGCGGAGGTGTCCGAACTCGCCGATCGCTACGGCACACCGCTGCTCCTCGAGGAGGACGCCGCGCGCGCGACGCGCGTCCTTCAGGAGCTCGACGGCGCGGCGCTCGCCCACATCGCCGCGCACGGCACGTTCCGGGCCGACAGCCCGCTGTTCTCCTCGCTGCGGATGGCCGACGGCCCGCTGATCGTGCACGACTTCGAGCGCCTGGACCGCAGCCCGTACCGGATCATCCTGTCCTGCTGCGACACCGCCCGTCTCGCCTCGGTCGGCGCGGACGAGCTCCTCGGCCTGGTCACCGCCCTGCTGCCGCTGGGCACGGCGGGCGTGGTGGCCAGCAGCGCACCCGTCAACGACGCCGCCGTGGTGCCGTTGATGCTCGCGCTGCACAAGGGCCTGGACACGGGCCTGTCGCTGGCGGAGGCGCTGCGCGACGCACGCGCATCCCTGCCCTGGGACGCGCTGCACCAGGCGACGGGCTGGGCGTTCACGGCGTTCGGCGCGGCCTGAACGGCCCGGCGCGGCAAGGGCGTCACGGCACAAGGCGGCGGCCTGACCCCTCCCCCGAATACTGGGGGTCAGACCGCCGGTTCATGGGCGCGGCTCAGGCGGGCTGCACCTCCGGCAGCTCGACGAGCCACGGCAGCGCGCCCCGGTCGCTCGCGCCGAGGCGGGCGTAGGCGCTGTAGAGGTGATTGCCGACGGTGCGGATGGACAGCGTGAGCTGTTCCGCGATCTGCCGGTTGCTCAGGCCCGCGGCCGCGAGGGTGACGATCTGGCGCTGGCGGGCGGTCAGTTCGCCCAGAACCAGGCCGGACAGGGCCGGGGTGCGGGCGCCCTGGCAGCGGCGGGCCAGCGCGGCGGCACGCGTGCGTGAGGTGCGTGCGGCGTGCGGGTCGCGGTGGGCGCGGACGGCCTGCGCGTGCGCCTCGGCGGCGAACAGCACGAACCCGCGCTCCTCCAGGGCCTCGGCCGCCCGGTCCAGAGCCGGCCCGTCCGCGCGGGCCAGCGCTTCGGCGTGCCGGGCGAACACGCCCTCGGCCGGAAGGCGCCCGGCGGCCTTCTCAGGGGCTCCGAGGCGTACGAGGTCGTAGAGCGCGAACGCCGTGTCCGTGCAGTCGCCGCCCGCGCCGTACGTCTGCACCATGCCGTCGGTGACGTCGCCGATCGCCGCCACCGCCGCGTCGGCGTCCCCGCGGGCCGCGGCCAGCCAGGCCGACGCCTCCGGAAGGTCCGGGCAGCCCGCCACGGTCTCCCGGGCCGTGGCCGCGTCCCCCGACTGCGCGGCGGCCAGGGCGAGTTCGGTGCGGCAGGACACGTCGTGCACAGTGTCCCGCAGCCCCTCCCTCGCCCAGGCCGCCGCTTCACGCAGCTCCCCCCGAAGCCGCGCGAATCGGGCGCGCACGGCGGCATACCCCGCCGGTACCGTCGCGCCCTCCTGGGCCAGCCACTCCCCCACCGGCGTGGCCGCAGGTCGTACGTCCCCCCGCTCGATCCGCCCGGCCAGCATGGCCGCCTCGGCGGTGAGTGCCGCGTCGCACTGGGCCGGCGTACGGGACAGGCGGGCCGCCCTGAGCCGGCCGGCCGCGGCGCGCAGCACCGGGCCGTGCAGCGGGTGCGCGAGGCGGACGGTGCCGTGGTCGTCGACGCGGATCAGATCGCCGGCCTCGAGGTTCTCGAGGATCCGCAGGTCGAGGTCGTCCAGGTGCAGCGGCAGGGGCTCGGCGAAGGCGAGCCGTTCGAGCGTCCCGCGCTCCTGCGGGCCCGCGAATTCCAGGACCCGGGCGGTGCGCTCGCGGACGGTCGCCGTGACCGGCACCGGGCCACGCCAGACCCAGCCGTCCGCGTCCGCGGCGCGGGTGAGCAGGCCGCGCTCGCGCACCGCGTCCACCAGGTCGCGAAGCAGCCTCAGATCGCCCCGGCACAGGTGCTGCAGGCGGTTGAGGGTGAGCGGCTCCAGGCTGCCGCCGACGCCCGCGGCCAGCAGCTGCTCGGTGTCCTCGCGGGGCAGCGGCTCCAGGGCGAGGCGCGGCAGCAGCTCCCCGGTCCACAGCCGGGAGACCGCGCCGGGATACGGGCCGCCGTCCACGGCGACGGCGATCAGCCGGGTGCGGCCGTGCACGGCGAGCTGGTGCACGAGGGCGGCGGAGGCGTCGTCGAGCAGATGCGCGTCGTCGACGACCAGCAGCCGTACGTCGGAGAGGAGTTGGACCGCCCGGTGCAGGGAGACCGCCTCGGGCAGCAGGTGGGCGAACGCGGCGAAGGGGATGTGACGCGTCTCGGGCGTGCCGGCCGCGCGGGCGCGGTCGCTGCCCCGCACGGCCTCGGTGACCAGCCGGGTCTTGCCGGAGCCGGCCGGGCCGGTCACCACGATGCCGTGGTGACCGGCGCTCAGGGACCGGCGGATCAGCTCGAGCTCGTCCTCACGTCCGGTGAACGGCCAGGGCAGTTCCAGGGTCTTCGCGTCGCGTTCGAAGGTCGTCACGGGAGTATGAGTGCGAGTACTCATTCCTGATACAGGGCGACTTGAGTAGACCTCGACTCAGGCGCCTGTGCCGTCCCTCGCGGCAGTCTGTGCGCATGACCGGACGCTACTGCTCCCTCGCGCAGCAGTCGGCCCCCGCTTTCACACCGGGGCTGACCGCCGAGAGGCTCGGTGCGCTCATCGCCGGACGGGCGATGTGGGTCAACGGCACGGTCCTGCACTACTACTTCTTCGACGGCGACGAGGACGGCTCGGTCATCCCCGTACCGGGGACGGGCCAGTCCCGCCGGGTGTCGTGGGCCGGTGCCAAGGAGCAGCAGGACGTGGTGCGCGAGTGCTTCCGGGAGTGGCAGGACCTCGGCATGGGGGTCTCCTTCGTCGAGGTCGGCGACCGCTCCGAGGCCGAACTGCGCATCGGTTTCCAGCTCGGCGACGGCTCCTGGTCGACCGTGGGCAAGGACTGCCTGCAGGCCGGGCAGCAGGAGCGCACCATGAACTTCGGCTGGGACCTGACCGTGCCCGGGGAGCGCGGGACGGCCCTGCACGAGATCGGGCACGCGCTCGGCATGCTGCACGAGCACCAGAGCCCGTTCGCCGGCATCCACTGGGACGACGAGGCCGTCTACGCCGAGCTGGCGGGGCCGCCGAACTTCTGGAGCCGGGACACGACGTTCTTCAACATCCTGCGCAAGCTGGACCCCTCCGAGGTCAACGGCTCGGTCTGGGACCCGCAGTCGATCATGGAGTATCCGTTCCCGGGCGGGCTGATCCTGGAGCCGGAGCAGTTCCGTGCGGGCCTGAACCCGCAGGGCACGCTCTCGCCCGCAGACAAGGAGTTCGCGCTGCGCTGGTACCCGCCGGCCGATTCGCCGAAGCTGCCCGCGCTGGAGCCCTTCCGCTCGGTGCCGCTGCGTCTCGCGCCCGGTGAGCAGGCCGACTTCGTGATCGACCCGCCGGAGACCCGCGAGTACACCGTGGGCACGTTCGGCGCGAACGACTCCGTCCTGGTCCTCTTCGAGGAACGGGACGACGTGCCCCGCTACGTCGCAGGGCGCGACGACGGCGGAGAGCCGCACAACGCCACGATGAAGGCCCGCCTGGTCAAAGGACGCCGCTATTACGTCCGCGTCCGTCTGTACTCCGCGTGGGGTCCGGGGGAGACAGCGGTCATGTGCTGGTGACAGCACGGACCGCCACCCCACGCGGTCGGCCGGCCCACAGTCCGGCGCCGGGGGAGCGGTTGGAGGACGTCACCTTCGGGGGAGGGGGACGTCCTCCAACCCATGTCCGCGTCCGCCAACTCCCCTAGTATGAGCTGGCGTTGACCGTCCCGAGCTGCGTACGAGGTGGTAGTGAACATGCCCCACACACCGTCACGGCGTGCTGTTCTGCGTGGAGTCGCGATCACCGGTGCGGTCGTGATGGGCTTCGACACCGGCACGCGGAGCTGGGCCACGACCGCCTCCGGGTCCGGGTCCGGGTCCGGCCTTGCGAGGGTTCCCGCCCTGGACGGGACGCTCGTCATGGACGACGCCTCGCTCTCGGCCGCCTCCGACGACTACGGCCACATCGTGCACCGCCGCCCCGTCGCCGTCCTGCGCCCCGGCTCGGTCCGGGACGTCGTCGCCATGGTCCGGTTCTGCAACACGCACCGTCTGCCGGTCGCACCTCGCGGCCAGGGGCATGCCACCAACGGCCAGGCGCAGGTCGAGGGCGGGCTGGTCGTCGAAACCGCGACGCTAGCGGACATCGGCCCCGTGGGGCCGCACAGCACGACGGTCACGGTGGGCGCCGGTGCCCGCTGGAGCGAGGTGGCCGAGGCCGCCCTCGCCCACGGCCTCACCCCGCCCGTCTTCACCGACTACCTCGAACTCTCCGTCGGCGGCACCCTGTCCGTCGGCGGCTTCGGCGGCATGACCCACCGGCACGGCGCCCAGGTCGACAACGTCACCGGACTCCAGGTCGTCACCGGAGCCGGCGAGTTCACCGACTGCTCCCCCACCCGCCACCCGGACCTCTTCCACGCCGTCCTGGCCGGTCTCGGCCAGTGCGCGATCGTCGTCGGCGCCACCCTGCGCCTGGTGCGGGCGCCGGAGACCGTACGGCACTACCTGCTGCCGTACGACGACCTGGAGACCTTCCTCGACGACCAGCGCCTCCTCGTCCAGGAGGAACGCTTCGCCTACGTCGAGGGCCAGGTCTCCGCGGACGCCGACGGAGTCTTCCGCGTCCTCACCCTGGAGGCCGCGGCCTACGGACCACCGGCCGGCCCGGCACCGGACGACGCCGTCCTGCTGCGCGGCCTGCGCCACGACCCTGCCGGCGTCGAGCGGACCGACCGTCCCTACTACGACTTCCTCGACCGGATCGCGCCCTCCGTCGAGGCGCTCAAGAAGGCCGGTCTGTGGACGTACGCCCACCCCTGGCTCAATCTGCTGCTCCCCGGGAGGGCCGCGGCCGCCGTCACGGGTGACCTGCTGGACGCCCTGACCCCCGGCGACGTCGGCCCCGGCATCGTCCTCGTCTACCCGGTCCTGCGCGAGCGCCTCACCACTCCCCTGCTGCGCACGCCCGACGACCCCGTGCCGTACCTCTTCGCCGTCCTGCGCACCACGCCGCCCGAGGACACCGCCACCGTCGACCGCCTCCTGGCCGCCAACCGCTCGGCCTACGAGGCGGCCGCGGCGGTCGGCGGCACGCAGTACCCGGTCGGCAGCATCCCCTTCACCCGCGCGGACTGGCGCACCCACTTCGGCTCCGCCTGGCCTCGGTTGGCGGCGGCGAAGCGCAGCTACGACCCGTGCGGGATCCTGGTCCCCGGTCAGGGCGTCTTCTGAGCCCGCGCGGCCGCCTTCACGACGCCACCCGCACCTCGTCGCCGGCCGCGTCGGGGTGCGCGAGGCCCAAGTGGTCCCGGAGGGTCGAGCCCTCGTACTCCGTGCGGAACACGCCCTGTTCCTGGAGCAGCGGTACGACCTTGTCGGCGAAGACGTCGAGGCCGCCGGGGGTGATGTGCGGGACGAGGATGAAGCCGTCGCTCGCGTCGGCCTGCACGAAGTCGTCGATGGTCTTCGCGACCGTCGCCGGGGAGCCGATGAAGGTCTGGCGATTGCCGGTCTCGATGACCAGGTCGCGGATGGACCAGTTGTTGGCGGCGGCCAGTTCGCGCCACTCACGGGCCGTGGCCAGCGGATCGCGGTACATGCGCACCTGGGCCCGGCCGCGGGAGATGTGGTCCTCGCCGACCACCGGGTCGACGTCGGGCAGCGGGCCCTCCGGGTCGTAGGAGGACAGGTCCCGGTTCCAGACGAACTCCAGGTGTTTGATGGCGGTGGCTCCGCTGACCTGCTGCCGGCGTACCTGTTTGGCCAGCTCCTGCGCCTCGGCGTCGGTGTCGCCGAGGACGAAGCTCGCGGCGGGCAGGATGAGCAACTGGTCATGCCGGCGGCCGTATTTGGCGAGCCGCTTCTTCACGTCCTGGTAGAAGGCCTGGCCCGCCTCCAGCGCGGCGTACCGGCTGAAGATCGCGTCCGCACCGGCGGCGGCGAACTCGCGGCCCTCCTCGGAGTCGCCCGCCTGGAAGACGACCGGGCGGCCCTGCGGTGAGCGCGGGACGTCGAACTGGCCCTGGATGTCGAAGTGTTGCCCGCTGTGCACGAAGGAGCCGGCCTGGGCGTCCCGCAGAAAGACGCCCGTCGCCTGGTCGGCGACGATCTCGGCGCCGTGCCAGGAGTCGAAGAGTTCGTTCGCGGTGGCCAGGAACTCCTTGGCGCGGGAGTAGCGCTCCTCCTGCGGCAGGAAGCCGCCGCGGCGGAAGTTCTCGCCGGTGAAGGCGTCCCAGGAGGTGACGACGTTCCAGGCGGAGCGGCCGCCGGAGAGGTGGTCGAGGCTGGCGAACTGGCGGGCCACCTCGTAGGGCTCGTTGAAGGTGGAGTTGATGGTGCCGGTCAGGCCGAGGTGTTCGGTGACGGCGGCGAGTGCGGCGAGCACGGTGAACGTGTCGGGGCGGCCGACCACGTCCAAGTCGTAGATCTTCCCGCCCTGTTCGCGCAGCCTGAGTCCTTCGGCGAGGAAGAGGAAGTCGAACTTGGCGCGCTCGGCGGTCCGCGCGAAGTGCGCGAAGGAGCTGAACTCGATGTGGCTGCCGGCCTCCGGGTCGCTCCATACGGTGGTGTTGTTGACGCCCGGGAAGTGCGCGGCCAGATGGATCTGCTTCTGCGGCTTGCTCATGTCGGTGCGGTCCTTCCGGCTCAGGCGGTGACGCTGGCGCTGGCGGCGTAGCGGTTGGCGGGGCGGGCGAGGCCCAGCAGGCCCCGCAGGGTGTCGGCCTCGTAGGCAGTGCGGAAGGCGCCTCGGCGCTGGAGTTCGGGGACCAGGCCCCGGGAGATCGCCGGCAGGTCGTGTCCGGCGACGGCGGGCCGCAGCCGGAAGCCGCTCAGCCCCTCCTCGCCGAACTCCTGCAGCAGATCCGCGAGTTGAGCGGGCGTACCGGTGAAGACGCGTGCGTCGCTCTCGTACGGTTCTCCCGCGAGGGCGTCGAGGCGTGCGCGCCGGTCCTCGGCGGCGGCCTGGTCGTCGTCTAGGAAGACCACCAGGTCCCCGAAGACGTGCAGGAGTTCGTCTCCGCGCCCGGCGGCCTCCTGCTCGGCGCGGATCTCGGCGACGATCGCGCGGGCATCACCGGTGTCGTGCGGGGTGACGTAGCCGACGTCGGCCTGCCGGGCCACCAGCCGGTACGGCGCCGTCTGGTGGGCGAGCGCGGTGACCAGGGGCTGGCCCTGGGGCGGGCGGGGTGTGATGGAGGGGCCCTTGACGCTGAAGTGGCTGCCTTCGAAGTCGATGTAGTGCAGCTTGTCGCGGTCGATGAAGCGGCCGGTGGCGGCGTCCCGGATCTCGGCGTCGTCCTCCCAGCTGTCCCAGAGCCGGCGCACGACCTCGACATGGTCGGCGGCCTCGTCGAACAGCCCGGTCAGCCGCTCCTGGCCGGCCGGGGTGCGCAGTTCGTCCAGGCTGATCGGCGGGAGGGTGCGGCGGCCGAAGTGGCCGGCCTCGTGCGGGCGGGCGCTGATCTGCACCCGCAGGCCCGCGCGGCCGGCGCTGACGTAGTCGAGGGTGGCGATCGCCTTGGAGATGTGGAACGGCTCGGTGTGGGTGGCGATCACGGTCGGCACCAGACCGATGTGCCGGGTCAGGGGCGCGATCCGGGAGGCGGTCAGTACGGCGTCCAGGCGGCCGCGGACCTGGTCGGTGCGGCCGTCGAGCTCACCGTAGTGGGAGGACTGCAGGCCGAGGCCGTCCTCCAGGGTCACGAAGTCGAGCAGTCCGCGCTCGGCCTCGGCGACCAGGTCGGCCCAGTATCCGGCGGTGAACAGGTCGCGGGGGCGGGCCACCTGCTCGCGCCAGGAGGCGGGGTGCCAGCCGGTGCCGTCGAGGGCGACGGCAAGGTGCAGAGGGGTAGAGCGAGTTGAGGACACGGAGGTGCCTTCCTGAAGGTCCGTACGGGATCGCCGGCGCGCGGGCAGGGGCGCGCGGCGGGGCGGGGCAACGGGTCAGGAGCAACAGAGGGCGCCGGCCACGCGCTGCAGATCGATGTGGGGCCGGGAGTGGAGGCGGACGGCACGGCGTATCCGCGTCACGTGTCCCACCTCCGTACGAGTGCCTTGGACAAGGAGAACGGCATCGCTACGCCGTTTCTTCCAGCACGGCGGCTTCGACCGGTCGCAGGAGGGCGAAGACGGTACGGCTGCGCAGGGTGAAGCCGATCGACTCGTACAGGCGGATCGCGCCCGCGTTGGTGGCACTGGCGTGCAGGAAGGGGCGTTCGCCGCGCTCCTTGATCCCTGCGGCGACCGCGCGCACCAGTCGGGTCGCCAGGCCCTGCCCGCGGTGACCGGGGTCGGTGCACACGGCGCTGATCTCGGTCCAGCCGGGCGGGTGCAGCCGTTCACCGGCCATGGCGACGAGCCGGCCGTGGCGGCGGATGCCGATATACGTGCCCATCGCGACCGTACGCGGCAGGAAGGGGCCGGGCCGGGTGCGGGCGACCAGGTCGAGGATCTCGGGCACGTCGGCGGGACGGAGGCGTACGGCCTCCGGGTCGGCCTCGGCGCGCAGGCCGGTGTCGGTCAACTGCACGCCGTGGCCTGTGCGTACGGTCTCCCAGCCGGGCGGTGGCTGCGTGACACCGCGCACCGACGCCGTGCCGCCCGGGCCGACGAGGGCGGCCAGGTCGGCCCAGGCGCGCGCGTCGGCTGTGTCGGCGACGGCGTGGAAGGAGGTTACGTCGGCCGGGTAGCGGGCCGCTTTGCCGACCCGCTCGGCGAAGTGGGCGTGGGGGCCGGTGAGCGCGGCCCAGGCGGGGTTGTCCAGGACGTGAGAGGACATGGGGTGTCGGCTCCGGTGCTGACGTCGCGTGGTGGGTCAGGAGTTGTCGAGCGGCAGGCCGGGCGGGTTTACCTCGGACTTGGCGACGGCCTCGTTGGAGAGGTTGTAGGCCTTGAGCCACCGGGCGTACTGGCCGTTCTCGATCAGGTGGTCGATGGCGTCGGCGATCGGCTTGGCCAGCCCGCTGCCCTTCTTCGAGGTGGCCGCGATCAGGCCCTGGAGCTTGGCGCCGGCGCCGGAGTAAGTGCCCGCGGTGCGGGTGGCGTTGGACGTGTTCGCGACCTGACGGTTGTGGTAGGCGATGCCGGGGTTGGGGCCGAGGTAGGTGTCGATCTTGCCACTGGACAGGGCCAGGTAGACGCTGTTGCTGTCCTGGAAGTACTTGACCGTCAGCTTCTTGCCCTCCTTGGCCAACTTGGCCTTCCACTCCAGCAGGAGCTTCTCCTGATTGGTGCCGGAGCTGACGGAGACGGTCCTGCCGGCGAGGTTCTCGTAGTCGTCGTCGAAGTTCCAGGTGCTCTTCTTCGGCACCACGAAGGCGAGGTTGTCCTGCCGGTAGGAGGCGAACTCGTACTTCTTCTTACGCTCTTCGGTGTCGGTGACGTTGGAGAAGGCCACGTCGACCTTGCCGCTGTCGATGCCGACGAAGAGGTTCTCCCAGGTGAAGTTCTTCGTCTCGGGTTTCAGGCCGAGGACGGCGGCGACCAGGCGGCCGAAGTCGGGCTCGGCGCCGGTGAGGGTCTTCTGGTCGCTGCCCACGTAGGCCAGCGGCGGGAAGCCGGACGGCAGGGCGCCGATGCCGATCGAGAGCGTGCCGCTCCTTCTGACGGCGGCCGGCAGTTCGGCGCTGATCGACTTCACCTCGGACACCTTGAGGGTGGTCGGTTCGGCGGCGCCGTTGGAGACCTGGCCGATGGTCACGCCCCCGGAGGAGGCGCCGGTGGTGGTGGCGGCGTCGCTGTCCCCACCGCAGGCGGCGAGCCCGGTGGCGAGGGTGGCGACGGCGGTCGCCGTGGTGAGGCCGCGTATCAGGCTGCGTCGGGTGAAGTGGACAGACATGGCCGTTCCTTGTCGCTGGGAGAGGGTGAAGGTGGAGGAGGAGGGCGGTGCGGTCAGAGGACCTTGCTGAGGAAGTCGCGGGTCCGCTCGTGGCGGGGCTTGTCCAGGACCTCCGACGGCGGGCCCTGTTCGACGATCTTTCCGCCGTCGATGAAGACGACCCGGTCGGCGATCTCGCGGGCGAAGCCGATCTCGTGGGTGACGATGACGAGGGTCGTGCCGGTGGCCGCCAAGTCCTTGATGACGGCGAGGACTTCGCCGACGAGTTCGGGATCCAGGGCGGAGGTGGGCTCGTCGAAGAGGACGACGCCGGGGCGCAGCGCGAGGGCGCGGGCGATGGCGACGCGCTGCTGCTGGCCGCCGGACAGCTGCCGCGGGTAGGCGCCTGTTCTGTCGGCGAGGCCGACGCGGCCGAGCAGTTCGCGGGCGAGTTCCTCGGCCTCGGGCCTGCCGAGCCGGCCGGTGGCGACGGGCGCGGCGGCCACGTTGTCCAGCACGGTCAGGTGCGGGAAGAGGTTGAAGTTCTGGAAGACGAAGCCGATCCGGCCGCGCTGGGCCAGGATCGCCCGCTCGCTCAGCTCCTTCAGGCGGTCGCCGTGCCGCTTCACGCCGATCGGCTCGCCGTTGATGCTGACGTGGCCGATCTCGGGCTTCTCCAGGTGGTTGACGACCCGCAGCAGGGTGGACTTGCCGGAGCCGGACGGGCCGAGGATCACGGTGACCTCGCCCGCCCGTACGGTCAGGGAGACCCCGTCCAGCACCCGGTGGGTGCCGTACCACTTGTGTACGTCGTGCACCTCAACGGCGGCGGGGGCGACCTCCGCCAGGGGCTCCAAGGTCTTGGCGGTCATACGGCGGCCTCCCTGCGGATGCGGGCGCGCAGCTCGGTCAGGCCGGTGCGGAGCCTCTGCAACGGCGTCGGCGGCAGGGAGCGCGTGGCGCCCCGGGCGTAGTGCCGCTCGACGTAGAACTGGATGACGGAGACGACGCTCGTCAGGATCAGGTACCAGACGGTGACGACCAGCAGCAGCGGCACGATGTCGCCGGGGTAGGTCGCGCCCATCGTCTGCGCGGAGCCGAACAGGTCCAGCAGCGAGACGTAGAAGACCAGCGAGGTGCTCTTGATCAGGCCGATGAGCTGGTTGACGTAGTTCGGGGTGATCGACCTGAGCGCCTGCGGGAAGACGATCCGCCGGAACTGGTAGCCCTTCGGCAGGCCGAGCGCCGCGGCCGCCTCGTGCTGGCCCTGGTCGACGGAGAGGATGCCGCCGCGGACGACCTCGGCGGCGTAGGCCGCCTCGTTGAGGCTGAGGCCGATGACCGCGACGGCCATGTCGGTGGCGAGCCTGGACTCGTCGAAGGAGAAGAACGCGGGACCGAAGGGAACGCCGACGCTCAACGTCTTGTACAGGGCACTGAAGTTGTACAGGAAGAGCAGGACCACGATGAGCGGGATGGAGCGCAGCGCCCAGGTGTAGGTCCAGCTGACCGCCCGTAGCACGGGGCTCCCGGAGAGCCGGGCCAGCGCGAGGAGGATGCCGCCGGCCAGGCCCAACACGGCGCTGTAGGCCGCCACTTCGAGGGTGATGAGGAGGCCGTCGAGGATGGTCGGCCGCAGGAACCAGTAGCCGAAGCGGTCCCACTGGTAGAAGGGGTTGGTGGTCAGGCCGTGCACGAACTGCACGACGAGGACCAGGACGACGGCGGTGGCGATCCAGCGTCCGGGGCGTCTCAGCGGCAGAACTCGCTGTGCGGTGAGTGGTTTTGACGGGGTGTCGGCGGGCGGCGCCTCGGCGAGGGACACGGCGGCGCCTGGGGGTTGGGTCATGGCGGGCTCCGGCGGAGTGGGACAGCCCGGGCCGCGGTGGGCGTGCGCTGCGGCAGGGCGCAGCGCACGCGGATGCGCGTGAACCGTGGGCTGGGCGGACGACGGCACACCGCACGGGCGGTGTTCGTCAGGGGATGCGGGGACTGCGGGGAGCTGTCAGCCCTCGCGGAGGGCTCGGCGAGGTGTCAGCCCTGGCAGCGGGCGCGGCCCGGTGCGGTGCACGCGGTACACAGTGCGCTGTTCACGCGGAGCAGATCGACGGCGCGGTCGGCGACGAGCGGGTTCGCGTACGGCCGTACGCAGCCCTGGAGGCGGCTCGCGGCCGTCCTGGGAGCTGCGTACATGAGGTCACCGTCGCTGTTCCGGCCCTGCGGGCCTCGCGCTTGCTGGAAAGGGGCCGTCGATCAAGACGGTTGCCCGGAATTCAAGACATGTGTCCGATCGCCTGTCAACGCCGGTCCACCGAGTGGACCTGCTGACAGCCCGCGTACCTGGCCCAGTCCAGGATCTGGACGGCCGCCCCGGCGTCCTCCAGCCCCCGGCAGCGGGCGTGGTGGCGGAGCTCGATGCCGTCGAGGTCGAGGTGCCGGCCGAAGGCGGGGTGGGCGGTCAGGCGGCGGGCGTAGGCCCACAGCGCCGGGTGGGCGGCGATGCGCTGCACGGCCGAGGCGTCCAGGTGGTGACGGTGCACGGTGTCGAGCTGGACCAGCGCGACCCACAACTCGACGTCCGCGGCGGTCACTTCGTCGCGGATCAGGTACGTGCGGCCGTCGAGCCACCGCTCCAGCGCGCCCAGCGTCTCCAGGAGTGCTTCGAGTGCCGCGGTACGCTGCGCCGGCTCGCCGCCGGCCGTTCCGGCTCGCTGGGCGGCGTCCTCGATGCCCTGGGCGCACATCCGCTCGACGGCCTCGATCTCCGACTCCGCGCCGCACGGGTACGGCTGGGGCCGGTCGCGGCCGAAGCGCCGGGCGAGGTCGCGCATGATGTCCGGGGCGTGCGTGCTGACGATCCGTCCGGACCAGTCGTCGCTGAGGACCGGCGCGGTCGCCGGACCGGTGTAGCGGTGGGCACTCGCCTCGTACAGCGGACGCAGGACCGCGTGGCCGCTCTCGGGGCAGTCGGGGACGGCGGGCAGGAAGGTGGCGGGACACACGGCGCCGAGGCCGATCAGGCTGTGGGTGACGGCGATGCGCAGGCCGTCGGGACAGGCGGTCGACAGATGCAGCCGGTAGCGGCCGGGCACGGCGTAGTGGCCGCTGCGGGCGTCGCTGCCGATCCGGCCCCGGAAGACGGGCTCGGACCGGTCGGAGATGTGGGCGGCCAGCGGTGTGACGGACATGGTTCTCCCCGGGAGTGGGCGCGGACGTACGCGCGGCGGAGGCGACGTCGGGCTGCTCAGCCCTGGGGGCTGATCGAGCTGCACACGCGCTGCAGGTCGATGTGCCGGCGGGACGTGAGAAGGAGCGCACGAATCACGCGGACGGTGACCGGCTCAAGGCGCCTCATACTTCCCTACCCATTCACTAGGATTCCCATCTGGAGTGTCGGTCCGGCACGGAGCCACGTCAAGAGAGCCGTCCCGCATCGCGGACACCTCGATGGAACGCGCCCCTCGCATCACCGGCGCACCCATGGGTCCCAGTGCAACCATCCGGCGCTTCGGTATGTCTCCTGTGGTGGAACTCGCGTTCCCACGCAGTTTGTTCGCCCGCCACCGATGCTTCACCAGAGGACCCCCCACATGCTCCAGAGCTCTTCCCGTCTCCGTCCGCTTCGCCAGACCGCAGGCGCGGTCGGCGCCGTCGCGCTGATCGCGCTGGGTGCCGCACCGGCTGTCGCCGACGACGGCTCCGCGGCCGTGAGACTGGGCGAAGTGGCCCCGATGGACGGAGTGAAGCCGGGCAGCAGCGTCGACGTTCCGGTCACCTTCACCAACACGGGCACCGCGGCGGCGGACAAGGTCTGGCTCTCGTACACCGTCACGCGCGGCCTGAGCCACACCGAACTCCCCTCCAACTGCCTTCGCTACGAGGTCCCCGCCTACGACGAGGCGCCGAGCCAGTCCCAGGCGGTCTGCGAGTTCGACCAGACCGTCAAGCCCGGCACGGTCTACGCGCCCGAGAAGGCGCTGACGCTGAAGGTCCTCGACCACGCGCTCTACGACCGGCTGCGCGTCGTGGTGGAGACCACCGAACCCGGCCTCGACGACAACGCGAGCGAGCCCGTGCGCGGCACCGGTCCCGCGGTCAAGCTCGTGGAGCAGCCGAACGCCTCCCCGGCCGGCCCGGGCGGCGACCACCCCGACTGGGACGACGCCAACGTGAAGGTGACCGCGGACAACACGGCCGACTTCAAGGTGACGGGCGACCAGCTCAAGGGCGCCGTCGGCCACACGGTCGACCTGAAGGTGAACTTCACCAACGCGGGGCCGGGCTGGGTGCTGCGGGACGGGACCGTCTCGGTGACCAAGGTCCGCATCAAGATGCCGGCCGGTACGACGGTGACCAAGGGCCACGGTTTCTGCGACAAGGTGGCCTCCGGCACCTACGAGTGCGGCACCAGCGAGTCCTGGCAGGACGAGGGCACCGGGGAGACCTACACCTTCAAGCTGCGGATCGACAAGGCGGTGCCGGGGGCCAAGGGTTCGGTGACGCTGGCCGGTGAGCCCCGGCCGTTCGACAAGAACACGGCGGACGACACGGCCGCCATCACGCTCGCCGTCTCCGGCGGCGGCTCGACGGGCGGCTCCGGATCAGCGACGGGCGGCTCCGGCTCGGCCGGCGGTTCCGGGGGCTCCTCGACCGCCACCCCGAGCGCGGGCGCCGGCTCCGGCGACGGCTCCTCGGGCGGCGACTCCACCGCTGGCACCTCGAACTCCCCTGCCGCGGATGGCGACTTGGCGAGCACCGGATCCGGCGCGACGCTGCCCATCGCGGGGGCGGCGGCTGCGGCTGTCGCCGCGGGTACGGGGGCGGTCGTGGTGGCGCGCCGCCGCAGGGCCGCTCGGCGGTAGCGCTTTCGCTGGATTCGGCCGGTTCGTCTCTGCGGGTGCGTGGGGGCTGGTCGCGCAGTTCCCCGCGCCCCTATGGGTTGGCTGCACCGACCGGCCCTCACAAGCACCGCGTGTGAGGGCCGGTCGTTCATGTGCGTGCGTGTTCGTCCAACTGGTTCAGCAGGGTTTCGCGCGCTCGGGCCGCCCGCGAACGGACTGTGCCCACCGGGCAGTTGGTCAGCTCGGCCGCCTCGGCGTAGGGCAGGCCGAGGAGTTGGGTCAGGACGAAGGCCTGGCGGCGTTCCTCGGGCAGGGCGGCGAGGAGGTCGAGCAGGGCGATGCCGTCGTCGAAGCCGGGCAGGCCGCGCGGTTGGGCCTTCTCCACGGCCAGTTGCCAGTCCGGCACGTCGGACAGGCGGGGCCGGGCGGCGGCGTACCGGTAGCTGTCGGTCACCGCGCGGCGGGCGATGGCCAGCAGCCAGGTGCGTGCCGAGAAGCGGCCCTCGAACCGGTGCAGGCTGCCGAGCGCGCGCAGGAACGTGTCCTGCGCCAGGTCGTCGACCGCCTGCGGATCGGCGCACAGATGGGCGACGTAGCGCCGGACGTCTCGGTGCAGGGCGCGGACGAGGTGGTCCACGGCGACGGTGTCGCCACCGCGGGCGGCCAGCGCCCAAGCGGTCGTCGACTCGTCCTGTGCGGCATGGCGGCAATGGGTGGAGCGGAGGGCAGGAGTGATCACCTGGTGTCCTTCTCGGGTGGTCCGCGACGGGGAGACGGCCGTACGGCGCCTGTGCGGGCGTACGACCGTGGCCCGAGGCGCAGTTGGGCGTCCTCGGGGTACCGGCTGTCTTCAGACGACAGCGGTCCCCGGAGGCGGGCCCCGAGAGGTGATCGCGTGGACGAGGAGGAGTCGCGGCGCCCGTGCCGAGCGGCGCCGGCGGGCGCGGACGCGCGGGCGGTCCGGGGTGTCGGGCAGGGCGAGCAGCAGCCGTAGCGGCGCCGTCAGCCAGCCGACCAGCGCCCGCAGGATGCGGAAGGCGGCGCGTTCGCCGTAGGCCAGCCACAGCCCGCAGAGGAGCGCGGCGAGGAGGTGGGCGGCGAGCATGCCGAACGACCAGGAGCCACCGGCGGATTGGCCCATGCCACCCATGTCGCCGCTGCCGGGCATCGAGGCCATGCCCATGCCCATGTCCATGTCCATGTGCGCCATGGACATGTGGGTCGCGTCCATCTGCGCCATGGACATGGAGTTCATGGAGCTCATGGAGTCCGTACCGCCCGTCGCCGACTGCGCCAGCGAGAACGCCGAGTGCAGCGCCGTCTGGGCGGCGACCACGACCGTCACGATCAGCGGGAGGCCGCGTTCACGGCCCGCCAGGCACCAGCCGGCGCCACCTGTGACGATCGCGGCAGCGGCAAGTGCCCACGCGGGCACGTCGGTTCCGGACATCATCACGTGGCCGAGGGCGGCGAGCAGCACGCAGACGGCCGCGAACACCGCGGCCCGTAGCGTGCGAGAACACCACCCTGCTGTCATGGCGCCCTCATCCTCGCATCCGGCGCATAGGTCAGCGCACGGGTACCGCCAAGTACTGGTACTCCAGGAACTCCTCGATGCCGACCCGGCCGCCCTCGCGTCCGAGTCCGGACTGCTTGACGCCTCCGAAGGGCGCTGCCGGGTTGGAGACCAGGCCCGTGTTGAGGCCGACCATGCCGACCTCCAGCCGCTCCCCGATGCGCAGGGCCCGGTCCAGGCCCTCGGTGAAGAGGTAGCCGACCAGTCCCCAGGGGGTGTCGTTGGCGCGGTCGACGACCTCGTCCTCCTCGTCGAAGGTGAGGATCGCCGCCACGGGTCCGAAGATCTCCGTGTCCATCAGACGGCTTCCGGGGGCGACGTCCGTGAGCACGGTGGGCGGATAGAAGCAGCCCGGCCCCTCGGGCCTACGGCCGCCGACGAGCACGCGGGCACCGCGTTCCACCGCGTCGGCCACGAGTTCCTCGACCTTGGCGCGGCCGGCCGCGTCGATGAGCGGTCCGACGTCGACGCCGTCGCGCGTGCCGGGGCCCACCACGAGCGCGCCCATCCGCTCGGCCAGCCGCCGCCCGAACTCCTCGGCCACGGCACGGTGGACGAAGAAGCGGTTGGCCGCCGTGCACGCCTCCCCCATGTTCCGCATCTTGGCGACCATGGCGCCGGCCACGGCCACGTCGAGGTCGGCGTCGTCGAAGACGATGAACGGCGCGTTGCCGCCCAGCTCCATCGAGGTCCGTACGACGGTCTCGGCGCACTGGGCGAGCAGCAGCCGCCCGACGGCGGTGGAGCCGGTGAAGGAGAGCTTGCGGATGCGCCCGCCGCGCAGGAGCGGTTCGCACACCTCCCCCGCGCGGGAGGTGGTGACGACGTTCAGCACGCCTTCGGGCAGCCCGGCCTCCTTGAGGATCGCGGCGAGCGCCAGGCTGGCCAGGGGCGTCTGCGGGGCCGGTTTGAGCACCATGGTGCAGCCCGCGGCGATGGCGGGGCCGATCTTGCGGGTGCCCATGGCCAGGGGGAAGTTCCACGGGGTGATGAGCAGACAGGGGCCCACCGGGCGGCGGGTGAGCAGCATGCGGTTGCGGCCGTCGGGGACGGTGCCGTAACCGCCGTCGATACGGACCGCCTCCTCCGAGAACCAGCGGAAGAACTCGGCGGCGTAGGCGACTTCGCCGCGTGCCTCGGCCAGCGGCTTGCCCATCTCGGCGGTCATCAGGCGGGCGAGTTCGTCGGTGCGGTCGAGGATGATCTCGTGGGCGCGGCGCAGGATCTCACTGCGGGCGCGAGGTGCCGTACGGGCCCACTCCCGCTGGGCGTCGACGGCCGCGTCCTCCGCGAGCCGGGCGTCCTTGGGGCCGGCGTCGGCGACGTGCGCGAGGATGTCGCCGGTCGCGGGGTCGTCGACGGGCATGGTGGCGCCGTCCAAGGCGTCGACCCAGGCTCCGCCGATGAACAATTGCGTGGGTGTGTCGGTCATGGGGTCTCTCCTGGTGGCTGGGCCGGCTGTGCGGAGGGGCGGGCGTCGGTCATCGGCCCGCCTGCCCGGCGGTCCCGGCCGCTACTGCCTTCGCCCACGCCTGGAGTCCCTCGTCCACCGCGCTCTCGTCGATGACCAGCGCGGGGATCATGCGTACGACCTGGTTCCAGGCCCCGCACAGGAGCAGGAGCAGGCCCTCCTCGACGGCGGCCCGCTGCACGCGGGAGGCGGTGTCCGGGTCGGGGCTGCCGTCCTCGGTGACGAACTCACTGGCCAGCATGAGGCCGAGGCCGCGTACGTCGCCGATGGCGGCCGTACGGTCGGCGATCTCCTCAAGGCCCGCGCGCAGGCGTGCGCCCATGGCGTCGGCGTTCTCGACGAGCTTCTCCTCGCGTACGACGTCGAGGGTGGCGCAAGCGGCGGCGCAGGCAACGGCGTTGGCGCCGTACGTGCCGCCCTGCGAGCCCGGCCAGGCCTTGCTCATCAGCTCCTCGGATGCGGCGATGCCCGACAGGGGGAAGCCGCTGGCCAGGCCCTTGGCGGTGACCAGGATGTCGGGGGTGACGCCGAAGTGGTCGTGGCCCCAGAAGCGGCCGGTGCGGCCGACGCCGGTCTGCACCTCGTCGAGGATCAACAGGAAGCCGTGGCGGTCGGCCCGCTCGCGCAGACCCTCCAGGAAGGCGCGGTTGGCGGGCACGTAGCCGCCCTCGCCGAGGACCGGTTCGACGATGACGGCGGCGGTGTCGGCGGGCGAGGAGATGGTCTGCAGGGTGTAGTCGAGTTCGGTGAGGGCGAAGCGGGTCGCGGTCTCCTCGTCCCAGCCGTAGCGGAACGCCGTGGGGAACGGGGCGACGACCACACCGCCCATCAGCGGGGAGAAGCCGGAGCGGAAGCGGATGCCGGAGGTGGTCATGGAGGCGGCGGCGACGGTACGGCCGTGGAAGCCGCCGTGGCAGACGAGCACGTTCGGGCGGCCGGTGGCCTGGCGGGCCAGCCGCAGTGCGGCCTCGACGGCCTCGCTGCCGGAGTTGGTGAAGAACAGGCTGTCCAGACCGGCCGGCAGCACCTCCCCGAGCTTCTCGACGAGCTGCCTCAGGGGCCGGTGCATGACGGTCGTGTACTGCCCGTGGATGAGCGTGCCGACCTGTTCCTGAGCGGCGGCCACGACTTTGGGGTGGCAGTGGCCGGTGCTGGTGACGCCGATGCCGGCGGTGAAGTCGAGGTAGCGGCGGCCCTCCTCGTCGTAGAGGTGGACGCCTTCGCCCCGGGCCGCCACGACGGGCGTGGCCTGGCGGAGGTGCGGCGACAGTGCGGTCATGGTGGCCTCCTGGGCCGTACGGGGGGACTCCGTCCTTTCGAGCGTCCCGGCCCCGGTGGGAGACGACAACGCCTGAACTGTCCAGCCGGAGGACGGTGTTCGGACGTTGTGTCAGCCGCGCCGCGGACCGGCCTGCCGATCCAGGACGCCGGGACGGGGGTCCGGCCCCCCATGTGCAGGTCAGCGCCGCTTGTCACAGTGTCCGGGCGGGCAGGTAGGCCCTATGCGCGAGAACGAGCCCTCCCTGCGCGAGACCACCGACCCGACCACCGACACGACCTCCGGCTTGGCGAGGCGTCCGCTCACCGTCGCCGACGCCCTGGCCCTGCCGGTGCTCGCCGCCGGGCAGCCGCAGGTCGTCACCGGGGTGGCCCACCTGGACCGGCCGGTGCGCTGGGTGCACATCACCGAGCTGACGGACCCGGCGTCCTTCCTCAAGGGCGGCGAACTCGTCCTGACCACCGGCATGCCCCTGCCCGAGGAGCCGGCAGGCGTGCGCCGGTACGTCGACGAGCTCGCCGACGTCGGGGCGGCGGCCCTGGTCATCGAGCTCGTACGGCGCTACCACCGCCCGCCGCCCGCGCTCGTGGACGCCTGCCGGGCCCGCGGCCTGCCCCTGGTCACGCTCGCCGCGGACGTCAACTTCCTGGACGTGACCCAGGTCGTGCACGCGCTGCTCCTTGGCAACCAGGCGGACGCGATGCGCCGCACCCAGCGGATCCACGAGGCGTTCACCGCGCTGACGCTGCGCGGTGCGGGGCCCGAGGAGGTGGTGCGTGCGGCGGCGGAGATGAGCGGCCGGACGGTCGTCCTGGAGAACCTGGTGCACCAGGCGCTGATCTGCGAGCCCTCCGGCTGCACGGTGGAGGAGGCGCTCACCGGCTGGGAACGGCGCTCCAGGGCCGTACCGCCCCGCGAGCGCACCGAGGTGCGCGGTCCCGAGGGCTGGCTCGTGGCGCCCGTGGAGTACCAGGGCGAGCGCCGGGGCCGCGCGGTCATGCTCCCGGCCCGCGCGGGTTCCGCCGCCGTCGGGTCCTCGGCCTCCGGATCTTCCGCCGTCGGGTCCTCCGCCTTCGGACCGGAGGACGTCACCGTCCTGGAGCGGACGGCGATGGCCCTGACCATCGCCCGCCTCATCCACGCCACGCCCTGGGAGCGCACCGCCCACCGGGACGCCCTGCGCGACCTGGCCGAACAGCGCCACCGCTCCCCCGCGGACGCGCCCGCCCGGTTCGCCGCGCTGGGCCTGCCCGTCGCGGACTGCGCCTTCGTCGCCGTACGGGTGGACTTGCGTACGGAGGCCGGCGACGCGGAGGCGGAGAGCCGGCTGGCCGAGGACCTGCGGGCGGCCGGCGTGCCGGCGCTCGTCGGCGTCCTGGCGCCCGGCCGGCTCGGCGTCCTGCTCGCCCTGCGCGCCGCCGCGGGGTCCTGGCGCCCGGCGGTCGAGCGGCTGAGCCGCGCCGTCCTCGCCCTCGATCCGGAGGCGGTGGTGAGCGTCGGCTCCGAGGTCACGGACCTCTCCGACGCCGCCCGCTCCTTCCGCGAGGCCGGGCGGGTGGCGGAGGCCGTGCCGCCCGGCGCGTCGCCGCCCGAGGGCCGTCCCTTCCACGAGCTGTCCGACATCGGCCTGCGCCGTCTGCTGTTCGCGCTGCGCGAGGACGTCCGCATCCAGGAGTACGCCGAGCGCCTCCTCGGCCGTCTGGTCGACCACGACGCCCGCCACGGCACGGACCTCCTGACGACCCTGCGCCACTACCTCGACGCGGCCGGCAACAAGACCACCACGGCCCGCCACGGCAACCTCTCCCGCGAGACGGTCTACCAGCGACTGCGCACCGTCGAACGGCTGCTGGACCGCGACCTGGAATCGGGCGAGCAGCGCACCGAACTGCATGTGGCGCTGGCGGCACTTGATGTTCTGCGGATGGGCTGACCGGCGGTGCACACTGGCCGTCGCGGCAGCCGACGTGACTGTCGCTGAGCCGGAACGGGGAGAGTTGCGTGCGCATCGTGCTGACCAGCATGCCGGTCATGTCTCATCTGGTGCCCCTGGTGATGCCCTTGGCGCAGGCTCTCGCGCAGGCCGGTCACGAGGTGGCGGTCGCGACGGGTGCCGCGATGGCCGAAGAGCTCGACCGGCACGGCGTACGGCATCTGCCGCTCCAACGCGCGCTCGCCCCACACCAGTTCGGGCAGGATCCGGAGCTGGCGAGGAGCATCGGGCTGGACGCGAACGGAGCACCGATCGCCGACGCGGCGCCGATCGATCCCGGTGAGGCGTTCGGCCGGCTCTTCGCGGGCGCGTAGCCGTGCGCGCCGCCGAGGATCTCCTCGAGGCGCTCGACGGATGGCCGCCGGACCTGATCATCCGGGAGTGCACCGAGTTCGGCGGCTACCTGGCGGGCGAACGGCTCGGCGTCCCGCAGGCCGTACTCGACCATGTGCCGCTGGTGCCCACCCGCCACCCGGGGATGCTCGGCCGGCTGAACGGGTCCCGGGCCGCACTGGGCCTGCCGCCGATCACGGACGTGGCCGACCTCGCCCGCCACCGGTGGTTCGGGGCGATGCCCGTGGAGTGGTCTCCCGCCGCATCGCAGTCCTCCGCCGAAGGCCACTACCGGCTGGCCCCCGCCCCGGACCAGGCTCCCCTCGACCCGGCGATCGCCGCGCTGCCCTCGGATCGTCCGCTGGTGCTGGCGACGCTGGGGTCGAACACCGGCCACATGCAGGCCGACGACTCCGTCCTGGAGAACGTCGTCGCGGCGCTCGGGGAGGTCCCCTGCCAGGGCGTGGTCGCTCTCGGCTCCCACCTGGACCCTGCCGGGTGGACCGGGCCGCGGGCCCGCCAACGCGCATCTCACCTCCTTCGTCCAGCAGCGGCTGCTGCTGCCCGCCTGCGATCTGTTCGTCACGCACGCCGGGGCCAACGGCATCCGCGAATCCCTGGCCGCCGGCGTGCCGATGGTCGCGGTCCCGCTCTTCGCCGACCAGCCCGTCAACGCGGACCGGCTGGCCGAGCTCGGGCTCGGCCTCACGGTGCGGCCCGAGGACGCCGGCACGGCCCTCGCGGACGCCTGTCGTCGCGTCCTCGACGACCCCGGCTTCCGGCAGCGCGCACGCGGATTCCAGCGGCAGATGCTCGCGCTCCCCGGGGTGGACCAACTGGTCGCGGACCTCACCAATTAGCCGTCGGGCGGGGCGAGAAGACACCCCGGGCGAGCAGTCGACGCCCGTCCTTTTCTCAGAGTGTGAGACTTTCCCTACTTTCCCTATCGAATTACTAGGGAAAGCTTGACGGCGTTCGAGGCGGATGCGCAGCATGATGGACATGTCCCGTACGCAGCAACGACTCGTTCGTCGTCGGCATGTCGACTTCGGTCACGTCGTCAGCGCCGCCTGCTGTCACGCGTAAGGCACCCGGCCCACCCCTTCGCCGGTGCCCCTCCGCCCCCTTTCCAGGCGATCAGGCGACTCACCCACCGCGCCCGATGGCTCGACACACTTCCGAGGGACAACCCCCATGACCACAGCGCTTCCGGCCCAGGCCGCCCCGCACGACCAGCCACTGCCCGACGCCCGCCATCTCCGCCTGGTGGGCGACGCCGTGCTCGGCGACGCACAGAGCCGGACTTCCGCCCCGCTCGTCGGCTATCTCGTCCTCGTCCCCGAGGGCACGGATCCCGCCGAGCTGTTCGCCAAGGACCGGCCGCGGCCCGAGATCCGGCCGGTCGTCACCACGGCCCCGGCCCAGGCCCCGGCACCTGCCCGCCCGGCGGAGGACGACGGAGTCGTACGCATCGATCCCGCGCGCCATGTCGCCGAGGTGGACGGACGCGAACTCGAGCTCACCTACCTGGAGTTCGGGCTGCTGGCGCAGCTCGTTCAGCACCCCCACCACGTGCAGACGCGCGACCAGCTGGTGACCGCCGTCTGGGGCTACGACCACATCGGCGACGGCCGCACCGTCGACGTCCACATCGCCCGCCTGCGCCGCAAGCTGGGCGCGGCCAACCGGCACCGGATCGTCACCGTACGGCGCCTGGGCTACAAGTACGTGCCCGACCAGCGGCAGGGCGCCGACGCCGCGCCCTGCCGCCGAGACTGAGGAGAGCACTTCCATGGGCCTGGCCTCGCCGCCGTTCCGCCCCACCTCGCCGTCCGACCGCCCCGGGCCGGGCCACGCGCACTGGCTGCGCGTGGCGCGGGAGGTGGCGGACGACCTCGCCACGGACACGGTGGCCAGGGAGCAGGCGGGCAAGGCCCCGTTCGACGAGGTGTCCCGGCTGCGCGAGGCGGGGCTGCTGACGCTTCTGACGCCGGCCGGGTCGGGAGGCGGCGGCGCCGACCTGACCACGGTCTACGCCGTCGTCCGGGAGATCGCCGCGGCCGACGGCGCGATCGGTCAACTCCTCGGCTGTCACTACTTCTTGTCGTACAGCGCCCGGCTCCTGGCCGAACCCGCCCTCGCCGCGCGGATCGAGGAGCGGTCCACGGCCGGGGAGTGGTGCTGGGGCGGCGCCTTCGCCCGCCAGGAACCGCCGCTGCCGCTGGCCCGGACCTCCCGCGGCCTGGTGCTCAACGGCCGGCAGAGCTACACCACCGGGGCCCTGGTCGCCGACCGTCTCGCCGTGTGCGCCGTGCGCGAGGACACGGGCGAACCCTTCGCCGTCCTGGTGGACACCGCCCATCGCGGCGTGCGGATCGACGACGACACCGACGCCTTCGGCCAGCGCCTCGCGGCCGGCGGCAGCGTGGAGTTCGACGACGTACCGGTCAAGGCCGACGACGTGCTCGGCTCCCTGTCCGCGGACGAGGACATCCTGTCGCCGCGGTCCGCCCTGGCATCGCCGGTCGGGCGCCTCGTCTCCGTGCAGCTCTGTCTCGGCATGGCCGAGGGTGTGCTCGCCGAGGTCCGTGAGTACATCCGGACGGGACACACGCCGTGGCAGCACCCCACCTGGCCGGTCGGCACCTCCCACGACCCACAGGTGCTGACCGCCTACGGAGAACTCACCGTCCTCACCCGTTCCGCCTCCGCCCTCGCCGATCAGGCGATGGAGGGGGTGCAGGACCTGCTGGCACATGGCGAGGACGTGACCTACGACGAGTACGCCGAGACGGCCGCCCTGGTGGCCATGGCCGAAGCCGCCGCCTCCCGTGCCGCTCAGGAGTCCACCGCCCGCGCCCTCGACATCGTCGGCGCCCGCTCCACCTCCGCACGGCTGGGTTTCGACGGCTTCTGGCGCAACGCCCGGGCCCACACCCTGCACGCGCCCGTCACCCACCGGCTCCGCGATGTCGGGGACTACGTCCTCAACGGCGCCCACCCTCCGTTCGTCCTGCCCTCCTGACCTGGGAGAACAGCCCGAGCCCTGCCGCTATCCCAATATCCGAGATAGAGGCGTCCATCATATGAACACGCCCTTGGGGTAGGCGCAACTTTCTGCCACGATCCCTACCAGCCAGGTAGGAATACTAGGGATCGGGGGGCCATGAGAACGCTCAAGCGCGCGCGGCGGCCGCTTCCCCTGTTGACCTCGCGTCGCCACATCGACTTCGGCCGCACGTCCAGCGCCATCTGTCGGCCCGTCTGAAGGCCGTCCGCAGAACGTTCTTCGGCCGGCCCCGCGCCATGCGTCTCCGCCGCCGAACCCGCGACGCACTCCTGTCTCCGCGGGCCCGGCGGGCGAAGCGCCCCTGCGCGCTCTTCGGCTTCACGCCTCGCGCCGTAGTTCCACGCCTGGCGCCGCGGCACCGCGCCTCGCGCCATCGGCATCTCCCCGATCCGCCCGTTCCCTGAGAGGACACCTCCGTGTCTGCCGTAAGACCGCTCAAGACCCTGCGCACCCTCGCTGTCATCACAGCGCTTCCCCTTCTGCTCACCGCCTGCGGCTACGGCTCGAAGTCCACCGACGACGACAGCAAGCAGAACGCGGTCGCGGCAGGGGCCAAGAAGCTCTCCGCCGACGAGGTGAAGATCGGCTACTTCCCCAACCTCACGCACGCCACCGCGCTGGTGGGCGTCCAGGAAGGCCTGTTCCAGAAGGAGTTGGGCGGCACCAAGATCAAGCCGTCGACCTTCAACGCGGGGCCCTCCGAGATCGAGGCGCTCAACGCCGGTTCCATCGACATCGGCTGGATCGGCCCCTCCCCCGCCATCAACGGCTACACCAAGTCGAACGGCAAGAGCCTGAAGATCATCGGCGGTTCGGCCTCGGGCGGGGTGAAGCTCGTCGTCAACCCGAAGAAGATCAAGTCCCTGGACGACGTCAAGGGCAAGAAGATCGCCACGCCGCAGCTCGGCAACACGCAGGACGTCGCGTTCCTCAACTGGATCGCGGAGAAGGGCTGGAAGGTCGACCCGCAGAGCGGCAAGGGTGACGTCTCCGTCGTCCGCTCGGACAACAAGATCACCCCGGACGCCTACAAGTCCGGCTCCATCGACGGGGCCTGGGTGCCGGAGCCGACCGCGTCGAAGCTGGTCGCCGAGGGCGGCAAGGTGCTCCTCGACGAGTCGACGCTGTGGCCGGACAAGAAGTTCGTGATCACGAACATCATCGTGTCGCAGAAGTTCCTCAAGGAGCACCCGGACGTCGTCGAGGCCGTGCTGCGCGGCTCGGTGAAGACCAACCAGTGGATCAACGCCAACCCCGACAAGGCGAAGGCGTCCGCCAACACGGCGCTGCAGAAGCTGTCGGGCAAGGCGCTGCCCGCCGAGGTCATCGACCTGGCCTGGAAGTCGATCCAGTTCACCGACGACCCGCTGGCCTCGACCCTCGACACCGAGGCGAAGCACGCGGTGAAGGCCGGGCTGCTGGACAAGCCCGACCTCAAGGGCATCTACGACCTCGCGCCGCTGAACAAGGTCCTCAAGGCCGCGGGCAAGGCCACGGTCGACGACGCCGGTCTCGGCGCCCGGTAACGACCCACCGCACAGGACGAGTTCCCAGGAGATGACGACCATGGCCACCGCGATCGGCAAGGCGGTCGAGGACACCACCACGGCGGTGACGCACGCCGCCCGCATCGAGCATGTCTCGAAGTCCTTCCCCGCCCCGGGCACGCCCGGCGGGCAGCAGCTCGTGCTGGACGACATCACGCTCGATGTCGCACCGGGCGAGTTCGTCACCCTCCTGGGAGCTTCCGGCTGCGGCAAGTCCACCCTGCTCAACCTGGTGGCGGGGCTGGACCTGCCGTCGGCCGGCACCATCGGCACCGACGGGCGCCCGGCCCTGATGTTCCAGGAGCACGCCCTGTTCCCGTGGCTGACCGCGGGCAAGAACATCGAACTCGCGCTGAAACTGCGCGGAGTCGCGAAGCCGGAGCGGCGCGGCAGGGCCGAGGAGCTGCTCGAACTGGTCCGGCTGCAGGGCGCGTACGGCAAGCGCGTGCACGAGCTGTCGGGCGGTATGCGCCAGCGTGTCGCGCTCGCCCGTGCCCTGGCCCAGGACAGCCGGCTGCTGCTGATGGACGAGCCGTTCGCGGCGCTGGACGCCATCACCCGGGACGTCCTGCACGACGAACTGACCCGCATCTGGGCCGAGACCGGCCTCTCCGTCCTGTTCGTGACGCACAACGTGCGCGAGGCCGTACGGCTGGCCCAGCGGGTCGTCCTGCTCTCCTCCCGCCCGGGCCGCATCGCCCGGGAGTGGACGGTCGGCATTCCGCAGCCGCGCCGTATCGAGGACGCCGCGGTCGCCGAACTGTCCGTCGAGATCACCGAAGAACTGCGTGGGGAGATCCGCCGCCATGGCCAGCACTGACACCGGCGTCGACGTCACCAAGGACGACGCGCCCGCGGCCGGGGAGCCCCGGCCCGTGAGCGGACTGGCGGGACTGGAGGCCGGGCTCGACGCCCTGGACTCGGTGCAGACCGGCCGGACTCCGCTGCGCGAGACCCTGGTCCGCAAGGTCCTGCCGCCCCTCACCGCCGTCGCCCTGGTGCTGGTGGTCTGGCAGTCGCTGGTGTGGAGCGGGACCGTGCCCGACTACAAACTGGCCTCGCCGGCCGAGGTGTGGGGCGAACTGCGCACGGCCTGGCTCCAGGGCACGCTGCTCGACTACATCTGGACCAGCGTCTCGCGCGGCCTGCTCGGCTTCCTGCTGGCCCTCGTCATCGGCACGCCGCTCGGTCTGCTGGTCGCCCGGGTGCCGTTCGTCCGGGCCGCCATCGGGCCCGTCCTGTCCGGCCTGCAGTCGCTGCCGTCGGTGGCCTGGGTGCCGCCCGCCGTGATCTGGCTGGGCCTGGACGACTCGATGATGTACGCGGTGATTTTGCTGGGCGCGGTCCCCTCCATCGCCAACGGCCTCGTCGCCGGCATCGACCAGATCCCCCCGCTGTATCTGCGGGCCGGACGCACGCTCGGCGCGACCGGGCTGCGCGGAGCCTGGCACATCGTCATGCCAGGTGCGCTGCCCGGTTATCTGGCCGGGCTGAAGCAGGGCTGGGCGTTCGCCTGGCGGTCCCTGATGGCCGCCGAGATCATCGCCTCCTCGCCCGATCTGGGCGTGGGACTCGGCCAGTTGCTGGAGAACGGGCGCACCAACAGCAGCATGTCCCAGGTGTTCCTGGCCATCTTCCTGATCCTGCTCGTCGGCATCGCCATCGACCTGCTGATCTTCAGCCCGCTGGAGCGGTGGGTGCTGCGCAGCCGGGGTCTGCTGGTCAGCCGCTGACCGTACGGGTCACCCGTCGCCCGCCGAACGGATGGGGCACCGGCTCATCGCGCCCTCCGGGGCGGTGTGAAGACGTACAGGTCGAGGATGTCGGGGCAGGGCGCGACGCCGGGGCCCCCTGCCTCCACCCACGCGGCGATGTCGTCGGTGGCGTCCGGGTCGTTGACCAGGCCGAGCCAGACAGGACGGGCGCCGGTGGCGCGTGCTGCGGCGGAGGGCTGGACGACGATCACGTTGGCGTGTTCGCACACGTCGAGGCAGGCCGAGATGCGTACGGGGACCTGGTCGGTCAGACGCGCCGTCTGCCCTTCGTGGTCGACCCCACTCACTTTCGGGCTGCCGCAGCAGCAGTCCCGGCAGACCACGACGCGGCACGGTGCCGGTGCGGCGGGGCTGCGTTCCGCACGGCGGTCGTCAGGTTGCTGTCGGGACGTCACTCGTCGCGCTCCTCTTCCGGGAAGATCCGCCGCGGGCGTCGGGAGGCTGTCAGGTCCGGCGTACGGTCGGCTTCGTGAACAGTTGCCCGGTGTCCCACCGACCCCCGGGAACGCTCAAGGGGCCGTCTCGGATGTCCTCCGAAACAGCCCCTTGCGATCCGACTTCGCGAAGTCGGGACGACAGGATTTGAACCTGCGACCCCTTGACCCCCAGTCAAGTGCGCTACCAAGCTGCGCCACGTCCCGGTGCGTCTCGCGCGGTGAACCGCGTGAACGCGCAGGTCGACCTTACCGTACGGGCAGCGGTGTCCGCGTCGGCCCGGCGCCCGGCTGCGGGGCCGGGCCGACGCCGTACGTCAGCCGCGCGCGGCGGGCACGGCGGCCTGCGGCTCCGCGGGGGCCGGGGTGTCCGTGGAGCTCGCCGCGGGGGTAAGGCGGCCGGCGCGGGCCACCGGGACGAGCAGGGCCGCGAGGGCCGCGCCCAGGCAGAGGATCGCCAGCAGGGTGAAGCCATGGGTGTAGCCGGAGGCGTACGGCAGGCCCGAGGGCTGGAGGTGGCCGGTGACCAGGACGCTGGTCACGGCCGCGCCGATGGAGCCGCCGATGGTGCGGATGTTGGCGTTCATGCCGGTCGCGGCGCCGGTCTGGGAGGCCGGGACGCTGCCCACGATCAGGTTGGCCATCGAGGCGAAGGCCAGTCCGATGCCGAGGCCGAACACCCCGGAGACGAGGGCGACTTGCCACTGCTGGTGGTGCCAGAGGGCGAGCATCCCGAGGGCGACGGCACCAAGCGCGGCGCCTGCGGTCAGCAGGGTCTTGGCACCCACGACCGGCTCCAGGCGGCCGCTGAGGATGCCGGAGCAGAACATGGTCACCAGCATGGGCAGCATCAGCAGGCCGGAGGCCGTGACGCTTGCGCCGAAGCCGTATCCCGCGGCACCGGGCGTCTGCACGAAGCCGGGCAGGAAGGACCACAGCGCGTACATGCCCGCGCCGAACAGCAGGGCCACGGTGTTGGTGGTCCACACGGCGGGCAGCCGCATGACGCGCAGGTCGATCAGCGGGGAGCGGGAGCGGGCCTCGGTCAGCAGCCAGGCGGTGAACAGGACGACCGCCGCGGCGAACAGCCCGACCACCTTGACCGAACCCCAGCCCCAGGTGCCCGCCTGGCTCAGCGGCAGCAGCAGCGCCACGAGCCAGGCCGACAGCAGGCCCGCGCCCAGCCAGCTGACGTTGCCCTCGGCCCTGCTGGGCGACTCGGGGACGTAGCGCATCGCGATGACGACGGTGGCCGCGACGACGGCGACGGGGATCCAGAACAGCCAGCGGTAGTCGAGCGCGGACACGATGGGCCCGGCGGCGACGATGCCGACGCCGCCGCCCGCGGCGATCACGGCGGACAGGTTGCTGATGTTGCCGCTGACCTGCGAGGCGTCGAACTCGTCGCGGATGATGCCGAAGGAGAGCGGGAAGAGCGCGCCGCCGACGCCCTGGACGACGCGGGCGACGATCAGTACGCCGATGCTCGGGGCGAGCGCGGCGAGCAGGCAGCCGAGCAGCACGACGAACAGGACGGCGACGAGCGTGCGCTTCTTGCCGATCAGGTCGCCGACCCGGCCGAGGATCGGGGTGAAGACGGAGGCGGACAGCAGGTAGGCCGTCATCACCCAGGTCGCGGTGGACTGTGAGGTGTGCAGCGCGTGCTGGACCGTCGGCAGGGCCGGCGCTATCAGCGACTGCAGCATGGCGAACACACCGGCGCCGGTCGCAAGGACGGCGAAGGTGAGACGGGTGGACTTGCGGGGCATGGAAGTGCCTCTCCGAACGAACGGGGTGCGGCCGAGGTCCTCGGGCGCGGTCGTACGGGCCCGCGGCGCCTGCTGGGCGCCCTGGGGCACGCCGACGGCCGCGGTGAGCGGTCGCGGAAAGGTGAGGGGGTGTGCTGCGTGCGGCCGCACGCAGCCACGGCGATCGCAACTCGCACTGGTAAAGTGGAGGTACGCCTCCACTGTAGCGGAGGTATCCCTCCGGTTCAACCTCGTCCCGCCCGGGAGGCAGCAGTGTCGGCCCAGCCGTACCCCGTCCGAGAGCTCGTGGCGTCCCGGCGCCCGCACCGCAAGGACGCCGCGCGCAACTACGACGCGTTGCTGGCCGCCGCGCGCGAGGCGTTCGCCGAGCACGGCGCCGAGGCGTCCCTGGAGGACATCGCGCGGCGCGCGGGCGTCGGCATCGGCACCCTGTACCGGAACTTCCCCTCCCGCCGCGAGCTGTTCGAGAGCGTGTACGCGGAGGAGGTCAACGAACTCGTCCGGGTCGCCGAGGAGGTCGCCGGCCGGGAGCCGTGGGAGGCGCTGACCTCCTGGCTCGCCCGGTTCGCGGACTACATGGTGACCAAGCGGGCGGTGCGCGAGGCGCTGGACGAGGAGTCCGAGATCTTCGACGCCTGCCGCGAGTCGATGTACGCCGCCGGCGGGCCGCTGTTCACGCGCGCGCAGGAGGCGGGCGTGGCCCGCGAGGACATGGACTTCGGCGACCTGATCCGCATGGTCGCGGGCATCACCGGGACGGTGTTCGCCGACGACACCCAGCGGGACCGCGTGCTGGCCATCGCGCTGGACGGGGTGCGGACCGGGGGCTGAAGCACGCACCCCGGGCACCCGCGCCGGGCGTCCGGGCAGGACCTCAGGTGCCGAGCGCCCCGAGGTACCGCAGCACCGCCAGCACCCGCCGGTTCGCGTCCTCCGACGCCGGGAGGCCCAACTTGCCGAAGACGGCGGCCACATGCTTCTCCACCGTGCCGGCCGACACCGTCAGCGCCTGCGCGATCGCGGCGTTGGACCGGCCCTCCGCCATCAGCGCCAGCACCTCGCGCTCGCGGGCCGTCAGCGATTCCAGGGCCTCGGCGCCGCGGGCGGCGCCGGCGAGCTGGGTGACGACCTCGGGGTCGAGGGCGGTGCCGCCGCCCGCCACGCGGTGCAGGGCGTCGGTGAACTCGGCGACGTTCGCGACCCGGTCCTTGAGCAGATAGCCCACCCCGGCCGACCCCGCGGCCAGCAGTCTCGTCGCGTACTTCGTCTCGATGTACTGGGAGAACAGCAGCACCCCGGTGCCGGGGAACTCCTGCCGGACGGCGATGGCCGCGCGCAGGCCCTCGTCGGTGTGGGTGGGCGGCATCCGGATGTCGACGACCGCGACGTCCGGCCGGTGCTCGGCCACGGCCGCCCTGAGCGCGTCGGCGTCACCGACGGCCGCGCACACCTCAAGGCCGCGGTCGGTGAGCATCAGGGCCAGCAACTCCCGTAGCACCGCGGCATCTTCGGCGATCACGACGCGCATGGCGGGAATGCTCTCACGGCTGTCGGCCTCCTGGTCGTCGGTCATGCGTGCAGCGGCAGCGAGATCGTCACGGACGTCGGGCCGCCCGCGGGGCTGCTGATGTCCAGGGTGCCGTCGACCGTGCGCGCCCGCTGCACGAGTCCCGTCAGACCGCTGCCCGCGCCGAGCGTCGCGCCGCCGTGGCCGTCGTCCGTCATCCGTAGCCGCAGCAGGCCGTCCTCCAGGGTGACGCGGAGGACCGCCCGGCCGGCGCCGCTGTGCTTGATGACGTTGGTGAGCAGTTCGGCGGCGCAGAAATAGGCGATGGTCTCGATCGCCGGGGTGGGCCGCTCGGGGACGTCCACGGCCAGCTCCACGGGTACGGTGCTGCGCGCCGCCAGGCTCGCGAGGGCGTCGGGCAGACCGTCGTCCAGTACGGGCGGGTGGAGACCGCGGGCCAGGTCGCGCAGTTCGGTGAGGGCTTCGGTGGCGTTGGTGTGGGCGGTCTCGATCAGCCGGCGCAGCCGTTCGGGGTCGGCGACGGGTTCGCCCCCGGCGCCCAGCCGCTCCCGCGCCATGTCGAGGCTCATGGCCAGCGCGACGAGCCGTACCTGCGCGCCGTCGTGCAGGTCCCGTTCCAGGCGGCGCAGCAGGGCCGCGGAGTCGTCGACGGCGAGAGCCCGGGTCTCCTCCAAGTTCCGTACGCGCTGGGCGAGTTCACCGGGACCCAGCAGCGCGCGGATCAGCCAGCGGTCCACGGCGACGATGCCTTGGGTGAGCCACGGCGCCGCGAGCAGCGTGGCGGCGCCGACCGCTGCGGCCACGAGGGTTCCCGCGAAGCCGGTGCTGTGCGGGGCGCCGCCGCCGACCGGGATCGGGGTGATGGTCGCCATGCCCTCCCCGCCGGGGTGCGGGCGCTGGCCGAAGGCGGCCCAGCGCAGCGGCGCGGACAGGTTGAGCAGGCCGGTGATCCACCAGCTCAGGGCGTAGTACTGAACGGCGGCGACGGGCAGCTTGACCAGCACGTACGCCACCGAGCGCCAGCCCGCGGCGTCCCGCAGCCGTGCGTCGAGCCGCGCGAACGCCTTGCCCTCGGGCCTGAGCTGCGCGGGTGCCGGCACCCGTTCCCCCAGCAGCCGCGCGGCCAGCGCGCGATGCACGGCGGCGAAGGCACGGGCGAGCCCGGTCGCGGTGACGACGAGCAGCAGTCCGAGCACGGCCCCCACGAGGGACACGGTGAAGGCGGCGCCGAGCGCGAGCAGCACGAGGACGAGAACGAACCCGACGAGCGCGAGGGGAAGGCCGGCCAGACAGTACGCGGCCTCGCTCCCGGCCCGGGCTGTGAACGGAGCACGCAGCACGGCCCGCAGTCGAACCGCCCCCGTTTGTGTCTCCTGCATGATCCCAGTGTCCCGTCACTCTGCGCGCTGCGGTTCCGCACCACCCTCCAGGGGCGCGGGGAACTGCGCGACCAGCCACGACGCACCCGCAGCCGACCAGCGGCCAGGGTTACACGTCGCGCCGCACAAGCAGTCGCCCGCCGATACCGAGCACGACCGCCACGTAGAAACACAACACCCCGAACCCGCACCACGGAGACAGGCACCCGGCGACCGGCTTGCTCACGGCCAGTGAATTCGCCGCGATCATGGTCGGGAAGAACTTGGCGACGGTGACCCCGGTCAGCCCGGCCAGCACCGCGGGCACGACGTAGAGCACGCCGACCAGCAGCCCGATGGCCAGGGCCGTGTGCCGCACGATCGCTCCGAAGGCGAGACCGATCAGCCCGACCAGGGCGAGGTAGGCGCCCGACAGCAGCAGCGCGCGCAGCACCCCCGGATCGCCGAGCCCGGGCCGGGGCACCCCGTCGGTCAGGGCGAGCCGCCCGGCCAGGAAGGTGGCGAAGGTGACGACCTCGCCGACGGCCAGCGTGACGGCGCCGAGGACCGCGCCCTTGGCGGCGAGCAGCAGCGGCCGGTTCGGGACCGCGGCGAAGGCGGACCGGATCGCGCCGGAGGAGTACTCGCCGGTGATCACGAGCACGCCGAGCACGCCGACGATCATCTGGCCGAGGGCGATGCCGGCCAGCACGTTGTTCACCGGGTCGAAGGTGTCCGCGTGGTCCGGGCCGGGCACCTTGGTGTTGGCCATCGTGACGACCCCGATGGCGATCATCCCGGCCACGGTGGCGAGCAGTGCCCAGAGCGTTGAGCGCAGGCTGCTCAGCTTGATCCACTCCATGTGTGCGGCATGCCCGAACCGGTGGTGGCCGGCCGGAAGGCTCGTCTCCACGGCGCTCACGGCTGCCTCCTGTTCTCGGCGGGGGCGACGCCCCGGTAGTCGGCGCTGGACCCGGTGATCGCGAAGAACGCCTCCTCCAACGACCGGCCGCCCGCGGTCAGTTCGGCGACGGAGGTGTCGGCGAGCAGGCGTCCCTGCCCGATCACGATCAAGTGGTCGGCGGTGAGCGCCATTTCGCTGATGAGGTGGCTGGAGAGCAGGACGGTGCGCCCCTCGGCGGCGAGGGACTTCATCAGGGTGCGGATCCAGCGCACGCCCTCCGGGTCGAGCCCGTTGACCGGCTCGTCGAAGAGCAGCACGGCCGGATCGCCGAGCAACGCGGCGGCGATGCCGAGCCGTTGCGCCATGCCGAGCGAGAAGCCGCCGGCCCGCTTGCGCGCGACGCCGGTGAGACCGACGGTGTCCAGGACGGCGCCCACCCGGGCACGGGGGATGCCGTTCGAGGCCGCGAGCGCCGCCAGGTGCGCCGCCGCACTGCGGCCGGGGTGGTGGGTGCGGGCCTCCAGCAGTGCGCCGACCTCGCGCAGCGGCCGGCGCAGCTCGTGGTAGGCCCGGCCGTCGATGCGGACGGTGCCCCGGTCGGGGCGGTCCAGGCCCATGATCAGGCGCATGGTGGTGGATTTGCCGGACCCGTTGGGGCCGAGGAAGCCGGTGACGGCGCCCGGCCGGACGTCGAAGCCGAGCCCGTCGACGGCGAGGGTCGGTCCGTAGCGTTTGGTCAGACCGCGCGCTTCGATCATGGCTGCTCCTGGTGGCTGCGCTCAGGCCACCGAGGTGGTGGCCGCACTCGTACCACCGAAGCTAGCCGCGCGGACCGGCGCCCGGAACGCGGCTGCCCTCCGTCCTCACCTGGGGGTTTTCCCCCAGCCCGTCGCCGCGACCGCGTCCACCACGACGTCGGCGACCGGTGCGGGCCGCTCGACCAGCACGGCGTGCCCGGCGTCGCGCACCGTGACCATGCGGACGTGCGGGCAGGCCTGAAGGCCCCGCTGTTCGCCGTCCGTCAGCCCGATCTCGTCGTGGTCGCCGCGGACCGCCCGTGCTGCTGTCACCGATCTTCTCCCGCGCCGACGAGGCGACGTTCCTGGCGGTGATGAACGCTCTGGGCCGGGTGCCCGGCCTCGGCAGCGCGGGCTGGACCCTCATGTGGAAGCTGCTGCCCAGGGCCATGAAACGTGAACTGCCCGCGCACCTCGCCGAGGCGCCGGCCGCGGACATGGCCGCCGACGACCCGGCCACGTGGGATGGTCCTCGTGCCCGAGGACGTGAGCATGGAGCACCACGCCCGGCTGCCGGCCCACGCCGTGGTGCCGCCGAAGCCGGGCATGGTGGCCGCGACCAACCCCTGTCCCGCCAGGGCCGGTTCGGCCATCACGTCGGCGTAGAACTCGGTCGAGCACAGCCCGCCCGGGATCATCAGCACCCGGTGCGGAGCCTGCTCGGGGCCCGCACGGCGGATGTGCCACCGCTCGTTCATACTCCGAGCGTGACGCCGGACGCCGGCCCCCGCATCCGCTGCGGTGGCCGGCGTCCGTCCCCGTCCCCCCTGACCGGGCAGGGGCGCATACCCGGTGACCGGGTCAGAGCACCGGTCAGTGGGCGGTGACCAGCTCCTGGTCCCGGCCCGCCGGTGCACCGGACTTCGCCGTGCGCAGGGCCGCGACGCCGATGAAGATCATGGACGAGACGCCGGCGAGGGCGAAGGCGGTGAAGCCCCAGCCGCCGTGGCCCGCGGCGAGGAGCTGGCCGCCGAGCCAGGGGCCGAAGACGGCACCGAAGCGGCCCATGCCGGAGGTCCAGCCGACGGCGGGTGGCGCGGTTGTCGGGCGTGGAGCGGATGGAGACCGTCGCGTAGATCATCGTCTGGGCGCTGTTGAGGAAGACGCCGGTGAGGAAGACGACCAGCGTGGTGACGCCCGTCGGCATGTGGACGCTGAGCAGGGCGACGCCCGCGGCGGTCAGCGCGAACCAGATCGCGGAGATGCGCGGGGCGCCGAACCTGTCGGCCGCCCGGCCGGCGACCAGCATGCCCACGATGCCGCCGAGGTTGAAGACGACGACGAAGGTCAGGGCGTTGGCGAGCTCGTAGCCCTGGGTGCGCATCAGGGTGGGCAGCCAGGTGGCGACGCCGTAGACCAGGAGGAGGCCGCCGAAGGAGGCGAGCCAGTACAGCAGGGTCTGGATCCACTCGCCGCCCCGGAAGAGGCCGACCAGGGCGTCCCAGCGGTCGGCGGCGGTCTTCCTGCCGGTGGCGGCGGGCAGTTCGACCTCGAAGCGGTCGGCCAGGGCGCGCGCCTCGTCGTCACGGTCCTTGGCGACGAGGAAGCTCAGCGACTCCGGCAGGAACTTGACCAGCACCGGGGTGAAGACGAGCGGGACGACGCAGACCCAGAAGGCGGCGCGCCAGCCGGCCGGGTCGACCAGCCACTTGGCCACGTACGCGGAGAGGATGCCGCCCGCGTGGTGCGCGGTCATCAGCAGGCCGATGACGATGGCGCCGCGGCCGCGCGGGGCGTAGTCGGAGACCATGCTGATCGCGGTGGGCAGCAGCCCCCCGAGCCCGACGCCCGCCAGGGTCCGGCCGAGACCGAAGGCGGCGACGCTGCCGGAGATCGCGCAGATCCCGGAGGCCAGCGAGAACAGCGTCACGCAGCCGATCATCAGCTTCTTGCGGCCGATCCGGTCCGCGACCGTCCCCGCGGTGAGCGCGCCGACCAGCATGCCGAAGGTGGCGTAGCTGCCGAGGTCGCCGGCCTGGTCGGCGGTGAGGCCGAAGGTCTTCGTCTCCAGCAGGCGCGGCAGGACGGAGCCGTAGATGAACATGTCGAGGCCGTCGAAGAGCACGGCCAGCCAGCACAGGCCGACGACCAGGAGGGCCAGTCTGCTGCCGCGGGCGGATGGAGCGAGGGGGGACATCTTTGTTCTTCCTCTCGTGCGGGTGCGCTAGACGCTAAGGAGCCACACCCGAAGAGTCAACGTTTTTGTCAACAATCTCATCGACAATCCAGGGATCCCCTGGACACGACGGCTTCGGTGCGGCTCCTACGGCGCTTCGACGGGCGCTGTTACGCGACCGGCGGCGTCCCGTGCGTGTGGAACGACTCGATGGTCTTCAGGCCCCAGGCCTGCCCCTTCTTGCGCTCCTCCTCGGTCCACGTGATCAGCGGCCAGTCGGGCGCCAGGACGAGGCGGGTGAGCGGGTTGCACAGCTCGATGCGGTTGCCGCCCGGCTCGTAGACGTACAGGAAGAACGTCTGCTGGATGGCGTGCTTGTGCGGGCCCGTCTCGATGAACACGCCGCTGTCGATGGCGAGATCGGCGGCGCGCAGGACGTCCTCGCGGGTGTCGGTGGCGAAGGCGACGTGGTGCAGCCGGCCCTCGGAGCCGGTCCAGTCCTCGGTGTAGACGACGTCGTACGACTTGTTCGTGTACGTCAGCCAACGCGCGGCGATCCGGCCCGAGTCGAGCTGGATCTGCTCGGTTGCCCGGGCTCCCAGCACCTGCTGCTGGAACTCGGCGTTCGCGAGCACGTCGGCGGCGAGGAAGTTGATGTGGTCCAGGCGGCGCACGCCCACGCCCCGGTTGGGCTTGGCCTGCGGCTGGTTCTTCAGCGCCGGGCGCAGTTCCGGCGGTGCCTGGTAGTGCTCGCTCTCCCAGTACAGCGCGTGCTCGTGGCCGTCGGGGTCGGTGGTCAGGTACAGCTTGCCCAGGCCCGGTTCGTCCTCGACCCACTTGCCGCTGCCGCCCGCCTCCTCGACCGCCTTGATACGGCAGTGCAGGGCCTCCTCGCTGGAGGTGCGCAGGGCGAGCCGGCCGAGGCCGGGCTGTTCGCGGGCGGTCAGGACCAGGCTGTGGTGCTCGTAGTCGTCGAAGGTCCGCAGATAGACTGTGTCGCCGTCCTGGCCGTTGACGGTGAGGCCGAGGTAGTCGGTGAAGAAGGCGACGCTGGCGTCCAGTTCGGGCGTGAACAGCTGGGCGTGGCCGATGTGGGCGATGTCGCCGAGCGGCGGAGTCATCGTTGACCTCCTTGGGGTTGCGGGGGGATCGGTGCCGTCTCGGCGGATCGCGGGAACACGGTCCCGTCGAAGATCTTGCGGGCGGTGCGGACCACGGCGGTGCGGCGGGCCGAGGGCCGGCCGCCGGCCGGGCAGGTGAGGCTGCTCTCGATGTCCAGGAATCCCGTGGGGTGTTCGATACGGACCCGGTCGGTGCCGGCGTCGATGCGCGCGAGGTCCGCGCCCACGCTGCCCTCGATCCGCAGCCCGGCGGCGACGCTGGCGGCGCCGAGCACACCGATCGAGGTGTGGCAGCGGATCGGGATGAAGGTGCGGGTGCTGACCGCGCCGCCGTCGCGCGGCGGGGCGAGCAGTGTCAGCTTGGGCACGGTGGTGTCGGAGACGTCGCCGAGGCCCATCAGCCGGCCGGCCTCGAGGCGGATCTCGCGCAGCCGGTCGGCGAGCGCCAGGTCCTCCTCCAGGTCCTTGGGCGACTCGTAGCCGGTGACCTTGAGCGACGAGGCGGCGATGAGCACCGTCGGCATGCCGTTGTCCACGCAGGTCACGGGGACGCCGGCGATCTCGTCGCGGACGTTGCCGGTGGGCAGCAGCGGGTTCGCGCTCGGCGGGAACTCGATCACCACGGCGGCGGCCGTCCCGGGCACGCCCGAGATCTCGGCGTCGCCCGTGTAGTCCACGCGGCCGCCCGGGGTGGGGAAGGTCGCGGTGGCGTAGTCGCCGGAGTTGACCATGCGGATGCGGACGGAGGTCCGCTCGCCCTCCACCGGGACCAGTCCGCGTTCGACGGCGAACGGCCCTATGCCCGCGAGGAGGTTGCCGCAGTTCTGACGGTCACTCACCTCGGGCCGGTCGACGACGACTTGCAGGAAGAGGTAGTCGACGTCGGCTCGCGGGTCGGCGGAGGGCGAGACCACGGCCACCTTGCTGGTGAGCGGGTGCGCGCCGCCCAGGCCGTCGATCTGGCGGTCGTCGGGGCTGCCCATGACGCGCAGCAGCAGCGCGTCGCGCAGGGCGGGTTCGGCGGGCAGGTCGTCGGCGAGGAAGTAGGCGCCCTTGGAGGTGCCGCCGCGCATCAGCAGACAGGGCAGCTCCTCGGTCACGGCCGTACTCCCTCGTACTCCTCGTACGTGCGGTACTCGACGCCGAGTTCCTTGAGCTTCTCGCGCAAGTTGTAGCGGTCCAGGCCGAGTTGGCCCTCCAGGAAGGCGGCGCGCGTGGCGGCCTCCTTGGCCTCGCGGGCCTCGGACCTCTCGACCGTCTCGCGGGCGCGTTCGCGCGGGACGACGACCACACCGTCGTCGTCGGCGAGGATCACGTCGCCGGGGCGGATCACCTGGCCGTCGATGGCGACGGGCACGTTGACCGAGCCGCCGGTGGCCTTGACGGTGCCCTGCGCCGAGACGGCCCGGGTCCAGGCGGCGAAGCCCATCTCGCGCAGCTCCTGGGTGTCGCGCAGGCCGGCGTTGGTGATCAGCCCCTTGACGCCCCGCTTGTGCAGCGCGGTGGCGAACAGTTCGCCGAACATGCCGTCGGTGGACGGGGAGGTGGTGGTGACGACGAGGAAGTCGCCCTCGCCGCACTGCTCCACGGCCGCGTGGATCATGAGGTTGTCGCCCGGCCAGCTCAGCACGGTGACCGCCGTGCCCGCGACGCGTACGCCCTGCTGGATCGGGCGGATCCCAGGGCCGAGCAGGCCGGTGCGGCCCATCGCCTCGCTGACCGTGGCCACGCCGTAGCCGGCCAGCGCCTGGACGTCGTCGGCGTCGGCCTTCGGCGGGTTGGTGACGATGACGCCGCTCATGCCAGCTCCTTCGCGATCTGCGGGTAGGGGCGCATGTACGCCTCGGCCAGGGTCTTGTGGGCCAGGCCCAGGTTGGGGCCGGCGTTGCGCTTGAGCTGCACGCCCCGGCGTACCGCGAGGTCGGTGTAGTAGTCCCACAGGTGCTGCTGGGCGCCCAGGCACTCCATCGCCTTGCGCTTGATGTCCCAGACCTCGGTGATGTCGAGCAGCACCTCGGGCCTGAAGCCGCTCATCTCGGGCTGGTGCGGCTCGAAGTAGAAGACCGGAGGGGCGCCGATGATGTCGCCCTGGCCCGGGTAGCCGATGGCCTGCGCGAGGATACGGGCCTCGACGGCCATGCGGTTGGCGGCCGGGTGGTCACCGTTGTACGGGTCCTCGACGGGGTGGGTGAGCACGACGTCGGGCTGGGTGTCGCGGTAGACGGCGACGAGCTGGTCGGTCAGCTCGGCGGTGGCCACCAGCGGGTAGTCGCCGGCGTCGAAGAAGCGGACCTCGGCGCCGAGGGTGGCCGCGGCGCGCTCGGCCTCGTCCCGGCGTATCGCCTTGATCTCCTCCAGCTTCCTGCCCTCGCGCCACGCCTTGGCGGACTCGCCGCGCTCGCCGAAGGTCAGACAGGCGACGGTGACCTTCTCGCCGCGGGAGGCGGCCAGGGCGATGGCGCCGCCCGCTCTCCACACGAAGTCCCCGGCGTGCGCGGTGACCACGAGTGTGGAGCGCGGGCCGGCGGGCGCGTTGGCCTGAGTCATTACTGCTCTCTCCTTGCTGGACAGGTGGGCGCCCGCCTCCCCCGCGTCCGGCGCGCGTGGGTCAGTCGCGCAGCGCCTCGATCACGCTGGTGAGGTGGGCGCGGACGGCCGTCTCGGCCGCCTGCGGGTCCCTGGTCCTGATCGCCTCGATCATCGCCAGATGCTCGTTCAGGGAGTGCTGCGGACGGCCCGGGCGGAGCGCCAACTGGAAGCGGTGGCGCACCAGTTGGGCGTTCAGCCGCTCCAGCAGGTCCACGGCCGTGAGCTGGCCGGAGAACTCCCGGACCCTGGCGTGCAGCTCCTGGTTGAGCTCGGAGTAGGTCACCGGCTCTCCGTCGGCCACGGCCTTGGTCATCGCCGTGCCCAGCTCGGTCAGCTCGGTGAGCTGCTCGTCACTGGCCAGGGTGGCCGCCTTCGCCGCGCACAGCCCCTCCAGGACCATGCGGCACTCGGTGATGGCGACCGCCTCCTCGACGGACACCACCCGCACCCGCGAGCCGCGGTTGCGGATCCGCTCGACGAGGCCCTGGGCCTCCAGATCGATGAGTGCCGCACGGATGCTGGCCCGTGTCACACCGAACTGCTCGGCGAGTTCGTTCTCCACCAGCCGCTGCGCCGGTGCCATCTCGCCGTGCAGGATCGCCTGCCGCAGCTGCGCGAACGCATGCTGCTTGGCCTGCTCTCCGGTGCTCGGACGGGCTTCCTTCGGCATCGTTGCCCTCCCTGAGTGAGTGCCTGTCGAACCTAAATCTAGCCAAACAAGATTGTCAACAATTTTGTCTGCCGTATTGCGGGCACAGCTCGGGCAGGACACGTCGCGATCAGGACGCGCGGGCCGGGTCAGCTGCCGGGAAACTCCGGCGCCCCGCCCTCGTACGCCGCCCGCAGCACCGCGAGCGCCCCCTCCGCCGTGACCGGGCGCGGATTGGCGTACGCCTGGCCCACCGTCTGGGCGGCCGCTTCCGCCAAGTCCGTCTCCTTCAGGCCGAGTTCGGCCAATGAGCGGGGCGCGCCCAGGCGGGCGGCGAGGGAGCGCAGCGCGTGCGGGGCGTCGGTGGCGGACAGGGCGCGGGCCACCGCGGCGGCCGCCTCCGGGGCCGCGGGGGCGTTGTAGGCGAGGGCGTAGGGCAGGACCACCGTGTGCGTCTCGGCGTGCGGCAGGCCGAAGGTGCCGCCCAGGACATGGCACAGCTTGTGGTGCAGGCCCATGGTGGTGGCGCCGAGGCAGGAGCCGCACAGCCAGGCCCCGTACAGGGCGCGGCCCCGGGCCTTGAGGGAGTCCGGGCGGTCGGCCACCGCGGGCAGTGCGCCCGCCATGGCCCGTACGCCCTCCTCGGCCATCAGCGCGACCAGGGGCGAGGTGTCGGGGGCGTAGAGCGCCTCGACGGCGTGGGCGACGGCGTTGATGCCGCTGGTGGCGGAGAGCGGCGCGGGCAGGGAGACGGTGAGTTCGGGATCGTAGACGACACTGCGCGGCATGACGACGGGGTCGCGGCCGGTGCGTTTGACGCCGTCCTCGGTCAGGCCCCAGACCGGGGTCATCTCCGAGCCGGAGTAGGTGGAGGGCACCGCGATCAGCGGCAGTCCGGTGCGCAGCGCGACCGCCTTGCCGAGGCCGATCGAGGAGCCGCCGCCGACCGCCACGCAGCCGTCGGCACCCGCCGCGCGGGCCACCTCGACGGCGCGGGCGGCGACCTCGGCGGGGACGTGCATCCGGGCGCCGTCGTGCAGGCCCACGCAGGCGGGCCCGAGGGAGTCGGCGACCGCGCGTGCGGTGGCCGCGCCGCGGCTGCCGCAGACCACCAGCAGCCGGCGCAGGCCGAGCGCGGCGGCCTCGCCGGGGGTGGCGGTGGTGGCGGCCCCGGGCCTGAAGACGACCCGCACGGGCCGGGACTCGTAGGAGAAGTCCAGGACGTCGTTCACGACCGCTCCAGTACGAGGTCGATGCGGGCGTGCCGGAACGGGTTCGCGACGCCGAACTCCCGTGCCAGGGAAGGGTCGTCCGTCCTGGCGAAGTCCTTGACGAGGCTCGGCTTGACGGCGAACACGGCGTCGGAGTCGAGGTGGTCGGTGCCCGCGACGAAGATGTGCGTGGTGACCGGCACATGCCCTTCGGCCGACGCGATGAAGTGGATGTGGGCCGGGCGGTAGGGGTGCCGGGCGGTCGCCCTGAGCAGGCCGCCGACCGGGCCGTCCGTCGGGATCGGGTACGGGCTGGGCACGCAGGTGCGGAACCGGAGGCGGCGCTCGGCGTCCGCGGTGAACAGTCCGCGGCCGTTGCCCGGCGGCTGCACGTCCGGGCGCTGGACGTCGTAGAAGCCGTTGCCGTCGGCCTGCCAGACGTCGATCGCCGCGCCCGGCAGGGGAGTTCCGTCCCGGGACAGGACCCGGCCGCTGACCACGCAGGGCTCGCCGCCGCCCACCAGGTCGATGTCGGCGCCCAGTTCACGCACCGGGGACTCGGTCATGTGGAAGGGACCGAGGACCGTGGACTCGGTGGCACCGGCGGCGCGGTCGCCGTTGATCGTCTCGACGAGCATCGACAGGCCGAGCACGTCGGACAGGAGGATGAACTCCTGGCGGGTGTCCGTGCAGGTCTGGCCGGTCCTGGTGAGGAAGCCGACGGCCTTCTCCCACTCCTCCTGCGTCAGTCGCGTCTCGCGCGCGAAGGCGTGCAGGTGGTGGATCAGGCCGGTGAGCAGTTCGCGCAGCCGCGGGTCGGCGGTGCCGGCCAGGCTGCCGACGGCCTCGTCGGTGACGGTCGCCTCGGTGGGGGTCGTCTCGGTGGTCGTGCCGGTGGCGTCGGTGGTCATGGCAGCTCCCTTCCCGGGTGCGCGGGTCAACCGAACCAGACGGTGAGCCGTACGTGGTCGTCGCCGTGGTCGGCCGCGAGGTGCCGCATGGCGCCCCATACCTGTGCCCAGCATCCCTCGTCCGGCGGGGCGAGCATGCGGGCGGTGAGGACCACGGGCCGGTACACCGCGCCGTCCAGCCGCACCTCGGCGCCGGGCGGCCATTCCGGCGGCGCGAGCAGCAGGCCACCGCCGCCGAAGGCCTCGCCGGCGGCCGTGCGCAGGGTGGGCGTCACCCGTACGAGGTGCTCGCCGCCCGGGTCCGAGCGGTGCGTCCAGTACCAGGCGGGCCGGGAGGCGAGCGGCTCGTCCCAGTCGACCGCGCCGGCCTCGGCCCAGCTGAGGTGCGTGTGGCCGTGCTGTCCGTCGCCGAACGCCGCCTCGCGCACCGGGTCCGCCACGTCGTCGGGCAGTCCGCGGTCGGCGAAGAGCGGGCGCTCCACGTCTCCGGTTCCGCGCACGCCGAAGAGGCAGTCCCAGGCGACGTAGTCCCGCGGCGGGCTGAAGTCCAGCAGATCGAACTCCATCCGCCAGCGTCCGTCGGCGCGGCGGCTTTCGATGGCACCATCCATGTCCGTCCCCACGCGGCAGACCTTATGGCAGGACGGCCGGTCTGTGACGCCATCATTTGATGATCGCGTTCGCCACGACCACGATCACGCCGAGGAGCGCGTCCACCAGGCCGGTGCCCGCGGCCACCAGCCAGGTGCGGTGCGACCAGCGGGCGGTCACCAGACCGAGGGTGAACAGCAGGACGATGTTCAGCACGAACGCCGCGTACTCCACGCCTTTCGGCGGCCACCAGCCCCACCCGGCGCCCGCCAGCAGCAGCACGGTCGGCAGCACGGCGGCGATCAGGGGCCACTCGTCGACGAGGACACGCAGGACGTCCCAGCGGCGGTGCGGTTCGCGTTCGGCGATGTAGTGGGCGTAGCCGTGGGCCAGGGCGGAGGCCAGCGCGGTGACCAGCAGCCACAGGGCGTCGTAGCGGCGGCTGGCCCGGGATGTGTGGCCGTACTGGGAGAGCGCCGCGACCATCGAGCAGGCCAGCACTGAGCCATAGACGCCGCCGAAGAGCAGGGCCTCGCGGGTGTCGTGGCCCCGCCGGGCGACGGCCGTCGTCGAGTCCGCCGTGGAGTCGGCCATACCCTCAACGATCACCCGGGTCCGGGCGGCGCGCCAGTTCGCGGCCGCCGCGACGAAGTGTCCCTCCACCTGGGCCGATACCGCACACAATGTCCACGCACGGCCGGCGGACGCGCTCGTTAGGGTCGCAGCATGACCGACAGCCTCGCCATGCCCCACAGCTTCGTCGTGCACGTCCCGGACGCCGAGCTCGAGCCGGAGCCCCTCGACCCGGAGCAGATCGTCTCCGGCACGCCGGAGGTGACCGGCAAGGTCGTCTGGGAGTCGGCGGACGGCAGGCAGATCCGCGGCGTCTGGCAGATCACGCCGGGCGTCGTCACCGACACCGAGGCGGATGAGCTGTTCGTCGTGCTCAGCGGTTCGGCGACCATCGAGTTCGAGGGCGGCCCCACGCTGCGGGTGGGACCCGGTGACCTGGCCGTGCTGCGCGAGGGCGACCGTACGACGTGGACGGTGCACGAGACGCTGCGCAAGGCGTACGCGATCAATCTGTGAGCCCGCGTCGGTAGTCACTCGGCGGGTGGCGCCGCGGTCGTGCCACGGATCTCCAACGTCGGTGCGGCCAGGTGCAGTTGACCCGCTCCCCCGGGCTGCTCGAAGCGGTCCAGGAGGCAGCGGGCGGCCCGCCGGCCGACCTCGTGCCCGGCGTTGTCGACCGTGGTCAGCCAGACGTGCCGCAGCCGGGAGATGCTCGTGTTGTCGTAGCCGACGACGGACACGTCGTGCGGGACGCGCAGGCCGAGCTCCTCGGCGGCGGAGAGCGCGCCGACGGAGGCGATGTCGTTGACCGCGAACAGGGCGGTGGGCCGCTCGGGGCGGCTGAGCAGCCGCACGGTGGTGCGGTAGCCGCCCTCCTCCGTCATGTCGCTGGGCTCCACCAGTGCCCGGTCCGCGAGGCCGTGCGCCCGCATCGTCGCCTCGAAGCTGCGTCTGCGCAGCTCGCCGACGGCTCCGTAGCCCGCGATGTGCGCGATGCGGCGGTGGCCGAGCCCGATGAGGTGCTCGGTGACCAGCCGCGCGCCCTGCTCGTCGTCGCACGCCACCACGTCGACACCGGCCGGGGCGGGCTCCCGGGCCCCGGCCACGACGACCGGGACGCGCCCGGCGGCCGTGCCCAGCGCGGCCGGGTCGGGCAGGGTGCCGACGACGACCAGGCCGTCCACCCGCAGGTCGAGGAGCGGGTCGGCGGGGTCCTGGCCGGCGCGGCGGTTGAGGCGGGCGTCGGCAAGGAGCATCCGCAGGCCGTTGTCGTGCAGCAGCGGGTTGAGGCCGTCGAGCAGGTCGACGAACCAGGGGTTGCGCAAATCATTCAGGAGCACGCCGACGGTGCGCGTGCGCTGCTCACTGAGGCTGCGCGCCGCGGCGTTGGGCCGGTAGCCGAGCTCGCGCGCCGCCCGCAGCACGGCGTCCCGCTTCTCCGGCCGGACCTGCCCGGAGCCGCGCAGCACGAGCGAGACCAGCGACTTGGAGACGCCGGCGGCTTCGGCCACGTCGCGGATGGTCGGCGGTTTCATGGCCTGGACCGTTCCATGGACCGGTGGGCTTGTCAAAGGGTCAGGTGGGCGCCCGTGCGGGTCCGGAGAGGGTTGACAGCGGCGGATTCGGGCCTTCAGGGTGGCCTGGACAGATCGTGGACCGTTCCAAGAAGTGCCGAAGAGGGGCCGTCATGGTGGATTCGCTCGGTGTCGCCGTCATCGGGTTCGGCTGGATGGGCCGGGTGCACACGCAGGCGTACGCCCGCGTCCCGCACCACTACCCGCGGCTGGGCCTGCGCCCGCGGCTGGTGACGGTCGCCGAGGAGGTGCCGGGCCGGGCCGAGGAGGCCGCCGCGCAGTTCGGATTCGCCTCCACGGCACGGGACTGGCGCGAGGTCGCCGAGGACCCGCGCGTGCAGGCCGTCTCCATCACCGCCCCGAACTTCCTGCACCGCGAGATCGGCGTCGCCATGGCCGAGGCGGGCAAGCACGTCTGGATCGAGAAGCCGGTCGGCCTGAACACGGCCGACGCGCAGGCCGTGGCCGACGCGGTCGCCCACGCGGGCGTGCACGGCGCGGTGGGCTTCAACTACCGCAACGCGCCCGCCGTCGAGACCGCCCGCGCGCTCATCGCCTCCGGCGGGATCGGCCGCGTCACGCACGTCCGCGTCCGCCTCTTCAGCGACTACGCCGCCCACCCCGAGTCCGCCCTCACCTGGCGCTACGAGAAGGAGCGCGGCGGCAGCGGCGTGCTGGGCGACCTCGCCTCGCACGGCGCCGACCTGGCTGGCTTCCTGCTCGGCGACATCGAGTCCCTCACCGCCGACACGGCCGTGTTCATCCCGGAGCGGGCCCGCCCCACCGGCGCCACCGCCGGCCACACCCGCGCCACCGGCGGCGAACTGGGTCCGGTCGAGAACGAGGACTACGTCAACTGCCTGCTGCGCTTCGCCTCCGGCGCCCGCGGCGTGCTGGAGGCCTGCCGGGTCTCGGTCGGCGAGCAGAACAACTACGGCTTCGAGGTGCACGGCACCGAGGGCGCCGTCTTCTGGGACTTCCGCCGCATGAACGAACTCGGCGTCAGCCGCGGGGCAGGCGGGTCTTCCGGCCCGGGCACCGGCTATCAGGACCAGCCCGTCAGCACGGTGTACGTCGGCCCGGGCGCAGGTGAGTACGGCGCGTTCCAGCCGGGCGCCGCCAACGGCATGGGCTACGACGACCTGAAGGTGATCGAGGCCCACCGCTTCCTGCGCTCGATCGCGGAGGGCAAGCCGCACGGGGCCACCCTGCCGGACGCCGTGCGCAGCGCCGCCGTACTGGAGGCGATGGTCCGGTCGGCCGCGAGCGGCGCCTGGGTCAACGTGCCGGATGCGTGACGGACTTGGCCGCCAGCAGCCGGACGCCGGTGACCAGGGCGTCGATGACGGGGCGCGGCGGGTTGTCGGGGGTCTCCCGGTCCCAGCCCGGCCTGCGAGTGCGGGCGGACAGCGGCAGTTCGACCTGGACGCCGCCGCGGCGGGGCAGGTTGACCGGGTTCCTGGCGTGCACGCCGCGCAGGCCGGCCGGGATCTCGGCGAGGTCGGTGACCGGGTCGAACTGCGGCCGCAGGGCGCTCAGTCCCGAGGCGAGCAGCCGGGCGGCCGGGCGGTTGGCCCCGCCGAGGAAGATCGACCGCGGCGTCGCCCGTCTCATGTGCCCGTGCAGCGACACCGCAACGGTGACCTGGGACAGGAACACCCGCAGCAGGGCGCAGTGCTCCACCGCCATGCGCGGCGAGGGGATGTGCACCGGCTCGGGCACTCCCGGCTGGGTGAAGACCAGGCTGGTGGCGCCGCAGCGCTCGGACACCGACCGGGCGAGTTCGGCCGTGCCGCCCTCGTTGCTGCCGTGCAGCGCGAGCAGCCCGATCTCGCCTCCCGTCGTGAGCGTGGCGAGCAGGCGGACGCCCTCGATCTCCACGAGTTCGGTCCTCGTCATGACCCGTCTCCTCACCCCGTCGCCTGTGGTGGCATGTTGTACGGCGTCACCACCTGGATCACCGAGGGCAGCGTAGGCCCCGCCGGCGGCAGCGCGCCGTGAGCACGCATGACGACGTGGCAGGCCTCGCGCAGGTCCTGGCGCAGGTCGTGGTGGAGGACGGCGGACAGGCGGTGCCCGCGCAGCAGGCGGGTGTTGTCGTGGTCGAGGTCGTGCGCGACGAACACCGCGCACTCGCGGCCCAGGTCCTCGAAGGCGCGCAGGGTGGCGATGTTGCCGCCGCCGATGGAGTAGACGGCGCGGATGTCCGGGTCGCGGGCGAGCGCGGCGCGCACCAGGTCGTACTGGGTGGCGTCCAGGCCCTGCCCCTCGGCGATCTCGACCAGCCTGCGGTCCGGGTGGCGGGTGCGCATGGCGCTGCGGAAGCCCATCTCGCGCTCCTCCTCGTTGCGGAAGAAGCCGCTGCTGAGGCTGGTGAGCACATTGCCGGGCCGCTCCCCCAGCCACTGCCCCATCAGGTAGGCGGCGGTGGCGCCGGCGGCGCGGTTGTCGATGCCGACGTAGGCGAGGCGGGCCGTGGCGGGCAGGTCGGTGAACAGGGTGACGACGGGGATGCCCGCCTCGGCGAGCCGGCCGACGGCGGCCGTGATCTCGGGGACGTCCGGCGCCTTGAGGATCACGCCCTGCGAGCCGCGCCGGGCTGTCCGGTCCAGGGTCGCGGTCAGCTCCGCCACCGGGCCGGTCTCGCGGAAGTGGAAACGCGAGCGCACCACCGCCGGGTGCAGCGCGGGCAGCTCCGCCTCCAGGGCGCTGCGGACGGCGGTGGAGAACCGCTCCGGCGCCTGCATCACGATGTCGATCATGAAGGCGCGGCCTACCAGGCGGACCTGGGTGCGCTGCCGGTCCAGGTCGCCGATGGCCTGCCGGACCTCCCGTGCGGTGCTCTCCCGCACCCCGCCCCTGCCGTTGAGGACCCGGTCGACGGTGGCCTCGCTCAGGCCCGCCTGCCGGGCGATCTCCCGGATCGGGAAGGGATGGCCCATGCGCGGGCTCCTCTCGCTGGGTCCCTGGGGGCTCTTCTTGAGGGGTTTTTGATGGCAGCGTGCCGGTTGTTCGCCAGGTTTGTCATGACAAGAATGACAGGGCAGCCCAGGACTGTCACCGAGCGCTGCGTGGCGCCTCCGACCGAAGGAACGACGATGTCCCCCACCTCCGTGGATCACGGCTACCGGCTGTCCGAACAGGACTGCGACCTGTCCGACTTCCGTGAGCTGGTCGAACGGGGCACGGACCTCGCGGACTACCCGCACGCCGTCGGGGTGGAGCAGAACGTCCTGGTCTACGACAGCGAGCGGCTGCGCGCGGCCGAACGGCGTCCGGTCCGTTCCGAGCTGGTGCGGGCGTTCACCGAGGGGCCCGGCATCGTGGTCTTCAAGGGCGCCTTCCCCGACCCGTCCGTCGTCGACCGGCTCAGCACCGTGTTCGACGCCCTCATCGCCGAGCAGCGCGCCTCGGGCGCGGCCTCCGGGGACCACTTCGCCAAGCCGGGCGCCAACGACCGGGTGTGGAACGCGCTGGAGAAGGCGGCCCTGTACGATCCCGAGGCGTTCGCCGACTACTACGCCAACGACATGCTCGCGCTGGCCTCGGCGGCCTGGCTCGGCCCCGGCTACCAGGTCACCTCGCAGGTCAACGTGGTCAACCCGGGCGGCGCGGCGCAGACCGCGCACCGCGACTACCACCTCGGCTTCCTGTCCGGCGAGGCGGCGGCCGCCTACCCGGCCCATGTGCACGTCCTGTCCCCCGTGCTCACCCTCCAGGGCGCGGTCGCGCACTGCGACATGCCGGTGGAGAGCGGCCCGACGCTGTACCTGCCGTACTCGCAGCAGTACGAGCCCGGCTATCTGGCCTGGCGGCTGCCCACGTTCCAGGCGTACTTCGACGCCCACCGCGTCCAGCTCCCGCTCGCCAAGGGCGACGCGGTCTTCTTCAACCCCGCGCTGTTCCACGCGGCCGGCGGCAACCGCTCCACCGGTGTCCGCCGTATGGCCAACCTGCTCCAGGTGTCCTCCGCGTTCGGGCGGGCGATGGAGACGGTGGACCGCGAGGCCGTGGCCAACGCTGTCTTCCCCGTGCTGCTCAGGCGCGCGGCCGAGGGCGCCGGCGAGGAGTGGCTGGAGCACGTGATCGCCGCGAGCGCCGAGGGGTACGCCTTCCCCACCAACCTGGACAGCGACCCGCCCGTCGACGGCCTCGCCCCGCCCGCGCAGGCGGACGTCGTCCGGCGCGCGCTGCGCGAGTCATGGACCCCCGAGGCTCTACGGCAGGAGCTGCGGGCCGGCGCCGAGCGCCGGGAAAGCTGAAAGGAACTGGAACGCATGGGACTTCTCGACGGCAAGGTCGTCCTCGTCAACGGCGGCAGTCAGGGCGTCGGCGCCGCCGTCGCCCGGGCCGCGGTCCGCGAGGGCGCGGCGGTCGTGGCCGTGACCGGGCGGCGCCCGGCCCCGGGCGAGGCGCTGGTCGCCGAGTTGACGGCCGAGGGCGGCAAGGCGATGTTCGTCCGCGCCGACCTCGCCGACGCGGAGCAGGCGAGGACGGCGGTGGGCGACGTGGTCGCGGCGTACGGGCGGATCGACTGCCTGGTCAACTCCGCGGGTCTGACCTCCCGCGGCACGCTGCTGGACACCACGCCCGAGCTGTTCGACCAGCACATCGCGATCAACCTCAGGGCGCCGTTCTTCGCCATGCAGGCCGCCGTCGCCGACATGGTCTCCCGCAAGGCACCCGGCACGATCGTCAACATCATCACGTCCTCGGCGCACGGCGGTCAGCCCTTCCTCGCGCCCTACGTCGCCGCGAAGGCGGGCCTGATCGGCCTGACCCGCAACGCCGCGCACGCCCACCGCTGGGACCGGGTCCGCATCAACGGCCTCAACATCGGCTGGACGCAGACCGAGGGCGAGGACGCGACGCAGAAGCGCTTCCACGGCGCCGGGGACGACTGGCGCGAGGAGGCCGCCACCCGGCTGCCGATGGGCAAGCTCGGGCAGCCGGACGAGATCGCCGACTTCGTGGTCCTCCTGCTGTCGGAGCGCTCGGGCGTGGTCACCGGTTCGGTGATCGACTGGGACCAGAACGTACTCGGCGGCCTCGACTGACAACTGTTCAAGGCACTCGCACCCTCTCTAGGAGCAACACCCCCATGCGTATTGGAATCCTCGGCCTCGGCCGCATCGGCGCCTTCCACGCCGAGACCCTCTCCGGACTCGACGCGGTCGAGTCGCTCGTGCTCACCGACCCGTTCGCGGACGCCGCCAAGTCCGCCGCGGAGCGGTTCGGCGGCGAGGTCGTGGACTCGCCTCAGGCCCTGCTCTCCGCCGGCGTCGACGGCATCGTGGTCGCGGCCGCGACGGACGCCCACCCCGGGCTGATCCTGGCCGGTGTCGAGGCCGGCATCCCCGTCTTCTGCGAGAAGCCCGTCGCGAAGACGATGGCCGAGGGCGTACAGGTGCTGAAGGCGATCGAGGGCAGCGACGTGCCGATCCAGATCGGCTACAACCGACGCTTCGACACCGGATTCGTCGCCGCCCGCGCCGCGGTGCACAGCGGCGAGCTCGGCAAGCTGCACACCGTGCGCTCGACCACCCTGGACCCGGCGCCGCCGCCGGCCGCGTACATCGCCGCCTCCGGCGGCATCTTCCGCGACTGCTCGGTGCACGACTTCGACATCATCCGCTGGGTGACCGGCCGCGAGGTCGTCGAGGTGTACGCCGTCGGCGGCAACCGCGGCGCCGAGTACATCAAGGAGGCGGGCGACGCCGACACCACCGGCGCGATCCTCACCCTCGACGACGGCACCATCGCGGTGGTCTCCAACTCCCGTCACAACGCCCGCGGTTACGACGTCCGTATGGAGATCCACGGCTTCGCGGACTCCATCGCCGTCGGCCTGGAGGACAAGCTGCCGCTGCGCTCCGTCGAGCCCGGCGTGACCTTCCCCGCAGGCACCCCGCACGACTTCTTCATGGACCGCTTCACCGCCGCCTACCGCGCCGAACTGACCGCGTTCACCGAGGTCGTGGCCGGCACCCGCCCCTCGCCCTGCACGGTCGCGGACGCGCTGGAGGCAGGCTGGATCGCCGACGCCTGCACGCTCTCGCTGCACGAGCACCGCCCGGTGACGATCGCCGAGGTGCGCACCGCCTGACGGCGGCCCCAGTCCCTCGTGCTCCGGGCGTTGGCCGGCCTCCGGCGCCCGGAGCACGAGAGTGTGTCGACCACCACGTTGCCCCCGACGGTCACCATCACGGGATCCCCCGTACCACCATGAGATCCACTCATGCCCGACCGACCGAGGAGCGACCACCGTATGAACAACGCCGAGACGCCCCGGCCCGACGGCCCCCGCCGTGTGATCGTCGTCGGCGCCGGACCGAGCGGGCTGACGGCCGCCCGCGAGCTGGAGGGCGCCGGGCACCGGGTGACGGTCCTGGAGGAGCAGGACACGGTCGCCGGAAAGTGCCGGAGCCTGGAGGTCGAGGGCCAGGCCCACGACCTGGGCGGCCACATATGCACCAACCGGTACGAGCGGACGGCCCAGTTGATCGACGAGCTCGGTGTGGAGACGGAGCGCACCACCCGCTACCGCATCCTCGACGTCGAGCGGCGCATCGCGTCCCGCCAGGCCATGTCCTTCTTACGGGACCCGGCCTTCCGCCGCTACCGGGCCCTGCGCGAGCGGGAGTTCCCGTACATCGCCGAACCGGGCCTCGCCCACTCCGCACGGGCCCTCGCCAGGCCGGTCACCGACTGGCTCGCCGATCACCGGCTGCAGTCCATGGCCGCGTCGTTCGGCCCCGGCTACACGGCGGCCGGCTACGGCTATCTCGACGACGCCATGCCCGCGCTGTACTTCGTCAAGTACGCCGAGATGACCGGACTGCTCTCCCCCGGCCCCGAACTGCTGGGCCACGAGGGCTCGTTCACCGTCGCGGGCGGGTTCGCGACACTGTGGCGCCGGGTCGCCGCGGAGCTGAAGGACGTGCGGTGCGGCGTGCGGGTGACGTCGGTGGAACGGCACGCGGACGGCGTACGGGTCCTGACGGACTCGGGTCCGCTGGAGGCCGACGACCTGGTGCTCGCCGTACCCCTGGACCGGATCCTGCCGGCCCTGGACGCCACCGCCCAGGAACGCGACCTGGCCGGCCGGGTCCGCAGCAACGCGTACCACACCACCGTCGCCACCGCCTGCGACCTGCCCGACAACGCCTTCTACTTCCTCACCCCCCACACCGGGCACCGCACGGCGACGGGCCACTGCGTCTCGTACCACCACCGCTACCCGGACAGCGACGTACGGACCTTCTACTCCTACGGCCGCCCCGAGGAGGTCGCCACGCTGCTGCGGCAGGACATCGCACGGCTCGGCGGGCGTCTTCAGGAGGTGCACCTGCACCAACCGTGGGCGTTCATGCCGCACTTCGGCAGCGACGACCTCCGGGACGGCGCGCTGGACCGCCTCGAAGCGCTCCAGGGCCGGAGCCGCACCTGCTACACCGGAGGCCTGCCCGCCTTCGAGCTGGTCGAGTCCACCGTCGCCCACGCCCAGGACCTCGTCCGCCGCCACTTCCCACCGGCACAGGGCACACTGATCACGCAGGAACGGATCAAGGAGGAACGCACGTCATGAGCCAAGACGACCGCGCACCGCTGCGTATAGGCGTCCTGGGCGCCGCACGCATCACCGAACGCGCTCTGCTCGACCCCGCCCGCACCGGCGGCCACCGCCTCGTCGCCGTGGCCGCGCGCGACCGGTCCCGCGCCGAGGTCTTCGCCGCCGAGCACGGCGTGGAGCGGGTCGCGGACTCCTACGCGGACCTGCTGGCCGACCCCGAGGTCGAGGTCGTCTACAACCCGCTCGCCAACGGCCTGCACGGCCCGTGGAACCTGGCCGCCCTCGCGGCCGGCAAGCACGTCCTGAGCGAGAAGCCGTCGGCGAGCAACGCCGAGGAGGCCGCCGAGGTACGGGAGGCGGCGGCCAAGGCCGGCACCGTCTTCATGGAGGCCTTCCACTACCTCTTCCACCCGGTCACCCGCCGCCTGCACGAACTCCTGGCCGACGGCGAACTGGGCGAGCTGCAGCGGGTGGAGACCACGGTCGCCATCCCGGCCCCCGCCGACACCGACCCCCGCTGGTCCCTCGCCCTGGCCGGCGGCGCCATGATGGACCTCGGCTGCTACGGCCTGCACGCCGTGCGCATGCTCGCCCCCTGGGCGGGCGGCGCACCCCGGCTGGTCTCCGCGCGGGGCGGCGAACGGGCGGGCGCACCCGGAGTCGACGAATGGCTCGACGCCGACCTGGAGTACCCGAACGGCGCCACCGGCAGCGCACGCTGCCACATGGCCCACGACGAGCTCGAGATGAGCTGCCGCGTCGTCGGCACCCGCGGCGAGGCCCGGGCCGCGAACTTCGTCCTCCCCCAACTCGACGACCGGATCGTGATCCGCACGGACGAGGGCGAGCGCACCGAAAATCTGGGCACCAGGTCGTCGTACACCTACCAGTTGGAGGCGTTCGCGGCCCGCATCCGCGAGGGCAGGCCGCTGCCCCTGGACCCGGACGACGCGGTGGCGACTATGACGCTGATCGACGAGTGCTACCGGGCCGCGGGCTTCGAACCGCGCCCGCGCACCGCGCCGTAGGAGATCCGGCCGTGCGCCGACGCCGCCAAGCCCTGTACCTCTTCTTCTTCCTCCCCGGCATCGCCCTGTCCTCGTGGGTCACGCGGACCCCGGACGTGCGTGACCAACTGGGCGTGTCCACCGGGCAGATGGGGCTGATCCTGTTCGGTCTCTCCGTCGGGTCCATGATCGGCATCCTGTGTTCCGGCCGCTTCGTCGCACGCCTCGGCACCCGGCCGGTCATCGCGCTCGGCACTGCTCTGATCATCGCCGCCACGGCTGTCATAGGCGTGGGCAGTGCCGCCTCGTCGGCGCCCGCGGTCACGGCCGGGCTGTTCCTGTTCGGCGCGGGCATGGGGTCGGGCGAGGTGGCGGTCAACGTGGACGGCGCCGACGTCGAGCGCATCACCGGCACAACGGTCCTGCCCACGCTGCACGGTTGCTTCAGCCTGGGCACGGTGGTCGGCGGCCTGGCCGGAATGGCGGCGACGGCCACGGGCTTCCCGGCCCACTGGCATCTGGCCGCGGTCACGCTGATCGCCACGGCACTCCTGGCCTACGCGCTGCGCTCCGTTCCGGCCGGCGTCGGCATCAGCACCGGGTCTCGGGCCTCGGGCTCGGCGCGGCACTCCGGGCCGCGGGTCTGGAAGGACCTGAAGCTGCTGCTGATCGGCGCCATCGTGCTGGCCATGGCGCTGGCCGAGGGGGCCGCCAACGACTGGCTGCCGCTGCTCATGGTCGACGGCCACGGCCTGGACGCGGCCGTAGGGTCACTCGTCTACGTCGGGTTCGCCGCCTCGATGACGCTGGGGCGCTTCTGCGGCTCGTTCTTCCTCGACCGCTTCGGGCGGCCGGCGGTGATGCGCGCGAGCGCGGTGTCCGGTGCCGTGGGACTCGTCCTGGTGATCTTCTCCGACAACGCCGGCATCGCGGCAACCGCCGTCCTCTTCTGGGGACTCGGGGCATCGCTCGGCTTCCCGGTCGCTCTGTCGGCGGCCGGTGACTCGGGTGCGAACCAGGCCGCCCGTGTCTCGCTGGTCGCCGTCATCGGCTACGTCGCCTTCCTCGTCGGGCCACCGGCCCTGGGATTCCTGGGCGACCACTACGGCCTGCGCTCGGCGATGGTGGTGGTCCTGGTGTTCGTCTCCTCCGCCATCCTTCTGGCGCCCGCGACCGGCCCCCGTACCCGCACTCCCGAAAGCCCCGGCGTGGCTCTGGAATGATCGGCGCCATGGCCGTTCACATCACCCCCGCCCAAGTCCACGACCTCCGGCAGGTCCTGGCCGACCACTCCCGCTGCTGGGGCGAGCGCGACCTCCGGGATCTCCATCTCCTGGCCCTGGTACAGGAGTTCGGCGAGACCTGCCTGGTCGCCCGCTCCGCCGACGACGGCATCCTCGGCTATCTGATCGGCTTCGTCACGCCTGCCCGCACCGGGTACGTGCACCTGATCGCGACGAGGGACGACGCCCGGGGCACGGGCCTGGGCCGCGAGCTGTACGCCGCCTTCACCGAGGCCGCGCGGCAACAGGGGGCGGTCCGGCTGAAGGCGATCACGAGTCTCGGCAACACGGGGTCCGTGGCGTTCCACCGCAGCCTAGGCTTCGACGTGCGGGTGGAGGAGGACTACAACGGGCCCGGTGAGGACCGGGTCGTGTTCTCGCGGGCGCTCAGCTGAGGTCGTACAGCGCCGGCCGCTCCACCAGCTCCACCTCCGTGCGGCCCCCCTCCTGGAGCGAGCGCACGCCCGCCTCGCAGACCGCGGCGACCGCGTAGCCGTCCCACACGCTCGGGCCGGTGACCTCGCCACGGCGGGTGGCGTCGGCCCAGGCCTGGACCTCGCGGTCGTAGGCGTCGGCGAAGCGTTCGATGTAGTCCTGGGTGATGGTGCCGCCCCAGCGGCCGGCCATGTTGGTGACCATGGCGTGGCCGTCGCCGATGCGGGCGGTGCCGCGTTCGCAGACCACCTCGGCCTGGACCTGGTAGCCGAAGCCGCAGTTGACGAAGATCTCGACGTCGACGATCGCGCCGCCGCCGGTCTCGAAGACGACGAACTGGGGGTCCTGCACGGCGTCCGGCGCGTTCGCGGACAGTGTCGGACGCAGCACCGTGACGGCGGTGATCTCCTGGCCGAGCAGCCAGCGGGTGACGTCCATCTCGTGCACGACGGAGTCGTTGATGAGCATCTCGCTCGTCCAGCCGGGCGGCGAGGCGACGTTGCGGTGCCGGTTGTGCAGCAGGAGGGGACGGCCCAACTGTCCTGTTTTCAGGAGGGACTTGAGCTTCATGTATTCGGCGTCGTAGCGCCGCATGAAGCCCACCTGGACGCGGCGGTGGCCCAGTCGCGTCTCGGCTTCCATGACGCGCAACGCCGAGGCGGCGTCCGGGGTGAGCGGCTTCTCGCACAGCACCGGCAGGTCGCGGGCGAACGCCGCCAGCAGGGCCGCCTCGTGGGCGGGTCCCGGGGAGGCGATCAGGACGGCGTCGACGTCGGCCGCCGCCATCGCGGCAGCCGGATCGGTGTAGGCGGTGCAGCCGTCGACGCGGGCCGCGACGGTCTTGGCCCGTTCCGCGTCGACGTCGGCGACGGCGGTCACCCGGGCGCCGCTGATGACCTCCTGGATACGGCGGACGTGGTCGGTGCCCATCTTCCCCGCGCCGACGACGGCGACTCTCAGCGTCTCGGGCCGAGCCATGGTGACCCCCTCGGGACGGTCGAGCGGTCAGGCGCCGCAGGACCTCAGGAATTTTCTGGTGCGCGTCGCGATGGGCAGTGGCGCGTCCGGCGCGCAGGGGTACATGTCCTGCTCGACGATGGCGAACAGCTCGACGTTCAGCTTCTGCGCCGCTTCCAGCACCGGCCCCAACTCCGGTACTCCGGCGGGTGGTTCGCACATCACGCCTTGTGCGACGGCCGGCCCGAACGGCGTGCCCTTGGCCTGTACGTCGGCCAGGACCGCCGGGTCGACCTGCTTGAGGTGCAGATAGCCGATGCGCTCGCCGTAGGTCTCGATCAGCTTGACGCTGTCGCCGCCGCAGTAGGCGTAATGACCGGTGTCCAGGCAGAGGTTGACGAGGTCGGTGTCGGTGGAGTCGAGGAAGTGCTCGACGTGGTCCTCGGTGTCGATGTGGGTGTCCGCGTGCGGGTGCACGACGAGCTCGAGGCCGTAGGTCTCCTTCACCTCGTGGCCGAGGCGCTCCATGCCCTTGGTCAGGTGGGCCCACTGCTCGCCGGTCAGCTCCGACGGCTCCAGGATCTCGGCGGTCCTGTCGTCCCGCCAGAAGGAGGGGATGACCACCAGGTGCCGCGCGCCCGTCGCCCGGGTGAGCGCAGCGACCTGGCTGACGTGCCGCCACGTGGCGTCCCAGACGGCAGGCCCGCGGTGCAGGCCGGTGAAGACGGTGCCCGCCGAGACCTTCAGCTCGCGCCGGGCGATCTCGTCATTGAGCCGCGCCGGGTCCGTCGGCAGATAGCCGTACGGGCCCAGCTCGATCCACGCGTACCCGGCCTCGGCGACCTCGTCCAGGAAGCGTTCCCAGGGCACCTGTTGCGGGTCCTCGGGAAACCAGACGCCCCAGGAGTCGGGGGCCGAGCCGACCCGGATGCGGTCCAGGGCGGGCGCCATGTCAGGCCTTGCCTTCCGGGCCGGCCGCGACGGGTGCGGTGAGGTCTTCCTTGTCCGGGAGTTCCTCGACGTCGACGCCGCTGACTTGTGACAACTCGTGCTTGAGGGCGGCGAGTTCGGCGCCGCCGGCCATGTGGTTGGTGAGTTCTTCCAGGCTGACCTCGGTGCGGGAGGCGGACAGTTCCATGGTGCCCAGGCGCAGCACGCTGAAGTGGTCGCCGACCATGTAGGCGTGGTGGGGGTTGTGGGTGATGAAGATGACGCCCAGGCCGCGGTCGCGGGCGGCGGCGATGTACTTGAGCACCACGCCGGACTGCTTGACGCCGAGGGCGGCGGTGGGCTCGTCCAGGATGAGGACGCGGGCGCCGAAGTAGACGGCGCGGGCGATGGCCACGCACTGGCGCTGGCCGCCGGACAGCGTCCCGATGGGCTGTTCCAGGTCGTCCAGGTCGATGCCCATCGCGCGCAGCTCGTGGTCGGCGGTCTTCTTCATCTTCTCGATGTCCAGGCGGCGCACGGGCCAGGGGCCCTTGGT
>NZ_JBICXT010000012.1:204541-277097 GCF_043200415.1 Streptomyces sp. NPDC048419 | reverse complement strand
CGCCCACCAGATGATCCGCCGCGGCGCACACAAGAACATCCAGGCACTCGAAGCCGACATCCGGGCCTGGGTCAACGACTGGAACGACGACCCCACGCCGTTCATCTGGACCAAGACAGCCGAAGAGATCCTCGACTCCCTCGCCCGCCTCTGCCGACGGATCTCTGGCGCAGGACACTAGTCAGGCGGATGGTTGCTCGCCGTCGCCCCGGTCGCGCCGGGCCGCGGAAGAACACCGCCGCGACGGCGAGCAGCCACTACGGTGCGTTCCGGCGGTGCCGAACCCACCCGGGCCACGGCTGGCGGCCGGGGAAGAACACCGCCGCGACGGCGAGCAGCCACTACGGTGCGTTCCGGCGGTGCCGAACCCACCCGGGCCACGGCCCGCGGCCGGGGAAGAACACCGCCGCGACGGCGAGCAGCCACTACGGCGCGTTCCGGCGGTGCCGAACCCACCCGGGCCACGGCCCGCGCCCCACCCCGCACTACCGCACCTGCACACCACGCCCGCACGACCGCACCTGCACACCACGCCCGCAGAACCGCACCCGCACACCACGCCTGCACGACCGCACCTGCACGACCGCACCCGCACATCCCGGCCGAAGCCCCGCAGGGCCCGTCACTCACGTGGCCCCCGCAAAGGCGCCGCCCGCTCGCCGCCTGTACAGGATGCGGGCATGGGTATACGCATGCTCAACCGCCGGCCGGCGAGAGCGCAGGCGAGTGCCGAGGTGGCGCCCGCCGTGCCGCCCGCGCCGGTGCCGGCCTTCGCAGCCCGCGCAAGCACCGCCCGCATCCCCACCGACCTCAGGGTCGTCCTGCGCCGCACGGCGGCGGATCTCCGGCGCCGGCTGCGCCGTATCGCGATGGGCGGCGCGGAGCCGCCCACCTGGCGGCTGTGGGCCGGGCTGGCCCGCAGCTACGTGACCAACCTCGCCGGCCGCGTCCGCCGCAGCCGCTCCGCACGCCGCGTCACGGTGTTCGTCGTGACCGCCCGTACCCTCAGCGACCGGCCGGACGGCCGTCCCCGGCGCTGACCCGCTCCGGCTCCGCGGCCGCCGGCAACGGGCGCCACATTCTGATCCCGGCGCCGTGGAGCAGCAGCCCCAGCACGAGTCCCGCACCCGCCCCGAAGCAGACGGCCGGGACGAGCTCCCACGGCTTCGCCGTCGACCCCCAGTACGCCCACCACCGGGTCGCGCGCTGCACGGCGCCCACCACGGCGCACCCGCCGATCACGGCGCCGGACCACCACCGGTCCCGTACCGACAACAAGGGCACACCCGGCGCCCCCATGCCCACCGCTCCCGCCCCCACCGGCACCCGCCGCACCGCACGCACCAGCCACACGGCGATCACGACCGCGGCCACCGCCGAGCCCCCGTACTGGAGGTACCAGTACAGCGGGAAGCCCCCGAACTCCCGGCCCAGCACGGGAAACAGCCGCATGCCCCACCGGTCGGGATGTGTGAACGCGTCCCACACGACATGCGTGAGCGCGGCGGACACGTACCACCGCGCGACCAGCGGCGGACGGACCCGCGCGCGGGGCGCCCCGCACCGCAGCAGGGCGGCCGGCCGCTGCTGCCAGGACGGCGGCAGCAGCGCCACCAGCGGCTCGCGCACCAGCAGCCACAGCCACACCAGCACCCAGGCCACCAGCACGTCGATCGTGAAGACACCGGGGAAGGAGTGGGTGGCCTCCCCGAACTCCATCGCCCCGGACACCGCACTCGCCGCGTAATAGGTCATGTCGGGCGCGAAGGAGCCGGCCACGAGGACGGCCGGTACGAGCCGGCCCCGGCCGCTCCCGTCGGTGCGCACGGCGGGCAGTACGGCGGCCGCATGGCTCAGGGTGAACGGCAACTGGGCTCCTCACGACGGACGTTGCCCGGGCGGCCGGCCCGGGTGATCGCTTCGCTCCAGTATGCGTGCGTTGCCCCCGCACCAATCGCACATGGCCAACTGGTGAAAACCGGGCACGAACGGCTCCCGGTGCAAAGGAAGTTGTCGTAGGGTCGCCTGGGTCACCGTGCCCGGCGCGCGGTCGAACAGGAGAACCAAAAGAAAAAGACAGGACTCGGCAGCCCGCGAGCGCAACCCGATCGACCGGTCGCTCGTCACACCTGGGGCGAGCGGACACGCTCGGCAGACGAAGACGGACGCTCGCGCGTCCATGGGAGGGGTTCACTCTATGGCGGCGCAATTCGGCAGGAGGCTGTGCAAGGGAGCGGCGACCACCGCCGTCGCGGCGGCCGCGGTCGCAGCCCTGTCCGCATCCCAGGCTCCGGGGGTCACCGCCGACGACCACGGCAGACGGACCGCCTCCGACGCGCAGCCCTCTCCCGAGGCGACCGCCACCGACGACGGCAGTGCGACCGGCAACTCGCCGTACTACACGGACCTGCCGCCGCTCAACAGCCCGAGCCCGTCGCCGTCCCCGAGTGCCACGCCCGTGACCCCGGGCGCCTCCGAGTCCGGCATCCCCGCGACCGTGCTCGCCGCCTACAAGAAGGCCGCGGCGGAGCTGGGCTCCTCCAAGCCGGGCTGCAACCTGCCCTGGCAACTGCTCGCCGCGATCGGCAAGGTCGAGTCCGGCCAGGCCCGCGGCGGCCGGGTCGACGCCGAGGGCACCACGCTCTCCCCGATCCTCGGCCCGCAGCTCGACGGCAACGGCTTCGCGCTGATCAAGGACACCGACGGCGGCAAGTACGACGGCAACAGCTCCTACGACCAGGCCGTCGGGCCCATGCAGTTCATCCCGTCCACCTGGGCGTGGGCGGGCCGCGACGGCAACGACGACGGGGTCAAGGACCCCAACAACGTCTACGACGCCGCCCTCGCCGCCGGCCACTACCTGTGCCGCAACAACTGGAACCTGGCCGAGCAGGCGGGTCTCAACAGCGCGATCCTCAGCTACAACAACTCGCAGGACTACCTGAACCTCGTCCTGTCGTGGCTGCAGTACTACCGCAACGGCACCCACGAGATCCCGGACGGCACCGGCACCCTCCCTTCGAACCGCAGCGACAGCGGCAAGACGACCGGTTCGAAGCCGTCGACCTCGCCGAAGCCCCCGAAGAAGACCCCGGGCGGCAACGGCTCGACGCCCCCCAGCACGCCGCCGTCGACCCCGCCCACCACCCCCGGGGGCTCGACCGGCACGCCGGGCACCCCGTCCCCGACGCCCACCGACACCGTCGACCACCTGGCGAACTCGGGCACCGGCACGGTCACCGCGATGGCCGGCGACGCGTTCACGCAGAAGATCGGCACCAAGGCCGTGACCAAGGCCGGCAAGGCCGTCGCCAAGGTCCGGATCCGCTTCACCGTCGTCGGTGACACCGACGCCACCTTCACCGGCGGCGAGAAACTCGCCACGGTCGTCACCAACAGCACCGGCGTGGCCGTCGCCCCCGCGCTCCAGGCGGGCGAGAAGACCGGCGACTTCACCGTCCGCGCCACGGTCGTCGGCCGTTCGGTGGCGGCCGTCGACTACAAGGCCACCGTCACCGAGCGCATCGCCGACACCGTCGCCCGTACCAGCGACACCGCGCTGACCTGCACCCCGGGCGGCGAGTTCGCCGACCAGGTCGAGGTGAAGGCCACGTACAAGGGCGCCGTCGCGGACAAGGTCGGCGTCACCGCCACCCTGATCAAGTCCAAGCTCGACGCGACCGCGAACGACAAGGGTCCCTACTTCAAGGACGCGGACGGCAAGACCGTACGCACCCTGACGGGCCTGAAGACGGACGCGAAGGGCCTGCTGAAACTGCCGAAGCTGTACTCCGACGACACCACCGGCAGCTTCATCCTCCGCATCACCACCGCGGGCGGCGCGAACCTCGACGTCGAGCTGACCGTGGCCAAGGCCGCCGACTCCTCGGCGAGCCCGTCGCCCAGCACCACGGCGAGCCCCTCCGCGTAACCACCGCACGACGAGGGCGCCCCTCCGCTTCGGCGGACGGGGCGCCCTCGTCTGTGTGCAACGTGTTCTCATCTCGGCCGCCCGTTGCTACGGTGCCGGACCTGACGATGTATCAGTTCCGTCCCGCCCCACCCCTGTTCCAGTCCGTCGGGAGGCAGGAATGCGCGCCCTGATCGCCGCCGCGACCGGTCTCGCCGTCGCCCTCGCGCTGATCCTCACGATCACCGCGATGGGGTCGCCGACGGGAAAGACGTCCCCGAAACCGCTGCTGACGACGGTGCCGTCGCACCCGTAGCCCGTCCGTCAGCCGTCAGCCGTCCGCCCGGGAGGCCGAGATGCGCCGCAAGGCCAGTCTGGTCCTGCTCGCCTTCGCCGTGTTCTTCGCGGCCCTGTCCCCGCTGCTGCGCTGGTACGCCTTCCCGCGCCTCGCCAAGATCCCGGCCGACCAGTACCAGGACATGGTCCTGGAGGCGAAGGGCGCGACCCTCCTCGACTACGGCACCATGAAGGCGCGCAAGGTCTCCAAGGTCACCATCGTGCAGACCCTCAAGGGCAACGTGGAGGCCGGGAAGAAGATCGAGCGGACGGCAGGCCGGGACGTCGTGGTCTGGGACGGCCTCTCCTACGTCCAGGGCCCCGACGGCAAGATGGTCTCCGAGATCCCCGAGCGCTACATCTTCGACGCCCACAGCCAGGATCCGGTGCACGCCACCGGCGAGATGGTCGACGGCGACCCGGTGAAGCGGGACGGCATCGAGTTCAAGTGGCCGTTCCTGACGCAGAAGCGGGACTACGAGTACTTCGACGCCCAGACCCGCACCACGAACCCCATCCACTACAAGGGCACGCAGGACTTCCGCGGCCTGAAGGTCTACTACTTCGAGCAGACCGTCCCCTGGACCAAGGTCCCCTTCCCCAAGGTCATGCCGGTCAAGGGCATCACCCCCGAGTCGGTCGCCAAGACCGGCACCACCCGCTGGTACACCACGGTCCGCAGGTTCTGGGTCGAGCCCACCACCGGAGCGCCCGTCTACGGCGAGGAGATCCACAAGGAGGAACTGCGCGGCGGCACCCTCCTCGGCGGCCGCGACAAGCTGACGGCCTTCGCCGGCCACGTGAAGATGCGCGAGGACTACATCGAGCACACCGTGAACCTGGTCAAGTCCAACCGCACCCTCGTCCTGCTGCTGACGTCGTACCTGCCCTGGGGCTTCCTGGTCCTCGGCATCGCGCTGCTCGCCCTGTCGCTGTGGCTGGAGGCCCGAAGCCGCCGCCCCGCCGACCCGGAACCGGCCGAGTCCTCGGCACCTGAACCGGTCAGCGCCTGAGCCGCGCGTTGGTGTGCCGCGTCGGCTCGGCGGTGGCGGGGTCCTCGGGCCATGGGTGCTTCGGATACCGGCCACGCAGCTCCGCCCGTACGCCCTTGTAGCCGTCCTTCCAGAAGGACGCGAGGTCGGCGGTGACGGCGGCCGGCCGGCCCGCGGGGGAGAGAAGGTGCACGAGCAGCGGCACGCCCGCCACGGCGGGTGAGGCGTGCAGCCCGAACATCTCCTGCAACTTCACGGCGAGTACCGGCTGTTCGGGATTGCCGTAGTCGATCCGGACCCTGGAGCCGCTCGGCACGGCGATCCGCTCCGGAGCCAGTTCGTCCAGCCGTACCGCCTCCCCGGAGGCCCACGGCAGCAGTCTGCCGAGCGCCTGCCCGGCGTCGATCCGTGCCAGGTCGCCGCGCCGCCGCGCCCGGCTCAGCTCGGGTTCCAGCCACTCGTCCACGCGCGCGTGGAGCGCGTCGTCGCACACGTCGGGCCAGGGCTCCCCGAGGTGCAGACGCAGAAAGGCGAGCCGCTGCCGCAGTACGGCCGCGTCGGGCGACCACCGCAGCAGTCCGAACCCTTCCTGCCGCAGCCCGTCCACAAGCGCATCGCGTACGAGCACGGGGTCGGCGTCCGTCAGGGGCCGCACCGCCAACTCGATCGCGCCCAGCCGCTCCACCCGCCGCGCCACGACGTCCCCGTCGGCCCAGTGCACCTCCTGGTCCGCGCGGTACAGCGAGGCCGCCGCCGAGCGGGCCATGTCCTCGTCGACCACGGCGGCGAGCTGCACGCGCGCGTGCCCCTTGCCGACGGGACGGTCCGCGACGGCCACGGCGAGCCACGGAGCGCCGCGCAGGGGACTGCCGTCGCGGAGCTCGGCACGCGTCCCGGAGGCCATGAGATAGGAGCCGCCGTCGGCCCTGGCCACGCGCTCGGGGAAGGCGAGGGCGGCGACGAGGCCCGCGGTGCGGTCGTCCGCCGCCTTCGTGCGCTCGCCGTCCTTCGTCAGCCGGCGTACCTCCGCCCGCCAGCGCCCCGCATAGGCGTCACCGCCGCGCCGGGCCGTGCGCAACGCGGCCGCCAGGTCGTCCCCGTACTCCCGAGGCGCCTCCTCGGACAGCAGCGCGACCACTTCGGCACCCTTGCCCGACGTGTCCAGCAACGCCCGCCCGAGCCGAGGGTGCAGGCCCAGCCGGGCCAGCCGCCCGCCCCGTTCCGTGGCCCGCCCGGCACCGTCCACCGCGCCGACGGCCGTCAGCACCTCCCGCGCCGCCGCCATCGCCCCGCTCGGAGGCGGATCCAGCAGCGCCAGCCCGGACGCGCCGGGATCGCCCCAGCAGGCGGCCTGGAGGGCGAACGCCGTCAGGTCGGCCACCTTGATCTCCGGCGACGGGAACCGCGGCAGGCGGGCGTCCTCGGCCTCCGCCCAGCACCGGTACACCGTTCCCGCCGCCTCACGCCCGGCCCGCCCCGCCCGCTGCCGCCCGGCGGCCTGCGAGGCCCGCACCGTCGTGAGCGCGCTCAGCCCGCGCGCGTGGTCGACACGGGGCTCGCGCGCGAGGCCCGAGTCGACGACCACCCGTACGCCCGGAACCGTCAGCGACGACTCGGCCACCGACGTGGCGAGGACGACCCGCCGCCGTACGCCGGGAGCCAGCACCGCGTCCTGCACGGTGGCCGGCGCCCGCCCGTGCACCTGGAGCACGTCGATCTCTCCGAGGCCCACCAACTGCCCCGCCACGCGCGCGATCTCACCCACGCCCGGCAGGAAGCACAGCACGTCCCCGTCCCGCTCGGCCAGCGCCCGCCGCACCGTCGACGCCACGTGCGCGAGGAGCGCCGGATCCACCCGCATCCCGTGCGGCGGCCGCACGGGATGCACCGGCGGCGCCCACACGACCTCGACCGGATGCGAGACACCCTCCGCCTCGACGACCGGCGCCCCGCCCAGCAGCCGCGCCCACCCCCCGGCGTCCGTCGTCGCCGACGCGGCCACCAGCCGCAGCTCCGGCCGCAGCGTCTCCCGTACGTCCCAGAGGAAGGCCGCCGCCGTGTCGGCGTCCAGATGCCGCTCGTGGCACTCGTCGAGCACCACGACGTCGACGCCCGTCAGCTCCTGGTCGCGCTGGAGCCGCTGGAGCAGCACGCCGGTCGTGACGACCTCCACGCGCGTGTGCCGCCCGGCGACCCGCTCGCCGCGCACGGTGTACCCGATGCTCGCGCCGGCCTGCTCGCCCAGCAGCCAGGCCATCCGCCGCGCCGCCGCCCGCGCCGCGATCCGCCGCGGCTCGGCCACGACCACCCGCCGCGCGGGCCCGTCGCCCAGCAGCCCCGCCAGCCGAAGCGGCACCAGCGTCGTCTTGCCGGTGCCGGGCGGCGCGACCAGGACGGCCGTGCCGCGCCCCTCCAGCGCCTCGTCCAGAGCGGGCAGAGCGCCACGTACGGGCAGCGCGTCCAGAGCGTCGTAGCGGATCACGTGCTCAGTCTCTCCCTCAGCCTCCGGCCGGGGGTGCCTCCGTCTCGCTTCGCTCGCACACGAAGACGGCCGTCCCGGGGATCAGGTTTCCGCGCAGCGGCGACCAGCCGCCCCACTCCGAGGTGTTCCAGGCCGGCCACTCCGGCTCGACCAGGTCCACCAGCCTGAGGCCCGCCGCGACGACGTCGCGGACCCGGTCGCCGATCGTCCGGTGGTGCTCGACGTAGACCGCGCGGCCCTGGTCGTCCTCCTCGACGTACGGGGTCCGGTCGAAGTACGAGGCCGAGACGCTCAGCCCCTCCGGTCCGGGCTCGTCCGGGAAGGCCCAGCGGATCGGATGGGTCACCGAGAAGACCAGGCGGCCACCCGGACGGAGCACCCGGTGCACCTCTTTCAGGACCAGCACCGGATCGGCGACGAACGGCAGCGCACCGTAAGCCGAGCACACCAGGTCGAAGGAGCCGTCCGCGAACGGCAGCGCGCCCGCGTCGGCGCACACCAGCGGGAACGGAGCGCCGATGCGCAGCGCGTGCTGGAGCTGGCGGTGCGAGATGTCCAGCGCGACCGGGCGGGCACCCTGACCGGCCAGCCAGCGCGCGCACTGGGCGGCGCCGGCGCCGATCTCCAGGACGTCCTTGCCCTTCAGCTCCTCCGGCGGGCCGAGCAGCTCCGCCTCCACCTCGTCGAGGCCCTCGGGGCCCCACACGAAGCGGTCGTCGCCGAGGAACGTGCCGTGCTCGACCTGGTACTCGTCCGCGTTCCTGTCCCACCAGCCCCGGTTGGCCCGGGAGCTTTCCGCGACGCCGGCCGTGCGGCGGGTCGCTTCGGGTTCGAAGGCTTCGGCCTCTTGGATGATCGGCTCCCTCGTCGTACTCTTCCGTCACCTTCGCGGTGGCGTCGCCCCTCCGGCGGTGTCACGGAAGGGGTCTGCCGGACCCCGCGTGGCCTCCGGAGACAGTTCTTGTGCCGGGTATGGGGCGATCCGCCCCGGGTGTGCGCGTTCGTGCGTTGACCCTGTCCGGCTGCCCCCGTATGCTACAAGTTGCGCTGCGGGCCTGCGCACCTCAGACGTAGCAGGCTGCGCTCGCATCTGTTGTATGTCCCCTCGGTTTTCGAGGCGCCACCACCAGAATCTGGTGGGGCGCTTCCTTGGCTGTCCGGCTTCTTCAGGGCGATACGGGCTCCCGGCGTAGCAGTACCTACGACTCACCGTCCGTACCGGAGCCCTTTCCCACATGACGAGCAGCACCGAGACCACCGCCACCACCCCGCAGGTTGCGGTCAACGACATCGGTAACGAGGAAGCCTTCCTCGCCGCTATCGACGAGACGATCAAGTACTTCAACGATGGTGACATCGTCGACGGCGTCATCGTCAAGGTTGACCGGGACGAGGTTCTCCTCGACATCGGTTACAAGACCGAAGGTGTCATCCCGAGCCGCGAGCTCTCGATCAAGCACGACGTCGACCCCAACGAGGTCGTCGCCGTCGGTGACGAGATCGAAGCCCTTGTTCTCCAGAAGGAGGACAAGGAAGGCCGCCTGATCCTCTCGAAGAAGCGCGCCCAGTACGAGCGCGCCTGGGGCACCATCGAGAAGATCAAGGAAGAGGACGGCATCGTCACCGGTACCGTCATCGAGGTCGTCAAGGGTGGTCTCATCCTCGACATCGGCCTCCGTGGCTTCCTGCCGGCCTCCCTCGTCGAGATGCGCCGCGTCCGCGACCTCCAGCCCTACGTGGGCAAGGAGCTCGAGGCCAAGATCATCGAGCTGGACAAGAACCGCAACAACGTGGTCCTGTCCCGCCGTGCCTGGCTGGAGCAGACCCAGTCCGAGGTCCGCCAGACGTTCCTCACGACCCTCCAGAAGGGTCAGGTCCGTTCCGGTGTGGTCTCCTCGATCGTCAACTTCGGTGCCTTCGTGGACCTGGGTGGCGTCGACGGTCTGGTCCACGTCTCCGAGCTGTCCTGGAAGCACATCGACCACCCCTCCGAGGTCGTCGAGGTCGGCCAGGAGGTCACGGTCGAGGTCCTCGACGTCGACATGGACCGCGAGCGCGTCTCCCTGTCGCTGAAGGCGACCCAGGAAGACCCGTGGCAGCAGTTCGCCCGCACCCACCAGATCGGCCAGGTCGTGCCCGGCAAGGTCACGAAGCTGGTTCCGTTCGGTGCGTTCGTCCGCGTGGACGAGGGCATCGAGGGTCTGGTGCACATCTCCGAGCTGGCCGAGCGCCACGTGGAGATCCCGGAGCAGGTCGTCCAGGTCAACGACGAGATCTTCGTCAAGGTCATCGACATCGACCTCGAGCGCCGTCGCATCAGCCTCTCGCTGAAGCAGGCCAACGAGGCCTTCGGTGCCGACCCGGCGACGGTCGAGTTCGACCCGACCCTGTACGGCATGGCCGCGTCGTACGACGACCAGGGCAACTACATCTACCCCGAGGGCTTCGACCCCGAGACCAACGACTGGCTCGAGGGCTTCGAGTCCCAGCGTGAGGTGTGGGAGAACCAGTACGCCGAGGCGCAGACCCGCTTCGAGCAGCACCAGCAGCAGGTCATCAAGTCCCGCGAGGCCGACGCCGCTGCTGCGGCCGAGGGCGGCGACGCTGCGGGTGCGGCTCCGGCCGCGTCCGGTGGTGGCGGGGGCGGTTCGTACTCCTCCGAGGGTGCGGACAACTCCGGCGCGCTGGCGTCGGACGAGGCGCTTGCCGCGCTGCGGGAGAAGCTCGCCGGCGGCCAGAGCTGAACGCTCACCGCTGAGGCTTAGCCGATAGCTGAGGGGCCGTACCTTTCGGGGTGCGGCCCCTCAGTGCTGCCCGGCCGTCGTTCGGCTGCGGGTCGGATGTGGCTGGTCGCGCGGTTCCCCGCGCCCCTCAAACCTGTGCCGCTCTGTTTTTAAAAGAGCCTGAGAGACGGCTGATCAGGGGCGTGGGCGGGAATGAGCCTGCTCCAGGTCGTGTTGAGACGTACGGACACGAGGAGGAGCGGTCACAGTGCTTGATCCGCAGGGTTTGTACGCATGGGAGCCGAAGGGCCTCGCTGTTGTCGACATGGCGCTCGCCCAGGAGTCGGCCGGTCTTGTCATGCTCTACCACTTCGACGGATACATCGACGCGGGCGAGACCGGCGACCAGATCGTCGACCGGGTCCTCGACTCGCTGCCCCACCAGGTCGTCGCCCGCTTCGACCACGACCGGCTCGTGGACTACCGCGCCCGCCGGCCGCTGCTGACCTTCCAGCACGACCGGTGGACCGACTACGAGGACCCGGCCATCGACGTCCGGCTCGTCCAGGACGCCACCGGAGCGCCCTTCCTGCTGCTGTCCGGGCCCGAGCCCGACGTGGAGTGGGAGAGGTTCGCCGCCGCCGTCCAGCAGATCGTGGAGCGGCTCGGCGTGCGGCTGTCCGTGAACTTCCACGGCATCCCCATGGGCGTCCCGCACACCCGCCCCGTGGGCCTGACCCCGCACGGCAACCGCACCGACCTGGTCCCGGGCCACACCAGCCCCTTCGACGAGGCGCAAGTCCCCGGCAGCGCCGAGTCGCTGGTCGAGTACCGCCTGATGGAGGCCGGGCACGACGTCCTCGGCGTTGCCGCGCACGTGCCGCACTACATCGCGCGGTCCACCTACCCGGACGCCGCCCTGACCGTCCTGGAGGCCATCACGGCGGCCACCGGACTGGTGCTCCCCGCCATCGCGCACTCCCTGCGCACCGACGCGCATCGCACGCAGACGGAGATCGACCGGCAGATCCAGGAGGGTGACGAGGAGCTCACCGCGCTCGTCTCGGGCCTGGAGAACCAGTACGACGCCGTCGCGGGCGCCGAGAGCCGCGGCAACATGCTCGCCGAGCCCGTCGACATCCCGTCGGCGGACGAGATCGGCCTCGAGTTCGAGCGCTTCCTGGCGGAACGCGAGGGGGACAACTGACCTCCGGCGGTCCTGCCGCCGGAGCCAGGCCCTAGGCTTCCGGTCATGCTGAAGGTGGGCCTGACCGGCGGAATCGGCGCCGGCAAGAGCGAAGTGTCACGGCTGCTCGTCGAGTGCGGTGCGGTGCTGATCGACGCCGACCGCATCGCGCGCGAGGTGGTCGAGCCCGGGACGGCCGGGCTGGCCGCGATCGTGGACGCCTTCGGGGCGGAGGTGCTCGGCGCCGACGGCGGCCTGGACCGGCCGAAGCTCGGCTCGATCGTCTTCGCCGACCCAGAAAAGCTGGCCGTCCTGAACTCGATCGTGCACCCCCTGGTGGGCGAGCGGTCCCGCGAGCTGGAGACGGCGGCCGCCGAGGACGCGGTCGTCGTCCACGACGTACCGCTCCTGACGGAGAACGGCCTGGCTCCGCTGTACGACCTCGTGATCGTCGTCGACGCCCGCCCCGAGACCCAGCTCGATCGTCTCGTCCGGCTGCGCGGTATGACCGAGGAGGACGCCCGCGCGCGTATGGCCGCCCAGGCGACGCGCGAGAAGCGCCGGGAGATCGCGGACGTCGTCATCGACAACGACGTGCCGCTGGCAGAACTCCAGGGCAGGGTGAGGGAGGTCTGGGCGGAGCTGGTGCGCAGGGCGCGGGCGTAGCGCCGGTGGTGTCACGGCCGCCACAGGAATAGCGGTCCTGGCAAGGGCGTTGAACCCTGTCAGTAAGGGAAGGACTGTGCCGTGCCCGACACCAGCGGTTCGACCGGACGTACTCCGGAGACGCATGTCATCGACTTCCGTGCCGCCGAGCAGCTGCTCAACGCACGGGACCCGCGGGGCGCGGTGAAGTTGCTCGACGGAGTCATCGCCGCACACCCGGAGAACACCGCCGCCCGGCTGCTGCGCGCCCGTGCCTTCTTCGCCGCCGCACAACTGCGGCCCGCCGAGCTGGAGTTCACGATCGTGCTGGAGCGCGAGCCGGACAACGCCTTCGCGCACTTCGCGCTGGCCCGGACCTTCGAGCGCCGGGGCGAACCCGACCAGGCCAAGCGCCACTTCAGACTGGCGGCCGCGCTGGACCCCAATCCTCAGTACCTGAAGGCGGCACGCTTCGAGTCGTGAGGCGTGCGCCCGCTAGCGGAGCCGGCTCTCCGGCGGCTGGTACGGCGGGATGTCCCGGCCCGGCTGGTAGTGCGGGCCCTGGCGGATGTGCCGGAGGATGACGGTCATGTCGACGGTGATCACCAGCCACAGCACACCGCAGGCGGCCGCCCATCCGGGGCGTCCCGCCAGCGCGAAGGCCGCCGTGCCGAAGACCGCCCACAGCAGCCCCCACACGCTCAGCCAGAACCGCGCCCGCAGTGCACTGCGCGCGGTCGTCGGCTCACTGCCCGTACGCATCAGGATCATCGCTCCTCTTTGCAACGTACTCTTCGGGACGGACGTTCACCAAGGACAAGGGGACTAGGGGGTCGCCGCGTGCTGCCGGATGCCGATGAGCTCGCCGAGGTGCTGCTGGACCTCGCCGTACCGCACGAGGACATCAACGCGCTCGTGCGGATGGGCCGACGCGTGACCGACGACCCGGAACTGCTGCGGTTCCTCGAGGCCTCGGTGGACGAGCTCGTCCGCGGCATGGGGGAGGTCGGCGGCGCGGTGGACCTGCCCCAGCTCGACTGGGCGTCGGGACCGCTGCAGCGCTGCTTCCCCGTGTACGTGTTCGTCGCCGCGCTGCCGTACACGCGCGCGTACCACCGCGCGCGGGGCATCCCGGACGACGTCTCCCGGCGCACCCTCGCCGACCTGGGACGGAACATGGCCGTGCACCGGCGGCGGCACGGCCGGGCGGGCGTACAGGCGCCGTGGTGGCTCACCCGCCACTTCCGGGGCGAGCTGTACCAGCTGGGACGGCTGCAGTTCGAGCGGACGCGGCCCGGGCAGCGCACCTCGCGGACGCTCACGGCGGCCGGCCTGGACATGTCGGACGGAGCGCTCTGCCTCAACCTCCACATCCCGGACCATCTCGGCCCGCTGTCGCCGGCGGCGTGCGAGCGCTCGCTGGCGCTGGCCGCGGACTTCTTCGCGCGGCACCATCCCGAGGAGAAGTTCCGGGCCGCGCTCTGCCACTCCTGGCTGCTGGACGCGCAGTTGAAGGAGTACCTGCCCGCCGGCTCCAACATCGTGCGGTTCCAGGACCGCTTCCGGATCGCCCGCGAGGAGCGGGAACAGGCCGACACCGAGCCGGTGCAATTCGTCTTCGGCGACCCGGAGTTGCCCATCGAGACCCTGCCGCGGCGCACGGCGGTGGAACGGGCGGTCGGGGACCATCTGCGGGCGGGCCGGCACTGGTACATCGGACACGGATGGTTCCCGCTCTAGGACGGCGTGCTCGGTGGTTCCCCGCTCCGGGACGGCGTGCTCGGTGGTTCCCCGCTCCGGGACGGCGTGCACGAAATTCCGCCCGGCGGCGATGAGTTCCTCGGCGAGGGCCGGTCTACCCCTGTGACAGCAAGACGCACCGCTTCCACCGCTTCCACAGGAGAACCCCATGTCCCAGACCACCGCTCGCGTCGCCTCCACCCCGGTCATCGCCGAGTCCGCGACCGCCCGCGGCCGCCGCGCCCGGATCGCCCTGCGCACCGTGCAGGTGCTGATCGCCCTCTTCTACGGCATCGCGAGCGCCCTGCCCAAGCTGATCGGCAACCAGTACGCCGTCGACGCCTTCGACAAGATCGGCTGGGGCAGCGCGGGCATGTACACCATCGGCGCGCTCGAACTGGCCGGTGGCGTGGCCCTGTTGATCCCGGTGCTGCAGTCCGTCGCCGCGATCGCGCTCAGCGCGCTCATGGTGGGCGCGTGCGTCGTCCAGATGACCGTCTTCGGCGGCGACAACGCGGCGACCCCGCTGATCCTCATCGTGCCGCTCGCCCTGATCGCCTGGGCCCGCCGGGGCTCCAATGCCGATCTGCTGCGGCTGGTGCGACGACGGTCGTGAACCACCACCACGACGCTTCCACGGCGGTGGCGCCCGGCGGACCTGAGAGGTCCGGGCCGGACGCCACCGCCGTTTGTCAGTGTCCGCCGGTGCCCTTCGGGGTGCCGCTGCCGCCCATCAGGCCCCGCAGGCGCTCCAGCTCACGGCGGTCGCGCTTGGTCGGGCGGCCCGCGCCGCGGTCGCGGATGCCCGCCGGGGCGAAGGCCTCGCGGGGCGGCGGGGGAGGAGAGTTGTCGACGTAGCAGGCGGCCGCCACAGGGGCGCCGACGCGCTTGCGGATCAGGCGCTTGACGATCACCACCCGCTCGTGGCCCTCGTGCCTCAGGCGCACCTCGTCGCCGATGCGGACGACGTGGGAGGGCTTCACGTTCTGGCCGTTCACCCGCACATGCCCGCCCTTGCAGGCCGTGGCGCCGAGCGAGCGGGTCTTGATCAGGCGTACGGCCCAGATCCAGCTGTCGATCCGCACACTCCCGCCGTCCGCCGGGCCGGCCGCCTCGGCGGCGGCGATCGCGGCGGCGACCTTCGGGTCGACGGCGGGCTCGGCCGTCTTCGCCTCGGCGGTGCCCTGCCCGCTCTTCTCCTCGTCACCTTCGGAAGCCATGCCTTCGACCTTAGCCGTCCCTCGCGGGTGGGCCCGGCGGTTTTCCGCCCGCATCCTGCCCGCTCACGCCCGCGTACCGTTGACGCATGGACAGCCTGGCCGATCTCGACAACCGCGTCTCCGGATGCTTCGCCTGTCCCCGGCTCGTGGAGTGGCGCGAGGAGGTCGGCCGGACCAGGCGCGCGGCCTTCCAGGACTGGACGTACTGGGCGCGGCCGGTGCCCGGCTTCGGGCCCGGCGACGCGTCGCTGCTGATCATCGGCCTCGCTCCCGCCGCCCACGGCGGCAACCGCACCGGCCGCATGTTCACCGGCGACCGCTCCGGAGACGTGCTGTACCAGGCGCTCTACGACGTGGGGCTGGCGAACCGGCCCACCGCGGTGAGCAGGGACGACGGGCTGGCCCTGCACGGCGTGCGCATCACCTCGCCCGTGCACTGCGCCCCGCCCGAGAACAAGCCCACACCGGGGGAGCGGGACACCTGCCGGCCCTGGCTGGTGCAGGAACTGACCATCCTGCGGCCGGCCCTGCGCGCGGTCGTGGTGCTCGGCGCCTTCGGCTGGCAGGCCGCGCTGCCCGCGTTCGCCGAGGCGGGCTGGACGGTGCCCCGGCCGCGTCCCGCCTTCGCGCACGGCACGCGCGTGCCGCTCGACGGCCTCGACCTCTTCGGCTGCTTCCACGTGAGCCAGCGCAACACCTTCACCGGCAAACTCACCCCCGAGATGCTGCGGGACGTGCTGCGCACGGCGGGGGAGGCGGCGGGGCTGCCGGTGAAATGAGGGGCTACGGTGGCCGTATCAGAGTTACGGTCGCCGGATGCCCCTCTATCCGGAGATCGAGCCCTACGACCACGGCATGCTCGACGTCGGCGACGGCAACCGCGTGTACTGGGAGGCCTGCGGGAACCCGGACGGCAAGCCCGCGCTCGTGCTGCACGGCGGGCCCGGATCCGGCTGCTCGCCCTACTTCCGGCGCCTGTTCGACCCCGCCGCCTACCGGATCGTGCTGCTCGACCAGCGCGGCTGCGGGCGCTCCACGCCGCACGCGAGCGCGTACGACACGGACATGAGCGTCAACACGATCTCTCATGTCATCGCCGATCTGGAGCTGCTGCGGCGGCACCTGGGGATCGGGCGCTGGCTGGTGTGGGGTGTGTCGTGGGGCTCGGCGCTGGGGTTGCGGTACGCGCAGACGCATCCGGGGTCGGTGTCCGAGCTGGTGCTGACCGGCGTCGCCACCGGCTCCGACCCCGAAGTGGCGTTGCTGACCAGGGGACTTGGACGGATCTTCCCGGAAGCCTTCGAGAGGTTCCGCGGTGAGCTGCCCGTCGGCGCACGCGAGGGGAACCTGGCCCTCGCGTACAACCGGCTGATCGAGCCGCCCGATCCCGGGGTCCGGGCGCGGGCGGCGCGGGCCTGGACCGACTGGGAGACGGCGACGATCCCCGCGCCGCCGAGGTCGGTCGAGCGGTACGAGGACGAGACGTTCCGCATGGGCTTCGCCCGCACCGTCACCCACTACTGGGGCAACGACCACTTCCTGGGCGAGGGCAACGACGAAGGCGTCGTCCTGCGCGACGCACCCCGGCTGAAGGGCATCCCGGGCACCCTCGTCCAGGGCAGCCTCGACTTCGGCAACCTCCTCGGCACCGTCTGGCGGCTCCACCACGCCTGGCCCGGAAGCGAGTTGGTGGTCGTGGACGACGTCGGGCACACCCTGGGGGCACCCGGCATGGAGGAGGCGCTGGTCGCGGCGACCGACAAGTACGCGCTCAGCGCCCGCCGTTGACCCCGGAGCCCGTCGGCAGCGGCAGGTTGCGCAGATAGAACTGGGCGAGATCGTCCCAGGTCCGGCGCTCCGCAGCGGGGCCGGCCCCGACGTCGAGCCCCAGGTGGCGCGGCAGTTCATGGCGGTGGAGGTCGAAGGTGACGGCGACCTCCTGGCCGTAGGCGGTCGCCGCCTGCAGAGACGCGCGGTAGGCGCCCCACGCCGGCAGCCAGGCCAGGAGCGTGAGCGCGGTCAGCGGTTCCGGGCCGCCGGTGGCCAGCAGGGCGAGGGGCCAGACCGTACCGAAGGCGATGGCCAGGCCGAGCAGGGTGACCGTGGAGTCGAGGGCGGTGCGCGCGGCGGCGACCCGGGCGGTGGCCTCCGCAGGAACCAGCGGCACGAGCCGGGGCCAGATGACCACCGCGTCGATCCCGTACCGTTCCAGCGGGTAGAACTCGGCGGCGCGCAGCCGGTTTCCGAGGGCCGTGGGCAGACAGCCGTCGGCCAGGCGCGGCCGGGGCGGGTAGGCCGTCAGCAGATGAGTGGCCAGGGCGGAGGCCCTGAGATGAGCCCCCGCCGTGTGCAGTTCGGCCACCTGCCGCCACAGCGCCTCGGCCCGGCGCAGGTGCCGTGCGGTGCGGCGCTCGCGCAGGCCGCGCAGCAGCGCCGTCCGCGGCCAGTAGCCCTCCAGGAGCTTCAGGAACGGCAGATGGAACAGGGCCAGCAGATAGGCCGCTGCGACCAGGCCGAGCAGGACGCACAGGGCCGCGAGCAGCTGTCCGGACGCGCTGTAGCGCTGCCAGGCCCTGAGGGCGTCGCCCGGTGTGCTGCCGGAGGCGGCGAGGGCGACACCGCCCGAGGCGCCCGCGGCGACGAGCACGGGCAGCAGAACGGCGAGCAGGAAGCGGGAGCCGAGGACGCGTTCGGCGGTGCCGAGTCCGACTTCGAGGAGAGTGTTCACCCGGCCGACCGGACCATCCGGTCGCCGTGGCTGCAGCGGGGCGGGGACAGCGGGTCGTAGTAGTCGACGACCTGCTCCTCGCCGTGTTCGTCGCAGCGGAAGAGCAGCGTGGTGAGGGGCTGACCGGGCAGGTTCGACGACGCCCAGGCGTCCCGGTCCGGCGTGAGGTCCTGCGCCGCGACGTCCCCCGGAGGCCGCTCCTGCGATGTGTCCGGTGCCGTATCGGGGGACTCCTGGTGGTCTTCGGCCTCGCTCATCGCCGGGCGCTCCTCGTTCGGTGGTGATTCGGTGGTGCCTGCTCTTCCACGGACGTCACAGCCCGCCCAGCACGGCGAACGCGCCCCACAGCCCCGGATGGGCGAACCGCGGGTCCGCCAGGAGGGCCAGCTGGGCGCTGCGCACCGCCGCGCCCACCTCCCGGCCGGGCCGGGCGAGTTCGGCGTAGAGGACGGAGTTGAAGGCGAGCGCGGCGTCGTCGCGGACGGGCCACGGCGGTGCCACGACGATGTCCGTCCCGGCCGCCAGGAACGAGGCGGCGAGTCCCTCGCCCTCGCCACCGAGGTGGCGGCGTTCCGCACCGGCCCGGCAGCCGCTGAGGTTGACCAGCCGGGGCGCGGCGCCGGCGGTGGCGACCTCGAAGGCGAACAGCGGCCGGTCGGCGAGCAGGATGCGGGCCATGTTCGGGTGCTCGGCGGCGAAGGCCGCGTGCCCGGCGAGATGCAGCACGTCGCATGACTCGACGGCCGCCAGGACCGCCGTGGCGGTGGCCCGTTCGTCGTGCAGCGCGCCGGCCGCGGGAAAGGCCGTGCGTACGGCCTCGGCCTCGGTGCGCAGCATCGTGAGCGGGGGCAGCAGCTCGTACGCGGGGCGCCCGACCGCGGCGACGAGGGCGCGTGGCGGCCCAGGTCGGTGAGGCCGTGCGGACCGTGATCCCGCTCCCGCTCCCGCACCCGCCCCTGCTCCCGCCGACGCGAGCAGCCCGAGCGACGGAAGCGACCGTACCTCGGCGTGGCGCACCAGGGGTCTGCCGTTGAACGGGGCCGCGTGGAACGGGAAGTCGGCGAGCGGTCCCTGAGCCGTGACGAACACGCGCGACGCGCCGGCCAGGAGGTCGGCCACGGGTGCCAGGAGGGCATGGCCGAGCCGGTGCACGGTCGCCGGCTCGGTACGGCGCAGGCACTCCTGGAGTGCGAGCGTCACCAGCTTCTCCAGCTGATCGGCGGGCAGTTCGGCCTTCCGCGACACGACGGTTCCCTCCGTGACCGCGAGGACGACGAGCTCGTTCTCCGACGACCGGGCGTAGGCCAGGGCGAGTTCGCCGGGACCGACGGCCCGGGGGATCGCCCGGGTCAGGTCCGCGACGGTCAGCGGGGTCCGTGCCCCGTCGTCGTGCATGCCGTGCAGGAGCGAGTCCCGGGCTTCCAGGAGGATGCGCGCGCGGTCGTCGTGCACGCTCAGCATCCCGGCGTCGCCCGCCACCGCGGCCCGCGTGGCCCGGAGCGCGAGCGCACGGATCTCCTGGTCCAGGGGGTGCAGCGCCGCCGGCGCGGGCCCCTCGGGACGCCGCGGCCGGCGGCCGGTCATCGCGGCGAGCAGGCCGGCGGCGAGGTCCGGGCGGCCGATGTGCAGCGCGGCGCCGGTCGCCTTGCCGAAGAGCTCGACGCTGTTCTCCAGATAGTGGGTACGCACGGGCAGGGAGGCCGTGCCGACGTTGGCGAAGCGGGCGTCGACCGCGTCGACCAGCGCCTCGACCGCTTCCGCGTTTCTTTCCTGAAGAAGCCGTAACTCGCCGGTGGTGGCGAGGAGTTCGTACCGGTCCGTGCCGCCGCCAGGATCCCCACGCCAGTCGTCGAGCGCGGACTGAGCCTCGTCGAGGAACCCGATCCGCATCAGGGCCCGTACGCGCCGGAAGTGCAGCGTCGCGGTGATGTGGGTGTGCCCCAGGGCCGGCTGCCCGGCCGATTCGGCGTGGGTGAGGCCGCGGCCGATCCGCTGCCCGGCCTCGGCGTGCAGCAGCGACTGCTCGTACAGCCCGATCGAGCCCATGACGAGGGCGAGCCGGGCGTGGGCGGCGCGCAGTCCGTGCCGGTCGCCCTCCTCCTCGAGCAGCGCGCGGCCCCGTTCGTACGCCGTCAGGGCGTCCGGGTTCCTGCGGCAGCGCTCCAGTGCCCGGCCCAACTCCAGGTAGGCGCGCCCCTCGTGGCGGCGCAGCCCCTTGCCGCGGAAGGTGCCGAGGGCGGTCAGGGCGAGTCGCAGATGGCGCCTGGAGTCGGCGTCGGCGCGCTGGGGGTTGCCGCCGAGCGCGGCCAGCACCTGCGCCCCGAACGCCGGGCTCGGCCCGTACCGGCCGAGGGGGTCCACGGCTTCCCAGGCCGCGGCGAAGACCAGGTCGAAGCTCATGGTCGCCCCCACGCCCAGGTCGTGCAGGAAGCTCATCGGGATCAGGAACACCGGCTCCACCATGAACGGCAGGGTCAGCGAGTCCTCTCCCAGGTGCAGCGTCACGAACTCGTCCTCGCCGACGTCCGCGCTCGCGAAGAACTCGTCGAAGACCGTCCGCCTCTCCCGTGCTTCGCCGCTCATCGGGCACCCCCGCGTCGCTCCAGGTACCCGGCGGCCGCCTGCGCCAGCTCGGCCTGCTCCGCGGCGTCGGTCAGTCTCAGGAAGGCGGCGAGCGCCTGCCACAGGTCCGGGTCGGTCTCCAGCCACATCACGTCGAACAGCGCGAGGTCGCGGAGCGCGGCGAAGTCCCCTGCCGCGAGGGCCGCCTGGCGTGCGGGGCGCCGTGCCGTCAGTTCCGCCTCGGTCGGCATCTCCTCGTCCACCAGGCGGCGCAGCAGCTCCTTGCACAGGCCCGTGGGGTCGCCCGGCCAGTCCGGCACGGCCAGCAGCGCGGCCACCTGGTCGCGGCGGCCCAGGAAGACGGCCCGCCGGGCCAGGGCGAGCACCCGCAGCAGATGCTCGCCCGCCCCGGCCGGCGCGGGCGAGCGTACGACGACGGAGAACGCCAGCTCGGGACGTTCGAGGCGGTCGTAGCAGTGGGCGAGCACCTCGGCGGCGAACCCGATCAGGGGGTCCTCGGGGCGGAGCGCCACCACCTGGGCGGCCTCCGCGGCGAGTTGGCCGGGCGGCACGTCCGTCACCATGCCGTACAGGGCGGCCGTGGCGGCCAGGTGCGTCACATGCTCGCGCAGGGCCTCCTCCACGGCGCGCCCGTCACCGGTGTCGCCGCCCGCGATCCCGAACTCGGCCGCGCGCAGCCAGCGCACGCCCCGCTCCGCCTCCCGGCGCAGCAACTCCCGTGCCTCGTCCGGCGGGAGACGTGCCGCCTCGTCACGGACGGCGGTGGTGCTGAGCCGCAGACTCTGCTCGACGGGCTCGCCGACACCGTCGGCGAGCGCCTCGGCGAGCAGCGTCTCCAGCATCAGGGACTCGGCCTCGTACCCGTTCTCACCGCGAATCCCGGAACCGTCCGGCTCATCCCCCATGCAGGCAGCGTACCCGCGAACTCCGGTGTGAAGACGTGCAGTTGCGAACCCCCGCAGCGGACGCGGCTTAGGCCTGCGCGGGCTCCCCGGGCTCCCCGGGCTTCCCGGGCTTCCCGGGCTCCCCGGGCTCGCCGAACAGGTGGCGCACGGTGGACCGGTAGTTGGTCCGCACATGGGCCAGCGCCTGCGCACGGGCGCGTTCCGGGTCGCCGGACGCGATCGCCTCGTACAACTCGCGGTGCTCCACGAGGAGGTGGGGCCACTCCTCGTTGCGCCGGGTCATCCATCGCAGCCGGCCGGCCACCGGCTCCAGGGCCTCCGTCAGCAGGCCGTTGCCCGCCATCGCCATGATGCGGTCGTGCAGCCGGCTGTTGACGTCCGTGATCGCCTCGGCGTCCCCCGCCTCGGTCGCGGCGGCCGCGAGGCCGAGCAGCTTCTCGGCCTCGGCCAGATCCTCCGGCCTCGCACGCGAGGCGGCGAGCCCGGCGGCGTAGACCTCCAGGGCCTCGCGCAGTTCGAAGAGCTCCTGGACGTCCTGCCGGGTGAGACGGCGCACGACCGCGCGGCGTGGTGTCTCGAAGTGGACGAAGCCCTCCGCGACCAGGGCGCGGACCGCCTCGCGGACCGGCACCCGGGAGACGCCGAAGCGGTCGGCCAGTTCCCGCTCGACCAGTCTGTCGCCGGGGCGGAGGGTGCCGGAGATGATCTCCTGCCGCAGGCCGGCCAGCACACGCTCGCGGATCGCGCCCAGGGGTTCGATCTTCGTCATGGAGCTCATGAACCCATTTTCCCCGACGCGGTGCAGGTTTTACGGGGCGGTAACGAGAACGACTTCGGTCCGAGTGCTTGACGAGGGGACCATGCCGCTGTTTGGTATACCAAACGGCTGCCGTCCTCCGTCCGCCCGCCCCTGGAGGCCCCGTGTCCCTCGCCGATCGCGCCGCAGCCACCGGCGCCCCAGCCTTCACACCCCACCCACGCCTCATCAACGAAGACCTGGCACCCGCGAAACAGCGGAACTGGAAGGTCTTCGACCTCTTCGCCATGTGGATGTCCGACGTCCACAACCTCGGCAACTACACGTTCGCCGCCGGCCTGCTCGTCCTCGGCATGAACGTCTGGCAGGTCTTCACCTCGCTGCTCGCCGGCTTCGTGCTGATCTACGTCGGCATGAACTGGATGGGCCGGATCGGCCAGCGCCACGGCGTGCCCTTCCCGGTCGTCAGCCGGATCAGCTTCGGCATCTGGGGCGCCAACATCCCGGCCCTGATCCGGGCCGTGATCGCCATCATGTGGTACGGCATCCAGACCTATCTGGCCTCCGTCGCCGTCAACGTGATGCTGCTGGCGGCCTGGCCCGGCCTGAAGACCTGGACCGAGCACTCCTTCCTGGGGCTCGACGCCCTCGGCTGGGTGTCGTTCCTGTCGCTGTGGCTGATCCAGGCGGCGATCATCAGCCGCGGCATGGAGTCCGTGCGCAAGTTCCAGGACTTCTGCGGCCCCGCGATCTGGCTGGTGATGATCGCGCTGGCCCTGTGGGTGCTGTCCAAGGCCGACTGGAGCATCTCGCTCACCTCCACCCCGCACCCGGTCTCGACCGGCGAGCAGTGGCGGCAGTGGTTCGGCGCGATCGGGCTGATCCTCGCCACGTACGGCACGCTGATGCTGAACTTCTGCGACTTCTCCCGCTTCGCCCCGGACTACCGCACCGTGCGCCGCGGCAACTTCTGGGGCCTGCCCGTCAACTCCACGGCGTTCGTGGTCGTTTCGGTGATCGTCACGGCCGGCTCGCTGGAGGTGTTCGGCGAAGCGATCACGGATCCCGCGGAGTTGGTGGCGAAGATCGGCAACACCTGGGTGCTCGTCGTGTCCGCGTTCACGTTCGCCGTCGCCACCATGGGCGTCAACATCGTCGCCAACTTCGTCTCGCCGGCGTACGACCTGGCCAACGTGTGGCCGCAGAAGATCAGCTTCAAGGTCGGCGGCATGATCAGCACGGTGGCGGCCCTGGTCGTGACCCCGTGGAACCTGTTCTCCAACCCCACGGTCGTCAACTACTTCCTCGGCGGCCTCGGCGCCTTCCTGGGCCCGCTGTTCGGCGTGATCATGGTCGACTACTACCTGATCAAGCGCGGCAAGGTCGACGTGGAGCAGCTGTTCTCCGGCGCTCCCGGCGGCCGCTACCACTACCGCAAGGGCGTCAACCCGCTTGCCCTGTGCGCCTTCCTGCCGGCCGCCGCGGTCGCCGCGGTGCTCGCCCTGGTGAAGACGTTCAGCGACGTGGCGCCGTACTCATGGTTCGTCGGTACGGCACTGGGGGCGGGCCTGTACCTGTTCCTGGGCCGCCGCGGCGAACGCACCGCACAGGAGGTCTGACGGACGTGCGGATCGTCGTCACCAACTGCAACACCACGCAGGAGATGACCGAGGAGATCGTGCAGGGTGCCCGGGCCGCCGCAGGCCCGGGCACCACCGTCCTCGGACTGACCCCCGCGTGGGGTCCGGAGTCGGCGGAGGGCTGGCTCGACAGCTATCTCTCGGCAGCCGCGGTCATCGACCTGCTGCGGACCTACGAGGGGCCCTCGTACGACGCCGTCGTGATGGCGGGGTTCGGGGAGCACGGGCGCGAGGGCGTGAGGGAGTTGACGGACGTGCCGGTGGTCGACATCACCGAGGCCGCCGCGCATCTGGCCTGTCTGCTCGGGCGCCGCTACGGGGTCGTGACGACGCTGGAGCGCTCGTGCGGCCAGATCGAGGACAGCCTGGAGCTGGCGGGGGTGGCACGCAACTGCGCCGCCGTCGTCGGGACCGGCCTCGGTGTGCTCGACCTCGGCGACACCGACCGCACGGAGGCCGCGTTCCTGACCGCCGCCGAGCGGGCGCGGGAGGCCGGGGCCGAGGTCCTGGTGCTGGGGTGCGCCGGGATGACGGGGCTCCAGCAGGTGGTGGGCCAGAAGCTCGGGCTGCCGGTGGTCGACGGGGTCGGAGCGGCCGTGAAGCTGACGGAGTCGCTGGTCACGCTGGGTCTGACGACCAGCCGGGCGGGCGGCTACGCCAAGCCGGTGCCCAAGCGGCGGGTGTGGGGGCGCGGGGGCACCGGCTCGCCCTGAGGCCGGTGCGCCGCGGTGGAATAGAGACTTCCGGACGGGGAACCCGGTGGCGCGGATCCAGTGGGCCCGCCGGCCCGCAGCGCGGGTCACGGACCGTTCGTCGCACTGTCGGCACCGTTCGCCGATGCCGGCAGTGACCGCGGCGCCCGTGGAGTGGGTGGTGCCTACAATGGGTCTACATCCTTGTGATCTGAGTCACAGGAGGAGGCGTAAATGAGCACCCCAACCACCGAAACCGGAACCATCGCCGACCCTGGCCCGCTCGGCCTCGCCGGCTTCGCCATGACGACCTTCGTCCTCAGCGTCTTCAACGCCAACCTCATCACCGACCAGAAGCTGGCCGCCGTCGTCCTGCCGCTCGCCCTCTTCTACGGCGGGCTCGCCCAACTCCTCGCGGGAATGTGGGAGTTCCGCAAGGGCAACACGTTCGGAGCCACCGCCTTCTGTTCCTTCGGCGCCTTCTGGCTGGCGTACGCCGCCTACGCGAAGTTCGTCGTGCCCGGCCTGCCCGTCTCCACGGCGCACCAGGCGACCGGCCTGTTCCTGCTGGCGTGGGCGGTCTTCACGGTCTACATGACCGTCGCCGCGACCCGGACCACGGGCGCCATCCTGGCCGTGTTCGCCACCCTGTCGGCCACGTTCATCGTCCTGTGCATCGCCGAGTTCGCGCAGTCGCCCGGCACCACCAAGGCCGGCGGCTGGATCGGCCTGGTCACCGCCGCGTGCGCCTGGTACGCGTCCTTCGCCGGTGTCACGAACTCCACCTACCAGCGCCCCGTGGTGCCGGTCTTCCCGAACATCGGTGAGCACCTCCGGTCGCACCGCGGCCACCACGGCGGCCCTGTCGCCGGAGTCCACGCATGACCGACACCGGTGGCGGAACACTCTCCAATCTGCTGCACGAGGAGCGGCGGTTCCCGCCGCCCCCCGAACTGGCCGAGACGGCCAACGCCACCGCGGCGGACTACGAACGGGCCGGCACCGACCGCCTCGCCTTCTGGGCCGAGGCGGCCGGCCGGCTGGACTGGGCGCGGCCCTGGGACGAGGTCCTGGACTGGAGCCGCGCCCCGTTCGCCCGGTGGTTCACGGGCGGCCGCCTCAACGCGGCGTACAACTGCCTGGACCGGCATGTCGCCGCCGGTCACGGCGACCGGGTCGCCTTCCACTGGGAGGGCGAGCCGGGTGACACCCGCACCCTCACCTACGCCGAGCTGACGGCGGACGTCTGCCGGGCCGCGAACGCCCTTGAGTCGCTCGGCGTCGGCACCGGCGACCGGGTGGCGATCTACATGCCGATGATCCCGGAGACGGTGGTGGCGATGCTGGCCTGCGCCCGCATCGGCGCCCCGCACACCGTGGTCTTCGGCGGCTTCTCCGCCGAGGCGCTGCGCGGCCGGATCCTCGACTGCGACGCGCATGTCGTGATCACCGCGGACGGCGGCTACCGCAGGGGCAACCCCTCGGCGCTGAAACCGGCCGTCGACGAGGCAGTGCGGGAGTGCCCCGACGTGCGCAGCGTGCTGGTGGTCCGCCGCACAGGGCAGGAGGTCGAGTGGACCGACGGCCGCGACGTGTGGTGGCACGACGCCGTGGACGGGCAGTCGGCCGAGCACGAGGCGCAGGCGTTCGACAGCGAACACCCGCTGTACATCATGTACACCTCCGGCACGACCGCCCGCCCGAAGGGCATCCTGCACACCACCGGCGGCTATCTCACCCAGGTCGCCTGGTCGCACTGGGCGGTGTTCGACGTCAAGCCCGAGCGGGACGTGTTCTGGACGGCGGCGGACATCGGCTGGGTCACCGGCCACTCGTACATCGTCTACGGGCCACTGGCCAACGGCGTCACCTCCGTCCTCTACGAGGGGACGCCGGACACCCCGCACAAGGGCCGCTGGTGGGAGATCGTCGAGAAGTACCGGGTGACGATCCTCTACTGCGCCCCGACCGCGATCCGCACCTTCATGAAGTGGGGCGGCGGCTTCCCGGCCGACTTCGACCTGTCCTCGCTGCGCGTCCTCGGCTCGGTCGGTGAGCCGATCAACCCGGAGGCGTGGGTCTGGTACCGCAAGCACATCGGCTCCGACCGCTGCCCGGTGGTGGACACCTGGTGGCAGACGGAGACCGGGGCCCAGATGATCAGCCCGCTGCCCGGGGTGAGCATCTGCAAGCCCGGCTCGGCCCTGCGCCCGCTGCCCGGCATCGCGGCGGACGTCGTCGACGACACGGGCAAGCCGGTCCCCGACGGCGCCGGCGGCTATCTGGTCCTGACCGAACCGTGGCCCGGGATGCTGCGCACCATCTGGGGCGACGAGCAGCGGTACGTCGACACCTACTGGTCGCGCTTCCCGGGGACGTACTTCGCCGGGGACGGCGCGAAGAAGGACGAGGACGGAGACATCTGGCTGCTCGGCCGGGTCGACGACGTCATGAACGTCGCCGGCCACCGCATCTCCACCACGGAGGTCGAATCGGCCCTGGTCTCCCACCCGTCGGTCGCGGAGGCCGCCGTGGTCGGCGCGACCGACGCCACGACCGGGCAGGGCGTCGTGGCCTTCGTCATCCTGCGCGGTGACGCGGGGGAGACGGCCGCCGGCCCGGAGGAGAGGGCGGCGCAGCTGCGCGCCCATGTCGCCAAGGAGATCGGCCCGATCGCCAGGCCCCGGCAGATCCTGGTCGTCGCCGAACTCCCCAAGACCCGCTCCGGCAAGATCATGCGCCGCCTGCTGCGCGACGTGGCCGAGAACCGGGCCCTGGGCGACGTGACGACGCTGACCGACTCGTCCGTGATGGACGAGATCCGGGACCGGCTGCCCACGGCCGGGGGTGGCGGGGAGGAGGAGTAGCGGAGGTACGCATACCGGGTACGGCTCGGCTCAGGGGCGCCACTCGTAGCGCACGTCCGGTTCGTGCTCCTCGTTCCCGCTGCCGTCCGTGTACCTGACGGCGACGAAGCCGTGCCGCTCGTAGAACCGGTGGGCGGGCTTGTTGATCTGGAAGGTCCAGAGACCGAGCCCGCCTGGGTTGCGATCCTTGGCGAGCGCGACGAACCGGTCGCCGAGGCCGCGTCCGCGCCAGTCGGGACGAAGATAGAGCTGGGAGAGCTCGCCGGCGTTGAGGACCATCACCCCGACGATGCCGCCCCCGGCCCCGGCGTCCGCGACCCACGTCTCCCGCAGTGGCACCACGACCTCCCGGAAGTGGTGCCGTACGTCGTCGTCGGTCCGCGGCCGCACGATCGTGGGCAGCGCGGCGGCGAAGGAACGCAGCCAGACGTCGGCCGCGGCGGGGGCGTCCGGGGCGGTGGCCCGGCGGAGGTTCACGGGGGAGGGGACGGAGGGCTGCGCAGGGACTTCGGTGGACAAGGGCGGTTCCCGTCGGTCGTCGAGGGATGGGTCGTCGAAAGGCCGGTCGTCGAGGGGTCAGTCGTCGAGCGTACGGTCGTTCAGGTGGGCGCCGTAGTAGTCGGCCTGGCGCGCCATGATGTCCCGCATGGAGGTGTCGCGGGCGACGCCGTAGACCGTGCCGGGGAAGTCCAACTCCTTCTGCACAGCCCATAGCCGGTCGTGGTCGCCGGGCGCGAACAGGCGGGCCGTCGGCGCCCCGGCCGCGATCCATCCGATGGGCAGGACGGTGCCGGGCGGCAGTACGGAGTTGGCGTGCAGCACGCTGTTGATCCGCAGCTCGCAGCCGGCGCCGGCGACGGCCCCGGGGAAGACCGAGGCCCCGGTCGCGGCGAAGACCTCGTCCTCGAGGGTCGCCCCGTTGATGTGGGCGTGCGGTCCGACCAGCACGGCGTCACCGATGACGGCGGGGTGCCCGGCCCGCCCGCGGATCACGGCGTTCTCCATGACGACGACGTCCGAGCCGACGTGCACCTGCCCGTCCTCGGCACTGAGCACGGCCCCGTGCAGCACCCGGGCCCGCTCGCCGAGGGTGACGGCACCGCAGAGCACCGCCGTGGGAGCGACGTACGCGGACTCGGGGACGACGGGACGCCGGCCTCTGTGCTCCATCAGCATGGGGCTCCTTGGGGGTCGTGGGAGATCTCGGGAATCACGGCGGTGGCGGTAATCTCCACCAACTGACCCGTGTACCCGAGACACGCGACCCCGATCAGCGTCGAGGAGTGCGGTCCGACGCCGAGCCCGGACGCCTCCACGACGTCCCAGACGGCGGACAGCACCGCGGTGTCACTGCCGACGACGTACACGTCCGTCGCCACGACATGCGCCAGGTCGCTGCCGACGGCCCGCAGCTGCTCCCCGAGATTCACCAGCACCTGCTCGGCCTGCCGCACGGCGTCCCCGTCACCGACCAGCTTCCCCTCGGCGTCGAGCGGAACGGAGCCGGCGAGGAAGGCGAGCCTGGCGCCGGCCTCGACCACGGAGGCGTGCGAGTAGCGGGGCGGCGGGAAGAGGGAGGGGACGGTGACGCGCCGGATCATGAGTCGGCTCCTTGGACGGGCGGCGGACGACTCAACGATGGTCGGCGGCGGTCACCGGGGGCGCATCCGATTTTCTCGTTCGAAAATGCGTGGCACCGACCATCGCGCGAGCGGCAGGCTGGCCGTCATGGCTGTGATGTACCGGGACGACCAGGAGTTCCTCGAGGCAGTCGCCGACCGCCTCGCCGCACTGCCCACGGTGGAAGCCGTCGCCCTCGGTGGTTCCCGCGCCCAGGGCACGCACAGGCCGGACAGCGACTGGGACATGGCCGTGTACTACCGCGGGCCCTTCGACCCCGCCGACCTGCGGGCCGTCGGCTGGGAGGGCGAGGTCTCGGACGTCGGCGGCTGGGGCGGCGGTGTCTTCAACGGGGGTGCTTGGCTGACTGTCGACGGGCGGCGGGTCGACGTGCACTACCGCGATCTCGACGTGGTGGAGCGGGAGTCGGCGGAGGCGGAGGAGGGGCGGTTCCGGGTCGAGCCGTTGCTGTTCCATCTAGCCGGGATCCCGAGCTACCTGGTGGTCGCCGAGCTGGCGATCAATCGGGTGCTTCGCGGGGAGGCGCCCCGTCCGGACGCGTATCCGGAGAAGCTGCGTGTCTCCGCCGCCGATCGCTGGCGCGGCACCGCCCACGCCACGCTCGCCTACGCGAAGGCCAACCACGCTCCCGCCGGGCGTCTCACGGAAGTCGCCGGAGCCCTTGCCACGGCTGCCGTGCAGACGGGACATGCCGTGCTGGCGGGACGCGGGGAATGGGTGACGAACGAGAAGAGGCTGCTGGAGCGGGCCGCCCTCCGAGAGGTCGACACCATCCTGGCAAGGCTCCGCCCGGACCCCGAGGCCCTGCTGCGGGCCGTCGCCGACGCGGAGAAGCTGTTCGCAGGCCGCCCCGACGATCCGGCCCTTCCCTGGCCGTGGCCCTTCCCCAGCGAATAACCCTTCGATCAGCGGCAGTTGTCGCTGCTAACGTCCCTGTCGTGGCGAAACTCAATCAGATCATCGCAGTGGAGAAGGGCATCAAGTCCAAGGCTCACCAGGACCTGACGGCCGCTCACCACGGGCTGCAGAAGCCCGCTTTGCTGGCCGGCATCTCGCGTACGTACCAGCCGAAGGACGAGGAGGGCGAGCAACTGCCGCCCGAGTCGACGCGGGTGCAGGTGAAGGCCGAGGACGTGCTGCGGGAGACCGCGGCGACCCTGACCCGGCTGTTCGACGTGACCGCCACCAAGGACTGGGCCAACTGCGCCGCCCGTGCGGATGTGAAGGTGGACGGGCGGGTGCTGGTTTCTGACGTACCCGTGTCCTATCTGCTGTTTCTGGAGAAGCAGCTTGTCGATCTCAACACCTTCGTGCGGAAGCTGCCCGTCCTCGACGCCTCCGAGTCGTGGGTGCAGGACCCGTCCACCGACGCATGGAAGACCGAGCCGGTGCGGACCCTCAGGACCAAGAAGGTGCCTCGCAACCATGTGAAGGCCGAGGCGACCGAGAAGCATCCCGCGCAGGTCGAGGTCTACTACGAGGACATCCCTGTCGGGTACTGGACCACCGTGAAGTTCTCCGGTGCTCTTCCTGCCCGTCGCATCAACGAACTCCTCGACCGCGTCGAGAAGTTGCAGCAGGCCGTGAAGTTCGCACGCGAGGAGGCGAACGGTACGGAGGTGGTCGACCAGCGGGTCGGTGACCCCGTGTTCGGCTACCTGTTCGGGTAGCCTTTGAGACTCCCCGGTCCTTCGGCCGGGGTGCGCGAAGAGCGCAAGCTGAAGCTGAAGCTTGTCGTGACTGAGCGGTTCCAGTGGAGGTTCGAGCCCTCCCCGCGGCATCAAGAGCAACTCCCTTGCCGCGGTAGCCCAATTGGCAGAGGCAGACCGCGATCAATCTCAGACTCTCGCTCCAGACTCAGTATTCGCCGTCGATCGCCGGATCGACCGGGTTCAGGCCCCAGGGCGTCGAAATGCTGGTTCAAGTCCAGTCCGCACAGCTCGATGTGCGGTGGTCCAAAGGCAGGACGCGACGACATCACGACTGACCTGAATCCTCAAGCGTGCCGGCGTGCGAGTGTGGACGGCATCACAGGGCCCGGGGGCAGGCTACGCCCCCGGGTCCGCTTACGTTCCACCTTGATTGCGTTCATAAAGAACGCGCCCCACCGCCCATCCGTCACATCCTCGAAATACAACCGTCCCATTCCCTCCAGGATCCCGATCTACCGTGGGCCCCACACCCCGAAGCCCGGCCGCCGTCGCCCGAAGGCTCATCCCGCCCTCGTCCTGACGACAGGAGCCACTCGCCGTGTCACGTTCCGGCACCCGGAAGATCGCGCTGCCCCCCTGGCTCGCCCACCCCCTCCGCGCCCAGCGCGGACCCATCCCCTGGAACGCGGTCCTGCGCGGCGTGCTGTCCGCCGGGCCCCTTCTTCTCGTCTCCGTACTCCTCGGCCGCACCTCCCTCGGAGTCGTGGCCGCCATCGCCGCCATGCTCGCAGGGATCAACGACCGGCCCGGGAGCCGGCGGGCGTCGGTCAGGCGGCTCGGGGTGCCTGCGGTCGCGGGGGCCGGGGGGCTGCTCGTCGGGTCGTATGCCGGGGAGCACATCGGGGCCGTGGGGCTCACCCTGCTGCTCACGGGTGTCGGGCTGGCCGCCGGTGGGGTGAGTGCGATCGGGCCCGTCGCTTCCAGCGGCGGTACGCAGCTGCTCGTCATGTCCGCGGTCGGGGCCGGGATGCCGTTGCCCGAGGAGGGGTGGCAGCGGGCGGTCGCCTTCCTCGTCGGGGCCGGGTGGCTGATCGGGCTGCGAGTGGTTCTGCCTACGCCCGGTGCCCTCGCCGGTGACTTCCGGTTCGACGGGGAGCGGGATGCCGTTGCCGCCGTGTACGACGCCGTCGCCGCTCTGCTCGACGCCGTCGGGACCGAGTACGCCGTCGCGCGTCGCATCGCGCTCACCGCCGCGCTCGATCATGCGCAGGACGCCCTCGCCGGGCCCCGGTTGCGGCGGTGTGCCTCGTCCGCCGCCGAGCGGCGGCTGCACGCGCAGTACGCCGCCGCCCTCCCTCTCGCCGAGGCCGCGACCGCGCTCGCCTGGGGCGGGGAAGCCGTCGGCCGGCGGACCTCCGATGGGCCCCGGCGGCTGGCGGCCGCCGTGCGCGACAGCAGCCACACCGGGCCGCTGCCCGCGCCCGACCGATCGGCTCCCGCCCTGCGCGCCCTCGACGACGCGCTCCTGCGCGCCGCCCACGCCTTCGACCAGGGCGACGGCGGCGACCTGCACACCCGGCGTCGTACGGCGAGGACGCTCCTGCGCATCGTCTTCGGCGCCGGCGGACGGGAGTACGGGCTGCGGGTCGCCCTCTGCTTCGGCGCCGGCGTCGCCGTGGCGCAGGCCCTGCACCACGCCCGCTGGTACGGGCAGCACGAGCACTGGTACTGGCTGCCCGCCACCGTCGTCTTCCTCGTCAAGCCCGACCTGGGGCCGCTCGTGTCGCGGGTGCTGTGCCGTGCGGCAGGCACCGTGCTCGGTGCGCTGCTCTTCGCCGGGTTCGCCGCCGTGCTGCCCCGGCCGGAGGGACTCGTCGCGCTCGTGGCCGTCAGCGGGGCCCTGATCCCCGTCGCCACACGGCACTTCGCCGCCCAGACCGCCGTCGCGACGGTGCTCGTGCTGGCTCTGGTGATGGTCGGGGGTGAGCAGCAGGCCTCCGCCGGACGGATCGGCGAGACCCTGCTGGCCTGCGCGATCGTGCTGGTCGCCGGACATCTGCCGATGCCGGGGCAGCGGGGCGGGGGAGTACGGGCACGGGTCTCGGCGGCGGCCGCGGCCGCCTGCGCCTACCTCACCCACGTCCTCGCCGAGCCGCGTGCCTGCGCCGATCCGCTTGGCTCCGCCGAGCCGCGTGCCTGCGCTGAGCCGCGTGCCTGCGCTGAGCCGTGTGGCTGCGCTGAGCCGTGTGGCTGCGCTGAGCCGTGTGGCTCTGCTGAGCCGCGTGCCTGCGCTGAGCCGTGTGGCTCTGCTGAGCCGCGTGCCTGCGCTGAGCCGCTTGGCTCCGCCGTGCCGCGTGGCTCTGCTGAGCCGTGTGGCTGCGCTGAGCCGTGTGGCTGCGCCGAGCCGCGTGGCTGCGCCGAGCCGCGTGCCTGCGCCGAGCCGCGTGCCTGCGCTGCGCCGTGTGGCTGCGCTGCGCCGTGTGGCTGCGCTGAGCCGCTTGGCTCCGCCGAGGTCCACGCCCTTGTCGAACCGCACCCTTCCGTCGAGTCGCACACCCTCGCCGAGCGTGCCGACGCTCACGCCCTCCCCGACCCCGGTGATCGCCCCACCCGCTGGACCCTCCGCCGCGAGGCGTACCGCACGCTCTCCGAGGCCCGCGCCGCCATCGCCCTAGCCGCCGCCGAACTCCCCCCGCTCGCCCGGCAATCGGAGGGTGCGGGCGAGGTCGTCGCCACACTCGAACGGCTCGTGGACGCCACCACCGCATGCGCCGTCCATCTCGACGACTCGGGGCGCCTCCCACCCGCAGACCGGGAGCAACTCGCCGCGCTCATCACCGAGTTGGCGACGCGACGCGGCAGTACGGGACTGCGGCCGGCCGAGCTGCCCCGGTTGCCCCAGGACGGCTGGCGCAGCGTCACGGCAGCAGTCGCCGTTCCTTCGCCACCGCCACCGCGCCCGATCGCGTCTCGACCCCCAACTTGCCGTAGATCCGCCCGAGATGGGTCTTCACGGTCGCCTCGCTGATGAACAGCTCCCGGGCGATCTCGCGGTTGCCGAGGCCGCGGGCTAGCTGGGCGAGGATCTCGTGTTCGCGACCGGAGAGGGTGGGGCGCGGGCTGCGCATGCGGGCCAGCAGGCGGTCGGCGACCGGCGTCGACAGGGCCGTACGGCCGGACGCGGCGCTGCGGATCGCGGCGAAGAGCTCGTCGGGGCGTTCCGCCTTCAGCAGATATCCGGTGGCGCCCGCCTCGATGGCCCGGGTGATGTCGGCGTCGGTGTCGAACATGGTCAGCACCAGGACGTGCGCGGCCCCCTCGGCGGTCAGCCGCCTGGTCGCCGTCACCCCGTCCATGCCCTCCCCGAGCTGGAGATCCATCAGGACGACGTCCGGGCGCAGCCGCGCGGCCATCGCCAGCACCTCCTCGCCGCTGCCCGCCTCACCGACCACCTCGATGCCGTCGGCGCTCGACAGCAGGGCGCGCAGACCGGCCCGCACCACCGCGTGGTCGTCGCACAGCAGCAGACGTACGGGCGCACTCACGCGACCACCTCCTTCAGGGCCAGGGGTATGGCGGCCGAGACGACCGTCCCCTCGCCCGGCGTGGACTCCACCGTCAGCGTCCCGCCCGACTGGCGGGCCCGGATGCGCATGGCCGGGAGCCCGTGGCCACGGTCCCGATCGAGAGCGGGCGCGGCGTCCGCGTCGAAGCCCCGGCCGTTGTCCGCCACGTCCAGCGAGATCTGGTCGTCCAGGCAGGTCAGGGTCAGTGCGGCCCGGGTCGCGGCGGCGTGTTCGCGTACGTTGGCCAGGGCGCCCTGGGCGATGCGCAGCAGGGCGGCCTGGATGCGGTCGGGGAGTGGGCCGGGCTCGCCGTCGAGGCGGAAGCCGACCGTCAGGCCGGGGCCGGTCTCCCGCTCGGCGAGGGCGGCGAGCGCCGCCGTCAGGGAGTGCCCGGCGAGGTCGGCCGGTGCCAGGTCGTGGACGAAACGGCGGGCTTCGGCGAGGCTGCGGGCGGTGATGGCGGCCGCCTCGCGGGTGTGTGCGCGGGCCGTTTCGGGGTCCGTGTCGCCCACGCGCTCGGCCGCCTGGAGCAGCATCTGCTGGCTGGACAGGCTCTGCGCGAGGGTGTCGTGGATCTCGGCGGACAGACGCTGCCGTTCGGCCAGGACGCCGGCCCGCCGTTCGGTGGCCGCGAGGTCGCGCCGGGTGCGGACCAGGTCGTCGACGACGGCGCGCTGCCGGGCCGCCTGGCGCTGGAGATGGACGAAGACGGCGGTGGCGACCGCGGCCACGGCCGGCGGGGCCACGACCATGTTGGGGTTCAGCGGGCCGTCCGCGACCCGTATCTCGGAGACCACGACCAGCACGGTGAGTACGGCGGTCAGCGGCACCGCGATCCGCGGCGGCAGGGCGTAGAGGCCGGCGAAGAGCAGCGGCATCGCGCACCAGGTGGCGCTCGGGGCGAGGGCCAGCAGGGCGACCCACACCGCGGACATCGCACCGAGCCAGGCCAGGTGACGGGTGCTGGGCGGGGTGCCGGCGCGCGGTGGCGGCGCCAGGACGTGCCCGAGGACGTGGAGCAGGAGGAACGCCACGAACAGCGCCACGGCCCAGCCGGCGTGCGGTCCGCCCTGGTCGCGGGTGAGGAAGCGCGCGAAGGACGAGCACAGCAGCACGAAGAAGGCGGCGTGCACGACCGCGGCCAGCCGCCGCTCGTCCGCATCGGTGGTGTTCTCCATGCTCCGTGTCTAACGCGGCCGGCACCGGATCGCATCAACCGATCGGCTGACATCGTGATCGCCCGAACCGTGCGCGGACCTGCGCCGGTCGGCCGAGCCGGACGTCGCGTTCCCGCACCGAGGCTTTGAGCAGTGCCCCTGAACCAGCTCAGAAGACACCGCCTCGGAAAGGCCCCGCATGCCCGCCAGGAACCTCACCGCCAACCGTGCCGCACTCGGCCACCGCATCGCCTACGCCCTGCGCCACCCCGACCGCGTCCCCCGCCATGTGGCGCGCGCCGCACGGGACGCGTGGCTGAGCCGCCGTCACCCGGACCACGTCTCCTACTACCGCGCCGTGATGCGCTCCGACACCCGGGCCGATCCGGACGCGGCGGTCGGCAGTCGCAACCGGGAGCGCTGGCTGGCGCTCGGGGCGATGCAGTTCGACTACCTCGTTGGCCACGGGCTGCGGCCCGGACACCGCATGCTGGAGATCGGCTGCGGCAATCTGCGCGGCGGCTGGCGGTTCATCCGTCACCTGGAGCCCGGGCACTACTACGGCGTCGACATCTCCCCGGACATCCTGCTCGCCGCGCAGGACACGATCCTGGAGATGGGGCTGGCGCAGCGGCTGCCCACGCTCACCCCCGTGCGCGACCTGACGCTGCGGTTCCTGCCCGACGCCCACTTCGACGTCGTCCACGCGCACAGCGTCTTCTCGCACTCCCCGCTCCCGGTCATCGAGGAGTGCCTGGCCAACGTCGGCCGGGTGCTGGCGCCGGGCGGCTGGTTCGACTTCACCTTCGACCGTACGGAGGGGGAGGAGCACCAGGTGCTGCGGGAGGACTTCTACTACCGCACCGGCACGCTGGTCGCGCTCGCCGCGAAGCACGGGCTGAAGGCCCGGTTCATGGACGACTGGGAGGAGCTGCCGCACGGGCAGTCCAAGATCCGGGTGACGGCGTAGCCGGTGCGCCGGGCCTACTGCCCGACCCGCACCCACACCGGCGCGTGGTCCGACGCCGCCTCCCCGTGGCGGTCCGCCGGGTCCGGGCCGACCGACGGCAGCCTCAGCGTGCCGTCGCCGGGCAGGCCCGTGCCGGCCGCGGTCACCCGGTGGACCAGGCGGTGGCTCAGCAGGATGTGGTCGATCAGCTCGCGCCGACCGGAGTTGATGCGGGAGTAGCGCTCCTCGGGCGGGATCAGCGGCGCCACGTCCCACAGCCGGGCCGCGTCGCCCTGGTCCGGGCGGTCGTAGCCCGGGGTGCCGATCTCGGAGCCCGGCGGGCCCAGCAGGATCTGGGTGGTGGCGGCCTGCACCTCGTCGTTCATGTCGCCGAGCACGGCGACGTCCCGCTCACGGCCGTCCCCGTCCAGCAGATCGTCGGCGAGCGCGCGCAGCGTCGCCGCCTCGGCGGCCCTGCGGTAGAGGGCGTAGGCGCCGTAGCGGGCGCGTTCGCCCTCGTCGTGGGGGAAGAAACGGTTGTCCGGATAGGACAGCAGTTTCGACTTCAGGTGGGCCACGGCCAGCCGCAGCGGGCCGGAGTCCGTCGCGGCCTCCACCGCCAGGAAGCCGCGTCCGGCGGACGGGACCTGCGCGCCGGAGTCGTCCTCCTGCACGGGCCGCAGCCCGGCCGGGAAGGCGTTGGTGTCGGCCAGGACCCGCAGCTCCGGGCGGCCGAGGAAGCCGACCCTGATGCCGCGGCCGTCCGGGTGCGCGCTGAGCACCGTGTGCCAGTCGCCTTCCAGCATCCCGACCAGGTCCCGGAGCGCCTCGGGCTCGCCGACCTCCTGCACGCCGAGCAGCGCCGGGTCGAGTTCCGTGATCACGGCCGCGAGGGCGGCGAGCTTCGACTCGTAGGTGGCCTTGTCCTTGGGACCGAAGGGGCCGCCCGGCCGGTACAGGTTCTCCAGGTTCCAGGTGCCGAGGAGCATGCCGGGCCCCTTTCCGGAAGCCGACGGGAGCGCTGCGGTGAGGCCAGAGTGCCTGCCCGGCCGATTCCCCGACAGAGCGGCGGCAGGATGCGCGGTTCGGCTCACACGACCCGAGGAGCACGTCGTACGTTGACGGGATGACCGACTCTCCCGCCGATCTCGTCATCACCGGCTGCACCGTCCTCGTGCACGACGACGCCGAGCGGCTCGGGTTCGAGGAGAACGCCGCCGTCGTCGTGCGCGGCGGTCTCGTCGAGGCGGTGACGACCGCGTCCGCGGTGGAGCACCTCGCCGCGGCCGAGCGCATCGACGGGCGCGGCCAGGTCGCGATGCCCGGACTGATCAACTGCCATACGCACGCGCCGATGGTCGCGCTGCGCGGCATCGCAGAGGACCTGCCCATCGAGGAGTGGTTCAACGACGTCGTCTGGCCCGTCGAGTCCAACCTCGGCGAGAGGGACGTGGAGTTGGGGGCGCGGCTGGCCTGCGCCGAGATGATCCGCGCCGGTGTCACCTGCTTCGCGGACCACTACTTCGCCATGGACACGGTCGCCGCCGTCGTCGAGGAATGCGGCATCCGGGCCCACCTCGGGGAGGCCTACTTCTCCTCCCAGGGGCCCCAAGGCCGGGAGAAGTCACTGGAGTTCGCGCTACGGCACCGGGGCGGCGCCCGCGGCCGCATCACCACCGCCCTCGCCCCGCACGCGCCCTACACCGTCGACGACGCCGACCTCACCGCGACCGCCGAACTCGCCCGCGCACACGGTCTGTCCGTCCACCTCCACGCGGCCGAGAACCGCGACCAGACCGAGGCCAGCCTCGACCGCCACGGCGTCACCCCGATCGAGGTCCTGCGGCGCACCGGCATCCTCGACACCGACGTGCTCATCGCGCACGGCACCGGCATCGCCGAGCGCGACCTGCCCGTCCTCGAAGGCGCCACGGGCCGCGTGTCCGTCGCCTCCGCGCCCCGCGGCTACCTCAAGTTCGCCTGGCCCACCACCACACCCGTCCGCGCGCTGCGCGACATCGGCATCCCCGTCGGCCTGGCCACGGACGGCGCGGCCTCCAACAACTCCCTCGACGTATGGGAGTCGATGGCGCTGACCGCACTCATCCAGAAGTCGGCGACGGGCGACCCGCGCTGGCTGACAGCACGTCAGGCCCTGCACCACGCAACGCTGCAGAGCGCCCGGGCGGTGGGCCTCGGCGACACCCTCGGCCGCCTCGCCCCCGGCCGGCGCGCGGACATCGTCCTCGTGGACCTCACCGGCCCGCACACCCAGCCCGTCCACGACCTCGCCGCCACCCTCGTCCACAGCGCCCGCTCCTCCGACATCCGCACGACGATCGTCGACGGCCGGGTACTCATGCGCGACCGGGAGCTGCTCACCCTTGATGTCCCGGCGGTCGTACGGGAGTTGGGGGAGCGGCTGCCCGCACTGATCGACCGTGGCCATGGCCGTCGTATCCAGGATTACAAGACCTAGAAACCGGCCCCGCAGAAGCGCTTTGCCGCCAACCATCGGTGACCGGGCCGTCGCACCAAGTGGTTTCACGCTACACAGGAAGGCCGGGACGTACTCGTCCGACGGGAGGCCGGCCGGTGGAACTCACGATCGATGCAGCGGTGCTGCTCGCTGTCGTCATCTTCGTGCGAGCGCGCCGCAAGCCGCTGGCCCGCAGCCGCTCCGACGCGTGGCTGACCGTCTTCCTCGCCCTGGCCTTCGGCGTGCTGATCGCACCGACCACCTTCGGCCAGGGAGTATTCAACTTCGTGGGCCAACTCGCCCAGGGGATAGCGCAGTCGGCGAACCCCTGACGCCGAGCCTAGGCTGGCGCCATGGATCCCGCCGACGGCCTCCTCGACCATCCGTACGACGTGTACCGGCGCCTGCGTGAGACCGCGCCCGTGCACCGCATCACCGGACCGGACGGCACGCCCGCCTGGGTCGTCACCCGGTACGACGACGTCCGGGCCGCCCTCGCCGACCCACGGCTCTCGCTGGACAAGCGGCACGCGACGGCGGGCACGTACAAGGGCTTCTCGCTGCCGCCCGCGCTGGACGCCAACCTCCTGAACATGGATCCGCCGGACCACACCCGCGTCCGCCGCCTGGTCGGCCGTGCCTTCACCCCGCGACGGGTGCAGCAACTGCGCACGCCCATCAGGGAGACGGCCGACCGTCTGCTCGACGCCCTCGGGACGCGCGGCACCACCGACCTGGTCGCGACCTACGCCGCGCCCCTGCCCATCACCGTCATCTGCGACCTGCTCGGCATCCCCGGCCACCACCGCAGGGACTTCCGGGAGTGGACCGACACGCTCGTCGCGCCGGACCCGGCACGGCCCGAGGCCGGCAAGGAGGCGGTGGTCGCCATGCTCGGCTTCTTCACCAGGCTGCTCGCGGACAAGCGCGCCGAACCCGCCGACGACCTGCTCTCCGACCTGATCGCCGTGCGCGACGAGGGCGACCGGCTCAGCGAGGACGAGCTGATGTCCCTCGCCTTCCTCATCCTCTTCGCCGGCTACGAGAACACGGTCCAGCTCATCGGCAACTCGGTGCTCGCCCTGCTCCAGCACCCCGAACAGCTCGCCGCCGTCCGCGAGGACCCCGCCCGACTCGCGGGCACGGTCGAGGAGTTCATCCGCTACGAGGCTCCCGCCCTGTTCGCCATCCGCCGCTTCCCGGTCGAGGACGTGACGATCGCCGGCGTCACCATCCCGGCCGGCGAGACGGTCTGGGTCTCCCCGTCCGCCGCCAACCGCGACCCGGACCGCTTCCCCGACCCCGACCGTCTCGACCTCACCCGCGACGCCTCCGGCCATCTCGCCCTCGGTCACGGCATCCACTACTGCCTCGGCGCCCCGCTCGCCCGCGCCGAGACGGAGATCGCGCTGGCCACCCTGCTGGAGCGGTTTCCCGAACTCGCCCTCGCGGACGACGGCATCCGGTGGCGCCGCTCCCTGCGCGCCCGCGGCCTGGTCGCGCTCCCGGTGACGTACGCCCAAAAAAGTTTCTGAGGCGGCGATGAGTTCCGTCCCTCCCGTCGGTCACCACCCGCGACGGACCGTTGCACAGGAGGGGCCATGTCGCTTCCGGAGATCGTCTCGCGCGAGCAGTGGCGCGCGGCACGCGTGGAGTTGCTCGCCAAGGAGAAGGCGATCACGCGCGCGCGTGACGCGCTGAACGCCGAGCGGCGCCGGCTGCCCATGGTCGAGGTGGAGGGGGAGTACGTCTTCGAGAGCGGCGACGGGAAGGCCACCCTGCCGGACCTGTTCGAGGGCCGGCTCCAGCTCGTCATCTACCACTTCATGTTCGCGCCCGACTGGGACGCCGGCTGCCGCAGCTGCTCGGCCTTCCTGGACCAGATCGGGCATCTGGCGCATCTCAGGGCACGGGGCACCACGTTCGCGGCGGTCTCCCGGGCGCCGTACACGAAGATCCTGCCGTTCAAGGCGCGGATGGGATGGACGCTGCCCTGGTACTCGTCGTACGGCAGCGACTTCAACCACGACTTCGACGTGACCCGGGAGCACGAGGGGGAGCCCGTGGAGCGGCCCGGCCTCAGCTGCTTCCTGCGGGACGGCGAGCGGGTCTTCCACACCTACTCGACCTACGAGCGCGGCCTCGACGGACTCGGCTCCACCACCGGCTTCCTGGACCTGACCGCCCTGGGCCGGCAGGAGGAATGGGAGGAACCCAAGGGGCGTGCGTCGTCTCTTGGGGCGCCTGCGGGAAGCGATCGCATCCGCTATCACGACGAGTACGAGGAATGAAGCGGAAAGTAGTCAGGATGTGTCGGGGATCTTCACTGTGTGACCGAATCCTTACACTCCGCGCTGAACGAGTGTCAACTACGTCTCAGTACGGCAACTGAGCGAGGCGTTCGGCCCCTGGAAGGCGTTAACTCCTACAGGACAACGCTTCTGGAGGTGCGAGATGGTGAACGGGCGAACGGTGCTCGAACGCTTTCCCGCAGGTGGGCCGCGCGGGTCGTGGCCGGCGGAGGAGTTCGCGCACGCGCGACGGCAGGAAGGACTGGCCGCCGAGGTCGTCATGGACCTCGCGACGGACACCTTCCTGGTGATCGTGCGCGGAGACACGACCGCGGACGCGATCGCCTGAGGGGAGCTCAGCCCGCCTTCGGGGCGGGCACGGGCGCCCCGAACTGCTCGGCCTGGAGCGTGTACAGCTCCGCGTAGATCCCGCCGCTGGCGAGCAGCTCGTCCGGGGTGCCGGACTCCGCGAGACGGCCCCCGTCGAGCACATGCACCAGATCCGCGTGCCGCACGGATGCCAGCCGGTGGGTGATCAGGATGACGGTCTGGCCCGCCGAGGCCAGAGCCCGGATCTTCTCGAAGACCTCCAGCTCGGCCCGGGCGTCCAGGGCCGCGGTCGGCTCGTCCACGACCAGGATGCGGCCGCGCCGGTAGGCCGCCCGCGCGATGCCGAGCCGCTGCCACTGACCGCCGGACAGCTCATGACCGCCGCTGAAGTTGCGGGCGAGCAGGGTGTCCATGCCGCGCGGCAGGTTCTCCACCACGTCCTCGGCCCCGGCCTCGGCGACCGAGGTGGCCAGGCGCTCCTCGGTCAGCGGCGCCGAGGAGCGGCCGACGGCCACGTTGACCCGGGCCGTGAACGGCCAGCGCTTGAAGTCCTGGGCCAGCATCGCGACCCGTTCGGCCAGCGCGTGGCGGTCCGCCGTCGCCGCGTCGACGCCGTCCCACAGGACCCGGCCCGCGTCCGGCGTGTACAGGCCCGCGAGCAGTTTGATCAGGGTCGTCTTGCCGGAGCCGTTCTCGCCGACCAGCGCCACGATGCCGCCGAGCGGAAGCGTGAGCGTGACGTCGTCGAGGGCGGGGCGGGAGGACTCGCCCGGATAGCGGAACGTGACGTTCTCGAACCTGATCTCCCGGGGGTCCTCCGGCAGCGGTGCGCCGCCGACCGGGATCGCCCGTTCGGCCGCCTCGACGTAGAGCTTCTGCAGATCGCCGACGAACAGGGCCTCCTCGTGGAGCGCGTTGATCTCCAGGACCAGGCTGTCCAGACTCGACGATCCCGTCCGGATCGCGATCACGGCCGTTCCCGCCACCGACAGCGCCATCGCCCCGGTGAGCAGCAGCCCGCCGAGGGTCGCGTACGTCGCCACGGTCGCGATGCCCGTCCAGGTCGCCGCGATCAGCCCGGTCCGCGCGGCCAGCCGGGCGAGCCTGGCCTGCTCCGCCTCCGCGGCCTCCGACATGGCGCGGAAGTGCCGCAGCAGGAAGGGGCCCACGCCGTGCACGCGGATCTCCGGCGCTGCGGCCGGCTCGGTCAGCAGCCCGCTGATCAGATGCCCGGCACGCGCGTGCTGCACCCAGATGTGGAAGGACTCGTAGCGGCGCCGCGCGTTCGTCAGCGCGCTCCACGCGCTGGGCAGCGTCATGGTCGTGAGCAGCGGAAGCAGCGCCGGGTGCAGCACGGTCAGCACGCTCGCCGCCGCGATCAGCGAGATCATCGCGTTCACCACGCGTGTGGCGTTCGAGATCATCCGCCGGGCCGAGGAGGCACCGTACTGCGCGGTGTCCAGCAGCTTGTGGAAGGTGTGGTCCTCGATGGCGGCCAGCTCCACGGCAGCCGCCCGCTCCAGGTAGAGCTCCGTGGCCACCCGCTCCACCTTGGGCTCCAGCCGCCCGGTGGCATACGTCGACGCCGCCCGCAGCGTCGCCCCGACCAGCATGACGACGGCCATGGCGATCAGCGCGGGAGCGGCGCCGCGCAGCCGGTCCTCGATCGCCCCGCCGCCCATCAGCCGGCCCAGCACGCTGTTGACCGCGAGCAGGCTCACCGCCTGGGTCGCGCCCCGGCCGACCTCGGCGGCCAGCACGATGCGCGCCGCCCGCGGGTCGGCCTGCCAGGCGAGTCGGAAACTCGACCCGAGCAGGGACGGCAGCCGCCTCACCATGGCCCGGAAATTCAGTTCGAGGAACGCGTCACGGTGCTGGTTCCAGCCCATGTCGTACCGCAGCGGGCCCCCGAAGAGCAGCTGCTCCGAATCGGAGACCTCGGGCGTGGTCCTCGCGCCCCGCTTCTCCCGCCCGCCCCGCCTCAGCCACCCGCCCCGCAATGACCGCACCGCCGGCCTCCCCCCGTCCACGTCGACGAACGGCCACTATCGCCGGGCCGCGCGCCTCGGGGCAGGGCGCAGGCCGAACGCGGACGGACGCGCGGGCGTACGCCCTGCGGTCACGCGATGTTTACGCAATCACGGGCTACGCGACTGCGGGCCGCGACCACGTCGGAGTCGTCCCCGTCACCCGGCACAGGGCCAGATACAACGGGATCGGCGGGGTGTACGGCACCGTGCCCGTGGGCCGGCGGATGAGGTCGGGGACCGCCGGGGCGTCCGGAACTACCGCCCCGGCGGCGTACTGCGTGGGCGCCGGCCACTCGAGTGCGTAATCGGAGTCGGACGGGACGAGCCACCACCAGTGCGTGTCATCGGCGTACACGCACCCCACGCGGGGCAGTCGCGGCAGCACCAGCGGGCCGAGGCGGGCGGGTATCTCCACCGCGTCGCAGCCCAGCGGCGCCGTCATGCCATCGGGCACGGCCAGTCGCCGGGGTGTGGTCGGTGTGTGCAGTCCCCGCCCGAGGCGGACCAGCGTGTCCAGGCTCAGTGCCCGGACGCCGGACGCAGCCCTCACCGCCATACGCCTCCCGTCCCGTGCCGTCCGTGTGCGTCCGTCTCGTCGTCGCCGCCCGCGCCACCGGCCGGGCCCGGCTTGGGGCGGGCTCCCCAGCCCAGGTCGTTGCAGGGTCCGCAGTCGTGCCCGGGGTCCTGGGGTACGGCCTTGCGCGGCAGTTCGGCCCAGACCAGCAGCCCCGGTCCGTGCTCATGAGCACCCCACGCCTCACAGAGCGCGTCGATGAGGAGCAATCCCCTCCCGTGCTCCTCCTCGGGCCGTGCCCGCAACGGATGGGGTTCACCAGGTGCGCAGCCCTCGTCACGCACGGCTATGCGCACCAGGTCGTCGCCGTCGTGCAGCTCGCAGACTATGCGGCTGCTCGCCGTGTGCACGAGGGCGTTGGTGACCAGCTCCGAGAGCACCAGAGCGGCGGTGTCGCAGATGTCCTCGCACACCGACCACACGTCGAGCCGGGCCCTTGCCAGGCGTCTGGCCTGCGCGGGAGAGCCCGGGTGTGCGGCCAGCTCGAACCGGAACCGGCGCTCGGCAGGGGCCTTTTCGGGGGCCACCGCCGCGGCGGCGCCGAGACCGGGGAGGCCTGCGGCAGCGTCTGTTCCTAAGGGCGCGGACGGAATCACGCTTGCCACTATCGCCCCGCCGTGAACACTTGGCAAGTGTCACTCTGAAAAATGCAGAGTGCTGTGTGACTGAATGAAATGCCGTGGCACACTGCTCGCAACAGCACCTTGAGCGGCGCCAATTGGGATCGACGGAGATCCGTACAGATCTTCGAATAGGTCTTCGAATGGCGCCGTATGGCTGTAAGCATGCATGTGAGGCAGGCCGGGACCCTGGCGGCCGCCTGCCGGGGACGACAGGACGAACGCGACTTGGTGGAGGTGGAGCGTGAGCGAACCGCGGTCCGCGCCCACCGTCGGACAGGTCGTCCTCGGCCGCCGCCTGCTGGACCTGCGTGAGCGCGCCGGCCTCAAGCGTGAGGAGGCCGCCCGCGTCCTGCGCGTCGCCCCGGCCACGGTCCGCCGCATGGAGATGGCGGAGGTCGGCCTCAAGATCCCGTACCTCCAACTGCTCCTGAAGTCGTACGGCGTCTCGGACGAGGAGGCCGAGGCCTTCGTGCAGCTGGCCGAGGAGGCCAACAAACCCGGCTGGTGGCAGCGGTTCCACGACATCCTGCCGGGCTGGTTCTCGATGTACGTCAGCCTGGAGGGGGCGGCCGCCCTCATCCGCTCCTACGACCCGCACTTCGTCCCCGGGCTGCTCCAGACCGAGGACTACGCGCGCGGAGTGCTCAGGTCGGGCGCGATCGGCCAGACCAGACCCGAAGACATCGAGCGCCACGTCGACCTGCGCATACGACGCCAGGAACTGCTCACCCGTCCTGACGCGCCCCGATTCTGGGCGGTCATGGACGAGACCGCGATGCGTCGCCCGGCCGGCGGCCCGGAGGTGATGCGTGCCCAGATCGACAGACTGCTCGAGGCCACGGAGCTGCCCAACGTGACCCTGCAGGTCGCGCCCTTCACCAACGGGCCGCACCCCGGCACGTACGGGCCCTTCGTGCTGTTCCGATTTGCCATGTCAGAACTGCCGGACATGGTCTACAGCGAGTACCTGACCGGCGCCGTCTATCTCGACGCGCGCTCGGAGGTGGCGACCCACCTCGAGGTCATGGACCGCATGGCGGCGCAGGCCGCTACGGCACATCGCACGAAGGAGATCCTCCGGGATCTCCGCAAGGAGCTGTGAATGGATCGCAACAAGCCGCGCAAACACGTCTACAACGGCATGCCCTCGCGGGAGCTGGGCAGCGAGGGGTGGCACAAGCCGTGGAGCGGCGGCAACGGCGGCAACTGCCTGGAGGCGATGAAGCTCGCAGACGGGCGGATCGCAGTGCGCCAGTCCACCGACCCGGACGGGCCGGCGCTGATCTACACCACCGACGAGATGACGGCCTTCATCGAGGGCGCCAAGGCGGGGGAGGCCGACTTCCTGCTGTCCTGAGCCTTGTTGCCCGTTGCTGCTGCCCCGTCGAACCCCTTGTGCCGGCACTAAGTTGATCATTATTTGTGGCAGAGAGTCAGTATTCGATCAATAGTCGAACAGTCCGTGCTCACACCGACATCGGGCGGTCGTACGGCCCGATCGGTGACGGCAGTTGCGAACTGCCCGTCAGACGGCGGTCGACGGCCGCCGCGACCGCCCGGCCCTCCGCGATCGCCCACACGATCAGCGACTGGCCGCGCGCCGCGTCCCCGGCCGCGAACACGCCGGGCACGTTGGTCGCGAAGGAGGCGTCCCGCTTGATCGTGCCGCGCGGCTCCATCGCCAGCCCCAGCTGGTCGACGAGCCCGTCCGCGCGGTCTGGTCCGAAGAAGCCGAGCGCGAGCAGCACGAGGTCGGCGGGGAGCGTCCGTTCGGTGCCCTGCCGGGGATTACGCGCCGCGTCCACCTCGACCAGGTGCAGCGACCGCACGTGCCCGTCCGCGTCGCCCTCGAAGCGGAGCGTGGACGCCGCGAACAGCCGCGCGTCCGCGTCCGCCGCCGGAGCCGTCCGCAGTTCGCGGGCCTCCTCGTGGGCGGCGGAGAGCCGGTAGATCTTCGGGTACGTCGGCCAGGGCTCGGCGTCGTCGTCGCGGTCGGCGCCGGGCTGGGCGTAGATGTCCAACTGCGTGACGGACACGGCCTGTTCGCGCACCGCGGTGCCCAGGCAGTCCGCCCCGGTGTCGCCGCCGCCGACGATGACGACGTGCTTGCCGGCGGCGGACATCGGGGAACTCTCCAGGTCCCCCTCACGTACCCGGTTGGCCAGCGGCAGATACTCCATCGCCTGCTGGACGCCGGCCAACTCCCGCCCCGGCACTGACAGTTCACGCCAGGCGGTCGCCCCCGTGGCGATCACCACGGCGTCGTACCGCGATCTCAGCTCCGCCGCCCCGACGTCCCGGCCGACCGCCGTCGACGTACGGAACTTCGTCCCCTCGGCCCGCATCTGCTCCAGCCGCCGGTCCAGGTGGTGCTTCTCCATCTTGAACTCGGGGATGCCGTAACGCATCAGGCCGCCGAGCCGGTCGTCCCTCTCGTACACGGCGACCGTGTGCCCCGCCCGGGTCAGCTGCTGTGCCGCCGCGAGTCCCGTGGGGCCCGAGCCGACCACCGCCACCGTCCGCCCGGACAGCCGGTCCGGCGGCCGCGGCGGCACGAACCCCAGCTCGAAGGACCGGTCGGCGACGGCGACCTCGACGTTCTTGATGGTGACCGCGGGCTGGTTGATCGCGAGCACGCACCCCGCCTCGCACGGCGCGGGACACAACCGCCCGGTGAACTCGGGGAAGTTGTTGGTGGCGTGCAGTCGGTCGGACGCCGCCCGCCAGTCGTCCCGGCTGACCAGGTCGTTCCACTCGGGGATCAGATTGCCGAGCGGACAGGCGTCGTGGCAGAACGGGATGCCGCAGTCCATGCAGCGGTCGGCCTGCTTGCCGATGATGGGCAGCAGCGCCCCCGGGACATAGACCTCGTTCCAGTCCCGGACCCGCTCCTCGACCGCCCGGCGGGGCCATTCCCGGCGGGGCGTGGACATGAATCCCTTGGGATCGCCCATGGCCGTCTTCCTTGCACGCGCATACTGCGAACCGGCGTCGTCGGCGGCGCTCTTCCGGCCACGATACGACTCCCCGGCCACCAGCGCAGAGGGGGACGACCAGCGCTTTCCGGACGTCAGGTGAGGGCCATGACGTACGCCACCGCCGAGCAGGCCGAGGCGACCGTGCGCACGTGGTTCCAGAACATCCACTCGCGCACGTACGTCGGCCAGTACGCGGCCGCCTCCGGGGTGCCCGGGTCCAGCTTGGCCAGCGTGTCGTTGCGCGGCACGTTCGCGACCATGGTCACCCCGAACGAGCCGAACAGATAAAGGGCGCTGCCCAGCAGCAGCTCCACCCTGCCGTCGACCGGCCAGAGCACGAAGGTCACCACGGCGAGCACCGCGCACAGCACCGCCGACCCCATGAACACGAGCATGAACGCCGGCATCACCGCGGTCACGTTGATCGCGTTCATCGCGGCGACGCCCTGGGCCGGCGGGAGCGAGGCGAGACCCCTCATCACGAACGTCGAGAATCCGCAGAACACACCCGCCACCAGGCCTGTTCCGAGCACACCCAGCACCGTCAGCCAGAGGTACGGTCCATCGATCATGTCCTCAACTCCCCCGTAGAGCCGAGATCCTGCCCGGCTGCTCCAGTCACCTCAAGTGAAATCGCGTACGGGCACAGTGACCATGGCCGAGGACCGCGGACCCATGCGCGAGCGTCCAGGGGTGCCCTCGCCGGTGCCTCCACCCGTGCGGGATCCGCTCGGTGCCCGTCGTCCGGCGCCCGCTCCTCAACCGACCTGCGCCCTTCCCGCACGCCATCCCCTCAGCACCGTCTCCACCCCCGGTCCGATCCGCCGCCGGGCCTCGTGCCGCGCCACCCCGCTCATCAGCAACTGGTCGTAAGGCGTGTCCAGATGCCGCACGGACGCCACGATCGCCGAGACCACGGCGCCCTCGGACAGGGCGCGCCCGGCCGCGCTCCGGCCCACCCGCCCGCTGCCCCGCACGGACGCGTGCGCCGCGATCGCCTCCGCCCGGTCCGCCGGGCACCCCGGAAACAGCCGGCGGATCTCCGCCGCGAACTCCTCCGCGAACCGCACGTCCTGCGCGGCCCGCCGCCGTGCGTCCCGCGCCCTGCGCCGCCGCCGTGCCTCCGCGTCCGCGAGGCAGCGCTCCTCGGCCCGCGCGAGCCCCGCCTCCTCGACCAGGGCACCCTGCCGCTCGTACCTCGCCTTGCGCCGGTTGAACCGCACCACGACCGCCGACAGCGTGCTCTCCTCCCGCGACCGCCGCGTCAGCGCGGTGTCGCCGCGCGGCAGGAACACCAGATGCCCCAGGTCGGCGCAGTCGACACACCGGGGCGCCCCGTCCTCCAGCACGAGCAGCGTCAGCGGCCCGCCGTGACACTCCTTGCAGTGCCGTCTCTTCAGGGGCTGGAAGACGACAAGCCCGGTGCGGGACGAAGGAGTTGCAAGACGTGCCATACGTGTCTCATTCCCCCTGACGGTGCTCGGGACCACCGCGAATTCGGGCCTGTGCGCGGCTCGCGCCGAGGCTGACGCATGATGGCCGTGTGCGACTCGAAGCGATCACCTGGGACCGGCTCGGCGACCTGCTGGCGGAGCGCCTGTTCGACCTCGGGACGTCCGACGGCGGCTCCTGGCCGCGCATCGCCTTCGACGGCGCCCCGGCGGCCCGCCCCGGAGACCTCGCCGAGCGGGTCGCCGAGGCCCTGCGCGTGCGCGGCCGACCCTCGCTGACCGTCGGCGCGGAGGGCTTCCTGCGGCCCGCCTCCGTCCGTCTGCAGTACGGCCGCCAGGACATCGACGCCTATTACGACGGCCGGCTGGACACCGGCGCCCTGTGGCGCGAGGTCTTCGGCCCCCTCGAACCCGGCGGCGACGGACGCGTCCTGCCCGACCTGTGGGACCCGGTCACCGACCGCGCCACCCGCAGCCCGTACGTCCAACTCCCGCCCGGCGGGCTGCTGTTGCTGCACGGTCCCCTCCTGCTGCGCCACTGGTTCCCCTTCGACCTGACCATCCACGTCCTGCTCTCGCCCGGCGCCCTGCGCCGCCGCACCCCCGAGGCCGACCACTGGACGCTCCCGGCCTACGAGCGCTACGCCGACGAGACCGACCCCGCGGGCACGGCCGACGTCCTGGTCCGCGCGGACGACCCACGGCATCCGGCGTGGAGAAGCTGATCGGCGAATCCGCTTCTGTATGCGCGTGCATGTAGTTACTGTGGCTCCATGACGACCTCCTCGAACGATCCGGTCACCTTCTCCGCCCCCGTCCGCGCGCTGCTCGACGGCAAGAACTTCGCCGGCGTCGCCACCCTCGGCCCGGACGGCGCCCCGCAGAACTCCGTGGTCTGGATCAAGCGCGAGGGCGACACCGTCGTGTTCTCCTCCACCGACGGACGCCAGAAGGTGCGCAACCTCCGCCGCGACCCCCGCATCAGCCTCTCGGTCTTCGACCTCGCCGACCCCTACACCTCGGTCGAGATCCGCGGCACCGCCGAGATCCTCCCGGACGAGGGCAAGCGGCTCCCGCACGAGCTCTCGCACAAGTACCTCGGCATCGACCCGCCCGCGGAGCAGGACGACGAGGTCCGCGTGATCATCCGCGTCGTACCGCGGAAGGTCGTCGCCTTCTCGGCCTGAAGCGGTCCGCAGGGCGCCTGTTACCGCGGAGTTCCGGGTGCACCGGGCGGGCCGCGCCGGGAGAATGAAGGGCGCCGGGACTAGCGGTGCGTCCTGCGCCGCGCCGGCCGTCCGGCATCGGGAGGTACTCCATGACCACTGCCGGAGACATCATGCACCGTGGTGCCCAGTGGATCCCCGCCCACGAGACGCTGGACCGCGCGGCCCAGCTGATGCGCGAGCTGAACGTCGGAGCCCTGCCCATCAGCGACGAGAACGAGCGGCTGTGCGGCATCCTCACCGACCGCGACATCGTCGTCGGCTGCGTGGCCATGGGCCACGACCCCGCCAGGATCACCGCCGGTGAGATGGCCCACGGCACGCCGCGGTGGATCGACTCGGGCGCCGACGTCGGCGACGTGCTCCGGGAGATGCAGGGCCACCAGATCCGCCGGCTCCCCGTCATCGAGAACAAGCGGCTGGTCGGCATGATCAGCGAGGCCGACCTGGCCCAGCATCTGACGGAGGACCAGATCGCCGACTTCGCCCACAGCGTCTACGCCAGGAAGACGACGAACTGACCGGCCCGCAGGGTCGTTTCACAACCAGCCGTTGCGCCGGAAGCCGCGGTAGAGCGCCAGGCACGCGATGGATATGACGCCGAGGACAAGGGGATAGCCGAACGTCCAGTGCAGCTCGGGCATGTACGTGAAGTTCATGCCGTAGACACCGCACACCATCGTCGGCACGGCGATCACCGCGGCCCAGGCCGTGATCTTCCGCATGTCCTCGTTCTGCGCGACCGTGACCTGCGCGAGGTGCGCCTGCAGGATCGAGTTGAGCAGTTCGTCGAAGGCGGCGATCTGGTCCTTGGCCCGCATCAGATGGTCGAAGACGTCCCTGAAGTACGTCTGTATCTCCGGGCCCACCACCCGGATCGGCCGGGTGGCGAGCTCCTCGACCGGGCGGCCGAGGGGGACGACCGCCCGCTTCAGCTCCAGCAGTTCACGCTTCAGCTGGTAGATCCGGCCCGGGTCGGCCCGCGCGCCGTTCTCCGCGAACACGTCCATCTCGACCTGGTCGATGTCCGCCTGGACCGCGTCGGTGACGTGCAGATAGTCGTCCACCACATGGTCGGCGATCGCGTGCAGCACCGCCGCCGGGCCCTTCGAGAGCTGTTCCCGGTCGGACTCCAGCTCCTCGCGCAGCGGGCCCAGCGAGCCGTGCATGCCGTGCCGGACCGTGATCACGAAGTCCTCGCCGGTGAACACCATGATCTCGCCGGTGTTCACCACCTCGCTCGTCGCGGTCAACTTCTCGTGCTCGACGTAGCAGACGGTCTTGAACACCGCGAACAGCGTCTCGCCGTACCGCTCGAGCTTGGGGCGCTGATGGGCCTCGACCGCGTCCTCCACCGCCAGCGGATGCAGGTCGAAGAGCTCGGCGATGCCCGCGAACTCCTGGTCCGTCGGTTCGTGCAGGCCCAGCCACACGAACCCGTCGCCGTTCTTCCGCACGCGCTTCACCGCGTCGACCAGGTCGCTGCCGGCCGGCTCGCGCACGCCGTCGCGGTACGTCACGCAGTTCACCACCGAGGAGCCCAGCGGGGAGCGGGCCGGGTGGCTCAGGTCGACGCGGGGGCGCCGCCGGGTCAACCGTGCCACCTTGCGGAGGTTGCCCACCTTGCCCAGGTGCGTGACCTTCCGCAGATTCCCTGCCATGGACATATGGATCTCCTTGCGTGGATCTCCGGGCTCGAAACGCGGTCGGCGGTTCGCCCTGCCCGGACGACCCGCCTCTATGTGCCTTGACGGGCCAGTGTGCCAGGTCTGCGTAAGGGGCGGGTGAGGCTGTGGGAGCAGGGCATTCCGCTTGTTCCCGCCTGTGGACGAAGGATTCCCGGCGGCTCTCGGCACGCCCGCGACTGGGATGATCGCGGCATGAGCGAATCCGACGGATACCTCCTCGAGAACCGGCAGACCGAGGCGGAGGAGCGCTTCGACGCCTTCACCGCCCTGTTCGACCCCACGACGTTCCGGCATCTCGACGGGCTCGGCATCGGCCCCGGCAAGCGCTGCTGGGAGGTCGGTGCGGGCGGCACCTCCGTGGTGTCCTGGCTGGCCGAGAAGGTGGGCCCGGACGGGGAGGTCGTCGCCACCGACATCGACACCTCGCTGCTCGCCTCCGTCGCCCGCCCGCCGGTGAGCGTGCGTGTCCACGACGTGGGTGCCGAGGAGCCCCCGGGCGAGGGCTTCGACCTGGTGCACGCCCGCCTCGTCCTGGTCCATGTCCCGGACCGCGAACGCGCGTTGCGGTCGATGGTCGACGCCCTGCGCCCCGGCGGCGTGCTCCTGATCGAGGACGCCGATCCGGCCCTGCAGCCCCTGACCTGCCCCGACGAGCACGGCCCCGCGCAGGAACTCGCCAACCGGCTGCGCCGCGGCTTCCGCCGGCTGCTCGCCGAACGGGGCGCCGACCTCTCCTACGGCCGCCGCCTCCCGCGCCTGCTGCGCGAGGCGGGGCTGCACGACGTGCGGGCCGACGCGTACTTCCCGCTCACCTCCCCGGCCTGCGCCGCCCTGGAGTCGGCCACCGTCCGCCAGATCCGCGACCGCCTCGTCGCCGCGGACATCGCCACGGACGAGGACATCGACCGCCACCTGGCGAACGTCGCGGCCGGCGGGATGGACCTGGCGACGGCCCCGATGATCTCGGCGTGGGGCCGCAAGCCGTAGCACCGGGGGAGCGGCGGCCTTGCTTCCGGCCGGACCCTTGCGGCCCGTGGGAGATCACATCAGCCTGAAGAACATGACGGACAACACGACGCGTCTCGACCATGTGGTCCTGTGGGTGGGCGACCCGGTCGCCTCGGCCGACTTCTACGAGAAGGCGGTCGGACTGCGGCCCCTCAGGCTCACCGAGTTCTCCGCCGGGGAGGTCTCCTTCCCCTCGGTCCGGGTCAACGACGAGACGATCATCGATCTCATGCCGCACTCCATGGCACCGGGCATGAAGATGGTCCCCGGAGCCGCCGACAGCGCCGGCCACCCGGTCAACCACGTCTGCCTGGCCCTGCCCGGCGAGGAGTTCGACGCCCTGCACGGCCGCCTCGAGGAACGCGCCGTCCCCGTCTCGGAGTTCTCCTACGACTCCTACGGCGCCCGCGGCAAGGCCCGGCGCAGCTTCTACTTCCGCGACCCGGACGGGAACGTCTTCGAGGCCCGGCACTACGACTAGCCGTCCGGCCGTGAGGAGGGGGTGCCCACGCGCGCGTACGCGCGGGCACCACTGTCCCCCTTCCCTCTGTGCCTCATTCCTCCTGTTCAGCAGGTCAGACGGGGCTCACGCCGCTCAGCGTGCCGTGCGGATCGAGCACGTACTTGCGGCTGGCGCCCTGGTCGAAATCGGCATAGCCGCGCGGTGCGTCCTCCAGGCCGATGACGGTCGCGTTGACCGCCTTCGCGATGTGCACGCGCTCGTGCAGGATCGCCATCATCAGGCCGCGGTGGTACTTCATCACCGGGCACTGTCCCGTCGTGAAGTGGTGGCTCTTGGCCCAGCCCAGGCCGAGCCGGACCTTCAGCGTCCCGGACTTGGCGTCCTGGTCGATCCCACCGGGGTCGTCCGTGACGTACAGCCCCGGGATGCCCAGGGCGCCGCCCGCGCGCGTGACGCCCATCAGGGAGTTGAGCACCGTCGCGGGTGCCTCCTGTGCGTCCTTGCCATGGGCACGCGCCTCGAAGCCGACCGCGTCGACCGCCGCGTCCACCTCGGGCTCCCCGAGGATCTGCGCGAGCTGGTCCTCGACACTGCCCTGCGAGACGTCGACGGTCTCGCAGCCGAAGCTCCGCGCCTGGGCGAGGCGTTCGGGGTTGAGATCGCCGACGACGACAACGGCGGCGCCCAGCAGCTGTGCCGAAGCGGCGGCGGCGAGACCGACCGGGCCCGCCCCGGCGACGTACACCGTGGAACCGACACCGGCGCCCGAGCTCACCACGCCGTGGAAGCCGGTCGGGAAGATGTCCGACAGCATGGTCAGGTCGAGCAGCTTCTCGCGCGCCTCGTCGCGGTCCGGGAACCTCAGCACGTTGAAGTCCGCGTACGGGATCATGGCGTACTCGGCCTGGCCGCCGACCCAGCCGCCCATGTCGACATACCCGTAGGCCGCGCCGGGGCGGGCCGGGTTGACGTTCAGGCAGATGCCGGTCGCGCGTTCCTTGCAGTTGCGACAGCGCCCGCAGGCGATGTTGAACGGTACGGAGACGATGTCGCCGACTTCGACGAACTCGACGTCCGGTCCCCTTTCGACCACCTCTCCGGTGATCTCGTGTCCGAGAACCAGCCCCTCCGGTGCGGTCGTCCGCCCGCGCACCATGTGCTGGTCACTTCCGCAGATGTTGCTGGCGAGCACCTTGAGGATCACACCGTGCCGGCACTTCCGGCCGACATTGCCCGGTGCCACCCCAGGCCCGTCCTGGAGTTCAAGCGTCGGGTGATCGATGGTCCTGACTTCCACCGTGCCCGGCTTGAGATAAGCGACTGCCCTGTTTCCGGTCATGCGTGATCGCCGTCCCTTCGGCTCCGAGTCCTCGGATGCCAGTGGCTGTGCGCATGGCGGAGTCTGCTACTGCCTTCCCGACCCGACCACCCTTCTCGCACCCCTCAGAAAAGGGGCTCGGGCAGCACGCCCTCCAGCGCGAGCAGCCTGCGCTTCGTCTCCAGTCCGCCCCCGAACCCGCCGATGCCCCCGTCGCTTTCCACCACCCGGTGGCAGGGCACGACGACCGGCAGCGGATTGGACCCCATCGCCGTCCCGACCGCCTGGGCCGCGCCCGGCTGGCCCACCCGCCCGGCCAGATCGCCGTAGCCCACGACCGCGCCGTACGGGACGCCGGCGGCCAGTTCACGCAGCACCTGCCGATTGAAGCCGGAGGTCAGCGACCAGTCCAGCGGCAGCTCGAAGTCCCGCCGGCGACCGGTGAAGTAGGCCCCGACCTGCCGTATCGCCTCGGCCAGCAGCGGTGAGTCGGGAGCCTCGACGGGCTCGCCGCCCAGCCGGGACGCGAGCCGGGCGAGTGCCTTGTCGCGCACCGCGTCGGTGGCGTGGAAGACGACGTTGACCAGGCCCTCCCGGGTCGCGGCCAGCAGCAGCGGACCGATCTCGGTACCGACCACGGCCCACACGACCTGCTGCTCGTACTGCCCATCGCTGTCCATGCGCCCACGGTACGACCCGCCACTGACAACGCCCGGCGCAGCGGGACTCAGGGGGCCTGCAGCGCGGTCCGGACCACGTCCGGCTTGTCGCTGATGACGCCGTCGACGCCGTAACGGGCGACCTGGCGGGCGGTGTCCGCGTCGTCGACGGTCCAGGCGAAGACGGCGAGCGGCCTGCCGTGCGCTCCCGCGACGGAGTGCACGGCGGCGACGTAACCCCTGGAGATCGTGCCGTGGGACGGGTTGATCCCGTCGGTGAAGCCCGCGTACGCGGGCAGGTCCGCGACGCGCGGCGTGCCGAGGAGGGCCGTCCTGACGGCGGGCGCGAGGTCGTGCACGATCCGCAGGCTGTCCGCGCCGAAGCTCTGCACGATCAGCCGGCCCGCCAGGTGCTGCCGGTCGAGCCAGCCCTCGTTGCCGAGGACCTTCAGGATCTGCCGCTCCATGCCCGGGTACAGCTCGGGGTTCTTGATCTCCAGCAGCAGCTTCTGGTGGTTGTGCTCGACACGGCGCAGGTACTGCGTCAGCGTCGGCACGCGCGTGCCCGCGAACCGGGAGCCGAACCAGCTGCCCGCGTCCAGGCGCGCGATCTCGGCGGCGGTGAAGTCCTTCACCTTCCACGGCGCCCGGTGGGGGAAGACGTCCTTCACATTCGTCGTCCGCTGAAGGCTGTCGTCGTGGATGACGACGAGCTCGCCGTCCTTGGTCCGCTGGACGTCGTTCTCGACCCAGGAGATGCCCAGTTCGGCCGCCCTGTCGATGGCGGCCAGCGTGTTCTCGGGTGCCTGGGCCGAGGCCCCCCGGTGGCCGATGACCAGCGGCCGGGTGGCGACGGCGCCCGCGCGGGCGTGAGGGACCGCGGCATGGGAACCTGCCTTGGCATCGGAACCGGGCACCAGAAGGGCTGCCGTCCCCAGGAGAGCGGCGGTGATGGCGGCGACAGCGCGCGCGTACATGCGTACCCCTCACGTCGGTCTATCACGGACAGGTCAACTGTGACAGCAGTGCGTGAACAACGCCGGAGTGCAGAATGGCCACACATCGAATGGTGTCGCCCAAGTCCGCACACCGGTGCCGCACAACTGGGGCAACGACGTGTTTCTTTGCCGGAATATCGTTCGACCATTCCGGTGGGGGCCATACTCTCTGCCTCAACCCTGACCGCTCGGGCGGTCCTGGGAGGGGGCGCATTTCAGCGAATCACAGGTCGAAGAGGGCGGAAGGGCAGCCGCGCATGCGAGGCACGGTCGACGGATTCACGTACGGACTCGTCACACCGGTGGTGGCCTATCTCATGGCCTGCCTCGGTGGTGCCCTCGGCCTGCGCTGCACCACCAGATCGATGCTCGTGGCGCAGTCGTGGCGCCCCGGCTGGCTCGCCCTCGGCTCGGCGGCCATAGGTTCCGGCATATGGACCATGCACTTCGTGGCCATGATGGGCTTCACGGTCAAACAGGCGCCGATCCACTACGACATGGCGCTGACGTTCGCCAGCCTCGGCGTCGCCATCGTGATGGTGGGCGTAGGGATCTTCATCGTCGGCTACCGGGGGGCCAGGGGAGCGGCCCTGTTCACCGGGGGCACGATCACCGGCCTGGGCGTCGCCTCGATGCACTATCTGGGCATGGCCGGAGTGCGCCTGAACGGAAAGCTGGAGTACAACACTCTGACCGTCGCCGCCTCCGTCGTCATCGCCATGGTCGCCGCGACGGCCGCCCTGTGGGCGGCCGGGCAGGTCAGAGGGTTCGCGTGGAGCGTCGGCGCGAGCCTCGTCATGGGACTCGCCGTCAGCGGCATGCACTACACGGGCATGGCGGCCCTCAGCGTCCATCTCCACGACACGGGCGTCCCCACCCAGGGCGAATCGCCCGCCGAGCTGCTGTGGCCCATGCTCGTCGGCCCGCTCGCCTTCCTCGTCCTCGCCGGTGTGGTCGTGATGTTCGACCCGATGATGGTCATGGGCAAACCGGCCGTGACCCCGGTCGAGAACAAGCCGGGCGTCCCGGCCCATCCGGCGGTCCACCACCAGGCCCACCGCCCGCCGCTGCGCCCGGTCCGGCTCTCGGGCCGGCGCGGCTCCCGCACCCCGCAGAACCGCTGACCGGACCGCGTTGTCAGTGCCGGGTCGTACGGTTGACTCCATGCGGCCCGTTTCCAACATCGAACGCACGGTGGCGCCCTTCGAGGTCGTCAGCCCCTACCAGCCCAGCGGCGACCAGCCACAGGCCATCGCCGACCTCGCCCGGCGCATCCAGGCAGGCGAGAAGGACGTGGTCCTGCTCGGCGCGACCGGCACCGGCAAGTCCGCCACCACCGCGTGGATGATCGAGAAGCTCCAGCGCCCCACACTCGTGATGGCGCCGAACAAGACCCTGGCCGCCCAGCTGGCGAACGAGTTCCGCGAGCTCCTGCCCAACAACGCGGTCGAGTACTTCGTCTCGTACTACGACTACTACCAGCCCGAGGCCTACGTCCCGCAGTCGGACACCTACATCGAGAAGGACTCCTCGATCAACGAGGAGGTCGAGCGGCTGCGCCACTCCGCGACCAACTCGCTGCTCACCCGCCGTGACGTCGTCGTGGTCGCCTCGGTGTCCTGCATCTACGGCCTCGGTACACCCCAGGAGTACGTGGACCGCATGGTCCCCCTCAAGGTCGGCGACGAGGTCGACCGGGACCAGCTGCTGCGCCGCTTCGTCGACATCCAGTACACGCGCAACGACCTGGCTTTCACCCGGGGCACCTTCCGCGTCCGCGGCGACACCATCGAGATCTTCCCGGTCTACGAGGAGCTGGCCGTCCGCATCGAGATGTTCGGCGACGAGATCGAGGCCCTGTCCACGCTGCACCCGCTCACCGGCGAGATCATCAGCGACGACGAGCACCTGTACGTGTTCCCGGCCTCCCACTACGTCGCGGGCCCGGAGCGCATGGAGCGGGCCGTCAACGACATCGAGAAGGAGCTCGGCGAGCGCCTGGCCGAGCTGGAGAAGCAGGGCAAGCTGCTGGAGGCCCAGCGGCTGCGCATGCGCACCACGTACGACCTCGAGATGCTCCGCCAGATCGGCTCCTGCTCCGGCGTGGAGAACTACTCGATGCACTTCGACGGCCGCCTGCCCGGCTCCCCGCCGAACACCCTGCTCGACTACTTCCCGGACGACTTCCTGCTCGTCATCGACGAGTCGCACGTCACCGTGCCGCAGATCGGCGCCATGTACGAGGGCGACGCCTCCCGCAAGCGCACCCTCGTCGACCACGGCTTCCGGCTGCCCTCCGCCCTCGACAACCGCCCGCTGAAGTGGGAGGAGTTCCAGGGGCGCATCGGGCAGACGGTCTATCTGTCGGCGACCCCGGGCAAGTACGAGCTCTCGCGCGGGGACGGCGTCGTCGAGCAGATCATCCGCCCCACCGGCCTCGTCGACCCGGAGGTCGTCGTCAAGCCCACCGAGGGCCAGATCGACGACCTGGTGCACGAGATCCGCACGCGCACCGAGAAGGACGAGCGCGTCCTGGTCACCACCCTCACCAAGAAGATGGCCGAGGACCTCACCGACTACTTCCTGGAGCTCGGCATCCAGGTGCGCTATCTGCACAGCGACGTCGACACCCTGCGCCGCGTCGAGCTGCTGCGGGAGCTGCGCTCGGGCGAGTTCGACGTACTGGTCGGCATCAACCTGCTGCGTGAGGGCCTCGACCTGCCCGAGGTGTCGCTCGTGGCGATCCTGGACGCCGACAAGGAGGGCTTCCTGCGCTCCGGCACGTCCCTGATCCAGACCATCGGCCGCGCGGCGCGCAACGTCTCCGGCCAGGTCCACATGTACGCCGACAAGATGACCCCGGCGATGGAGAAGGCCATCGACGAGACCAACCGCCGCCGGGAGAAGCAGGTCGCCTACAACACGGAGCGGGGCATCGATCCCCAGCCGCTCCGCAAGAAGATCAACGACATCGTCGCGCAGATCGCCCGCGAGGACGTCGACACCGAGCAGCTGCTCGGCTCCGGCTACCGCCAGTCGAAGGACGGCAAGGCCGCCAAGGCGCCCGTGCCCGCCCTCGGCAACAAGGCGGCCGGCGGTGCCAGGACCGCCAAGGGCAAGGCCAAGGAGACGGTGCCGACCGACCGGCCCGCGGCCGAACTCGCCGGTCAGATCGAGGAGATGACGGCGCGGATGCGTGCCGCCGCCGGCGACCTCCAGTTCGAGATCGCGGCCCGGCTGCGTGACGAGATCTCCGAGATGAAGAAGGAACTGCGCCAGATGCGGGAGGCGGGCCTGGCCTGACCGGGCGCCACCAGCTGCCGTACCCCGGCCCGTGCGCGCTGTGTTGCAAGACCGACACAAAGCACGGGTCGGGGTTCGTCGCTGTCGGTGGCCCTGCGTAGGGTTCTCGACAACCGCGATATCGCGGCAACAGGGGACAGCTCGAGAGGGGAATCAGCGCGTGACCGTCAACATGACAAAGGGTCAGGCCATCAGTCTGCAGAAGAACGACGGGGGCAGCCTGACCGCGGTGCGCATGGGTCTCGGCTGGCAGGCGGCTCCCCGGCGCGGCCTGTTCGGCTCGCGCACCCGGGAGATCGACCTGGACGCCTCCGCCGTGCTGTTCGCGGACAAGCAGCCGGTCGACGTCGTCTTCTTCCGCCACCTGGTGAGCGACGACGGCTCCGTGCGCCACACCGGTGACAACCTCGTCGGCGGTGCCGGCCAGGGCGGCGACGACGAGGCGATCCTCGTCGATCTCGCGCGCATCCCGGTCCACATCGACCAGATCGTCTTCACCGTGAACTCCTTCACGGGCCAGACGTTCCAGGAGGTGCAGAACGCGTTCTGCCGCCTGGTGGACGAGACCAACGGCCAGGAGCTGGCCCGCTACACGCTGGCGGGCGGCGGCGCCTACACCGCCCAGATCATGGCCAAGGTGCACCGCTCGGGCCCCGGTTGGACGATGACGGCCCTCGGTACGCCGGCCAACGGCCGCACCTTCCAGGACCTGATGCCGTCGATCCTGCCGCACCTGTAGTCCGAACGGGCCGGGGCCCCTCCGTGGGGCGGGCCCCGGCGCACACCACACCACACATCAGCGACACAGGGGGACGAGGGCGATGACGGCCGAGCTGGTGCGAGGACAGAATCACCCGCTCTCCCAGGCCCGTCTCGAGATCCGGGTCTCGGCCGGCACACCGATCGTGGCCTCGGCCACGCTCAGCGACGCGGACGGCAGGGCCCGCGGCGTCGAATGGGTGGCCCACCCGGGCGCGCCCACCCTGCCGGGGCTCGAGGTCTCCAAGCAGGCGGCCGCCGACCACCGGCTCGCGGTGGACCTGGACGCCATGCCGGAGGCCGTGCACAGCGTCAACGTGCTGCTCGCCCTGCCCACAGGCGCCGGCGGCCCGGTCCGCTTCGGCGCGGTCGCCGCCCCCTTCATCGCGGTCACCGGCCTCGACGGCGCCGAGGTCGCCAGCTACACGATCACCGGTCTGGACGCCGAGTCGGCCGTCGTCGCCCTGGAGCTCTACCGCCGCCAGGGCGCCTGGAAGGTCCGCGCCGTGGGCCAGGGATACGCCGGCGGCCTTGCCGAACTCCTCACTGACCAGGGCCTGTCCGAGGCCCCCCAGCTCGCGGGCACCATCAACGAAGCCGTGGCCCAGGGCCTGGCGCGGTCGGTGCACGCGCCTCCGCAGCGGACGGCGGACGGCGACCGCGCACGCCAGACCGCCGCACCGGCGCTCGGCCCCGACCAGGGCGGCCCCACGCGCCAGGGCACCCCCGGACCGGCGGGCCCGCAGTCCTCGTCCCCTTACGGGCCGCAGGGCACCCAGCCGGGACATCCCACCGAACCGGTCGACCCCTCCGCGGTCACCCAGCCGGCCACGCCCACCGCGGGCGGCCCGGTCGACTACAGCCACCCGGGCCGGCAGACCTCCGCTCCGCCTCCGCCCCCGCCGACCGCGCCCCCGGCCCAACCGGGGCAGCCCGCGCAGCCCGTCGCGGGCGACGCGACCGGCTGGTCCATGGACGAGCGGCTCTACAACCAGGTCTGGGGCATGTTCGAGGACCTGGCCCGCGCCACGTCCGCGTACCGCAGCGCCGTCGACTTCGCCGAGTCGCGCATGGAGAAGGAGCTGGACCGGGTCCTCTCCGACCCGCGCAGCAGGATCGGCGGGCAGGGCGACGCCGCGCGCGAGGCGGCCCGCGCCAAGCACACGCAGCTGGTCGACCAGGCCAGGGCGGCGCTCGACCGGGACCTCACCCAGCTCGGCGCCGAGTCGGACGTCGTCGAGCCCGCACTGCCGCCCGCCTACGCACGCTGGGACAACCCCGTCTGGCACGGCTACCGGGTGCCGATGGAGATCCCCATGGCCCTGCGACTGGGCGATCTCCGGCTGCCCGAGAGCGAGTTGCTGCGCATCCCGATGCTGGTCCGCCTGCCGCTGGAGCGCGGTCTGTGGATCGACAGCGGCCGCACCGCCTATCTCGACGACGACGTCGCGGACACCCACGCGCTGCGGCACCTCGCGATGGAGACCGCCGTGGCGCTGGCGGCCCGGCTGCTCGCGGTCTATCCGGCGGGCGAGTTCGCCGTGCACGTCGTCGACCCGGCCGGCTCCGGGGCCCAGGCGCTCGTGCCGCTGGTGCAGACCGGCGTGCTCGCGGCGCCGCCCGCCCTCGGCGCGGCAGGGGTGACGGACGTCCTGACCCGGCTCACCCAGCGGGTCGACCTGGTGCAGATGGCGGTGCGCGGCGGCGCGGCCGACTCGCTGCCGCCCGGCCTCGACACCGCCGAGCAGCTCCTGATCGTCAACGACTTCCCGCACGGCTTCGACGACCGTGCCGTGACCCAGCTGCGCTACCTCGCGGACGAGGGCCCGGCCGTGGGCGTCCATCTGATGATGGTCGCGGACCGCGAGGAGGCCGCCGGTTACGGGCCTTTGCTCGATCCGCTGTGGCGTTCGCTGCTGCGACTCACCCCGGTGCCCGACGATCACCTGGCCGACCCGTGGGTCGGCCACGCCTGGACGTACGAGCCGCCGCTCGTGCCGCCCGGCAGCCAGGTGCTCCAGCAGGTGCTCACCCAGGTTGCGGCCGCCCGAACCAAGTACACGTAAAGAGCTCTGACCAGGCTATTTGGGTTTTCTTTTGCCAATCGCTTTACCTTTTCTTGGCGATTGGGGTACTGTTTTCCTCACGGAGGGGAGTACTCCCTGTCTGCTGCGGCGCACCCGTCAGTACGGATCAACCAGATCCCGGGGCGTCGGCCCAGGGCCCGTGCCTGGGTGGAAGAGACCTCCGGTAGCGACGACGCTGACATTTGCCGTTACGTACTGCCGGAGGCGCAGTGGATGTTTCCGTGACCCTGTGGGTCCTTACCATCGTGGGCCTGGCGGCCCTGATCGCGGTCGACTTCTTCATCGGCCGCAAACCGCACGACGTGTCCATCAAGGAAGCCGGAATCTGGACCGTCGTCTGGATCGCCCTCGCCGGGCTCTTCGGCCTCGGCCTGCTCGTCTTCGGCGGCGGCGGGGCGGGCGGCGAGTTCTTCGCCGGCTTCATCACCGAGAAGTCGCTGAGCGTCGACAACCTCTTCGTCTTCGTCCTGATCATGGCGAAGTTCGCGGTTCCCTCGCAGTACCAGCAGCGGGTCCTGCTCGTGGGCGTCCTCATAGCCCTGGTCCTGCGGGCGATCTTCATCGCCGCGGGCGCCGCGATCCTCGCCAGCTTCTCGTGGGTGTTCTACCTCTTCGGCGCCTTCCTGATCTGGACCGCCTGGAAGCTCATCCAGGAGGCCCGGACCGACGAGGAGGACGAGGAGTTCGAGGAGAACAAGCTACTCAAGGCCGCGGAGCGCAGGTTCGGCGTGGCCGACCGGTATCACGGCACCAAGCTGTGGATCCAGGAGAACGGCAAGCCGGTCATGACCCCGATGCTGGTCGTGATGCTCGCGATCGGCACCACCGACGTGCTCTTCGCGCTGGACTCGATCCCGGCGATCTTCGGCCTGACCCAGGACCCGTACATCGTGTTCACCGCCAACGCCTTCGCGCTGATGGGTCTGCGGCAGTTGTACTTCCTCATCGGCGGCCTGCTGAAGAAGCTGGTCCACCTCAGCTACGGCCTGTCGGTCATCCTGGGCTTCATCGGCGTGAAGCTGGTGCTGCACGCGCTGCACGAGTCCGGGGTGCACGTACCGGAGATCTCCATACCGGTTTCCCTCGGCGTCATCTGCTCCGTCCTGATCGTCACCACGATCACCAGCCTGCGGGCGTCCAGGAAGCAGGCGGCGGACGAGGCGGCGCGGGCGGAGAGCGAAGGCGCTGCGAAGGACAGCATGAAGGCCTGACCGCGACAGGCGTAGAAACAACCACCACCGGGAGCGGTGCGCTCCGAATTGCCGCAGACCGCTCCCGGTGCTTCGTTGGGTGGATGGCGCTTCCGCTCCGGGAGTGCCCCGGCCGGGGAGGCACCGTGGACGCACCCATGAAGTTCGTGCAGATCGTGGACTTCGAGACCGACCGCATCGACGAGATGCGCGCCCTGTCCGAGGAGATGGACAAGAAGTTCGCCGGCCGCAGCGGCGGCCCGGCGCACCGCCTGGTCCTGCGGGACCGCAACACGCCGGGCCGCTTTCTTGTCGTGATCGAGTTCGACTCCTACGAGGAGGCCATGCGCAACAGCAACGACCCCGAGACGACGAAGATGGCCGAGCGCATGGCCGCGCTGTGCACCCGGCCGCCGTCCTTCACGGACTGCGACGTGCTCGAGATGACCGAGATCAAGTGAGGCTCATGGGCTCCGCACAACAGCCGAACATCCAGCCGTGCACGGTCGGGGTCCAGGCCCGGACGGCCGCAGTGCGGGGCCCGGGCGCCCCTGCGACGATCACTTCATGATCGCTCGGCTGAGGTCGCTCACGACACAGTGGACGTTCAGCGTTCCGGTGCTGGCGATCGTCCTGCTCGCCTTCACCTGGGGCCGCGATCTGCCCGGCGCCGTCGTCGCCGTGGTGACGGTCGTCCTCGCGGGCGCCGTGCTGGCCGCCGTGCACCACGCCGAGGTCGTCGCCCACCGGGTCGGGGAGCCCTTCGGCTCCCTCGTGCTGGCCGTCGCCGTCACGGTGATCGAGGTCGCCCTGATCGTCACGCTCATGGCCGACGGCGGTGACAAGAGCTCGACGCTGGCCCGGGATACGGTCTTCGCGGCGGTGATGATCACCTGCAACGGCATCGTCGGCATCTGCCTGCTCGTCGCTTCCCTGCGCCACGGCACGGCGGTCTTCAACCCCGAGGGCACCGGCGCCGCCCTCGCGACCGTCGCCACCCTGGCCACGCTCAGCCTGGTGCTGCCGACGTTCACCACCAGCAAGCCGGGCCCGGAGTTCTCGGGAGTGCAGCTCACCTTCGCCGCACTCTCCTCGCTGATCCTCTACGGCCTGTTCGTCGCGACCCAGACCGTGCGGCACCGCGACTACTTCCTGCCGATCACCCGGCAGGGTGAGGTGATCACGGCGGACGACCACGCCGACGTACCGACCGCCCGTACCGCCTTGATCAGCCTCGGCCTGCTCCTCATCGCGCTGATCGGCGTGGTCGGACTGGCGAAGGGCGTGTCGCCCACGATCGAGTCCGGGGTGGAGGCGGCCGGGCTGCACCACGCCGTCGTCGGCGTGGTCATCGCCCTCCTGGTGCTGCTCCCGGAGACCATCGCCGCCCTGCGCTCCGCCCGCCGCGACCGGGTGCAGACCAGCCTGAACCTCGCCCTCGGCTCGGCCATGGCGAGCATCGGCCTGACCATCCCGGCGGTCGCCCTGGCCTCGATCTGGCTCTCCGGCCCGCTCGTCCTCGGCCTCGGCTCCGTGCACATGGTGCTGCTCGCGCTGACCGTGGTGGTGGCCTCCCTGACCGTGGTGCCGGGCCGGGCGACGCCGCTCCAGGGCGGGGTCCATCTGGTGCTGTTCGCGGCCTATCTGGAGCTGGCGATCAATCCGTGACCACCCTGGTCACTCCATGACCGGCTCGGGGACGGCCGCCGGCACCGGCCGTGTCTCGGGCAGTAGGGCGAAGCAGCCGAGGCTCAGCAGCGCGATCCCCGTCAGATACGCGCCGACGCCCCACGGCACCCGGCCGCCGTGCCCGGCGAGCGCCGTGGCCGCGATCGGCGTGAGCGCGCCCCCGAGCACTCCGCCGAGGTTGTAGCCGACGGCGGCTCCCGTGCAGCGCACGCGCGGTTCGTAGAGCTCGGGCAGGTAGGCGGCGATCACCCCGAACATCGTGATGAACGCGAGCAGCGCGCCCAGGAAGCCGGTGAACATCGGCAGCGGCTCACCGGTCGCGAGGAGGGCGACCGTCGGGAACATCCACAGCACGGCGGGTCAGTACGTGACGGTGATGCGCCGGGCGGGGCCGTCGACGCGGACGAAGCCGCCGTAGGGGATGACGAGTTGCGGATCAGTGTGGCCGAGGTCGACGTCGAAGACGATCAGCGTCTCGGGGGCGTACGCCCGCATGGCGCGCAGGACGGCCTCGCGCTGGCCGGCCGCGTAACGGGCCGCTTCGTCAGGGCTGTTGGGGCGCAGGAGGGACCAGGTCCGGGCGCGTCCCATCAGCAGTGCGGAGAAGCGCTGGAGCAGGCCGCGCTCGCCCATGTTGCGCAGCGTGCGGAAGACCTCGTCGGCGCTCGGCAGCTCCTCCGAGGTCTCGAGGAACAGCACGCCGCCGTCGTACTCGGCCTGGTCGTGCGAGATCCCCCGGTCGGCCATCAGCAGCCAGCCCAGGATCTCCTGGTTGCCGCCCCAACTGCGGCCCTCGACCGCCCGGTCGGGGTTCACCCAGGTCCAGCCGTCGCCCGGCCGTGAGGCCGGTTCCGCGTCGAAGGTCGCTGGGTCCGCCCAGTCGCCGTTGACGTCGTTCCAGCGCTCGGCGGGCCGCAGTTCGTACGGACCCGGGGTGAACAGCGCGGCCCGCAGGGAGTCGGCGGTCTGCGGGTGCATGGCACCGGGGCGGCCGAGCTCGCACATCACCGTCGCACCGTGGTAGCCGACGATCCCGGCGTTGCGCAGATACAGCAGCAGGTTGGTGTTGTCGCTCATCCCGAAGAACGGCTTCGGGTTCGCCCGGATCAACTCCCCATCCAGCAGTGGCAGGACGGTGATCTGGTCCTCGCCGCCGATCGACGCGAAGACGGCCTTGACGTCCGGGTCGGCGAACGCGGCGTGGATGTCGTCGGCCCGTTCCCGCGGTGTCGAGCCCATCCTGCGGGTCGCCGGATACTCCACCGGTTCGAGCCCGTACTCCTTGCGCAGCCGCTCCAGCCCGAGTTCGTACGGGCGCGGGAAGAGCCCCGGCAGGCCCGCGGAGGGCGAGATCACCGCCACCCGGTCTCCGGGCGAGGGTTTGAGAGGGTACGAGATCGTCGTCATGCCGGGAGGGTACGTGCCGTGGCGCCGCGCATGCACCGTGATAAACCGGGTCCGAACAGCGGTCCCCGACGGATCGCCGCAATCCACCGGACCGGAGGAACCGTGCCCCGCACCCTGGCCAACGCCCCGATCATGATTCTCAACGGGCCCAACCTGAACCTGCTCGGCCAGCGCCAGCCGGAGATCTACGGCAAGGACACCCTCGCCGACGTCGAGGCCCTGTGCGCCAAGGCGGCGGCCACGCACGGCGGCACGGTGGACTTCCGGCAGTCCAACCACGAGGGGCAGCTGGTCGACTGGATCCATGAGGCGCGGCTGAGCCACTGCGGGATCGTGATCAACCCCGGTGCCTACTCCCACACGTCGGTCGCGATCCTGGACGCGCTCAACACCTGTGACGGGATGCCGGTGTTGGAGGTGCACATCTCCAACATCCACCAGCGCGAGTCCTTCCGGCACCATTCGTACGTCTCGCTGCGCGCGGACGGCGTGATCGCCGGGTGCGGGGTGCAGGGGTACGTGTTCGGCGTGGAGCGCGTCGCCGCCGTGGTGGGGGCGGCACAGGCGGACGCGTAAGTCCTGTCGTCCTGGCGGGTGCCCCTTACGGCCCTCCTGCTGGTGAAACGCCGGGGCCGCCGGTCGAGGGCGGGGATTGAAAGACCGGCGGCCCATACCGCGCAGGAGCCGTCATCCTGTGCGGGGCTGCTTCCAGTGGACTGCACCACACGGCGCGCCGGGAGCGTGCACATGGCTCCGGCGTGTGCGAACGCTTCACACGGGGCGCGTGCGCTGTGTACGCACGCCCCCACCACCGGAGTTCACCGTCCGCGACAGGAGGAGCTCCCCCGGCCCATCACCACCCGCGCGCGTGCCACTCCGGCAGATGCGGCCGCTCCGTGCCCAGGCTCGTGTCGTTCCCGTGGCCCGGGTAGACCCAGGTCTCGTCGGGCAGCGCGCCGAAGATCTTCGTCTCCACGTCGTGGATGAGACTGGCGAACGCCTTCGGATCCTTACGGGTGTTGCCGACGCCGCCCGGGAAGAGGCAGTCTCCCGTGAACACATGGGGATGGCCGTGCGGGTCGTCGTAGACGAGGGCGATCGAGCCCGGCGTGTGCCCGACCAGATGGCGCGCGGTGAGCTCCACGCGCCCCACCCGGACGGTGTCGCCGTCGTCGACGAGGACGTCGGTCGGTACCGGGATGCCGGTGGCGTCCTCACGGCCGGCGAAGGTGCGGGCGCCGGTGGCCGAGACGACCTGGGCGAGCGCCTGCCAGTGGTCGCCGTGCTGGTGCGTGGTGACGACGGAGGCGATGCCGTCGTCGCCGATCATGCCGAGCAGTGTGTCCGCGTCGTTCGCCGCGTCGATCAGCAACTGCTCGTCGGTGGCCCGGCAGCGCAGCAGATAGGCGTTGTTGTCCATCGGGCCGACCGCGATCTTGGTGATCATCAGGTCCTTGAGCTCGTGCACGTCCGCCGGGCCGCCGACCGTCACCTGTCCGCTGTACGTCATGGCGGCCAGCCTATCGCCGGGGAGCGCGCCCGCGTCCCCGGCAGCGGGCCGCGCGGTCACAACGGGGGAAGCGCCGGGAGCGAGCCGTCCCGCACGGTGAGTCCGGAGCCGTCGCGGCGCCCGGCGAGCCAGCCGAGCAGCTCCGGCGCCGAACCCGTCACGGTGACCTCCGGCTCCGTCGCCTCGCGGCCCGTCCGCCACGCGTGCGTGCCGCCCGTCAGGCGCGTGGGAGGCACATCGGGATGACCCGAGAAGCGCCGCGCCAAGAAGTCGATCTCCCGCTCGGCGAACTCCGCCGGCACGTCCTCCAGCTCGTACCCGATCCCGAGGTCCACGTGGTGCAGCTCCACCTCGACCCAGCGCCGGAACGGCACGCTGGACGCCGAGTCGGTGACGCCGTTGCGCAGCTCCACCGTGCGCGACCAGTCCGCGGGCGCGGCTCCGGTCTCCTGGAAGCGCGCCCCGCTGTCGCGCACGTCCGTGAGCTGGACGTCGAGCGGGCGCCGGGCGTCCCGCTCGATCTCGGCGTCGCGCGCCTGACCGGAGGCGTACATGGGACGGCCCTCGAGGACGTTCACCAGAGCGTCCGCGTTGCGCGCGAGGTGGGCCAGGACATGCCCGCGGGTCCACCCCGGGAGCCGTGACGGCTCGGCCACCGCCGCGTTGTCCAGCTCGGCGGCTGCGGTGAGCAGCCGGTCGGTCGCTTCACGTACAGAGGCCAGGTCATGACCGTGATCAATCATGGTCATGACCCTAGTCCCGCCACACCTTTGGGTGAAGGTGGTGAAGCAGTGCCGTAAATCGAATACGCGTGCTATATGGTCGGAAGTGGCGTCGGGCATGCTGGAGAGCCGCGGATTGTTATGCATCCTGGAATCCGACCGGCGTTGTCAGTGGCTCCCCCTAGTCTGAAGAAGCACGGGGCCCTGCCCCTGTCACTTCTCTCAAGAAAGGTGCGGACCGGCTGTGGCCGACCGTCTCATCGTCCGTGGCGCGCGTGAGCACAACCTGAAGAACGTGTCGCTCGACCTGCCTCGTGACTCGCTCATCGTCTTCACGGGCCTGTCCGGGTCGGGCAAGTCCTCCCTGGCCTTCGACACGATCTTCGCCGAGGGCCAGCGGCGCTATGTGGAGTCGCTCTCCTCGTACGCCCGCCAGTTCCTCGGCCAGATGGACAAGCCGGACGTCGACTTCATCGAAGGTCTGTCCCCGGCCGTCTCCATCGACCAGAAGTCGACCTCGCGCAACCCGCGCTCGACGGTCGGCACCATCACCGAGGTCTACGACTACCTGCGTCTGCTCTTCGCGCGCATCGGCAAGCCGCACTGTCCCCAGTGCGGCCGCCCGATCTCGCGCCAGTCGCCGCAGGCCATCGTCGACCGGGTCCTGGAGCTCCCGGAGGGAAGCCGCTTCCTGGTGCTGTCGCCGCTGGTGCGCGAGCGCAAGGGCGAGTTCGTCGACCTCTTCTCCGATCTGCAGACCAAGGGCTACTCCCGCGCGCGGGTGGACGGCGAGACGATCCAGCTCTCCAGCCCGCCCACGCTGAAGAAGCAGGAGAAGCACACCATCGAGGTGGTCGTCGACCGCCTCACGGTGAAGGACTCCGCCAAGCGCCGCCTCACCGACTCCGTGGAGACCGCGCTCGGCCTGTCCGGCGGCATGGTCGTGCTCGACTTCGTCGACCTCCCCGAGGACGACCCCGAGCGTGAGCGCATGTTCTCGGAGCACCTGTACTGCCCGTACGACGACCTGTCCTTCGAGGAGCTGGAGCCCCGCTCCTTCTCCTTCAACTCGCCCTTTGGCGCCTGCCCCGACTGCACCGGCATCGGCACGCGCATGGAGGTCGACCCGGAGCTGATCGTCCCGGACGAGGACAAGTCCCTCGACGAGGGCGCCATCCACCCCTGGTCGCACGGGCACACCAAGGACTACTTCGGCCGTCTGATCGGCGCCCTCGCGGACGCGCTGGGATTCCGTACGGACATCCCCTTCGCGGGCCTGCCCCAGCGGGCGAAGAAGGCGCTCCTGCACGGCCACAAGACGCAGATCGAGGTCCGCTACCGCAACCGGTACGGGCGCGAGCGCGTGTACACGACGCCCTTCGAGGGTGCCGTTCCGTTCGTGAAGCGCCGGCACAGCGAGGCCGAGAGCGACGCCAGCCGCGAGCGCTTCGAGGGCTACATGCGCGAGGTGCCCTGTCCCACCTGTGAGGGCACGCGCCTGAAGCCGATCGTCCTCGCGGTCACGATCATGGGCAGGTCGATCGCCGAGGTCTCCGCGATGTCCATCAGCGACTGCGCGGACTTCCTGGGCGAGCTGAAGCTGAGCGCCCGCGACAAGAAGATCGCCGAGCGCGTGCTGAAGGAGGTCAACGAGCGGCTGCGGTTCCTGGTCGACGTCGGCCTGGACTACCTCTCGCTGAACCGCGCGGCGGGCACCCTCTCCGGCGGCGAGGCGCAGCGCATCCGCCTGGCCACCCAGATCGGCTCCGGCCTCGTCGGCGTTCTCTACGTCCTCGACGAGCCGTCGATCGGCCTGCACCAGCGCGACAACCACCGGCTGATCGAGACCCTGGTCCGGCTGCGCGACATGGGCAACACGCTCATCGTCGTCGAGCACGACGAGGACACCATCAAGGTCGCGGACTGGGTCGTCGACATCGGCCCCGGCGCCGGTGAGCACGGCGGCAAGGTCGTGCACAGCGGCTCCTTGAAGGAGCTGCTGGCCAACACCGAGTCGCAGACGGGCCAGTACCTGGCCGGCAAGAAGGCCATCCCGCTGCCCGACATCCGGCGCCCGCACGACCCGTCCCGGCTGCTCACGGTGCACGGCGCCCGCGAGAACAACCTCCAGGACATCGACGTCTCGTTCCCGCTGGGCGTGTTCACGGCGGTCACGGGCGTGTCCGGTTCGGGCAAGTCGACGCTGGTCAACGACATCCTCTACACGCACCTGGCGCGCGAGCTCAACGGCGCCCGCAGTGTCCCCGGGCGGCACACGCGCGTGGACGGCGACGACCTCGTCGACAAGGTCGTGCACGTCGACCAGTCGCCGATCGGCCGCACCCCGCGCTCCAACCCGGCGACGTACACCGGCGTCTTCGACCACATCCGCAAGCTGTTCGCGGAGACGACGGAGGCGAAGGTCCGCGGTTACCTGCCCGGCCGCTTCTCCTTCAACGTCAAGGGCGGCCGCTGCGAGAACTGCGCGGGCGACGGCACGATCAAGATCGAGATGAACTTCCTCCCGGACGTCTACGTCCCGTGCGAGGTCTGCCACGGCGCCCGGTACAACCGGGAGACCCTGGAGGTCCACTACAAGGGCAAGTCCATCTCCGAGGTCCTGAACATGCCGATCGAGGAGGCCATGGACTTCTTCGAGGCCGTCCCGGCGATCAACCGCCACCTCAAGACGCTCAACGACGTCGGCCTCGGCTACGTCAGGCTCGGCCAGGCCGCGACCACCCTGTCCGGCGGTGAGGCCCAGCGCGTGAAGCTCGCCAGCGAGCTGCAGAAGCGCTCCACCGGACGCACGGTCTACGTCCTGGACGAGCCGACCACCGGTCTGCACTTCGAGGACATCAGCAAGCTGCTGAAGGTGCTGTCCGGCCTGGTCGACAAGGGCAACACGGTCATCGTCATCGAGCACAACCTCGACGTGATCAAGACCGCCGACTGGGTCGTCGACATGGGTCCCGAGGGCGGCGCGGGCGGCGGACTCGTCGTCGCCGAGGGCACGCCCGAGGAGGTCGCCGGGGTCCCGACGAGCCACACCGGCAAGTTCCTGCGGGAGATCCTCAGCGCCGACCGCATCAGCGACGGGACCTCGGTGAAGGCTCCGCGCCGGGCGGCGGCCAAGAAGACGGTCGCGGCCAAGTCGGCGGCGAAGAAGACCGCGACGGCCAGGACCGCCGGCGGCGCAGCCACCAAGAAGGCGGCCGGGACCACGAAGAAGGCGGCTCTCGCGAAGAAGACGACGCGGGCACGCAAGGCCTGACCACCTCGGCACAGGGCGGGGGGGGGCGGGGGGGGGGGGCGGGGGGGCGCCCCCCCCCCCCCCCCGCGGCCCCCGCCGCGGGGGGGCCCCCCCCCCCACCCCCCCCCCCCCGGGGGGGGGCGGGGGGC
>NZ_JBICXT010000012.1:166923-204531 GCF_043200415.1 Streptomyces sp. NPDC048419 | reverse complement strand
CCTCGACACGGGCGGAGCGGGCCAAGAACCGGCGGGGGCCCCTCAGGCCGCCCCCCCCCCGCCACGGGGCGGCGCCCCGGGGTCCCCGCCCCCGGGGGGCGCCGCCCGTTGCAGCAGTCCAAGCCGTGACGAGGGCGAACCGCCGCTACACCGCGCCCACTTCGTCGGCGTACGGCGGCTCCGCGCCCGCGCGCGAGCAGGTGATCGCGGCCGCTCGGGCCGCGAACCGCAGCAGTCGGGTCCAGCTGTCGGCGCCCAGAGAGGCGAGCGCGTCCGCGGACAGTGCGTCCCGTTCGGACAGGCCGTGCAGCAGGGCCGCGTTCACGGTGTCGCCGGCGCCGATGGTGTCGACGACGTCGACCTTCTCGCCCGGCACGGAGTACTCGGCGCCGTCCCGGGTGAAGACGGAGAGCCCGTCGCCGCCATGGGTGATCACGACCGCGGCGGGCCCGGCGGCCAGCCACTCGCGCGGGGAACCGCCCAGCCAGAGGGCGTCCTCCGCGGAGAGCTTGAGCAGCGTCACCGAGGGCAGCCAGCTGGTGAACCGGGCCCGGTAGGCGTCCGCGTCGGGGATCAGACCCGCCCGGATGTTGGGGTCGAGCGCGGTGAGGACACCCTGGGCTGCGGCCTTGCGCATCAGCGTCTCGTAGGCGCTCGCGCCGGGCTCCAGGACGAGCGAGCAGGTGCCGAAGGACACGGCGCGCGTCTTTGCGGGGAGCGCCTCGGGAGCCGAGAACAGCCGGTCGGCGGTGCCCTCGACGTAGAAGGAGTAGGCGGCCGAGCCGCTCGCGTCGATCGTGGCCACCGCGAGGGTGGTCGGCTCCGCACCGCGCTGTACGCCCGAGACGTCGACGCCCGCCGCGCGCAACCCGTCGAGCAGCGCCTCGCCGAAGGCGTCGTGCGAGGTGCGGGAGCAGAAGGCGGTGGGGGAGCCGAGGCGGCCGAGGGCGACGGCCGTGTTGTACGGGCCGCCGCCGAGCGCCGGCGTCAGACCCGCGAGGGCACCCGTGCCCTGCGGTACGAGGTCGATCAGGGCCTCACCGGCGACGACGATCACGAGGCGGTTCCTCTCTCGGACTGCGCGGGCGGTTCGGGGCACCCGCACGAGGTGCGATGGACGAAGGTGCAGGGCAGCCGCAGGGTGCGGGCGGGGCGGCCGGGGGAGGCGAGGCGCTCCAGGAGGACCCGCACCGCCTGGGCGCCGATCTCCTTGCTGGGCTGGGCGACGGCGGTGAGCCGGGGCGAGAACAGATCCGCCCAGGCGAAGTCGTCGAAGCAGCACAGGGCCAGGTCGCCGGGCACGGACAGACCGCGCTCCCGCAGGGCACGCAGGGCGCCGATGGTCATCGCGTTGTTGGCGGTGACCAGCGCGGTGGGTGGGGCGGGGAGGGACAGGAGCTCCGCGGTGGCGCGTCGGGCGCCGGCGGACTCGGAGTCGCCGTGCGCCACGAGGTGCTCGTAGTAAGGGAGTCCGGAGCCGGCCAGGCCCCGGCGGTAACCGGCGATGCGCTCGCGGGTGGTGCTGAGCCCGGGCAGGCCGGCGACCAACCCGATCCGGCGGTGCCCCAGCTCGGCGAGGTGGGCGACGAGGCGGGCGGTCGGCTCGGCGCTCTCGGCGCAGACCTGGTCGTAGCGCGGTGCGGCGTCGGACGGGGCGCCGTCGTCAGAGGCGCTGTCCGACCGCGCGCCGTCCGCCTGCGCGCTCTCGGCCGGGGCGCCGGCGGCCGGGGTGCCACCCACCGGGATGCCACCGACCGGGGTGCCGACGGCCCGGATGTCGACCAGCCGGTCGAGGAAGACGGCAGGGACCTCGTGCCGGGCGAGATAGGCGACAAGCTCCCGAGGGTCCGCCGACGGCGCGACGATCATGCCGTCGACCCGGCGCTCGTACAGCAGCTGGACGACCTTGCGCTCGTGCTCGGGGTCGTCGTGCGGGTCGGCGATGAGCAGGCTGTAGCCCTGCTCCAGGGCGGCCGCCTCGACGCCCTGGAGGATCTCCGTGAAGTACGGGTTGCTGATCGCCGAGACCGCGAGCCCGATGGACCGGGTGCGCGAGGTCACCAGGGAGCGGGCAAGGGTGTTCGGGGTGTAGCCGAGCCGGTCGATCGCGTCGAGGACCGCCTGGCGGGTGTGGGGGAGGACGGGACGGGTGTCGTTCAGGACGTGCGAGACGGTCGCCACGGAAACCCCGGCGCTCCGAGCGACGTCGGCCATCGTGGCCATCGCGTTCCCCTTCCCGACCCGCGCGCCTTTCCGAGCCGCGCCTCTTCCCGAGCCCCGCCTCTCGCGGGGACGCGGCCTTCCGGCGGGACCGTATCCCATTCCGGGCCGGACGTAAACGCTTGCGCAAACGTTTACGTCCGGTACGGAACGGCCCCTGACGGCTCGGTACGGAGTCTCACTCCCAGTCCCAGCCGATCCCCACGATCCCCGTGCGCACCCGGGGCTCGACGAGATGGACCGAGTGATGGGGGTCGCTGAGGCGCAGTTCCTGGCGGCCGCTGCGCGGGGCGGCAGGGGAGTGCTGGGCGAAACGGTGGCAGCGGGACGGCAGGGCTCTCGTGTCGAAGCGCACCTGGAGCGCGTACTGCCCGCCGGCCGGCCCGAAGCCGCGGACGTACTCGCGGGACACCCCGGCGGTGCCGTCCTCGACGCCGTAGCGGAAGAGGAAGGTGTCGCCCGCCCGCAGCCGGGTGTCGAAGAGGAGCTCGGCCACGAGCACACCGGTGTCCTGGTGCACGCGCACGCGTCCCGTGCGGCAGTTCTCCAGCGCGTGCACGCCCATGCGCTCCGGCGTGCATCCCGGGTCGCCGTGGTGGACGGCCAGGAAGCGATCGACGCCGTCCTTGTGGGCGCGCACGATGTGGTGCGACTCGCGCGCCGCCAGCTCACGCCGCGGACCGATCCGCACCAGTTCGTGATGGCCCAGGGTGTGCAGCCCGCCGTCGGGCGGCGAGCCCAGCTCGGACAGCATCCGCTGCAGCACGCCCGACGCCTCGACCAGGGAGCGGTAGGAGCGGCCCGCGGGCCGGCCCGCGGACGTGCCCTCGTCGGGCTCCGCGAGCAGCCGTATCAGGGATTCCTCCGGCAGCTGGAGTATCTCCTCCAGTGCGCGCACGGCCCGCAGGGACTCCGGGCGCTGCGGGCGCCGGGCGCCCTGCTGCCAGTAACTCAGGCTGGTGACACCGACCTTGACCCCGTGGCGCGACAGATGGTGCTGCACACGCTGCAGCGGCAGTCCGCGGGCGGCGATCGCGGCACGCAGCGCCACGTGGAAGGGGCCGCCCCGCAGGGCCGAGTCCAGTTCCGCGGTGGCGACGACGGCGACGTCCGCGTGCTGTGTGGCGTGCGGCATGCAGGGGCCTTTCTGTGAATGCTCACTACGGCTGGTCGGGCCGGGTTTCGCGCTCGTTCTCGGGACCACCCCGTCGGCGCCGGGGCGTCTTCACATCCGTACGCCGTGCTTCACGGCCCCGAGTTCCCACGCATTGAAGCGTGTTGACCTAGTCCCGACAACACCTGAAACCCAACAGCGACAAGGTCCTGGCCGAGACGCGATCAGCGGTCCGGCTCGGGTGCGCCGTGCGGGCCTCGTCCGAGTCGCGCCGGGCGTTGTCCACAGGCCCGCCGACTGTCGGTCCCCGCCAGTAGGGTGTGGGACATGGCCGATCCCTCCAGCTACCGCCCCCGGCCGGGTGAGATCCCGGACACCCCAGGGGTGTACAGGTTCCGTGACGAGCACCGCAGGGTGATCTACGTCGGAAAGGCAAAAAGCCTGCGCCAGCGCCTGGCGAACTACTTCCAGGACCTGACGACCCTCCACCCCCGTACCCGCACCATGGTCACCACGGCCGCGTCCGTGGAGTGGACCGTGGTGTCCACGGAGGTCGAGGCGCTCCAGCTGGAGTACTCCTGGATCAAGGAGTTCGACCCCCGGTTCAACGTCAAGTACCGCGACGACAAGAGCTATCCGTACCTCGCGGTGACCATGAACGAGGAATTCCCGCGGGTGCAGGTGATGCGCGGCCACAAGCGCAAGGGCGTGCGCTACTTCGGGCCGTACGGGCACGCGTGGGCCATCCGCGACACCGTGGACCTCCTCCTGCGCGTCTTCCCGGTACGCACCTGCTCGGCCGGCGTCTTCAAGAACGCCACCCGCACCGGCCGCCCCTGCCTGCTCGGCTACATCGGCAAGTGCTCCGCCCCCTGCGTCGCCCGCGTCTCGGAGGAGGAGCACCGCGAACTGGCCGACGAGTTCTGCGACTTCATGGCCGGCCGCACCGGGACGTACATCCGCCGCCTGGAGAAGCAGATGGCCGAGGCGGCCGAGGAGATGGAGTACGAGCGGGCGGCCCGGCTGCGTGACGACATCGGCGCCCTGAAGAAGGCCATGGAGAAGAGCGCGGTCGTGCTCGCCGACGCGACCGACGCCGACCTGATCGCGGTCGCCGAGGACGAGCTGGAGGCGGCCGTCCAGATCTTCCACGTCCGCGGCGGACGCGTGCGCGGCCAGCGCGGCTGGGTCACGGACAAGGTCGAGGACGTCACCACGGGTGCCCTCGTAGAGCACGCCCTGCAGCAGCTCTACGGCGAGGAGAAGGGCGACTCCGTGCCCAAGGAGGTCCTCGTCCCCGCCCTGCCCGAGCCGGTCGAGCCCGTCCAGGAGTGGCTCGCCGAGCGCCGCGGTTCGAACGTCTCGCTGCGCATCCCGCAGCGCGGCGACAAGAGGGCCCTGATGGAGACGGTGGAGCGCAACGCCCGGCAGGCGCTCGTGCTGCACAAGACCAAGCGCGCCTCGGACCTCACCACGCGCTCGCGCGCCCTGGAGGAGATCGCCGAGGCCCTCGACCTGGACAGCGCCCCCCTCCGGATCGAGTGCTACGACATCTCGCACCTCCAGGGTGACGACGTCGTGGCCTCCATGGTCGTCTTCGAGGACGGCCTGCAGCGCAAGAGCGAGTACCGCCGCTTCCAGATCAAGGGCTTCGAGGGCCAGGACGACGTCCGCTCCATGCACGAGGTGATCAACCGCCGCTTCAGGCGCTACCTCGCGGAGAAGGAGAAGACGGGGGAGTGGGCCGACGGTGAGGACGCGCTCACCGAGGAGGACGGCCGCCCCAAGAAGTTCGCCTACCCGCCGCAGCTCGTCGTCGTCGACGGCGGCCGGCCGCAGGTCGCGGCGGCCAAGAAGGCCCTCGACGAGCTCGGCATCGACGACGTCGCCGTGTGCGGCCTCGCCAAGCGCCTGGAGGAGGTCTGGCTGCCGCACGAGGAGGACCCGGTGGTCCTGCCCCGTACCAGCGAGGGCCTCTACCTGCTCCAGCGCGTGCGGGACGAGGCGCACCGCTTCGCGATCACCTACCAGCGCACCAAGCGGGCCAAGCGCTTCCGCTCGAGCCCCCTGGACGACGTGCCCGGCCTCGGGGACACCCGTAAGCAGGCACTTCTCAAGCACTTCGGTTCGTTGAAGAAATTGCGGTCCGCCACCATCGACCAGATCTGCGAGGTGCCCGGCATAGGCCGCAAGACGGCCGAGACGATCGCCGTGGCCCTGGCCCAGGCGGCCCCGGCCGGACCCGCCGTGAACACGGCGACTGGAGAGATCATGGAGGAGGAACCCGGCACCATGGGTTCCAGCGGGGAGCCCGTGACGACGGGCGCCCCGGACGAACGACGGGGGCAGGAGACATGAATGTGAACAAGCACGAAGCGCAACAGGACCAAGGCGCAGACGAAGCCCAGGTGGGTACGGGCGCGGCCGGCGAGCCGGCCGGCATGCCGGACTCGGCCATCCCCGAACTGGTGATGATCTCCGGCATGTCCGGAGCGGGCAGGTCGACGGCGGCCAAGTGTCTGGAGGACCTCGGCTGGTTCGTCGTGGACAACCTGCCGCCCGCCCTGATCCCCACCATGGTCGAGCTCGGCGCCCGCTCGCAGGGCAACGTGGCGCGGATCGCGGTGGTGGTGGACGTGCGCGGCCGCCGCTTCTTCGACAACCTCCGCGAGTCCCTCGCCGACCTGGACGAGCGGGGCGTCACACGGCGGATCGTCTTCCTGGAGTCCTCCGACGACGCCCTGGTGCGCCGCTTCGAGTCGGTGCGCCGCCCGCACCCGCTCCAGGGCGACGGCCGCATCGTCGACGGCATCGCCGCCGAGCGCGAGCTGCTGCGCGAGCTGCGCGGCGACGCCGACCTGGTGATCGACACCTCCAGCCTGAACGTGCACGAGCTGCGCGCCAAGATGGACGCCCAGTTCGCCGGCGAGGAGGAGCCCGAGCTGCGGGCCACCGTCATGTCCTTCGGCTTCAAGTACGGCCTCCCGGTCGACGCCGACCTGGTCGCGGACATGCGCTTCCTGCCCAACCCGCACTGGGTCCCGGAGCTGCGCCCCTTCACCGGTCTCAACGAGGAGGTGTCGGCGTACGTCTTCAACCAGCCCGGCGCCAAGGAGTTCCTCGACCGCTACGCCGAGCTGCTCAGGCTGATCGCCGCGGGCTACCGCCGCGAGGGCAAGCGGTACGTGACCATCGCGATCGGCTGTACGGGTGGCAAGCACCGCTCGGTCGCCACCTCGGAGAAGCTCGCCGCGCGGCTCGCGGCCGAGGGCGTGGAGACGGTGGTCGTACACCGGGACATGGGACGCGAATGACGGAACGTCCACTGCGGCCGAGCCGGCTCGGCCGGCTGCGCCGCACGGTGCCCGAGTCGCGCACCGGCCGGCCGGTCGAGGCCCGTGGCGCCCGGGCGCGCCGCCGGGGCACCCAGCCCAAGGTCGTCGCCCTCGGCGGCGGCATGGGCCTGTCCGCCTCGCTCGCCGCCCTGCGCCGGATCACCGGCGACCTCACCGCCGTCGTCACCGTGGCCGACGACGGCGGCTCCAGCGGGCGCCTGCGCGACGAACTGGGCGTGCTGCCGCCCGGCGACCTGCGCAAGGCGCTGGCCGCGCTGTGCGGCGACGACGACTGGGGCCAGACCTGGGCCCGTGTCATCCAGCACCGCTTCCAGTCCAAGGGCGACCTGCACGAGCACGCGGTCGGCAACCTCCTGATCGTCGCCCTCTGGGAGCAGCTGGGTGATCACGTCCAGGCGCTCGACCTGGTCGGCAAGCTCCTCGGCGCGCACGGGCGCGTGCTGCCCATGTCCGCCGTACCCCTGGAGCTTCAGGCTCTGGTCAAGGGGCACGACCCGGACCGGCCCGACGACGTCGACCTGGTGCGCGGCCAGGCGACCGTGGCCCTGACGCCCGGCGAGGTGCAGTCCGTGCACCTCGTGCCGCACGACCCGCCCGCCGTCCCGGAGGCCGTCGAGGCGGTCCTGGACGCCGACTGGGTGGTCCTCGGTCCGGGCTCCTGGTTCTCCTCCGTCATCCCCCATCTGCTCGTGCCGGATCTCCTGGACGCGCTCATGGAGACGAAGGCGCGCCGGGTGCTCCCGCTGAACCTCGCCCCGCAGCCCGGAGAAACCGATGGCTTCTCCCCGCAGCGTCATTTGGAGGTTTTGGGACGACACGCCCCTAAACTCGCCCTGGACGTGGTGCTGGCCGACGAGGCCGCCGTTCCCGACCGCGAGGTGCTCACCGAGGCCGCCAAGCGGCTCGGGGCCGCGGTCGAGCTGGCGCCGGTGGCCCGGAGGGACGGAACTCCGCGGCACGATCCGGAGCTGCTGGCTGCCGCGTACGACCGTATTTTTCGGATGCATGGAAGGATCGGCCCATGGCGATGACGGCAGCGGTGAAGGACGAGATCTCCCGGCTCCCCGTCACCCGGACCTGCTGCAGAAAGGCGGAGGTCTCCGCCATTCTGCGGTTCGCCGGCGGCCTCCACCTGGTCAGCGGGCGCATCGTGATCGAGGCGGAGCTGGACACCGCGATGGCGGCGCGACGCCTGAAGAGGGACATCCTGGAGATCTTCGGCCACAGCTCCGAGCTGATCGTGATGGCGCCGGGCGGACTGCGCCGCGGTTCGCGTTACGTCGTCCGGGTGGTGGCCGGCGGCGACCAGCTGGCCCGGCAGACCGGCCTGGTGGACGGCCGGGGCCGCCCGATCCGCGGCCTGCCCCCGCAGGTGGTCTCGGGGGCCACCTGCGACGCGGAGGCCGCCTGGCGCGGTGCCTTCCTGGCCCACGGCTCGCTCACCGAGCCCGGCCGCTCGTCCTCCCTGGAGGTGACCTGCCCGGGCCCCGAGGCCGCTCTCGCGCTGGTCGGCGCCGCCCGCCGGCTGTCGATCGCCGCGAAGGCGCGCGAGGTGCGCGGCGTGGATCGCGTGGTCGTCCGTGACGGTGACGCGATCGGTGCCCTGCTCACCCGCCTCGGCGCGCACGAGTCGGTGCTGGCCTGGGAGGAGCGCCGGATGCGCCGCGAGGTGCGGGCCACGGCGAACCGCCTCGCCAACTTCGACGACGCCAACCTCCGCCGCTCCGCGCGTGCGGCCGTCGCCGCGGGCGCCCGGGTGCAGCGCGCCCTGGAGATCCTCGCCGACGAGGTCCCCGAGCACCTCGCGGCCGCCGGCCGGCTGCGCATGGACCACAAGCAGGCCTCGCTGGAGGAGCTGGGCGCGCTCGCCGACCCGCCGCTGACCAAGGACGCGGTCGCCGGCCGTATCCGCCGTCTGCTGGCGATGGCCGACAAGCGCGCCTCCGACCTCGGCATCCCGGGCACGGAGTCCAGCATCACCGAGGAGATGGCCGACAACCTCGTCGGCTGATCCGGTCGAGGATCGTCCAACACGCCGGTGCCGCCGCCCACTTGGGCGGCGGCACCGGCGTTTTCCGGTCCTTGAGGCGCTCTTGACTCGATCATGAACTGTCATGAGCCTGGCAACTGTTCGCTGCTGTGGTGATCAACTGCTAGGGGGGTTCATGAGACACAGAGCGAGATCGATCCTCGCTGTCGGCGCGCTCCTGATCGGCGGAGCGAGCCTCGCACCCATCGCCCAGGCGCAGAACGCAAGTTCGCAGGGCTCCGACCCCAACGAGGTCGAGGTCTATCGCGCCGACGTCACCGCGAAGCAGGTACCTCTGCTGCTCGCGGCAGGACAGGACAGCCACGAACTCGGCGAGCAGGTCCCCGAGAAGGGCACCGCCTCGGTCGAGGTCTACCTCACCCGTCAGCAGGCCCACAAGCTCGAGAAGCAGGGCGTCGACCTCACCGAGCACACGCTGTCGGCGAAGGCCGAGGCACGGGTCGAGGGCGCCGCCCAGGGCGTGTTCAGGCCGTACGGCGGAAGCGGTGGCCTCAAGGAGGAGATCGTCCGGACCGGGCAGGAGAACCCCGGTCTCACGAAGGTCGTCTCCATCGGCAAGACCGTCGGCGGCCAGGACATTCTGGCGCTCAAGCTGACCAAGGACGCCAGGAAGGCCAAGGACGGCTCCAGGCCCTCGGTCCTCTACATGTCCAACCAGCACGCGCGCGAGTGGATCACGCCGGAGATGACCCGGCGGCTGATGCACTACTACCTGGACCACTACAAGACGGACAAGCGCGTCAGGAAGATCGTCGACTCCACCGAGCTGTGGTTCGTGATCTCGGCCAACCCGGACGGCTACGACTACACCTTCAAGAGCGACGACACCCGCCTGTGGCGCAAGAACCTGCGGGACGTCAACGGCGACGGCGTCATCTCCACCGGCGACGGCGTCGACCTCAACCGCAACTTCGCCTACAAGTGGGGCTACGACGACGAGGGTTCGTCGCCCAATCCCACCAGCGAGACCTACCGCGGCGCGAGCCCGGGCTCCGAGCCCGAGACCAAGGCGATCGACGCCTTCGAGAAGCGCATCGGCTTCTCCTACGGCATCAACTACCACTCCGCCGCCGAGCTGTTGCTCTACGGCGTCGGCTGGCAGGTCGCCACGCCCACGCCCGACGACGTGCTCTACAAGGCGCTGGCCGGCAGCCCGGACAACTCCGCGATCCCCGGCTACCGCCCGCAGGTCTCCTCTGAGCTGTACACCACCAACGGCGAGGCGGACGGCCACGCGGCGAACGTCAACGGCATGTCGATGTTCACCCCCGAGATGTCGACCTGCCAGACCGCCTCGAACGCTGACCCGAACGACCGGTGGAACGCGGCCGACTGCCGCTCGGAGTTCAACTTCCCGGACGACGAGCACCTGATCCAGCAGGAGTTCGAGAAGAACATCCCGTTCGCGCTGTCGGTCGCCGAGACCGCCCCGCACCCCGACAGGCCGTCCTCGTCACTGGGCCTGACCGCGGCCGACTTCACCCCGGCCGAGTTCGCCACGTCGTACTCGCGCGGCGCCGGCCAGGAGGTCTCCGTCGTCATACGCAAGGCGATCCGCGACAAGGAGCTCAAGTACCGCGTGAACGGCGGCCGTACACACCACGCGCCGCTCAGGGCCTGGAAGGGCGGCGAGACCTACGGCGGTGACGACAACCTGCACTTCGACGAGTACCGGGCCAAGGTCGGGGACGGCGACCCGGGCGACAAGGTCGAGGTGTGGTTCACCGGCGAGGCCAAGGGCGGCAAGAAGGCGTCCAGCAAGCACTTCACCTACACCGTCGCGCAGCGGCCCAAGGCCGACACGCTGGTCGTCGCCGAGGAGGGCGCGGCCGCCACACAGGCGCGGACGTACGTGGACGCGCTGAAGGCGAACGGCCGCAAGGCGATCGTCTGGGACGTCGCCACCCAGGGCGCGCCCGACGCGCTCGGCGTGCTCGACCACTTCAGGACCGTCGTCCACTACACGGGCGCGAGCGTCCCGGGCAACGCCACCCAACTCCAGCTACGCGCCTACCTGAACGAGGGCGGCAAGCTGATCGAGGCGGGCGAACAGGCCGGCGGCAACGTCGACCTCGGCGACGGCACCCTGTCGAACGACTTCAGCCAGTACTACCTGGGTGCCTATTCGCGTACGTCGACGCCGGGGGCAACCGGTTTCACCGGCTCCGGCAAGCTCGACGGCGCCGGCGGCACGCTCGGTGCGGCGCCGGGCAACCCGCTCGACAAGGCGGGCACCTACGGCGTCACCTCCGAGGAACTGCCCGTCGCCGCCTACCCGCAGTTCGCGAGCGCGGGCGCGGGCCAGTTCGCCGGGACCGTCAACCCGTACGGGCCGTACGCGGGTTCCTACATGGCGGCCGCCGTGCACACCGACGACTCCTACAAGCGCCTCACCCGCACCGTCGACCTCACCGGCGTGGCGGCGGCCGAGCAGCCCACCCTGCGCAGCCGGCTGCTCTGGGACACCGAGGCCGGCTACGACCACGTCATCGTCGAGGCCCACACGACCGGCGGCGACGACTGGACGACCCTCCCGGAGAAGGGCGGGGCGAGCAGCCAGAAGGTCCCGTCGGAGTGCGAGGCGGGCTTCCTGGTGAACGAGCACCCCTGGCTCGAGCACTACCTCACCTTCAGCCCCGCAGGCTGCACCGCGACCGGAACCAGCGGCTCGTGGAACAGCCTCACCGGCGCCTCCAACGGCTGGCAGCAGGTCGAGTACGACCTGAGCGCCTACGCCGGCAGGTCCGTCGAGGTGTCGATCACCTACGTCACCGACCCGGGCAGCGGCGGGCACGGCGTCCTGGCCGACGAGGCCTCGCTCGTCCTGAACGGCGCGGCGACGCAGACCGAGGGCTTCGAGACCTCGCTCGGTGCGTGGAGCGTTTCCGGACCGCCTCCGGGCAGCCCGGCCGTCCTCAAGGACTGGGCGCGCACCGGCACCCTGTTCAAGACGTACGGCGCCGTCACCACCGACCGGACCGTGCTGCTGGGCTTCGGTCTCGAGCACCTCACCGCGGCGGCCGACCGCAACAGCCTCGTGAGGAAGGCGCTCGCCGCCCTCGAAGGGTGAACTCCCCGGTCAACGATGACCAGCTCACCGTAGTCAAAAGGAGTGACCGGTTCTTACGGAAGGAGTGATCGGCTCTTACCGGCGGGCGGTCCGTACCGCTACTGGCGGGTACGGACCGCCTGCCCGTGTATGCGGCATCTCGATGTCACCGCTCAGGCCCCAGGGAGGTAGGGTCGGGGGTGGTCGGGGACATCCCAAACAGAGCTCGCCGGCATCGCATGGCCGGCGTACCAACGAGGAGATCGGTTCGTGACGATCCGCGTAGGCATCAACGGCTTCGGTCGTATCGGTCGCAACTACTTCCGCGCACTGCTGGAGCAGGGTGCAGACATCGAGATCGTGGCTGTCAACGACCTGGGTGACACCGCGACCACCGCTCATCTGCTGAAGTACGACACCATCCTGGGCCGCCTGAAGGCCGAGGTGTCGCACACGGCCGACACGATCACCGTCGACGGGCACACCATCAAGGTGCTGTCCGAGCGCAACCCCGCCGACATCCCGTGGGGCGAGCTGGGGGTCGACATCGTCATCGAGTCGACCGGCATCTTCACCAAGAAGGAAGACGCCGCGAAGCACATCGCCGGTGGCGCGAAGAAGGTCCTCATCTCGGCCCCGGCCAAGGACGAGGACATCACCATCGTGATGGGTGTCAACCAGGACAAGTACGAGCCCGCGAACCACCACGTCATCTCCAACGCCTCCTGCACCACCAACTGTGTGGCGCCGATGGCGAAGGTGCTCGACGAGAACTTCGGCATCGTCAAGGGCCTGATGACGACGGTGCACGCGTACACGAACGACCAGCGCATCCTGGACTTCCCGCACAAGGACCTGCGCCGCGCCCGTGCCGCCGCCGAGAACATCATCCCGACCACGACGGGTGCCGCGAAGGCCACCGCCCTGGTCCTGCCGCAGCTCAAGGGCAAGCTCGACGGCATCGCGATGCGCGTCCCGGTCCCGACGGGCTCGGCCACCGACCTCGTCGTGGAGCTGTCGCGCGAGGTCACCAAGGACGAGGTCAACGCCGCCTTCAAGAAGGCCTCCGAGGGCGAGCTGCAGGGCTACCTGTCCTACACCGAGGACCAGATCGTCTCCTCGGACATCGTCAGCGACCCGGCGTCCTGCACCTTCGACTCCTCCCTGACCATGGTCCAGGAGGGCACGACGGTGAAGATCCTCGGCTGGTACGACAACGAGTGGGGCTACTCCAACCGCCTCGTCGACCTCACGGTCTTCGTCGGCAACCAGCTCTGACCTGATCCACGGAGCAGGCGACTCGATGTGAACGCAGGGCTCGGGCGGCGCACAGACGCGCCGCCCGGGCCCTGACTCACGTACCGAACAGCCCTCGTACGATCAGAGCACCCTCACCAGGAGCCCCTTATGAAGACGATCGACGAACTCCTCGCCGAAGGAGTGGCCGGCAAGCGGGTCTTCGTCCGCGCCGACCTCAACGTGCCGCTGGACGGCACCACCATCACCGACGACGGCCGCATCCGCGCGGTGCTGCCCACCGTCAAGGCCCTCGTGGAGGCGGACGCCAAGGTCGTCGTCGCCTCGCACCTCGGCCGCCCCAAGGGAGCCCCGGACCCGGCCTTCTCGCTGCTGCCCGCGGCCGAGCGGCTCGGTGAACTCCTCGGCGCGCCCGTGGCGTTCGCCCAGGACACCGTGGGCCCCGCCGCCCACGACGCCGTGGACGGACTGCAGCCGGGTCAGGTCGCGGTCATCGAGAACCTGCGCTTCAACGCCGGGGAGACCTCCAAGGACGACACCGAGCGCGGTGAGTTCGCGGACCGCCTCGCCGCCCTCGCGGACGTCTACGTCGGCGACGGCTTCGGCGCGGTGCACCGCAAGCACGCCTCCGTGTACGACCTGCCGGCCCGCCTGCCGCACTACGCCGGCTACCTCATCGCCACCGAGGTCGGCGTCCTGAAGAAGCTCACCGACGAGGTCCGGCGGCCCTACGTGGTCGTGCTCGGCGGCGCCAAGGTCTCCGACAAGCTCGCCGTCATCGACCAGCTGCTCGGCAAGGCCGACCGCATCCTCATCGGCGGCGGCATGGCCTTCACCTTCCTCAAGGCCAAGGGCCACGAGGTCGGTGCGTCCCTTCTCCAGGAGGACCAGATCCCGGCGGTCCTGGAGTACATCGAGCGGGCCGAGAAGACCGGCGTCGAGCTGGTCCTGCCGGTCGACGCGGTGGTCGCCCCCGCGTTCCCGGACCTGAAGACCAAGGCCCCGGCCGACGCCACCACCGTCGCCGCGGACGCCATCCCCGCCGACCGGATGGGCCTGGACATCGGCCCGGCGTCCGGCAAGCTGTACGCCTCGAAGATCACCGACGCCGCCACCGTCTTCTGGAACGGCCCGATGGGCGTCTTCGAACACCCCGAATTCGCCGAGGGCACCAAGGCGGTCGCCCAGGCACTCCTCGACTCCCAGGCCTTCACGGTGGTCGGCGGCGGCGACTCCGCCGCGGCCGTCCGCCTCCTGGGCTTCGACGAGAACGCATTCGGCCACATCTCGACCGGTGGCGGCGCCTCCCTCGAATACCTCGAGGGCAAGACGCTCCCCGGCCTCGCCGCACTGGAGGACTGAACCGCATGAGCACGCGCACGCCGATCATGGCGGGCAACTGGAAGATGAACCTCAACCACCTCGAGGCCATCGCACACGTCCAGAAGCTCGCCTTCGCCCTCGCGGACAAGGACTACGAGGCCGTCGAGGTCGCCGTCCTGCCGCCCTTCACCGACCTGCGCTCCGTGCAGACCCTGGTCGACGGCGACAAACTGAAGATCAAGTACGGCGCCCAGGACATCTCGGCGTACGACTCCGGGGCGTACACCGGCGAGATCTCCGGCCCGATGCTGTCCAAGCTGAAGTGCACGTACGTGGTGATCGGTCACTCCGAGCGCCGGCAGTACCACAACGAGTCCGACGAGCAGGTGAACGCCAAGGTCAAGGCCGCCTACAAGCACGGTCTGACCCCGATCCTGTGCGTCGGCGAGGAGCTCGACGTGCGGGACGCGGGCAACCACGTCGCGCACACGCTCGCCCAGGTCGAGGGCGGTCTGAAGGACCTTCCGGCCGAGCAGGCCGAGTCGGTCGTGATCGCCTACGAGCCGGTGTGGGCCATCGGCACCGGCAAGGTCTGCGGTGCCGAGGACGCGCAGGAGGTCTGCGCCGCCGTCCGCGGCAAGATCGCCGAGCTGTACGACCAGGAGCTGGCCGACAAGGTGCGCATCCAGTACGGCGGCTCCGTGAAGTCGGGCAACGTCGCCGAGATCATGGCCCAGGCCGACATCGACGGCGCCCTGGTCGGCGGTGCCTCGCTGGACTCGGACGAGTTCGTCAAGATCGTGCGCTTCCGCGACCAGTGACACGAGCTGGGAGTATGCGGTAGCGGCGATACGTCGTACCCTTGCGGGGGCACAGCTCTGTGGCTGTGCCCCCGTCGTTCATCCGAATCCGAGAGAGTTGGTCCAGCCGTGGTTTTGGGGTTCTCGATCGCCCTGATCGTCTTCAGCCTGCTGCTGATGCTGCTGGTGCTGATGCACAAGGGGAAGGGCGGCGGTCTCTCCGACATGTTCGGTGGCGGCATGCAGTCGTCCGTCGGCGGCTCCTCGGTCGCCGAGCGGAACCTGGACCGCATCACCGTCGTGATCGGTCTGCTGTGGTTCGTGTGCATTGTCGTACTCGGCATCATCATGAAGACGAACAGCTGAGCAGCAATACACACACAGCACCTGCATTCCGCACGTAAGGCCCCATGTTCGGTACGCGCAGCTGAGCGCGGCCTATCATGGGGCTTGCGTCTAGGTATGGAGGTTGTAACTCCAATCACTGGACGCGCGTTGGGCCTTACGTAGACTGAGGCGCTCGCAACGAAGCGAAACGCCGACTCGCTTCGCGGCACCATCACGCAGGGAGTTACGACCGTGGCAAGTGGCAACGCGATCCGAGGAAGCCGGGTCGGGGCGGGGCCGATGGGCGAGGCCGAGCGCGGCGAGTCCGCGCCGCGTCTGCGCATCTCCTTCTGGTGCTCCAACGGGCACGAGACGCAGCCCAGCTTCGCCAGCGACGCGCAGGTTCCCGAGACCTGGGACTGCCCGCGCTGCGGCTTCCCGGCCGGACAGGACCGGGACAACCCGCCGGACCCGCCGCGCACCGAGCCCTACAAGACGCACCTCGCGTACGTCAGGGAGCGGCGCAGTGACGCGGACGGCGAGGCCATCCTCGCCGAGGCGCTCGCCAAACTGCGTGGCGAGATCTAGGACTTGAGAGCCGGCCGGGCACCGAGGGGTGCCTGGCCGAAGCTGTCCTGTCCGCCTTCGAACTGATGCCTGTCCGCCGGCTGAACGTACCTGTTGTCGTGCCGGACGACGAGGCCATGACGGCTCATGTCCCGCTCTGATCAATTAGGTTGGAATCGCTGGGACAGGGACGAAAGAAGGCTGACGTCGGACATGAACGCAGACGGCCGTACCAGGCTCAACCAGACGCCCGAGTGGACCGCGCTGGCCAAGCACCGTGAGGAGCTCGCCGGCGCCCATCTGCGGGAACTCTTCGCCGCCGACCCGGGCCGCGGCTCCGGCTTCACGCTGCAGGTGGGCGACCTGTACGTCGACTACTCCAAGCACCTCGTCACCGACGAGACCCTGCGGCTGCTGCGCGAGCTGGCCGTGGCCACGGATGTCTTCGGCCTCCGGGACGCCATGTTCCGCGGCGAGAAGATCAACACGACCGAGGACCGCGCCGTGCTGCACACCGCGTTGCGCGCCCCGCGCGACGCGGTGATCGAGGTGGACGGGGAGAACGTCGTCCCGGGTGTGCACGCCGTGCTCGACAAGATGGCCGGCTTCGCCGACGGGGTCCGCTCCGGCGCCTGGACCGGCCACAGCGGCAAGCGCATCAGGAACGTCGTCAACATCGGCATCGGTGGCTCCGACCTCGGTCCCGCGATGGCCTACGAGGTGCTGCGCAGCTACACCGACCGCGGTCTCACGGTCCGCTTCGTGTCGAACGTCGACGGCGCCGACCTGCACGAGGCCACCCGCGACCTGGACGCGGCGGAGACGCTGTTCGTCATCGCCTCCAAGACCTTCACCACCATCGAGACGATCACCAACGCCACCTCGGCGCGCGAGTGGCTGCTCGGTGAGCTGAAGGCCGGCCAGGAGGCGGTCGCCAGGCATTTCGTGGCGCTGTCGACCAACGTCGGCAAGGTCACCGAGTTCGGTATCGACCCTGACAACATGTTCGAGTTCTGGGACTGGGTCGGCGGGCGGTACTCGTTCGACTCGGCGATCGGCCTGTCGCTGATGATCGCCGTCGGCCCGGACCGCTTCCGCGAGATGCTCGACGGGTTCCGGCTGGTCGACGAGCACTTCAGGACCGCGCCCGCCGAGTCCAACGTGCCGTTGCTGCTCGGTCTGTTGGGCATCTGGTACGGCAACTTCCACGACGCCCAGTCGCATGCGGTGCTGCCGTACAGCCACTATCTGTCGAAGTTCACCGCGTATCTGCAGCAGCTCGACATGGAGTCCAACGGCAAGTACGTGGACCGTGACGGGCGGGAGGTCGACTGGCAGACCGGGCCGGTGGTGTGGGGCACGCCGGGCACCAACGGGCAGCACGCCTACTACCAACTCATCCACCAGGGAACGAAGTTGATCCCGGCGGACTTCATCGGCTTCGCCGAGCCGGTCGCCGAGCTGAGCGGGACGCTGAAGGCGCAGCACGACCTGCTGATGGCCAACTTCTTCGCCCAGACGCAGGCGCTGGCCTTCGGCAAGACGCCGGACGAGGTACGGGCCGAGGGTGTGGCGCAGGAGCTGGTGCCGCACAAGACGTTCAAGGGCAATCACCCGACGACGACGATTCTCGCCCGCGAGCTGACGCCGTCCGTGCTCGGTCAGCTGATCGCGTTGTACGAGCACAAGGTGTTCGTGCAGGGCGCGGTGTGGAACATCGACTCCTTCGACCAGTGGGGTGTCGAGCTCGGCAAGGTGCTGGCCAAGCGGGTCGAGCCGGCGCTGACCGAGGGCGCGCAGGTGCCTGGGCTGGACGAGTCCAGCAAGGCGCTGGTCGCCAAGTACCGGGAGCTGCGCGGCCGTTCGTGACAAGGAAGGTACGGGAAGGGGGCGGTACAGGGCCGTCCGCTTCCCGTAGACTCCTCCGGGCGATCATGGACACGACCGCTCGGGGGAGCACAACGTGCATAGCGTGCAAGGGAGTTGGCTCAGCGAGAGGCTGGCCGCCCGGACCTTTCCGAAGCCTCATCACGTGGCGCGGGCGGTGTTCCACCCGGCGTGGATCCCCGAGGCCGTCGACCCGTCGGTGGAGCGGCTCAAGCGCATCCGGGTGGTCGCCGGAGTGGTCGCGGCGCTCGGCGTCTACACCTTCGTACAGGGCGGGTTCGCCTTCGACGAGATGCTGGACAACGCGGCGACCGCCTCCGCCGTCCTGTTCCTCATCACCCCGCTGACGGTCGGAGTGATGCTCTACGTCTGGCGGCGCGGTGGCACGGTGCGGCAGCTGAAGGTGCCGCTCGTCAACGCGTTCAAGCTGCTGCTGCTCTTCGTCGGCTCGGTCCTGACGACGGTACTGATCTTCCGGCTGGGCGACGTCTTCGGGATCCTGGCGAAACTCGTGCTGAGCCTCGCCGGGCTCTGGCTCGCGGTCTTCGTGATCGCGGGCGCGGTCCGGCTCACCGGGAACTTCTTCGGCACCGCCGCCGTGCACCGCGGGCTGCCGCCGCTGCTCGCCACGGTGACGACCTGGCTGACGGCCGTACCGGACCTGATCACGGGGGACCTGCACGGCCTGAGCCTCACGATGGGGATCGTCTTCATCCTGGGCGCACCCGTGACGGTCACGGCGATCGCCCTGCTGGAACTGCGCAGACTCGGACAGCGCTACGGCGTCCGGCTCGCGGCCCACCCGGCCGTGCTGCCCCGGATCGCGCCGCCGCCACCGCCGTACGCCCCGCAGGTGAACCTCTACGGCAGTCCGTACAACCCACGTGATCCCTACGGGACCTGACCGGGCTCAGGCCACCGCGCTGAGGGTGTCCGCGAGGCGCCGCCGGGTGGCGCGGGCCGCGGGCAGGGCGGCCAGGGCGGCCGCGCCCAGCACCGCCGCCAGACCGAACAGCACCAGCAGGACCGGCGAGGGCCCCTGCGCGATCCCGGCGCCGATGCCGCTCGATCTGCCCTGGGCGTCGATCAGCCAGTGCGCGAGGGGTGTGCCCAGGGCCGTACCGGCGAGGACGGCGGCCAGGGCGGTGCAACCGGTGGCCGTGACGGTGATCCCGGTGATCTGGCGCGGGGACAGGCCGATGGCCTTGAGGGCGAGCAGGTCGCGCTCGCCCTCGCGGACCGTGCCGCCGATCGCCGTGAGCAGTTCGACGAGCCCGATGAGGGCGAGGACGACGATCAGCCCGACGACCACCGAGCGCAGGGGCGAGAGTCCGTCGGCCGGGTTGGTCACCGCGTGCACGTCCAGGTGCCCGTGCCCGGCGGCGGTGAGCCGGGCGGCGACCTGGTGCGGGTCGGCTCCGGGGCGCAGGCGGAGCTGGTAGAGGGTCGGGCTGAGGTGCGGGTCGTTCTCGCGCAGGGTGTCGAGCGAGGTGGAGATGACCCGGCCGGCGTTCTCCGGCTCGATGCTGCGGCCCACGATGTGCAGGATCTGCGGCTGGTCGCCGACCGTCATCCGCACCCAGTCGCCGACCCGGACGTCCAGCAGATCGAGCAGACCCTGCCCGGCCACGGCCTCGTCGCTCGCGCGCGCGGGGCGGCCCTCGGCCAGCGTGTAAGGGTACGGGTCGCGGTGGGTGCCGAGGCCGCGCAGCGCGATCGTGGCCGTCTGGCCGGGGACCAGGGCGGCCACCTCGACGCCGGGGTAGGCGGCGGCGACCTGCGGATCGCGTTCCAGCAGCGTGCGGGTCGCGCGGTCGCCCAGGCCGCTGTCGGCGTGGACGCTGAGCGCGGCCGGCAGCCCGATCCGCTCGGGACTGCTGTGGAACCGGTCGATCGTCGTCCAGGCACTCATCGCCACGACGATCAGCAGCAGCGGCAGCGCGAGCCGCGCCACGGTCGCCAGCGACCGCAGCCGCCGTACGAACGTCGTGTGCCACCCCAGAACGAGCGCGGGCGGCACCCCGAGCCCCAGCGCCCGCCGTGCCATGGCGGGGAGCCGGCCGGCGGAGGGGCCGGGTGCGCGTCGTGCCGTGGGTGCGGATCCAGGACCGGGTGTCCCCTCGTCCGGACCCGTACGCCCGGAGCCGAACGCCCGCCGCGCGACCCGCGGCAGGCCGCCACCCCCGACGGCCGCGGCCCGAGGTACCGGTACCGGCGGTACCCGCCCCGCGCGCCAGGCCGCGAGGCACGTCGTCGCGCCGATGAAGAGGACGGCGCCGACGGGGATCACGAAGAGGGCCACCGTGTGGCCGGGCAGGCCCTGCCAGACGCCGAGGGCGTCGCCGAGGCGGCCGGGGAAGCGGCTGCCCAGGGCCTGGGTGAGCGCCGCCGCCCCGACGGCGCCCAGGACGGCGTAGGCGATGTGCTGGAAGAGGAAGACGCGGACGACCTGGCCCGGCGTGAAGCCGATCGCCTTCAGGACCGAGATGTCCCGCAGGTGACCGCGGATGCGGGTGGCGATCGCGCCGTGCACGGCGAGCCCGGCCGCGACCAGGGCGCCCAGCCCGAACAGGCCGAGCACCTGGCCGAGCAGCCGGTTGTCGCCCTGTGCCTCGGACCGGGCCTGCTGCCAGGTGGAGACCTCGCCGATGGCGCCGGCGCCGAGGACGGTGACGGCGCGCTGGACGGCGTAGCCGGTGTCGTCGGGGTTGGCCAGGCGCAGGCCGATGACCTGGCCGGTCGGGTGGGAGACGGCGGGCGGGAGCGCCCAGACGAGCCCCGGTTGCTCGCCGGCCCGGTAGCGCGGCTCGGCGCTGTCGGCCACGCCGGCGACGGTCACCGTCCGCGCCGTGCCCGGCAGGGTCAGCGTGTCGCCGGGTTCGGCCAGCAGGGCGCGGGCGAGGCGGCTCTCCAGGACCACGCCGTCGGGGTCGGCGGAGTCCAGCCAGTGGCCGGAGGTGAGCAGCGGCCGGCCGACGGAGGGGTCCTCGGGCGTGGCGCGGAACTCGACCGAGGCGCGGGTGCCGCGGGAGGCGAGCGTGGTCGACGCGGTGGCGTAGGGGCCGGCGACGGAGTCGACGCCGTCCAGGTCCGCCAGCTTGCCCACCGGGGCGGACAGGGACGTGTGGATCCACACGTCCTGCGCGCCGCGCTCCTGCGTGAAGATCCGCTGCCAGGGGTTGGTGGCGTACCCGAACAGGGCCGTCGCCAGCAGCAGCGACGCCACTATCCCCGCGGTGGCGAGGACGAGGAACAGCGCCTCGCCGCGGTGCGTCCTCAGGTCGGAGTGCGCCCAGCGCAACGTCGCTCGCACGGCGCCTCAGCCCTTCCAGGGGTCGTCGTACAGCCGCATGTCAGTCCCTGAGTTCCAGCACGCTCGATATCCCGGTCCCGCGGGTCGGCCTGCCGTCCAGTTCGGCGTCGTCGGCTATGCGCCCGTCGAAGAAGCTGATCACCCGGTCCGCGGCGCTCGCCAGCCGGGCGTCGTGGGTGACCAGAACGATCGTCTGGCCACGCTGGTGGAAGCGGGACAGCAGCCGCATCACCTCGCGGGTGCCCTTGCTGTCCAGGCTGCCCGCGGGCTCGTCGGCCAGCAGCAGCGGCGGGTGGTTGACCAGTGCCCGGGCCAGCGCGACCCGCTGCTGCTCACCGCCGGACAGCTCGCCCGGCATGCTGCGCTCCTTGCCCGCGAGCCCCAGCTCGGCCAGCAGCTCCTCGCGCCCGGCGCGCGCCTTCCGGGGCGCCACTCCGGCGAGCAGCGCGGGCAGCTCCACGTTGTCGGCGACGGAGAGGCTGGAGACCAGGTTGAAGAACTGGAAGACGATCCCGATGCGCTTCCTGCGCTCCACCGCCCAGCGGGCCTCGCTCCAGGCGTCCGTGAGCGCGCCGTCCAGCCGGATGCTGCCGCCGTCCGGCCGCTGGAGCCCGCCCAGCAGATGCAGCAGCGTCGACTTTCCGGCGCCGGACGGGCCGGTGACGGCCACGAACTCGCCCTGCCGTACGCAGAGGTCGACACCGCGCACGGCATACGCCGGCGCGCCCTCGCCGTGGTGCGTCCTGACCAGGCCCTCGGCCTGCAGCACGGGAGCGGGACTGTCGCTCACTCCAGCTCCTCCAGCTCTTCCTGGCACCGCTCCAGCCAGTCGAGGTCGGCCTGGAGGTGCAGCATCGCGCCCTCTATCAGCAGCTGCGCGACGCGGTTGTCCCGGTTCTCGGCGGCGGCCAGTTTCGAGAGGTTGCGCATGGTGTTGAGGTACTGCCGCCGCTGTTGGTTGATGAGGGCGATCTGGTCGGCGAGACCCGTCTGCGGTGCGAGCGCCAGCTTCATGAAGAACTCGTCCCGCACCCGCGGCTCGTCCTCGGGCTCCTCGAACCAGGCGCGCAGTGCCTCGCGTCCGGATTCGGTGAGGTGATAGACCTTTTTGTTGGGCCGGCTCGACTGCTCGACGTCCTCGCCCTCGATCAGCCCCTGCTTCTCGAGGCGGCCGAGGGTCACGTAGATCTGGCCGACGTTCGGCTGAGGGTACGCGGAGCCCAGCAGTTGCTCAAGGCCCTGCTTGAGCTCGTAGCCGTGCGCCGGCCCGCGCGCTAGAAGAGCCAGGAGGGGCAGACGCACGCGTGCTGTCCTCCTACTCTGCCCAATGTGCTCCAGGCCCCTAGGGCCTGCCGTCCGTCCTTCGGACGGACGACGGTAGATTGCCGCCAGGCCCTAGTATCGCCCATACCTAACAGGTATACATGGCCTCTGACTCCGGGCGAAGGCGCCCGGGGCCGGTGTGCAAGGAGGAACCTATGCGGTGGATACACGCCGCCGGTAGGGGCCTTCTCGTTCTCGTCGTGGTCATGACCGGTTACATCGCCTCCGGCGCCCATGCCGACGAGGGTCCGGCGGACGGCCGCGGGCCCCTGACGCTCGCGACCGCCGGGGACCTCACCGACTATCTCGGGCCTCTCCTCGAAGGCTGGAACCGCACCCACCCCGGCGAGAAGGTCACCCTCGTCGAGCTGCCGGACTCCGCCGACGAGACGCACGCCCAGATGGCCACCGACCTGCGCGGCGGGGACAGCAGCCGGTTCGACGTCCTCAACATCGACGTCAGCTGGACCTCGGAGTTCGCGGCGGCGGGCTGGATCCGCCCGCTGCCCCGCGACCGTTTCCCGCTGGGGACCTTCCTGAAACCGGTCGTCAAGACCGCTGAGTACGACGGCCGTCTGTACGCCGTCCCGTACGTCACCAACGCGGGTCTGCTCCTCTACCGCAAGGACGTCCTCGCCAAGGAGGGCGTCCCACCGCCGCGTACCTGGGCCGAGCTGGAGCAGGACGCCAAGACCATCGCGCCGAAGTACGGACTCGACGGTTATGCGGGGCAGTTCCTGCCGTACGAGGGCCTGACCGTCAACGCGGCCGAGGCCGTCTACTCGGCCGGCGGCAGCATCCTCGGCGACGAGGGCGCCCGGGTCACCGTGAACTCCGCAGCCGCCCGCGAGGGCATCGGCTTCCTCGCCCGGGGCGTGCGCGAGGGCTGGATCCCGAAGAAGGCGCTGACGTACAAGGAGGAGGAGTCCAAGCAGGCCTTCCGGGACGGAAAGCTGCTCTTCCTGCGCAACTGGCCCTATGCCTACGTCGCCTCCTCGGCCAAGGGCTCCCCGGTCGCCGGCAAGATCGGCGCCGTGCCGCTGCCGGGCCTGGGGGGCCCCGGCAGGAGCGTCCTCGGCGGCTCCAACCTGGCCGTCAACACCCATGCCAGGCACCCGGATTCGGCCGCGCGCCTGATCGCGTACCTCACGAGCGCGCCGGTCCAGCGCCAGGTCCTCACCCGCGGCGCGCTGCCGCCCGTGCGGGCCGCGCTCTACCAAGACCCCGATCTGATACGGCAGTTCCCCTATCTGCCGACCCTGCGCGAGAGCGTGCGCTCGGCCGCGCCGCGTCCCCAGAGCCCGCGCTACGGCCAGGTCAGCCTGGTGGTGCAGGCGGTCGTGCACGACGCGATGACGGGGCACGAGACGCCCGCGGCGGCCGTACGGCGACTGGCGCGGGAACTGGCCGCGATCCCCGGGCGATAGCTCCCTCGTAGCCCTCCTAGTTACTTGTTAAGTAACGCCGACATCTCAACTGGCGCAACCTTGCCCCGGTAAGTCCGTATTTGGAACCCCAACCCACCAGTAGCATCCATTCTTTTCATTGACACCCCTGAGACATGGCTACCTAACATGCATGCATGTTGAGTAAGTGCCGCTGGTGGCGGGACGCAGTGATCTACCAGGTGTACGTCCGCAGCTTCCTGGACAGCACCGGCGACGGAATCGGCGATCTGGCCGGCGTCCGGGCCGGGCTGCCGTATCTGAAGAAGCTGGGCGTGGACGGGATCTGGCTGAGCCCCTTCTACCCCTCGCCCCAGCACGACCACGGCTACGACGTGGCCGACTACTGCGACGTCGACCCGCTCTTCGGCGACCTCGCCGAGTTCGACCTGCTGACGGCGGCCGCCCGGCGGCTCGGCGTCAAGGTGCTGCTCGACGTCGTGCCCAACCACTGCTCCAGCGAGCACCCGTGGTTCAAGGAGGCACTCGCCTCGGCGCCCGGCAGCGCGGCCCGCGCCCGCTTCCACTTCGCCGACGGACGCGGTCCCGAAGGCGCCGAGCCGCCCAACAACTGGCACTCCATGTTCGGCGGGCCGGCCTGGAGCCGGGTCACCGAGCCGGACGGCAGCCCCGGCCAGTGGTACCTGCACATGTTCGCGCCCGAGCAGCCCGACTGGAACTGGCGCACCCCCGAGGTCGGCGCCGAGTTCGACCGGGTGCTCCGCTTCTGGCTGGACCGGGGCATCGACGGCTTCCGCATCGACGTCGCGGCCGGTCTCTTCAAGCACCCCGACCTGCCCGACTCCGACGACCCGGAGGTCGACGCCCGCACCCGCGACTCGGTCAACCCGCTCGCCTGGAACCAGCCCGAGGTGCACGACGTGTGGCGCCACTGGCGGTCGGTGTGCGAGGAGTACACGCAGCGAGACGGCCTCGAGCGGCTGCTGGTAGGCGAGGTGTCCGTGCCGAACGCCCGCGAACACGCCCGGTACGTACGGTCGGACGAGCTGCACCAGGCCTTCTTCTTCGACCTGCTCAGCGCGCCCTGGAACGCCGACGCCTTCCGCAAGGTCATCTCCGAGGCCATGCAGGACATCGCCGGCACCGGCTCCACCGTCACCTGGGTGCTCAACAACCACGACCAGGTCCGCACCGTCACCCGCTACGGCGAACCCGCCACCGAGAGCAGCGGCCTGGGGCCCGCGCCCCTCGGTGCCGCCCGCGCAAGAGCCGCCGCACTGCTGATGCTGGCGCTGCCCGGAGCCGCGTACATCTACCAGGGCGAGGAGCTGGGCCTGCCCGAGGTCGTCGACCTGCCCGACGACGTGCTCACCGACCCGATATTCCGCCGCACCGGAAGCCGGGCGCGGATCCGCGACGGCTGCCGGGTGCCGCTGCCGTGGTCCGGGCAGGCCTCGCCGTTCGGCTTCACCTCCGGCGCCGAGAGCGCGCGGCCCTGGCTGCCGCAGCCGTCGTACTTCGCCGAGTACGCCACCGACCGTGCCCTCGCCGACACCCGCTCCTTCTGGCACCTGTACCGCGACGGCCTCCAACTACGGGCCGCACTGCCGCAGTTGGGCGAGGGCACGCTCGACTGGCTGGACACCCCGCCCGGCGTCCTCGGCTTCGTCCGCGGCGACGGCCTGGTCTGCGCCGTCAACTTCGGTACGGCACCCACGCCCGCGCCCGTCTCCGGCACCCCGCTGCTGTCCAGCGGCCCGTGCCCGGCCGGGGTGCTGCCCGGCTCGACGGCGGCCTGGTGGCTGAGCGACCTCTGACCACCGCCGCACCCCGCGGCGGCTGCTGATTTTCCGTCAACTTCCCACCCCTCGAAGGGACATCAACGATGATGCGACGACGCACGACCCTGCTCACCGGCTGCACCGCCCTCGCCCTGGCGCTCGGCGCCACCGCGTGCGGAGGCAGCGGCCCGGTCTCCGCCGGCGGCGGAGACAAGGCGCTCAGCGGCCAGACGGTCAACGTGGCCGGTGTCTGGTCCGGCAGCGAGCAGAAGAACTTCCAGAAGGTGCTGGACGCGTTCACCGCGAAGACCGGCGCCAAGACGCAGTTCACGTCCACCGGCGACAACGTCTCCACCGTCGTCGGCAGCAAGATCGAGGGCGGCAACGCGCCCGACGTGGTGATGGTCCCGCAGGTCGGCGTGCTCCAGCAGTTCGCGCAGAAGGGCTGGCTGAAGCCCCTGTCCCCGACCGCCGAGAAGTCGGTGGACGACGGATACGCGTCCGTCTGGAAGAAGTACGGCAGCGTCGACGGCAAGCTGTACGGGCTGTACTTCAAGGCCGCCCACAAGTCGACGGTCTGGTACAGCCCCGACGCCCTCGACCAGGCCGGCGTCAAGCCGCCGACGACGTACGACGCGATGCTGAAGGCGGGGCACACCGTCTCCGACTCCGGACTCGCCGCCTTCTCGGTCGCCGGGCAGGACGGCTGGACGCTCACCGACTGGTTCGAGAACGTGTACCTCTCGCAGGCGGGCCCCGCGAAGTACGACGCCCTGGCCGCCCACAAGCTGAAGTGGACGGATGCGTCGGTGGTCAAGGCGCTCGGCACGCTCGGCAAGCTCTTCAAGGACAAGCAGCTGATCGCCGGCGGCCAGAAGGAGGCCCTCAACACCGACTTCCCGGGCTCGGTGGAGAAGGTCTTCGGTCCCAAGCCCGAGGCCGGCATGGTCTACGAGGGCGACTTCGTCGCCGGTGTCGCCAAGGACCAGTTCGGCAGAACGATCGGCAAGGACGCCGACTTCTTCCCCTTCCCCGCGGTCGACGGGGGCAAGGCGCCGGTGGTCAGCGGCGGTGACGCCGCCGTCGTCCTGAAGGACGGCAAGAACTCCAAGGCCGGCATGAAGCTCCTGGAGTACCTGGCGACCCCCGAGGCCGCGGCCGTATGGGCGAAGGCCGGCGGCTTCCTCTCCCCGAACAAGAAGCTCGACCTCGGCGAGTACGGCGACGACGTCACCCGCGCCACCGCCAAGTCCCTCGTCGGGGCCGGGGATTCGGTCCGCTTCGACATGTCCGACCAGGCGCCGGCGGCGTTCGGCGGGACGAAGGGCGCCGGCGAGTGGAAGCTGCTCCAGGACTTCCTGCGCGACCCGTCGGACCCGAAGAAGACCGCGGCGCAGCTCGAGGCCGCCGCGGCCAAGGCTTACAAGGGCTGACGTCTCATGACCGCGACTCTGGTGAAAGAGACAAGTCCCCCTGGGACCGGGGCCGTCGAACGCGCCCGCCGCTCGCGCCGGCGGGCCCGGATCGTCGCCGTGCTGTTCGCCTTCCCGGCCCTGCTCCTGCTGGGCGCGCTGGTGGTGTACCCGGTGCTGTTCTCGGTCGGCCGCAGCTTCTTCGACGCGTCCGGCACCCGCTTCGTCGGCGGCGAGAACTACACCGAGATGTTCCGTGACCCGGCGACCCTCAAGGCCGTGCGGAACACGGCCATCTGGGTCGTCGTGGCGCCGGCGCTGCTGACCGGACTCGGCCTGATCCTCGCCGTCCTGGTGGAGAAGGTCCGCTGGGCCACCGCCTTCAAGCTGCTGCTGTTCATGCCGATGGCGGTGTCCTTCCTCGCGGCGGGCATCATCTTCCGGCTCGCCTACGACGAGGACCCCAACAAGGGCGTGCTGAACGCGGCCGTGGTCGGGGTGCACGACACCTTCCAGGGCACCTCGGAGTATCCGACGGCGCGGGCCCGGGTGGGCCAGGGCCTGAAGACGGGTCCGGACGGCTCGTACCGCACGGGCAGGGGCGTCTCGCCCGGGAACTCGGTGGCGCTCGGACTGGTGGGGGTGGCGCCCAAGGACCTGCCGTCGGGGGCCGAACCGGCCTACACGGCAGCGACCCGCAAGGCGGCCTCCGACGAGCTGCGCGGGGTGGTCTACCTGGACTTCACCCCCGGCGGGGGCGGCGAGCAGGGCAAGGTCGACCGGCGTGAGAGCGGGCTGCCGCAGATGACGGTCGAGGCGGTGCGGTCCGACGGGAGGACGGCCGGGAGCACGACGACCGCCTCCGACGGCTCGTTCGTCTTCAAGGGCCTCGGCTCCGGTTCGTACACGGTGAAGCTGCCGGGCTCGAACTTCGCGCAGCCCTACGACGGGATCTCCTGGCTCGGGCCCGCGCTGGTCACACCCGCGATCATCGGCGCGTACCTGTGGATCTGGACGGGCTTCGCGATGGTCCTGATCGGCGCCGGACTCGCGACGCTGCCGCGCGACGCGCTGGAGGCGGCCCGGATGGACGGCGCCAACGAGTGGCAGATCTTCCGGCGGATCACGGTGCCGCTGCTCGCGCCCGTGCTGACGGTGGTCTTCGTGACCCTCGTGATCAACGTGATGAAGGTCTTCGACCTCGTCTACATCATCGCGCCGGGCCCGGTGCAGGAGGACGCCACCGTACTGGCCACCCAGATGTGGCTGGTGTCCTTCGGCGGCGGCAACAACCAGGGGCTCGGCAGTGCGCTCGGTGTGCTGCTTCTGCTGCTGGTCGTCCCCGCGATGGTCTTCAACGTCCGTCGTTTCCGAAGGAGTCAGCGATGAACGCGGTCAGGCGCGGCCTGAGCAGCGGGCTGGTGCAGGCATTCCTCGTGCTGATCGGCCTGGTGTGGCTGACGCCGCTGGCGGGGCTGTTCCTGTCCTCGCTGCGGTCCAGCCAGGACTCGGCGAGCAGCGGCTGGTGGAAGGTGTTCTCCAGTCCCGGGCAGCTGTCCTTCGACAACTACTCGGCGCTGCTGAAGAACGCCGGGATGACGCAGGCCTTCTGGAACACGGTGCTGATCTCGGTGCCGGCGACCGTCCTGGTCGTCGTCCTCGCGGCGCTGGCCGGATACGCCTTCGCCTGGCTGGACTTCCCCGGCCGGGAGGCCGTCTTCCTGGTCGTGGTGGCGCTGTTGGTGGTGCCCGTGCAGATCGGTCTGCTGCCGGTGGCCAAACTCTTCGGCGCGCTGGGCCTGTTCGGAACGATCCCGGGCGTGGTGCTGTTCCATGTGGCCTACGGCCTGCCGTTCGCCGTCTTCCTGCTGAGGAACTACTTCGCCGATATGCCCAAGGAGATGCTGGAGGCCGCGCGGATGGACGGCGGCAGCGAGTGGCGCATCTTCACGCGTCTCGTGCTGCCGGTGGGCCGCCCCGCGATCGCCTCGCTGGCCATCTTCCAGTTCCTCTGGGTCTGGAACGACATGCTGGTCGCCCTGCTCTTCGCCGACAGCTCGTCGCAGCCCCTGACGGTCCAACTCCAGTCGCAGATACGGCAGTTCGGCAGCAACATCGATGTGCTGGCACCCGGCGCGTTCCTCTCACTGGTGGTACCGGTCATCGTGTTCTTCGCGTTCCAGCGGCATTTCGTCCAGGGCGTCATGGCGGGGTCGGTCAAGTGAAAGGGCGGCGGGGGCTGTTCACCCCCGCCGCCCTTTCCCGGCACGAACCTTCAGGGTGACGCCGGCGGATAGAGCGAACGCGGCAGCTGCGAGGCCGCCGGCGCGTCCAGGAGCCACAGGGTGCGTGAGCGGCCCCGAGCGCCCGCCGCAGGGGCCTGGATCTCGCCCGCGCCCGAGAGGGCGATCGCGGCCGCCTCGGCCTTGTCCTCGCCGGCGGCGAGCAGCCAGACCTCGCGGGCGGCACGGATCGCCGGGAGGGTCAGGGTCACCCGCGTAGGCGGCGGCTTCGGCGCGCCGTGGACGCCGACCACCGTGCGCTCCGTCTCACGGACCGCGGGGAGTTCGGGGAAGAGCGAGGCCACGTGCGTGTCCGGGCCGACGCCCAGCATCAGGACGTCGAAACTGGGGACGGAGGCGTGGTTCTCGGGGCCGGCCGCCCGCACCAGCTCCTCCGCGTAACCCTCCGCCGCCGCCTCGGCGTCCGCTCCGTAGGGCCCGTCCGACGCGGGCATGGCGTGCACGCGCTTGGGGTCCAGCGGGACGGAGTCCAGCAGGGCCTCGCAGGCCTGCGTGACATTGCGCTCGGGATCGCCCTCCGGCAGGAAGCGCTCGTCCCCCCACCACAGGTCGAGCCGGTGCCAGTCGATCGCGTCCCGGGCCGGCGCGGCCGCCAGCGCGGCCAGCAGGCCGTTGCCGTTGCGGCCGCCCGTGAGGACCACGGACGCGTAGCCCCGGGAGGCCTGCGCGTCGACGATCTTCGTGATCAGACGGGCCGCGGCGGCCTGCGCCATCAGTTCCTTGTCGCGGTGCACGACCAGCTGCGGAGTGCTCACTGCGCCGTCGCCTTCTTTCCCGTCGCCGGCGCCTCGGGGTCCGTCGCGGGCGCCTCGGGGTCCGTCACCGGCGCCTGCGCCGCCGCTTCCCGCGCGGGAGCTTCCGCAGCGCCCTCGCCAGGGGCCTCGACGCCGGCCCGTTCTCCTTTGGGGTCCGGGTCCGGAAAGGAGGGCAGCGGCGCCGGTGCCTCGTGCAGCCGCTCCACCCCGAACCGCAGCGCCGACGCGTACGTGTCGTCCGGGTCCAGCCGCCGCAGCTCCTCGGCGATCAGCTCGGCCGTCTCACGCCGCTTCAGCGCCACCGCACGGTCCGGCTGGCCCTGGATGGAGAGCGTGGCCAGGGCGCCGTCGGCCCGGTCCAGGGTGATCTGACCGGTGTCGGTGGCCATGCGTACCGCGGTGAGGCCGGGCCCGTTGGACAGCGACCGCTTCACCGGCACGTCCAGCCGGTCCGCGAGCCACATCGCCAGCAGCTCGCAGCTCGGGTTGAACTCCTCGCCCTCCACCTCGACGGCCTCCACCTTGCAGGTGACCTGGTCGAGCGCGGCGGCCAGCATCGAGCGCCAGGGCGTGATGCGGGTCCAGGACAGGTCGGTGTCGCCGGGGGTGTACGTGTCGGCGCGCGCCGTCAGCTCCCGCACCGGCTGCTCCGCGGCGTACGTGTCCGTGACGCGGCGCTGGGCGAGGGCGCCCAGCGGGTCGTTCGCCGGGTCGAGCGGCGCGTTCACCGGCCACCAGGCCACCACCGGGGCGTCCGGCAGCAGCAGCGGCAGCACCACCGACTGGGCGTGGTCGACCACTTCGCCGTAGAGGCGGAGCACCACCGTCTCGCCCGTGCCCGCCTCCGCGCCGACCCGCACCTCCGCGTCCAGGCGGGACGACGTGCGGTCGCGGGGGGTGCGGGAGACGCGCTTGATGACCACGAGCGTGCGCGAGGGGTGCTCGCGCGAGGCGTCGTTCGCCGCCTTCAGGGCGTCGTACGCGTTCTCCTCGTCCGTCACGATGACCAGCGTGAGCACCATGCCCACGGCCGGCGTGCCGATGGCCCGCCGGCCCTGCACCAGCGCCTTGTTGATCTTGCTGGCCGTGGTGTCCGTGAGGTCTATCTTCATGGCCGGCGCCAGCTCCGTCCCTCTCGTGCGAGCATTTCGTCCGCCTCGACGGGACCCCAGGTACCGGACGGGTACTGGGCGGGCTTGCCGTGCTGGTCCCAGTACTGCTCGATCGGGTCGAGGATCTGCCAGGACAGCTCGACCTCCTCGGTGCGCGGGAAGAGGTTCGAGTCGCCGAGCAGCACGTCGAGGATCAGGCGTTCGTACGCCTCCGGGGAGGACTCGGTGAAGGACTCGCCGTAGGCGAAGTCCATCGACACGTCCCGGATCTCCATCGAGGTGCCCGGCACCTTCGAGCCGAAGCGGACCGTCACGCCCTCGTCCGGCTGGACGCGGATGACGATCGCGTTCTTGCCGAGCTCCTCCGTCGCCGTGTGGTCGAAGGGGGAGTGCGGCGCCCGCTGGAAGACGACCGCGATCTCGGTGACCCGGCGGCCCAGGCGCTTGCCGGTGCGGAGATAGAAGGGGACGCCCGCCCAGCGGCGGTTGTCGATCTCCAGCTTGAGGGCGGCGTAGGTGTCGGTCTTCGACTTGGGGTCGATGCCCTCCTCCTGGAGGTACCCGACCGCCTTCTCGCCGCCCTGCCAGCCGGCCGCGTACTGCCCGCGCACGGTGTCCCGGCCCAGGTCCTTCGGCAGCCGTACGGCGCCGAGCACCTTCGTCTTCTCCGCGGCCAGCGCGTCCGCGTCGAAGGAGGCGGGCTCCTCCATGGCCGTCAGGGCCATCAGCTGCAGGAGGTGGTTCTGGATGACGTCGCGGGCGGCGCCGATGCCGTCGTAGTAGCCGGCCCGGCCGCCGATGCCGATGTCCTCGGCCATGGTGATCTGCACATGGTCCACGAAGGACCGGTTCCAGATCGGTTCGAACATCGTGTTGGCGAAGCGCAGCGCCAGGATGTTCTGGACGGTCTCCTTGCCCAGGTAGTGGTCGATGCGGAAGACCTGGTCCGGGGCGAAGACCTCCTCGACGGTCGTGTTGAGCTCCTCGGCCGACTTCAGGTCGTGGCCGAAGGGCTTCTCGATGACCGCGCGGCGCCAGGAGCCGGAGCTCTGGTCGGCCAGCCCGTGCTTCTTCAGCTGCTGGATCACGACCGGGAAGGAGCGCGGCGGCACGGACAGGTAGAAGGCGAAGTTGCCCCCCGTGCCCTGTGCCTTGTCGAGCTCCTCGATGGTGGCGCGCAGCCGCTCGAACGCGTCGTCGTCGTCGAAGGTGCCCTGGACGAAGCGCATCCCCTGGATGAGCTGCTGCCAGACCTCCTCGCGGAACGGCGTGCGGGCGTGCTCCTTGACGGCGTCGTGGACCTCGGCCGCGAAGTCCTCGTGCTGCCATTCGCGGCGGGCGAAGCCCACCAGCGAGAAGCCCGGCGGCAGCAGACCCCTGTTGGCGAGGTCGTACACGGCGGGCATGAGCTTCTTCCGTGACAAGTCGCCCGTGACGCCGAAGATGACCAGGCCCGACGGCCCCGCGATACGCGGGAGCCGTCGGTCTGCGGGGTCACGCAGCGGGTTGCTGCTCGACAAAGATCAACCCTCCGAGGGGGCGAGGCGCTCCAGCTCCGCCTCGGTCGACTTGAGCAGGTCGTTCCAGGACGCCTCGAACTTCTCGACGCCCTCGTCCTCCAGGAGCTGAACCACCTCGTTGTACGAGATCCCGAGCTTCTCGACGGCGTCGATGTCGGCGCGGGCCTGCGCGTACGTCCCGGCGATGGCGTTGCCGGTGATCGAGCCGTGCTCCTCGGTGGCCTCCAGGGTGGCCTCCGGCATGGTGTTGACCGTGTTGGGCGCGACCAGGTCGTCGACGTACAGCGTCGGCTTGTAGGCCTTGTCCTTCACACCGGTGGAGGCCCACAGCGGACGCTGCTTGCGGGCGCCCGCCTTCTCCAGCGCGTTCCAGCGGTCGGAGGAGAAGACCTCCTCGTACGCCTCGTAGGCGAGGCGCGCGTTGGCGACGGCGGCCTTGCCGCGCAGCGCCTTGGCCTCGTCGGTGCCCAGCGCGTCGAGCCGCTTGTCGATCTCGGTGTCCACGCGGGACACGAAGAAGGACGCCACGGAGCGGATCTGCGAGAGGTCCAGGCCGCGCTCCTTGGCCTTCTCCAGGCCGGAGAGGTAGGCGTCCATGACCTCGCGGTAGCGCTCGAGCGAGAAGATCAGCGTGACGTTGACGCTGATGCCGAGGCCGATGACCTCGGTGATCGCCGGGAGGCCGCCCATGGTGGCCGGGATCTTGATGAGCGTGTTGGGCCGGTCCACCAGCCAGGCCAGCTGCTTGGCCTCGGCGACGGTGGCCCTGGTGTTGTGCGCGAGGCGCGGGTCGACCTCGATCGACACCCGGCCGTCCTGGCCGTCGGTGGCGTCGAAGACGGGGCGCAGGATGTCGGCGGCGTCGCGGACGTCCGCCGTGGTGATCATGCGTACGGCCTCTTCGACGGTGACCTTGCGGGCGGCGAGGTCGGTCAGCTGCGCGTCGTAGCCGTCGCCCTGCGAGATCGCCTTCTGGAAGATCGTCGGGTTGGTGGTGACGCCCACGACGTGCTGCTGGTCGATCAGTTCGGCGAGGTTGCCGGACGTGATCCGCTTGCGCGACAGGTCGTCCAGCCAGATCGCGACGCCTTCTTCGGAGAGGCGCTTCAGTGCGTCTGTCATGGAATTACATCTCCTACGTGTCGTATGTGAGCGTCAGCGCTGGGCGGCGGCGATGGATTCCCGGGCCTTGGCGGCCACGTTCTCGGCAGTGAAGCCGAACTCGCGGAAGAGGACCTTGCCGTCGGCGGAAGCACCGAAGTGCTCCAGGGAAACGATGCGGCCCGCGTCCCCGACATACCTGTGCCAGGTCAGTCCGATACCGGCCTCGACCGCGACCCGCGCCTTCACGTTCGGCGGCAGAACGCTGTCCCGGTACCCCTGGTCCTGCTCCTCGAACCACTCCACGCACGGCATGGACACGACTCGCGTGGGCACCCCGTCGGCCTGGAGCTGCTCGCGCGCCTCGACGGCGACGTGCACCTCGGAACCGGTCGCGATGAGGACGACCTGCGGCTCGCCGCCGTCGGCCTCGAACAGCACGTAACCGCCGCGCGCCGTGTTCTCGTCGGGCTCGTACACCGGCACGCCCTGACGGGTCAGCGCCAGACCGTGCGGAGCGCCCTCGCCGAAGACCTTGGTGTAGCGGCGGAGGATCTCGCGCCAGGCGATCGCGGTCTCGTTGGCGTCGGCCGGGCGCACCACGTTCAGGCCGGGGATCGCACGCAGCGATGCCAGGTGCTCGATGGGCTGGTGGGTCGGGCCGTCCTCGCCGAGACCGATCGAGTCGTGCGTCCACACGTACGTCACCGGCAGGTGCATCAGCGCCGACAGCCGCACGGAGTTGCGCATGTAGTCGGAGAAGACCAGGAACGTACCGCCGTAGACACGGGTGTTGCCGTGCAGGGTGATGCCGTTCATCTCCGCGGCCATGGAGTGCTCGCGGATGCCGAAGTGAATGGTCCGGCCGTACGGGTTCGCCTCCGGCAGCGGGTTGTCCGCCGGCAGGAACGAACTCGTCTTGTCGATGGTCGTGTTGTTGGAGCCGGCCAGGTCGGCGGAGCCGCCCCACAGCTCGGGGATCACGGCACCGAGGGCCTGGAGGACCTTGCCCGAGGCGGCGCGGGTCGCGACGCCCTTGCCCGGCTCGAAGACCGGGAGCTTCTCCTCCCAGCCGGCCGGCAGCTCACCCTTGGCCATGCGGTCGAAGTCGGCCGCGCGCTCGGCGTTGTTCTGCCGCCAGAGCCGGAACGACTTCTCCCACTCGGCCTTCGCCTCGCGGCCGCGCTCCTGCGCCTGGCGGGTGTGCTTGAGGACCTCGTCGGCGACCTCGAAGCTCTTGCCGGGGTCGAAGCCGAGGACGCGCTTGGTGGCCGCTACCTCGTCGTCGCCGAGCGCCGAGCCGTGCGCGGCCTCGGTGTTCTGCGCGTTCGGGGCGGGCCAGGCGATGATCGAGCGCATCGCGATGAACGACGGCCGGTCCGTCACCTGCTTCGCGGCCTCGATCGCGTTGTAGATCGCGTGCGGGTCGAGGTCCCCGTCCGGCTTCGGCGCGATGCGCTGCACGTGCCAGCCGTAGGCCTCGTACCGCTTGACGGTGTCCTCGGAGACGGCCGTCTCGGTGTCGCCCTCGATCGAGATGTGGTTGTCGTCCCACAGCAGGATCAGGTTGCCGAGCTGCTGGTGGCCGGCCATCGAGGACGCCTCGGAGGAGATGCCCTCCTGGAGGCAGCCGTCACCGGCGATGCAGTAGACGAAGTGGTCGAAGGGGGACTCGCCCTGCGCAGCGTCCGGGTCGAACAGACCGCGCTCGTAACGGGCGGCCATCGCCATGCCCACGGCGTTGGCGACACCCTGGCCCAGCGGGCCGGTCGTGGTCTCGACGCCCGTCGTGTGGCCGTACTCCGGGTGACCGGGGGTCCTGGAGCCCCAGGTGCGGAAGGCCTTGAGATCGTCCAGCTCCAGGCCGAAGCCGGCCAGGTAGAGCTGTGTGTAGAGGGTCAGGGACGAGTGACCGGCGGACAGGACGAAGCGGTCGCGGGCGACCCAGTCCGGATCGGTGGGGTCGTGCCGCATCACCTTCTGGAAGAGGGTGTACGCGGCGGGCGCCAGGCTCATCGCCGTACCGGGATGGCCGTTGCCGACCTTCTGTACGGCGTCGGCGGCCAGGACGCGGGCGGTGTCCACGGCCCGCTGGTCCAACTCGGTCCACTCGAGGTCTGTGGTGGTCGGCTTGGTGCTCACCCTGAGTCAGGGCTCCTCTCCACATGTCACGCATGTCGAATGCCGGCGCACTGGGACGCCCACCGGCCGCTGTCGAGCCTACCCCCGTGAGAACGCGCATTTTTTCGAGTCATTCCAGACTGCCGGGCCCGGCAAGGATCCGCCTCCCGACTGCTCGGATCCGTGGTCGGCAACTGAATACGGAGCCGCTCGCCCCGCTGCTCAATCGAGCTTCAGTACGACGTCCGGGCGCACCCGTGCGCCGCCGGTCACGGCCCCCCGCCAACACGACCCCACCCCCGCGAAGATCGGGGTATGGGCAACGTCTAAAGTGGCGTGGTACGCGCGAGCCTTTACCGGTACTTCACATGGGCGGGGGCTCGCTGGGATGTCTCTGTAGGGGTGTGCGTGACGGCCGTCGAATCCCGTCCAGCCGGGGTGCTGGGGGAGAGCAGGAGCTCGAGTCACCGGCCGTTCGGGGCCCGTGTCAAGGCGTTCGTGGCGCTGACCAAGCCGCGGATCATCGAGCTGCTCCTCATCACCACCGTTCCGGTGATGTTCCTGGCGCAGCAGGGGGTGCCGGACCTGACGCTGGTCCTGCTCACCTGCCTGGGCGGATACCTGTCGGCGGGCGGCGCCAACGCGCTGAACATGTACATCGACCGCGACATCGACGCGCTGATGGACCGCACCTCGCAGCGTCCGCTGGTCACCGGGATGGTCAGCCCGCGCGAGTGCCTCGCCTTCGGCATCACCCTGGCGGTCGTCTCGACGCTGCTGTTCGGGCTGACCGTCAACTGGCTGTCCGCCTGGCTCTCGCTCGGGGCGCTCCTCTTCTACGTCGTCGTCTACACGATGATCCTCAAGCGCCGTACCTCGCAGAACATCGTGTGGGGCGGCATCGCGGGCTGCATGCCGGTGCTCATCGGGTGGTCGGCAGTCACCGACTCGATGTCCTGGGCGCCGGTCATCCTCTTCCTCGTCATGTTCTTCTGGACCCCGCCGCACTACTGGCCGCTGTCCATGAAGGTCAAGGAGGACTACGCGCGCGTGGGCGTGCCGATGCTCCCGGTCGTCGCCTCCAACAAGGTGGTCGCCAAGCAGATCGTCGTCTACAGCTGGGTGATGGTCGCCGTCTCCCTGCTCCTGACGCCCCTCGGCTACACCGGCTGGTTCTACACGACGGTCGCCCTGGCGGCCGGCGGCTGGTGGCTGTGGGAGGCGCACGCGCTGCAGAACCGCGCGAAGTCCGAGGTGACGGGCGGGAAGCTCAAGGAGATGCGCCTGTTCCACTGGTCCATCACCTATGTGTCGCTGCTCTTCGTGGCGGTCGCGGTGGACCCCTTCCTGCGCTGACAGCCGCTCACGGTCGCAGGCGCGACGGTGACGTCCGACGGGCGGGGGGGGGGGGGGCCGGGCCCCCCCCCCCCCCGCGCCCCGGGGGGGTGCGCCGGCGGGGGGCCAGGGGGGTGGGGGGCCGGGGCGGGGTGGAGAGGGCCGCGGGGGGGCGC